>JAPLXP010000010.1 GCA_026396015.1 Candidatus Nomurabacteria bacterium | reverse complement strand
AAGTCTCATCGGTTCGAGCCAACAATTGCCCTTTTGCTCAAAATCCTGCAATTTATTTGAAAACTCAATTTTTTGATTGAGGATTTTTTGTTTTTTCACCACATACTCGTCTTTTGGAATAAGTCCGTCGAGATGAGCATCAAGCAACTTTTCTATTCTCAATTCTAAATCCTCAATCTGAGTTTTCAAATTTTGAGCAAAAGTCATCCCGTCTTGCCGTTCTTGCTCGCGTTCGGTTTCTAGTTTCGCGAGCATACTATCTGCCCAAGACGGCGGCAAAGAAACTTTTTGAAGGACATCATTTATCTGGCTGACGAGTAATTCTTCGCGGATATACCCTTGTCCGCAATTTCCGCGCTTTTTCGTACAGCGATAATATTGATGTCCTTTTTGTATTTCGGAAGTAATGGCGCATCCACAAGTAGCACAATTAAGCAAACCTCTCAGTGTCTCTTTTGCTTTGTTGTGCTTTTTTGGTTTATATCTGTTCGCCATTACTTCCGAGCATTTATCAAAAAGTTTCTTTGATACCATTGGCTCGTGTTTCCCGTCATAAAGCTCGCCATTATACTTTAATGCACCGTAGTAAAATGGATTTGATAATGTGTGAGCAATAAGGGAAACAGATGGGACTTTTCCACTTTTCCCAAACAAGCCGATTTGGATTGCAGTATTTTGTAAATCTTTCATTGAATAGTTTGTGGTTGCGTATAATTCAAAAAGTTTTTTGACGAGGCGAAAACGCTCGGGGTCTTTTACCACATTGTGCTTTACTTTATCATTCAAATATCCCAGTGGTGCCCAGCCGGGCCATTCGCCTCGTCTTAACTTTTGACGCAAACCACGCTTTGTATTTTCTGAAAGATTATCGACAAAATACTTCGATTGTCCAAAAGCAATAGACAGCATGAATTTGCCTTGGGGCGTGGCTTCAAACCAAAATGTCGGGAATTTTAGCGCGGTTATTTTTAGCGAGTCTACAAAATAAATTATTCTTCCACCGTCTACACTATTTCTCGCTAGTCTGTCGGGGTGCCAAGCTAAAATTCCTTCCGCTTCGCCACGCTCCATACGATCGAGCATTTGATTGAATACTGGCCTGCCGGGGCATTTCGCTGTTTGCGATTCGCGAAATGTCTCGGCAACAATCAAATGCTCACGTTTGGCAAATTCATTCAATTCAAATTCTTGCGACTCAAGCGACAAAACTTGCTTGTCGTCCTCGTCGGTTGATTTGCGGATGTATAAAAAATATTTCATATTGCTTTTGATTTTACAATTATCGTTTTACGATTGGCTCACAAAATTATTATTTTGAATGATGTATTCATCATAGAACCCTCTCCTCGCCAACCGCACTCTTGTATTTACGCCAAAAAAATCTTGGGAAATCCTTTTGAATTCTTGGAATTCCGCCACACCCGCCACATTACCGCGCGCCACGCGCGCGCCGATTTTTGTAAATCCAAATGAAGAATTCTAAAAAATGGACTCGGCAGGGCGAAACATTATTCTCTGGGTATCGCTTCGCACTGCCTCGACTTCTTTTCGCGCGCGAGGAGGGTCTGGGAGGAATTGCGCGCGGGATTCGGGGGTGGGAGGGGCTATATTGTATTATATAACAATATTGTTTAGAAAAACAATTAGGCATATAATTCAATTGTGAATTCAGCCAAAAAACTAGGAGAAAATATGAAGAAAATCCGTGTTGCCAAAGGTATGACACAAGGTGACATTTGCCGAGCTTTAGATGTTGATAGAGCATATATCAGCAATGTTGAAAGTGGCAATAAAAACCCTACACTTTCAACCATTACCAAATTAGCAAAAGCTCTAGGTGTTTCTATTGATGAGCTGTTAAAATAATTATGGCAAACAAAAATCTTACAAATGCAAAAAAGGTAAAAAATGATGAGTTTTATACTCAATTTTCAGATATTCAAAAAGAAGTCGAATCTTATCTTGAGTATGATCCAAATACTTTTAAAGATAAAGTTGTTTACAGTAACTGTGACGATCCCTTCGAGAGTAATTTCTTCCGCTATTTTGTACTTAATTTCAACAAACTAGGACTTAAACAGATCATCACTACGAGCTACAAACCCTCACCTGTAGCCAATACTCAACTTGGATTATTTGGTGATGATAAAACTTTAGAAAATTCAAAAGGTCGTCCGAAAATAACCGCTAATAAATTCATTATCAACGAAGTTGGTGATGTGGATGGTGACGGGTCATTTACTTTAGAAGATATTGCGAAGCAACTCCGAGCGAATAAAAATAATGAATGGACTCCTCTTGATGGTGACGGTGATTTTAGAAGTGATGAATGTGTCGAGTTACTCAAACAGTCTGACATTGTAGTCACTAATCCTCCGTTTAGTTTATTTCGTGAATATATTACACAACTTTTTGATTATAAAAAGCAATTCTTGATTATTGGAAACATGAACGCAATTACGTATAAAGAAGTTTTTCCTATGATTAAGGCAAACAAAGTATGGTTTGGTAATAATGCGAAAGTGAACGGCGGAGCTATGTTTTACGAAATACCTGAAGCAGTAGCTAATTTAGACCAAGTACGTGAAATTAAAGTAAATGAACAAGGTAAAAAAGTTTATATTACGAGAGTTCAAGGTGTACGTTGGTACACTAATTTGGATCACGGACGAAGACATCAACCACTTAGTTTAATGAGTATGTCAGATAACTTAAAGTTCAATAAAAAAATGCAGGGTAAAACATCATATGATAAATATGATAATTACGATGCCATTGATGTGTCATATGTAGATGCGATCCCGAGCGATTATGATGGTGTTATTGGAGTCCCGATAAGCTTTATGGACAAATATTCTTCTGATCAGTTTGAGATACTTGGTGCAAACCGAGGGGTTGGTCAGGATCCTGAAGGGGTTTACGGACGTAGCACTTATATAAATAGTAAAGAAACTTTTAAAAAATTATTTATTATACACAAGAAAAAATAACTATGAAAACAACCTTAAAAAATGACATCACTATTAAAGAAGTTTGCGACGGTTTTGTTTATAACGAACTCGAAGGAAAAGGTTTGTTTGGTCTCTCTGGCAAACTAACTATTCAGCCAGAGTATCAGCGTAATTATATTTACGCTGATGGTAAGCGTGATGTAGCTGTGATTGATTCAATTTTGAAAGGTTATCCAATAGGTTTAATATATTTTAATCAAGCTGGTAAGGATGAGTTTGAAGTTTTAGATGGACAACAACGTATAACTAGTATCGGTCGGTTTGTGACAGGAAAGTTTGCAGTCAAAGACAAGAACGGACATGAGCAATATTATAGTGGTATGGCTACCAGTCAGCGTGAGCAAATAATGAAAACCAAACTGTTGGTGTATGTGTGTGAAGGCGATGAGCCTGAGATTAAGGATTGGTTTAAGACTATTAATATTGCAGGTGTACCGCTAACTGAGCAGGAAATTTTGAACGCAGTATATTCTGGTCCTTTTGTTACCAAAGCACGTGAAGAATTTAGCAATAGTCAAAATACAAATATTCAGAAATGGAGTGCTTACATCGCAGGTGATATCAAGCGTCAAGCCTATTTGGAAAGGGCGTTAGATTGGGTTTCTGACGGAGCAATTGATAGTTATATGAGCAAACACCGAAATGACGAAAATATTACTGAACTAAAAAAACATTTCAATACTGTTATTGATTGGGTCTCGACCACATTTACTGATGTTGAAAGCGAAATGAAAGGCTTAGAATGGAATAGGATTTATCAAACATATCACAAAAAAAAATATAACCCTGTCACAGTATCTACTACTGTTCAGAAGCTCTACGCTGATGGTTTTGTAAAAAGTCGTAAAGGTATTTTTGAATATGTTTTAGGTGGAGAAGTTGAAACAAAACTCCTTGAAGTACGAGTATTTGAGGATTCAACTAAGCGCTCAGTTTACGAAGCACAAACTGCTAATGCAAAGAAAAAAGGGGTTTCGAATTGTTCACACTGTGCAATTGGGCATGATATAAACAAAGACAAAATTTGGAGTATTGCGGATATGGATGCTGACCATGTATCAGCTTGGAGTAAGGGTGGTAAAACTGATATTAAAAATTGTGAAATGTTGTGCAAGACCCATAACCGAGCAAAAGGAAATCGATAATTGAACTAAATCGGGGTAATAAAATTTTAGTGATAATAAGCGAATATAAATATGAAAACAGAATTTGTACCAAATCTTGATGATGGAAAAGTGATTGATGTTATTTGTCAATTCTGTGGACACACAACTAAGCATATAATTTTGAAATCAATAGAACGAAAATGGGGTAATGAAGATATCCAAGGAAACGATTCATACCAGATAATTCAATGCCGGGGATGTGAAAATGTATCATACAGGACAGAGAGTTGCAATAGTGATGACTATGACTATGTATCGTATGATCAAATGGAACCTAGTATTAGTATTGAGATTTATCCGCATAGAGTTTCAGGGAGAACTCAATTGGAAAATCTATGGCGGGTTCCTAGTACAGTATCAAAAATTTACAAAGAAACATTTGAATCAATATGTGCAGGTTCATATATTTTGACTGGGCTAGGTTTGCGGGCGATTGTGGAGGCGGTTTGCGTTACCGAAGGTGCTACTCAGTGGAATTTTCATGAAAAAATTGATCACTTAGTTTCTACTGATAAACTTACTAGAGCAGGGGGTGATCTACTTTTGCATATTCGAGATATTGGAAATGAGTCTGCTCATAAGTCGATACCCATAAAACCGAGTGATATTGATATAGCGCTAGAGATTGTTGAGGGTTTACTTAAAAATGTTTATATAATCCCAGCAGAAGCAGAAAAACTTAACAAAAAGAAATAAAAATACCGCACTGAGTGCGGTATTTTTATTTTAAGCTAGGTGTACTTTTCTCGCGCTGTCATAGAATATTGGTTCTGAAAGTCTGTGTTCTGATATTCTCTTCCCATCAAGATCTCGATAATCCAGTATCTTTTGCTTAAGTTAACCTATTTATGATTATGCAGAAGATCATTTAATGAATTAAAACCTTTTTGTTCAAGGAGAGTATCTAAATGCATATCTCCACGAACTCCAAAATCTTTACCATATTGTTTTTCTATTGTCTCTACATAAGTATCTCCTCGTTTTTCTCGAAGAGGACCATGTTCATTTCGAGAACGGTAACCTTTCATTCCTGGTGCGTCTGTTGCCATATTGATTTGAAGTTATTTTTGATAATGACCAGCTCTCGACTAAACTGACTATACCTGAATTATATTCTTAAAATTTCAAAATACTAGAAAAAATAACTAATGGAAATAAATTAATTCTCTTGTAAAGACGAGCGTTCACATAGCTTGTATTTTAAGATTATTTTAGCGTTAATTTCACTTTTTTAACCAGTTTATTTTTATTTTCTTCTTTAAATACTTGCGATTGGTCATTTTTGTTATTTTTCAAAAGACTGTTGATAATATTTTGTGGTTCATGTGTATCTTTTGACTGATACCATTTCCAAAAGAAATAGCCAGCGAGCACAAAAGTAATCACACCAAGAACTATCAAGCTTACTCTTATTGTTTCTCCTGGGACAGGCCCGATGTTTCTAAATGACTCAGAAAGTAATCCTGGAACCATTAGAGATATTGCAATACCTAGAAATGTTGGTGCAGCTACTTGAGAGGTGTAATAATCTTTACAATGCAAAATACGTAACAATAGAGAGTCTTTGTTGATTATAATAATATCTCTATCTGTATTGTCATGTTCTTTTAAATTAGACATGAAATCCATTATATACCCTTATATTTCCTATGTCAAATACTCGACTAAAAATGCTTGACTTTTTTACAAGTTTTGTATATACTTGTTCGTATATGAACATGTATATACAAAAAATTAAAAGGCTTCGCAATGATCGTGGTTTTAGTCAAGAGCAAGTTTCAAAAGCAATTGGGGTCTCTCGCCCCACATATACAGCTATTGAATCCGGCAAACAAGAACTTAGCTTAGAAGAAGCAAAAAAACTTGCGACACTTTTCAGCATAGGAGTTGATGAGCTTCTTTCTGGAACTATTCCAAATATACCAAAGTATAAACACATGATACTGACATATTTGCGTATGAATATTTCCAAAGATGGGAAAATTCCAAAAACAAAACTTGCTAAATTACTCTATCTTGCAGACTTTGCATGGTTCTATAATAATCTTGAAAGTATGAGTGGAATGCAGTATCGTAAAATTACTTATGGCCCAGTACCTGATACATTCTTTCGCGCACTCGATGAGCTTGAGGTAGATGGAAAAATTACTATTGAGCACAAGAACGACGACGGGAAAGAAATGTTCTTGATCAGTGAATCAGATAGTAATAAAAATGAGAAAATTGAAACTCTTTCTAAAGAAGAAAATACATTGATGAAAAAAATTGCAGAAAAATGGAAAGATAAAAAAACTCAAGAAATTGTAAACTTTACACATAATCAACTCCCGTACTTTCTATGTAGAGATAATGAACTTATACCATACGAACTTATCACTCAAGAAGATGAGAAACTAGTCTATTAAAGCGATGCAAGGTAATTCTACTGTACAGATTGAAGACTTTGCACAAAGGCACTTCATAAAAAGTTTTGAGAAAAAGTATAAAGTACATTGGGATATTACCTTGCGTGCTATCATGGCCGAGCTTGAGCGTATCGATATGTTACTCCTTACCGATAGAGCCGAAACTGTATATGATGGTGGAGATGTAAAAATTATAAAAACTAAATTTAAAGTAGTAAAAAGTAAAGAATCTGCGACAACCTCAGGCAACAGATGTATTTTGGCTTGGCATAAAAATAATCATTTTGTTTCTATCCTACTCGTATATGGAAAAACAGATTTGGGTGGTGGTAAGGAAACTGCTGAATGGAAAAGAATAGTCAAAGAAAATTATCCTCAATATTGTGATTTTTTATAAAAAATTCATGAGTACAGTATTTAAAATAAAAAATTAACCACTCCTGTGGAGAAGTAGTTAAAATGTTTTTTGAGTAATAATTAAATAAAAAGATAAAACACGCAAGCGAGCTTTATCCCACTTACGTGTTTAATTGTTTTTTGGAAAATAGCCGTGCTTGAAAGTAAATTCTTCATCACTCTCAAACTCGTCTAATTCCTTGTTGTGAATGTAGTCGGAGATAATTCTCTTCTGCTCATCTGTAAGAGAGTAGATAATAATTTCTTCTCCCTCTTTTGAGCTGTCATCATTATGATCTCTGTATTCAACAGCAATCACAATATGAGTAAGTGGACCTTCAGAGCAACGATGAATTAAATCAATCAATTTACCCTCATTGTCCCTCGAGATTAAAATCTCAGAAAGCCCCAATTCAACACTCCACATAAAAATTTTGTAACTGTTGTGGCGTCCGTAAGCATTCACTACACAAGAATAATATTCCTTGAAAAGATTAACCTCTTCAGTAGAAATAGAAACCTTTCTTGGAAAGATACTCTCCATTCCTAATTCTTGATAACGTGTAGTTCCGAAAACTCCAACTTTTTTAGTGAAGAGATGCATTAAAGCGATTCTTCCAACTTTTGCAAACGTATTCATTTTTAAATGTGTTTTACCGCAACGTGCGATGCCGAGATTATTTTTTTGCTTATGCCATTCTGCGAGTTACTCCTTTCTCGCTATATCTACTAATTTAGGAAGTAGTGAACCTATCTGTATATTATACTCCTTTTTGAGTTAATTGTCAAGCATTTTTACCTTGCATTATAAGGGTATTTTGAGATAATACCTATATGGCAAATGAAATAACACCCAACAAAGAAACCCCTATTATTGAGCCCTCAAATGAGCCTATACAAGCCCCAGAAGCTATTCCTGAACCTGTAACGGCTCAAATACCAGTAAATGAGCCGTTAGCAGTAGAACCTGAGCCGATTGCAATGCCTGAAGTGAAAGCTGAAACTCCGCCCGAGGAATTACCTCCGGCTCCTGAAGTAAAATCTGAACCCGTTATCAAACCCGAAACTATCGCCACCCCTATCGTAATCGCAAGCAGTATAAATCCAATCCGCGAATTACTAAACAAAGCACGAAATGCAATTCAATCAAGAAAAAGAAAAAAGCTGGATCGAATTTTAAATATGTTCACGAACAAATCTAAAATCACGAATGATGAAGTAGAGAAGTTTTTGCATGTATCTGATGCCACAGCAACGAGATATCTGGAAATCCTAGAAAAGGGAAATAAAATAAAACAAACTGGAAAAACAGGAAAATCTGTATTCTATTCTAAAATATAAATAAGGGAGTGAGTTCGTGCACGCATGGGTGGGATAGCTCCGTGTGTAATCATACGGAGCTGGGGCAAAGCACGAGTATTTTGGATCCTCGGGCATTTACCGCTATGGCGTCCAGTGGCTAAAGGATGAGCTCCGTGGTTAATCGAAGTGGAATAAGTAAAAACCGAAGGAAGAGATAAACATAAATATAAAAAGCGTGGTGTGGGGATGGCGAGGACGGACTGCTGTAATCAGCAGAGTCCGACCCGGGGAGAGGAAACTTCCTCTCCCCAAGAGGTGTGGCTAACGGCTCATTTGGTGTATTTGAGCCGTTGCCACTCCTAGCACCTAGGCGCGAGTAGCCCTAGCGGAAATGCCCGAGGCGGATGCCGAGGGTGCTGTCTAACGCTAAATAATCACGGAAATATAAATACCAAACTATCCCGAGGCTATCAATTTTGAATTTTGTATTTTCCTCCCACCCCCGAATCCCGCGCGCAATTCCTCCCGCAATTCCTCCCAGACCCTCCTCGCGCGCGAAAAGAAGTCGAGGCAGTGCGAAGCGATACCCAGAGAATAATGTTTCGCCCTGCCGAGTCCATTTTTTAGAATTCTTCATTTGGATTTTCGGCGAAAAAAGTTCGGATTTTGTGGTAGAGAGGGAGCATTGTAGGATGAGAGAGCACGAAAGTGCTCTTTTTTCCTTTTGTTGTATGGCTATTGTTCAGTTCGTAGAGTTCATTTAGCTTAGGCATCCATTTCAATAGATAATCACAAGCCAAACTATAGTTTGCTCTTATTTCATAACGATTCTGTGTGAAGTTCGTAAAAAGTTGAGACAATAGCATTTTCTTCTCATCAACTGTTGCTTTTTGATATATTTCACGAGCCTTAAAAGCTAATTCGTGGATGACTAAACTCAAATCCTGATAATCATCCGTCTGACTGTTTACTTTCTCAAGAGCTGATTCTAGTACCGCTTCTTCACTTCTACACTCACTTATTTTTCTATCACAAAACTCAAGGTCAATCTCTCCATCTATCTTTGCTTCAAAATATCTATCTTTTTGTTTTCGTATACTCTGAAGCAATCCATTCAATCTTTGAATCTCAGTTTCTCTAAAGTTAATCTGCTCTCCGTTCTCTTCTTTAATAATTTCCTCTATCCATTTGAGCACAGCTTCGTTCCTAGGAGCTATTTGTTCAAATACAACATCTATCTGCTCTTCAACATCTTTCTCCTTAACATAAGTCTTCAGAGGGCAATTACGAGACTTCATATGATTATTGCAATGCCCATATATAGTTCCTTTCTGTGATTCCCAAGCTAACACACCTCCACATCCTTCACAAAAAACCTTGCTTCTAAAAAGATAGTTATGTTGTGTTGCAAGTGAAGTTTTACCTCTTCTCTTTAGAATAATTCCTACTTTATCAAATAAATCTTTTGATATTAGTGGTTCTTGCTTTGCGGGATACACAATACCGTCCCACCTCATTTTTCCACAGTAGAATGGGTCCAATAATAAATCATATATTCTTGATTGATAAATCTTTCCTCTATTTTTAGTACGGAGACCTAGCTTGTGCATTTCATCTTCAAGGCTAACAAGAGAATAATTTCCAGTCGCATATAATTCAAACATCTTTTTAATCAATGGAGATATCTCATTATCGATGATATGTATTTTGTGTCCCTTTTCTCCAATTGTTTTATAACCAATAGGTGGCTTTGTTGGTAGCCATCCTTGAGCAATCTTTTCTTTTTGACCCTTGCGTACTTCTTCTGAAAGATTTGAAATGTATTTCTTAGCAAGAACTATTTCAATATCCCAACGAAATTTTTCATCAGATTTAGCATTTTTATGAATTACGAGATTTTGTTTTACAAAGTGAATTTGTCTTTCTTCGTTTGCTTCAACCCAATCGTTAGCTACTACAGCCTCTTTAAGATTCCTAGTTAGTCGGTCAACCTTTTCACATAAAAGAATTTGAATATTTTTCTTCTGCATATATTCCATCATTTCCCCGAATATCTTTCTTTGTTTTGTGCCACTTGCAGATTCAGCAACCGAAAATACTTTTAGAATACTAAGCCCTTTTCTTTCAGCGTATTCCTTTAAGAGTTTTTCTTGAGCTGGAAGAGAATAACCAGTGTCTTCTTGTTCTTTAGAAGAAACTCTACAATAAATAACTACTTTATTTTGTGTTGTTTTAGTTTCTTTTTTCATATATTTTATAGTTAAATACTCTTATAATTATAGCAAAAAATAGACTATTATTCACTATTTTTTATGCTATTTTCAGATTCTTTTTTGAGCCTTTGTTGTATCTTAAAAAGATTTTGATAATGATTAGCTACACCATTTGCAATACGACTTTTTTGTACCTTAGACAAACTCTCAAAATCAGCACAATCCTTGTGAAGTTCGCAGAACTTATTGATTTGTAGCTGATTGAGTTGCATACTAATTTTTATTTTTTCGAATTTCTTTAATAAACTCTGGGGTAAAATCACTAGCTTTAAATACAGATTCTTTGATTTCAAAATCTTCCTCTATAGAAAAAATCTCCATTTCTTTATTTGAATTAATTCTTTGATTTAGAGTATCTCTATCGGTACTATGCAAATGACTAGTTAGGTACTGTTCTTGTTCTTTTTGGTTATTAGTATATTTTTTATTAGTATCCATTTGGGTACTATCTACTTGAAGCATCCAATATCTATTGGGTTGTCTTTTTTTATTACGGTCAATTAAAATTAAATCTAATCCTTCTAATATTTTTAAATATTTTCCTATAGTGTTTCTTTTTCCAATACCAGACATCTGCATTAATCTTGGGTATGATGGAAAACAAGACTGAGTCTTACTATTAGCGTGCATAGCTAGGGCACAATAAAGTGCTATCCCCGCAGGCTTTAATTTTGGAGCATATATTTGAAGTATTTCATTATCCATCCAAAATCTAGTCTTCTTGTTTGGAGGTCTTATATTTCTGGGTATTTGAATGTTTTCTGGAAATTTCATCTTATTTTAATTTTCATTATCAAAAGTGAGGATATTATTGATATAACCTTGTTTTAATTTCTTTTAGGCAATTAAAATAACCCAAAGGGTCAACACCCAGAGAATGTGCCCAGAAACCTTGAATTAATTCATCAAGCTTATTGTCTCTTTCAAAAACAAACACTACACGTGATGAATTATTTTTATTTATTGCTTCAATTTTGTAGCCAAAATAAAACAACGTGGAAGCTAGTGAAATATCACTGCATTCAAAAAAATTTGATTCTTTTATTATTTTCATATTTTCATTCATTGTTTATGCAAAATTAAAAATCTACTTATAAATTGACAGACAATGTCCACTTGACCGTCAATTTATAAATAGACTTCGTGTGTGTGGACACCACTGATTCACTAATCATAAGCCCGTTTTACAACTTTAGAATTTTAAAAAACATATATTATATATAGGCAAATTGACTTTTTTACATTCAATCAATAATAAACTAATTAGTTTATTATTGACCCTAAAAAGCATCCTTATTTTTTAAAAATAAAAAACTATCCAAAAAAGTATTTGACAGGATTTTAAATCAAATAACTTTATGTTGTGTTTTCATTTATTGTGCGTTATTGTGTAAATACAACTAAATAGTAAGAGTAGCCTAAACCATCGCTCTAGCGGTGGCATGGTGAAAAGTCCCCGTAAAAGATAAAGAACTCCTAGTCAGAGTTTGCCTTTTACGGGGCTGTATCTGGAAACGGATATAGATGGGTTTAAATCCATCAAACTGGCTAGGAGCTTTTTGCTATCCAGTAAAACAAAACATAATATGAAAAAATATCTAATTATTGCTTTTTTAATACTTTTACCAACTATATCTTTCGCAACTTCTGGTGCCTGCTCATCTCATGGAGGGGTAAACTGTTCTGTTCTAGGTGTGTATGCAACCTGTAATGACTTCACAAAAAGTTCTGTATTTTTTAATAATGTTATCGAATGTAAAGATACAAAATGTTATTACCCAATAGCATCATGCTCAGAAGAACTTCTTCAGTTATTACAATCACAGAAAGCTCAGGCTACCAGTATTGCAAACTGGCGTGGTTTTGGAGATACAGATTGGGTAAACCAACAAATAGAAAAGACCTCTCAAGAATATGACCAAAAAATATCCCAGTGTAAAACCCAAATAGAAGGATACAAATTGCAACAGATTTCATACCAATCATGTTTAAGTTCACAATCAAATATAATGAACCCAGTACCAGTTACAATTATAGACAAAGAAGAGTATGTAAACACTGAAATGCAGAAATGGTGTGTTGATAAATATGGACCAAATAGTTTTAATGACACAGTAAACAAAACATGTAGTTGTAATGCTGGATATGAATTTGATTCTGGATACAAGTCCTGTCAAAAAATTGTTACTTGTGATAGTAATCAAATAAAACAAAATAATAAATGTGTTGATGTGAATCAAGCATGTATGACTTATTTTGGTCCACATTCAATTGCTATCCCAAATACAGCAAAAGACGGCTCCACTCAGTGTAGTTGTGATGCTGGATATGAATGGGCTAAAAATAAGGCAGATGGTTGCATGGAAACAAAATTAAAAACTTCAATTAATACCACAACGACAACACCTCTGACAGTAGAGAAAAAAGTTCAAATTCCTAAAGCTATAAATCCAATAAAAGAAATTCCAAAAATTGTTAAACCAGTTGCCACTGAAGCCTGGGTAGATAGTCTAACTCAAGAAACTAAACCTATAAAACAATCTTTCTTTAAAAGAATTAGCTCATGGTTTACAGATTTATTTAAATAACAAAAGAAGGTCCCCAAAGGCGACTATTTTATAGATAAAGACCCATATATTGGAACAGGTAATTCTTTCTCTGAAGTATCTTTTTGCTCAATTGGTTTACCCAATACACGAGTGACTACCATCTCAGAAGCTTTCAATCTTATGGCAGGACTGACTGTTTTTGATTTTGCTATTTCTAGCTGAATATCTATCATTTTATCTACCTCAGAAAGAAGTTTCTGGGCATTTTCTCGTCTAACCTCCTCTAGAGCTAGAGTAGTCTTCCTTTTGCCGTGCTTGCCTATTCTAGGCGATTCTAGAGCCTTCTGGAGGGCTTTTTGCTGTATATTAGGTTGTCTTGTAAAGGTATTCACATCTTAATTATACCAGCAAATAAAAGCTAGTTAAAGCTACTGAAACTTTAATCTAATATGTTTACTTTGCTTTATATTCTGATAGAATACAACCGTAACCAAACAAACTATTACAAAACAAAATCAATTTGTTGGGTGGAAATAATACAAATTCAAAGTTATACAGTTAATTTAAGCATTTTGAATCAAGCTCGCAATAAGCTTTATAAAATAAATATTTTATGGATGAAGAAAAAAAGATAATAAATAGAGAATTATTTATAAAAATTGTCTCTGGTATATGGGGATTAGTTTTAAAGAAAACCTATGTATCAATAGATGAAAAAATAGAAAAAGATTTTTTTTTAAATTCACTGTTCAATGAAATTCAAAATTCAACATTTTCTCCATCAAACCCAAGAGAATATATTGTTTCAAACAAACACAATCTGGTGTCTCGTATTGTGCCAGTTTTATCCATAAAAGATATTTGTGTTTACTATTTCTGCTTAAAGATATTAGAAAATAATCTTGCGATAAATAGAATAGATTCTACTTATGGAGGATTTAGGATGGGCGGTAAGATTAGAAAAATGGAAGAGCTTGATTTTGAGTCAGTAAATGAAGTACCTTTTTCTATTTCACCGTACACATTTAACCCTTTAGCATGGGTTGAGGCTTGGCGTGACTTTCAGAGAAAAGCTTATGTGTATAGCAAACAAGAAGAATACTCTTATTTTATAAAATTTGATATTGCAAATTTTTATGACTGCATAAACCTAAATCTACTTGAGAAAAAAGTCAGGACTACATGCAATGGTGATTATTCTGAAGTCATTGATTTATTATTTCATTTCTTAAAGAATTGGAATAAAAAATTTGATAAATACTTTCCTAAGTCTGTTGGTTTAGCTCAAGATGAAGTTGGTGATTGCTCAAGAATTCTCGCAAATTTTTATTTACAAGATTTTGATAAAGTTTTTTCTGATTATTGTATAACAAATAATATCCAGTACCTGCGTTACGCTGATGATATGTTAATCATGGGTAAAAACCAAATACACACAAAGAAAGCTTTATTCTTTGCTTCTAAAGAATTATCAAAAATTGGACTTAATATAAATTCTTCCAAGGTTGATTGCTTTAATAGTTTGGCTGAATATAACAGATATTGGGCATTTGATATATTTAATAAATTGGGAGACAAAAACAGTAAATTTGATATTGAAAGTGCAATTGAAGATTATAAATTTAATTTAGAAAATAATATTAATTTTAGAAAAGACTCTGTTCTTGCTAGAATTCTTAACTGTAATTTACAAATTATCGATATAACAAAAAAACAATATATCCTAGCACAAGTTTTAAATGATGATTTTCTAGTAAATTGTGAAGAATTTGCACTTAAAAGGCTTTATTACATATTGAGTGAAAGTGACAAAATTTTGTTAAAAGAAAAACTAGAAAGTCTTATCGATGTAACTTACTTTAATAAGTACCATTACGTTCTACTGAAATTAAGTAATTTATTTAAATTTAATGAAACTAGATTAAAATTGAAAATTGAAGAACTAAAATTCTAATTTACGCACAAGATGAAAGAGCAAGTAACTAAAAACCAACATCATATACCTCAATCTCTTCTTCGCTATTTTGCCGATTCAGACGAGAGGATATTCGAGGTTCATCTAGTAAAACAGAAGGTTTATCCGACTACTGTTATTAATTCAATGTGCGAAACATTCGCATACGAACATGAAAAATTAAAGGCAAATACTATAGAAAATTATCTATCAAAAATCGAAGGTGAAGTTGCTAAGCAAATTAAAGATTTAATAAAAATAATAGAAAAAATAGAAAATAATAAAATAGATATATCTGAAGCTAAAAAGATAATAGAAGGAACTCTCCATTATTTTCTTCTCTTTTATTATAGAAGTGGTGCATTGCTTACAGAGTTTTCAAGTTTAAAAAAGGAAGATAAGATACCACTACTTTCAGAAAAAATATTGAATCACGATTATTTAAATGAGCTAGCAGGTGTAATTAAAAATTTTTATAAATTTGCATTAATTAAAAGTTCAGATAATTTTTTAATTAGCGACCAATTTATATCAACATCAGCACTAAGGATTAAATCTCAATTTTTTGACTTAAGCAATAGACATATCGGACTTAATGAGACTTTAATTCTTATACCAATATCTTCTACTTATTACATTGCTTATTGGAACACAAAAAATAGTTTTATATTAAAAGAAGACACGATTATTTATTTGGACGAATCTGAAATTGAATTATTTAATAATACCATTATTAACAATTCATACAATAAATGTGCGGGTAAAAAACGTGCGGATATTGAAAAATCTTTATTAAATTTCAAATATGCATCACCTACACAAACATTTGCTGGAGGAAATCCAGACGGCTACTCAATGGGTTCAATTAATAAGAAAGAGGTCTTTTTTTATGAAGAAGAAAGAAAGGCTTGGGACTTATTCAAATCACACAATTTTAATGTTTACAAAGAATTAGGAAGAAATGAAAAGTGTAAATGTGGTAGTGGTAAAAAATTCAAATATTGTCATCTTGATGTATACAAAAGAGTAAGAGAAATTTGGATGACCTTTAGTTTGTCTCAGAAAGAAGGAATTCAAAAATTTTGTATTTGGGGTGTTCCAATAATTGAACAGCCTATTGATAGGTGGAGTGGATATACTAAGAAATAGTTTTATTATATTCAACTAATAATAATTGAATAATTTGCTTTAAAGATACTGAGGGATACGGAAAAACCTCTTCCCATTTAATAGTTCGTAAGTTATCCCTCCAAGCGAGCATCGTAGTACATGCCCAAAAATTCGGCGCGCGCGAAGCGCGCGGTGATGTGGCGGGTGTGGCGGAATTCCAAGAATTCAAAAGGATTTCCCAAGATTTTTTTGGCGTTAATACCAGAGTGCGGTTGGCGAGGAGAGG
>JAPLXP010000005.1 GCA_026396015.1 Candidatus Nomurabacteria bacterium | reverse complement strand
TGTGGACCAGTAGAGTGACCAGTATTGCCACTGTATCCGACGACATCACCAGTAGATACCTTTTGCCCAGCCTTGGCATCTATCACAGATAGGTGCCCATACGTACTAGATAATCCATTGTTATATCTTATGAACACCCACTTACCGAAAGAGGCACCTTTACAATAATCATCTGTATTGCCCACTCCTATCACAGTACCATCACCCATAGACATAACTCGCGTACCCAGAGATGCACGCAAGTCGACACCAGAATGTGACCCTGAGACATATAGACGCCTTGAGGCAGTAGTCTTGCCGAACATCTGCGTGATGAATACACTATCCAATGGCCATGAGAGCACTCCTGATCCTGGCAGGAGTTTTGGGTTTAGAATAAATTTCAATTGGGATTCATAATCTCGTAGATCTTTTTCAAAAGCATCACGCTTTTTTTGCTGCTCTGCTAGCAATTTTTGATATTCAGCTTCTTTATTTTTTGTTTCTTTTAAAAGATTATCTTTTTCAATTTTTGCTATCTCAATAGTCTTCTGTTTTTGAATAAGAGTGTTCTTCAATATTTGAAGATTCTTCTCCTCTATTTCTTTTTTAGTCTTTGATGCTATCAATTCATCTCGAGTATCAGATATTACTTTTATACTAGAACTCAATTTTTTACCCAATGTAGTAGCTGCATAGTAATCTAGTCCAGCATCACTAAAATCCTCGGAAGACAATACCACTTCTAAGGTCGTCCTCTTTTCATTCTGATACTCTTTATAGAGCAATGTAGCGATAGAATTTTTGGACATATCAATATTCTTTTGCTTGTCCATGATATTGGTACTAAGGCCTCCTATCACCATACTAGTCGCTTGGATTTGTTTTTCTGTCTTTTGTTTTTCAATCAATAATTTATCACGAGTCAGAGTCAACTCTTTTATTGTATTAGAGAGTGTAGTCTTTTGCGCCCCAGTAGTATTGATCATATTCTGATATCTAGTGATCTCTTGGTTTATTTTTTCAATCTGACTATTTGTCTCGTTGATTTTATTTTTCATCTCTACCTCTGTCGCAGCATACGCAATACTAGAAAAAACCAGTACGAGAGTACTGATAAATGCGAACAAATAAAAAAGAGATGAACGATTATTCACCTCTTTAGTATACTATTATTTTTTCAATATTTTAAACCTATGCTTCATGAGCCAATGCTGTATCAATTGCCTCTTTTGCTATCTTATTTGCAGCATCTGGAGTAGCGAAAGCTCTCGCCTTTTGCTTCATTTGGGCTAGTCTGTCTGGATTATTCATGAGCTTGTCTATCTCGGCGATCAATACATGAGTACTGAGATTTGCCTCCTCTACGACATCACAGGCACATGCTCGAGCGTAATTAAAGGCATTCTTGCGCTGATGATCACCATTTGAATTCGTAATAGGTATGATGATAGATGGTACACCCCACAATGCGATCTCGAATATTGTAGATCCAGCACGAGAGATGATGATAGTAGCAGCACCAGCAGCCATCTTTGTAGCCAGGTTGTTCATATATGGATATGGTAGGTATCTTGCTTTGTATGGATTCTTTTCGAGGAGCAGATTTGCACGCAGAACCACTTCATCAAAATTCTTTGGACCAGTCTGATGTATGACTTGGTATTTAGATAGTAGCTCTGGGAGTGCCTCTATGATTACGTTGTTTATCATCTCTGCACCCTGTGAACCACCCTCGATAAATATTGTCTGTACATCAGGAC
The DNA here is from genome assembly GCA_026396015.1 of Candidatus Nomurabacteria bacterium. Classification (GTDB taxonomy): domain Bacteria; phylum Patescibacteriota; class Minisyncoccia; order Phycocordibacterales; family UBA9973; genus UBA8515. The sequence continues at coordinate 1,759 of JAPLXP010000005.1, read as the reverse complement.
TGAGTTTAAAGAATTCAAACATTCCAGTAGTAGCAGCTTGGGATACTTCTTTGCGTACTGGCTGTCCTACCCATGCAGTCTTGTCCTTTGGAAACTGCTCTCCAGCTTCAGGATATGACACAGCAATACGCTTTGCGAATTTTGCAGTCCATAGATTCATGCGTCCAGCACTAGAATCAGATTCATGTACGATCACAGGTATGCGAAGTAGTTTTGCAGCGAACACAGCTGGAAATGCAGCATATCCACCTTTAGATATCACAACATCAGGATAGATACCAAATAGTTGGATGAGTCCGTATAGTACCCCAGTCGCAGTCTTGAACATATCAAAGAAATTTTTGATTGGATTATCGAGGCGCATTTTACCTGCTGGTACATTCACAAAGGTGATACCATTCTCAAAAAGCATACGCTGGTCATATGGTGAATCAGACATGTAAAACATCTTTACATCTACTATTTTTTCTTTTTCAGCGACTTTGTTTATCTCTTCAGCGATAGCTATCAATGGATAAAAATGCCCCCCAGTCCCTCCTCCAGTTAACAGTATTTTCATATATGGATTATAGCGTATATTTTAGAAATTGAAAAATACACAAAAACACACCCCATATAAACAAGGTGTGTTTTAAATTTTTATACCTATTTGTATTTATTCAATCGAAATTTGATTTGGGTATTTTGTACGAAGAACAGCTCCTTCTGTATGAAAATAATCTCCATGAATAGAAACTTGATATCCTGCAGCAGAATAAAGCATACATAAATATTTCATAACATTTGCAGGAACATCTTCACATAAATTAAAAACATTCAATTGATCAATTTTAATTTCATGAGGTTTTTTGCCTTCTTTTTGTTGTAAAGTAAAATGTTCTTCAATACAATCTTCGCCTTTCTGAATTAAATTTATTTCATCTTCAGGAAGTTTTAATATCATCTCCCTAATTAAATTAATTTCTTTTTGGCGTTCTTCCTCTTCAGGATTAATTCTTGTTTTAATTATCATATGTGTAGTTTTTAAAAGTTTAACAATTTTTAGATATACTACAATTTATACTAAAATTAGTCAAATTATACGTATATTTTCAATGGCTATGTATAGAATAACAAACCCAACTATTTCAGAACGATAGGTTTCAAATAGTTAAAATATATTATTGAAATTTATATCCTTTTGCTAATTTAAAAGTTTTAAAATTTTCATTGAGCTTTATTTCTTTTACGTACTTTTTGAAATCCTCGGGAAGTGGAGATGGGCCCACCCATACACTACGCTGGATCATAATAAAATGGAATTGTCTTAATTCTCTTCGGAACCAATTTCTAGCCGATGTTTGGTTATCTGGTATATCATAAATAATTAATAAGTCCTTTGGATCTTTATCTGTTTTCTCTATTGAAAATTTTTTGAATATAGACTTATCTTTTGATTTTAAAAACTTCTCACCTTCTTGAGTAATAAAATACAAACCATTTAACTCTTTAATATAACCTTTACTTTTCAGACCGGAACATCTGCTAGCTAGAGTTTGATGTTTATAATACTCAAAGTCTGGTAAACCCAGAAATCCAGTCCGCATACCTTTATATTTAATAGTTTTTCTATTTTTATTATCACTTAAATATTTTAAAATTTCTTTTTCAATACTCATAGAATTATTATTTTACAAACTTACATTTGAAACCTTACGGTTTGAGATGTAAGTCATTTGTATGTAAGCTTTTAAGTAAAATTTATACAGCCTTCTTTTGA
>JAPLXP010000008.1 GCA_026396015.1 Candidatus Nomurabacteria bacterium | reverse complement strand
GAATTATTATTTTACAAACTTACATTTGAAACCTTACGGTTTGAGATGTAAGTCATTTGTATGTAAGCTTTTAAGTAAAATTTATACAGCCTTCTTTTGATTCATTGAAATATTTAGGATTATTCCCATCACACCTAGAGCCAGTAGAAGATTGGTACCACCATGCGAGATGAATACCAGTGGCACCCCAGTGACAGGAAATACTCCGATGATTGATGCGATATTCATGAATGATTGCGCAGTGAATAGTGTAATGATGCCAATGGTAAATATCTTACTAAAAGAATCTGAAGCCAAATATGCAATCCGATAACCTCGAAATGCAAAAGCGACAAAGAGTAATATCAAAACTACGCAACCGATGAATCCCATCTCCTCACCTATGACAGCAAAGATAGAGTCCCCTTGTGGCTCTGGGAGATAGTTGAATTTTTGTATTCACCTATGACAGCAAAGATAGAGTCCCCTTGTGGCTCTGGGAGATAGTTGAATTTTTGTATACTCTGTCCTATTCCACGCCCAGTGACACCACCAGATCCAATAGCAATGAGTGACTGTTGTAGCTGGTATGACGATCCGGATGGATCATAGTTTGGATCCATAAAAGTCTTTACACGCTCGAGCAGATACGGCTTCACCATGATCAATCCACCAAAACCTACGAGCGAGATAACCAATACAGCTAAAATATATTTCCACGGCATGCCAGAGACGAATAGCATGACGATAGAAGTAGACGCCATCAATATCAAGCTCTTTGTATCAGGCTGCTTTAGTAATACAGCTGCGATAATACCGAGCAGTACTACTAGTGGTAGTACACTAAAACGCCAATCGGATATTTTGGATTTTACCCATGATAGCCATGCAGCAAAATATAGGATAAAACCAATCTTTAAAAATTCAACAGGCTGAAATGATAGTCCGAATATATTGATCCATCTACGTGCTCCACCATGCTGAAATCCGACATGAGGTACGAATACTAATGCAGTCAACAAAATAGATGAGATGAAAAAGTAGAGTGAGTATGTCCTCCAGAATTTGTACGGGATCTTGATGGTAAAGAACATAGCCACACAACCACCGAGTAATCCAAAGACGAATTGATTGAAAATAACTCCGTAGAATTTTGATTCATTCTTTGCCAAAATTCCGAGAGATGATGATGTGAACATAATCGCACCACCAATTACTAGAGCGCAGATTATTCCAAAAAAAATTTTATCAATTCCTTTGTAAGACATATTATGATACTAGAGAGAGTATTACTCCTATAATTGCAGAGATTACACCTACGATCCAATATCGCATTACTACCTTGTATTTAGGCCAACCCAGAGCTTCAAAGTGATGATGCAGTGGTGCAAATAAAAATACTTTCTTACCATTTCGGAATTTACGTGAAGTCATCTGAATAACATCAGACAATGATGTAGCAAATAGTGGCAAAGCGACGACTGGCAATAGGAATACTGTATTAGTCAAAAATGCTACGACAGCCAGAGTCACAGTCAGACCCATCATACCTGTCTCGCCCATATAAAAACGTGCAGGCGGGATATTGAACCATAGGAATGCTAGTATTCCACCAGTCACCACTGCGCAAAAAGCAGCGAGGTCTATATGACCATGGAAGAATGATATGAATGTATAGGCTGCGAATATTGAAGCCATCACTCCACCAGAGAGTCCATCAATACCGTCAATGACACTAGATGACCATACTGCGAGCATGACTAGGATGAAGAATGGAATAAACAAATACCCAAGCCCTACAAATCCATGCATAGGTATGTATACAGAGCTGATACCCAATTTTGAATAGAACCACCAACCGATAATCACACCCATGAGTAGAATAATTCCTATCTTGATAAAGCGTAGGACTATCGGGTCTGTCTTCCACAAACCTCTCCCAAAGATCTGAATAAAATCATCACCGAGGCCGATAAGTGATGCGATGATCAATGTGAATAGTGGTAACAATGTCTGACCACGACTAATAAAATACAATTTCTCTGTCCAAAGTGAATTGTTGAATAGATTGATAGTGAGCAATATGAACAATGTGACGAGTACAGACATCCACACCACCATACCACCAGTACGTGGAGTAGATAGTTCTGCTTTTGCATCATGAATCTTTTGGAATTCACCAGGTGCTACATTTTCATTTCGAGAAGTACTCTTCCACATTCGATATTTAAAAAAATAGTGAGTCAGTACTGGGGTCAATAAAATACCCGTAATAAAAGATATAGCTGATGGTAGAAGTATTTTTATTGCATTACTCATTTGTTTGATTGTTTATTGTATTATTCAAAGTTGCGACTGTCTGCTCATAATTTGGTAGATCCTCTATTCTCGTGATACCCATAAATGACAGAGTATCCAGTGTTGGTTTGTACATGATTCTCCTGATATCTTTTGGATCTGATTCCTTTTTTACCAATCCGCGAACCAAAAGATTGCGCAAAATAAAGCTAGAATTCACACCACGGATATAGTCAATCTCACTGCGAGTGACACCATTTTTGTACATGACGATAGACAGAGTCTCGAGTGACGCCTTGGATAAATCTTTTGTGATCTCATCCTTGCGCATAGCCTCAATAAATGAAGACAATTCTTTTGCCACTCCCATCATCACCTCGTCTGCATTACGTACGATAGACACACCTCTTCCAGACAGAGAATTCTCGAGATTGGAAAGTGCAGTATTCACATCCTCGACAGACACAGCAAGAATCTCGGCAATCTTTTTGATTGTCATCCCCTCTCCCTTATAAAAAAGTAATCCTTCTATTTGTTGTTCTAATTGCATAAAAATTTATAAAGTGAATTAAAAGTTGTTAGGAGTTTGCTTGCTAATACTCATATCCTCAAAGTGATTATTCTGCATCACATCTATCAACCCAACTCTTACCAATTCTAACATGGCGAGAAACGAAACGATAACATGCACTTTGACTTCACGATGGTCGGACCCTCCATGACTCTTTGCAAAATCTCGAAATGATAAATTCATCGCATTCTGGATTCTATCTGTCAGACTATTTATCATCTCATCCATACTCATCACACGCTTTATCTCGATCTCTGGTAAGGCTTCCGCCTTCTTTGGTACATTCTGTATCACATCATTGATACACTGAAAAATATTTTGAACAGTGATCTGATTGTCCGGAGAAAATAGTGGTGTATTAAAATTCCTCTCTTCTAGTGCGTAGATGATGACTTTACCAAAAGTCTCTTTTACTTCTGCGCTAGCATCCTTGATAGCCTTGTACAGTCTCAGTCTCAATTCTAGATCTACGATCTTTTCCTCTTCTTCACCAGACAGAGCCAGATTCGGCAAGAGTGATCTAGACTTGATCAGGATTAAAGTAGATGCAATAAGAATAAAATACGATATATCTGCTACGCGCTTCTCAGTAGGAATATCAGACATGCTCTTGATATATGCTATATAGTCATTTGTCACATCAGATAGTGATATCTCGTTAACAAAAAGCTTCCTACTCTCAATCAATGAAAGTAGGAGCTCTAGTGGCCCTTGGAATGTTCCTGCCCGGACGGTATATGGAGAGATAGTAGTATCTTCCATAAAATTATTATTTATCAATCTTAAAAGTAATACCTAGCTCTTTGACCTGAGCCGAACCCATCTCTGCTGGAGCGCCCATCATCAAGTCCTTGCCTTCGCCAGTCTTTGGGAATGCGATTACTTCACGAATATTTGGCTCATTCTGTAGTAGCATGACGATACGATCGATACCCACAGCACAGCCACCGTGTGGAGGTGCACCGTATGTAAATGCCTCGAGCATGTGGCCGAATTTTAATTTTTGTTGATCTTCTGAAACATTCAAAATATTGAATATCTTTTCTTGCATCTCCCTGTCGTGGATACGAATAGATCCTCCGCCGAGTTCATAGCCATTCAATACGATATCGTATGCATTTGCACGAGCAGAAAGTGGATCAGTATCTAGTAGGTGCACATCATCATCTTTTGCAGATGTGAACGGATGGTGCACAGCTTGGACCCCACCTTCACTATTCTTTTCAAACATAGGAAAATCTACAACCCAACAGAATGCTAGTAAATCTGGATCGTTTTTATTTTCTCGGATATCTGGTTTGTCATTGCCATATTTCTCCATTGATTCTGCATATGTCAGACGTGGAAATGGAATCTGTTGAATTTTTTTATTTGGATATACAGACTGTACCATCTTGATGAACATCTCTTCTGTAAGATTCAGAATCTCTTCTTGAGTAGAGAATGATAATTCGTAATCTAGCTGTGTGAATTCTGGCTGACGATCACCACGAGTATCCTCGTCGCGCATACAGCGAGCCACCTGGAAATACTTTTCAAAACCCGCGACCATAGATAGTTGCTTGAACTGTTGTGGAGATTGAGGTAACGCGTAGAATTTACCGACTTCAAGTCGTGATGGTACGAGGTACTCACGAGAACCCTCAGGTGTACCCTTCATCAATATTGGAGTCTCTATCTCAAGAAAATCATCACCATGCATATGAGCACGGAAAAAAGTAATGATTTTGTCGCGCATGCGCATATTGTTTTGCATTCTCTCTGAACGTAGATCGAGATACTTGTACTTCATACGTACATCCTCGTTGATACAACTAGTATCCTCATTCACAGCGAATGGTACAGTCTCTGCCTTGTTCAAGATTTCAATCTCCTGTATTTCAAGCTCGAGTTCCCCATTGAGTACTCCAGCTTTTACATTTCTCTCTGGGCGAGGGTTTACCTTGCCTTGCACCTTTACTACGAATTCACCACGGAGTGTCTTACCCACTTCTAGAGTCTCTGTATAGTTTGGTAGTATCACACCCTGTACTCGGCCAGTCATATCACGAAAATCCAAGAAGATCATCTTGCCCTGGTCACGACGAACATCCACCCATCCAGCGATAGTCACTACTTCACCCATCTTTGTATTTAAATCTTTTATATATGTTCTGTTTATCATTGCTATTATTTAAGTGATTAATGTGCCAGTGCCATCAGCTTTTCACATGGATATCCGAATGCAAAAGCTAGTACGAATAGAAACCAGTAAAATGGTGCGAATGCGAAAAAAATAATTTTATCTTTTTTCCACATAGGCAGATACCATCTCTGGACCTTCATGAAGACAAAAGATAAAGGAATATTTATCATGTTCAAGAGTATCAAGAGTAATGCAAAAAATGCTTTCATAATATTTATTCAAAATCCACCCCTACTTTTACACGAACATCTTTCATTTTCTTCAAGACTTGGTTTCGTGCACGATCGCGACCATCTAGTAATATTGTCTTTACGACATCAGGATGCTCTTCGTAGAATTTTCTCTTTTCTCTCATCGGTCCTATGAATGCGATCACATCTGCGAGTAGTGCCTCTTTGAGATCTTTGTACTTTCCCTCGTGCTTTGTATATAGGTCAGCCAGATATGCCTCATCTCGGAATAACTTATGAATAGCATACACATTCTCTGGTCGTGTACCCGTAGAATCTGTGACGATACTCATGACAGCTTTTTTGATCTCCTCGTCTGTACCGAATAGTGGGATGACATTGTTGTAGCTCTTACTCATCTTGCGGCCATCTACACCTGGTACGACTGCTACATTGTCCATGATTAGTG
>JAPLXP010000002.1 GCA_026396015.1 Candidatus Nomurabacteria bacterium | reverse complement strand
CAAGGGTCTACGTGGAGATCCGTCTGACAATATCATCGGTATCAAGGGTATCGGAGAAAAGACCGCGACTACATTGATCAGCAAATATGGCACGATTGAAAAGATGTACAAGAATTTGGATAAGGATGCAGATGAATTAAAGAAACAAGGGATAACAGAAAGAATTTTTGGATTACTAAAAGATGGCGAGGATGAAGCCTTGTTCTCAAAAACTCTTGCTACTATTCGCCGTGATGCACCGATTGATTTTGTCATCCCAGAAAAAACATGGAAGGAGACAGTGGATGCAGATAGACTAAAAAATTTTTTACGAGACCTAGAATTTAAAAGTTTGAATAATAGAATAGATAGTATCGTCTCTGGTAGTGTAAATAAAAAGGACGATTCTTCTAATGTAGAAAAAGAAATAAAAAAAGAAGAAGTTGTAGATAGTCTGGATCTAGAAAAGGCCAAGATTGCTTTTTGGTTGTTGAATTCTGAGCGCACTGATCCGACTATCGAAGATATTTCTAATTATAAAAATTCAAATTCATTTTCTGAAGCTTTTGATAAAATCAAAAAAGACCTTGAAAAGGAAGGACTTTTATATGTATATGAGAATATTGAGTTGCCGATCATGCCCATCATCCGTGCTATGGAGGAGAGGGGTATATCTGTCGACAAAAAATATCTCAGTGACCTGTCTGACGAATATCACAAGGAACTTGAAATATTAGAAAAAAATATTTACAAACTAGCGGGTCATGAATTCAATGTAAACTCTGGTGCACGATCTACAAAAGAGAGTGAATTGGAAAAATACAAGGATGCCCATCCGATCATCGCGCACATTCTAGAATATCGTGAATTACAAAAACTCTTATCTACATATATAGATAGTCTACCAAACATGATAGGCAGTGATGGACGCATTCATGCAAAGTTTATCCAAGCTGGTACTACTACTGGTAGATTTTCTTCGTCAGATCCAAACCTTCAGAATATTCCGATAAAGACAGAAAAAGGTAAAAAAATCCGCTATGCATTCGTAGCGAGTGTTGGTCACACCCTCGCGTCTTTTGACTATTCACAGATCGAGCTGCGAGTAGCAGCACTTCTTTCTCAAGATAAATATTTTATAAATACTTTTAAAGAGGGTCGCGATATTCACACAGCTGTGGCGATGAAGGTATTTAATGTAGCAGAAGCTGATGTTACGCATGATATGCGTCGTCGTGCCAAGGTGATCAACTTTGGAATTCTGTATGGTATGGGTGTGACTGCATTACGCGAGAATCTAGGAGGGGAGAGAAAGGATGCTCAGATTTTTTATGACAATTACTTTGCTCAATTTCCGAGTATTGCAGGATATCTGGAGAGTATTAAAAATTTTGCAAAAGCGAATGGATATACAGAGACACTATTTAGTAGAAAGAGATACTTTCCTGGAATACGATCACCACTACCATTCATCAAGGCTATGGCAGAGCGTATGGCTACAAATGCACCTATTCAGGGTACTGCTACCGCAGACATCATAAAGATTGGTATGAAAAGGGTTTCAGATGCACTAGTTGCTGCGGGTCTAGATAGTCATGTACATCTAGTACTCCAGGTCCACGATGAATTGATATTTGAAATAGAGGAAAAGTATGTGGATAAGGCAAAGGGTCTAATCAAAGAAGCCATGGAAAATGCTATTCCTGCAGAATTCCTAAAGGATTTGGAATCTGTACCACTAGTAGTATCTTCTGATATTGGCAAAAATTGGGGCGAACTAAAATAAACAAAAAAAGAGCACTGAATGAAAATAATTGTATAGTTGTAAAAATGAACCCCTGTGGTAGGATATTGGTATATGACACCAGAAGAAAAAAAAGAACATTTAAAGAATGATCCAAGTATAGTGCATTCAATATTGGCACACTCATATTTTATATATTTTTGGCCAGTAATTTTGGGTTTGATACTAGATATGGTATTTCCAGGTCTTACTTTTACTGGTCGCAATTTTCAACTAATTGGTATTTTTGTTATTTTTGTGAGTTCAATGCTCATCTACTGGGCACAGACAACTTCAAAGAAAAATAAAAACACTGTGAATCCGGATGGGGATCGTGAGTTTGCTATCGGTCCGTACAAATATACTCGCAACCCTACATATACAGGATTGATGATTATGACCTTGGGTCTAGGTCTAGTGATGGGTTCTTACTTTATATTTGTTTTTGGTGCTATTGTTTTTATAATAAATAAAATGATACTAATCCCAAAAGAAGAAAGAGTCCTAGAAATAAAATATGGAAATACATATTCACAATACAAGAAAAAAGTAAAAAGCATACTATGATCTATATCTATAGTGGGAATGATAATAAAAATAAAATCTCCTCAATAAAGAAAAAGTTTTCAAAAAATGAAATACTTTTTTTGTCTTTGTTAGAATCTACTCCCGAGGTTGTGTTTGATTATGTTCAGAGTATGAATTTGTTTGGCATATCAAAAGCTATCGTTGTAGAGAATTTTTTAGCTAGTCAAAACTTGTCAGTAGGGGATCTGTCTATGCTACAAAAATCTGAGACACCATTTATTTTTTTAGAAGATAAAATGCTCGCAGCAGATGAAAAAAAATATAAAAAGTATGCAGAGGATATAGAGAAATTTGAAGTCAAAGAAATAAAATCTGCATCAGCATTCAATGTGTTCGATATCACAGATGCATTTGCATCCCGCGACAAGATTGGTGCGTGGTCACTGTACCTCTCAGCAATACAGAATGAAGCTCAACCCGAAGCAATATCTGGAATTCTCTTTTGGAAAATAAAAACCATGATGATGACCGGAAGTAAAAATTTCTCAAAAGAAAATTTAAAGCAAATGTCTTCATCGCTCGTAGATATCTACCACCTGTCTCATGTAGGGGAGATAGATATGAAAATAGGTTTAGAGCAATTTATTTTAAAATCTCTTTCGTAATTTAAAAAAATTACACAAATATTTTTTTGTCGTCAGACAAAGAAAAAAGGCCTAGGAGTAAATTTTCATCATTTGATAAAAACTAACTCCTTGGCCTTTTGCCTTTAATAAAGAACTTCGTGACTGAATTTTTTGTAGTGTATATAAAAACAAAACTACTAAATAACAATAAATATTTAAGACGTTTGCATTCTTTAATATTTTTTCTGCATCTTTCGATGAAAGATGTTCTATCTTCAGAAACTTTTTGATTCGCATTTATTATACAGTATGATATGTATTTTAAGCAAGCAGACTTTTAGCTAAATATTTAATGCTTGTAAATAACATGAAAATATGTTAATTTATTGGGTATGCGCCTGTAACTAGTTGTAGCGGGTCAACCGAATATTTAAGTAAGATAAGGTTATCTTCAACAAATAAATGCCCTCGTAGCTCAGTTGTAGCGGCTCCAACGGGTAATAAGAAAGATAAAGTTTAGCTATAACAAAATACATGCCCTCGTAGCTCAGTCGGTAGAGCAGCTCCCTTTTAAGGAGATGGTCGTAGGTTCGATTCCTACCGAGGGCACAATGAAAAGTTCTAAAAAAGAATATATACTTATTCTCCCGGATATACGCTCAGCACTCAATGTTGGGGCGATATTTCGTACAGCTGATGCAGTGGGGATTACTCGGATTTTTTTGGTGGGTGTGACTCCTTGTCCGACGGATAAATTCGGCCGAATTCAAAAAGATATTGCCAAGGCGGCCCTCGGTGCCGAGACTTGGATCCCATGGGAATACAAAAAAGAAATTATTCCACTACTGAAAAAATTAAAAAAGGACGGAGCGACAATAGTAGCTATCGAGCAAGATAAAAATTCTATAAATTATAAAAAAGTTAAAAAGACAGATAACATGGTTTTTTTTGTAGGGGAGGAGACTGCAGGTTTGCCTGATAAAATAAAAAATCTCGCCGATATTATCGCCGAGATTCCTATGTCTGGTAAAAAGGAATCACTGAATGTGTCTGTCGCTACTGGGGTAGCACTATTCCAAATTTTAGGTTAGCTATGGAGTTATTGAATTACCAAGAACACCTAATGGGTCCTTTTGCAAAAGGTCCTGTTTTGTCTCTGGTCTATTCGGACCGCCGGTAAAAACCCAGAGTAGAAATAGTACCACTATTACTATGAACAGTAGCCCAAGATCCGACGCACCTTTATTTTTTAAAATTTTATTTTTCATAGTATTCATACTTTCATAAAATAACTTATTTCAAAAAGCACACATAATTTTCTGGTGAAAATTTGCTCTGCTCGTCGATCAAGAAAATAATATTCGTATACTCATTTATTTTCTAATCTCCTGCGCAAGACTTTTTTCAATAATTATTTTATTTCAGTATTTTATTTATATAGTATCTGATGACTCTCGCAGAAGTGCGCATTGCGTGCTCCTACTGATTTTCTTATTATAACACCACCACATTTTTTCTTGCCACATTTTTGTTTTATCCTGCGGTACACATTGTGGTGATTTTGAAATTCTCCTTTCTTGCCATCTATGTCTCTATAGTCACTCATAGAGTCTCCACCAAAGTCTATGCCTTTTAGTAATACATCCTGCATGTCATCGTACAATTCTTTTAGTTTTTTATTTGGAATATTTTCAGGATTTGTCTCTGGGTGGATGCCTGACATCCATAGCATCTCGTCGGAATAAATATTACCAATACCGGCTATCGTATATGGATCCATCAATATTGTTTTGATTTTCTGATTTTTCTTTTTTGTAATACAATCTTTAAATTTTTCAAAACTGAAATCTTTATCCAGTGGCTCGGGACCTGTGCCTGCCAGGTGAATACTGTCATTTATATCGATAGTAGCGAGGAGGGTTACCTTGCCAAATTTTCTTGAATCACAGAATACAAAATGCTTGCCATTTGAAAGTTCGAATACCACATGCACGAATCTATTGTATGGATCGTGTAGTGCTGCACGTTCGTCTTTGTCTGGTGCCCACTTATTTAATTTTTTATCGTAGACGTATTTACCGTAGATGATGTGTCCAGTCATCTTCATGTGGATTAGTATAGTGTTGCCATTATCTAGGTGAATCAATATGTTCTTTGCCATGCGTTCTACTTTTTTAACCTTGGCATCAATCACTTGCTTCTTGAATTTTTTATAGAAGATAGCATCCTTTATTGTATTTAGAAATTGCTTGTAGTTCTGGTTCTCCTTGGCGAGGTCTGTCCACACATCGGTAATAGTGATCCCTGGTAGGACCCTCTGCAATCCATTTACTGTGGTGGTGACTTCTGGTAACTCTGGCATATTGGCGAGTATAGCACAGCTTTATAATGATTAACATATATTCAATACAGGCGTATAATATAGATATGGAATCAACACAAGAAAAACAAATAGCATACCATTATCATGGGGACAAGGTTAGAATATTGTTTGTTATTATGGGTGTACTGATGGCGGGTACTCTTCCGTTGTTCAGCTCTATGATCAATCTACCTATTAGTATATCTATAGTGGGTATATTGCTCCTAGCTATTCTCGGAGGATTTTTGAATCCTGCACAAAAGTGGATTATTTATCTAGATACACTTGCTTCGATCGTTGCATTTATATCTTTTGAATATTACGCTGTTTATACATATATGAATCTATCTCCCGCTGTAGCATTGAATGTGTATTTTTATTGGGTCAATCAAATTGCAGCATTACTATTCTTCCTTGCTACATATCTTTGCGTAAAGACATTGCGAGGTAGAATGCTCTCATAAAGTGGAAAATAAAAAAACTTACAGGCAAGACCTGTAAGTTTTTTTATTTTCCACTAAGAATTTTGAGTGCTTCTTTTATTTTTCCATTCATGTCTGTGATAGAAGAGGGGATTTGCTTCAATGCATCCCGAGCTTCATTTTGACTGTAGCCCAGAGACTTTAGTGCCTCTATCATATCGCTCTCTTCTCGCAATCCTCCTGCAGTTCCTTCTTCACCCTTGTAGGCTTTGAGTTTATCTCGCAATTCAATCACGATTTTTTCTGCAGTCTTGCGGCCGATACCAGATACCTTGGTCAGATATCCTGTATCTCCAGTAGCGATTGCTCTCTGTAGTGAATCGATAGATGCGATAGATAGTATGCCCAGTGCACCCTTTGGTCCGATACCAGATACATCGAGGAGTAACTCAAAGAAATTCATCTCGTTGATATTGTCGAAACCATATAGATCCAAGGCAGTCTCACGCACAGCGGTGTAGATCCACAATTTTTTCGTCGCACCTACATTGCATGCGGCAATATTTGTACTAGATAGGAATACTTTATAACCTACACCATTCACATCGATGATGGTGTATTTGTCTGTCGTATATAGAATTTTTCCTTCGAGGTGAGCGATCATTTTTATATTATTTATTATTGTGCATTTTTAAAATTCTCTTCAATTACATTCCAATTCAAGTTGGCAAAAAATGCTTCAATGTATTTTTTCTTTTCACTTGTCGCATAGTCATATACATAGGCATGCTCCCACATATCCAATGCTAGTATCATCTCGCAGCCATTGAGTTGACCTAGATGCTGTTCGTCTACCCATGATGCGAGTAGTCTCTTGTCTTTTCTGTCATACCAAAGTACAGCCCAGCCCACACCGCGAGTCAGTGCCATATTTTTAAATCCCATCATTAATATATCTAGAGACATACAAGTTTCATTTATTTTCCTTGCAAGATCACTCTGTGGGTTTAATTCTTTTGCTCCTCCTGATAGGGAGTTAAAATATACTTCGTGATTTCTCATTCCATTGTATTCAAAAGAAAAACGGCGGAATAGTTCAGATATCAGATATCCATTATCTTCACCATCACGGAAAAATCCTTGGCTTAGGCTGCTGATCTTTTCAACAACGCTATTTGCATTGGTTACATAGCCTTTATAAAGTTTTAGGTGTTCCTCGATATTCTTTGCTCCGATTCCTGCGAGCTCCCCGATGTTAAAAGTTTTTTCTGTGAATTTTTCCATGATTTTTTTAGCTCCTAGTGTTAATATATATATTATATCATGATATCAAGGCGTAGACATTTATCCATATTGTGGGCTACAACGGTAGTTATTCTTATTGCTATTTATGGTTATTTTTATTCTAATACTAGCTCGCACACCAGTTATTTGCGTGTTGTTTTCCTGGATGTGGGGCAAGGGGATTCTATATACATTGAGGCTCCAAATGGCAGGCAGGTACTAGTCGACGGAGGGCCTGATGCTAGTGTCGTGAGTCAGCTCGCGAGTGTAATGCCATTGTTTGATAAAACTATCGACCTAGTGGTTGCTACGCACGCTGATGCGGATCATATAGGTGGGCTGTCTGCTGTACTTGATGATTATACTGTATCTCGAGTACTGGAGAATGGAGCGGGAGGTAAGACCAAGACCTATCAAAAGCTCGAGCAGAAAATAATCGATCATCATATACAAAAAGATATTGCTCGACGTGGAATGCATATAATCATCGATGAAAAAGAAAATATTTATTTTGATATTTTATATCCCGATAGGGATGTGGTAAATCTTGATTCAAATGATGGCTCGATAGTAGGCAGGCTCACCTATGGGGGACAGTCATTCATGCTCACAGGTGATGCTCCGAATAATGTAGAAAATATTATTATAAAAAATGAAAAACCTGAATTCCTAAAATCCTCAGTACTAAAGCTTGGCCATCATGGTTCACATACATCCTCGAGTACGGAATGGCTCCGGGCTATATCTCCATCCTATGCGATAATCTCGGCAGGGTTAAATAATAGGTATGGGCACCCACACAAAGAGACTCTAGATAAACTAGATTCATTACAAATCCTATACTTGGCGACATATGAGAAGGGGAATATAGAATTTGATACAGATGGTGTGAGTCTTTGGCAAAAATAATAAAACCCCCTCGGTTGAGGGGGTTTTATTATTTGATGATTCCAGCTTTTTTAAGAACTGCGAATGCACCGTTTTTATTGATAGTCTTGATTGCCTGAGTAGAAATAGTCAAACTGAAGTATTTCTTTAGCTCAGGAACGTAAATACGCTTCTTTTGAAGATTAGGGTATTTTCGGACCTTACCTGTAGGGTTGAATTTTGTAGCACGAACAATGTTCGAGTATCCACCCGCCATGATTGAGCCCTTTTTTGTTATTTCGCATACTTTTGCCATATGTGGAGTTATGTTATCATATAAGTACTCGGAATGCAAACGATATAACTATATGCAATTTACAACACCTATGGATGGGCTATTTTATGTAATAGTCCTAATTATGTCAGTCATTATTCACGAATTCGCTCATGGCTATTCTGCCTACCTGCTGGGGGATGATACAGCACGTCTTTCTGGTCGCCTAACATTGAATCCTATTAAACACATGGATCTTTTTGGGTCTTTTTTGCTCCCATTATTTCTAATAATCTCAAATGCAGGATTTGTCATCGGCTGGGCACGACCTGTCCCATACAATCCTGATAATCTTCGAAAGGGGAAGTGGGGTAATGTTATCGTGTCGGGTGCAGGTATTGCAGCGAATTTGATGATCGCTATTATATTTGGAATGTTTATTCGTTTTGCTTATGTATTTGGAATGCCAGCATTTGATCCGACTAATATTCTTCCTTTTTACAAGATCAGTATCATGATAGTCATGCTCAATATAGTATTAGCATTTTTTAATATGGTACCGATACCACCGTTGGATGGTTCAAAAATCCTCTTTTCATTCCTACCTGCACGACTAAGATATATCGAGAACTTCATGACTCAATGGGGTATATTCTTTTTACTATTCTTTGTGTTCTTCTTGTGGGGAAGTTTAGCACCTTATGCATATAGACTTTTTGATTTGATTACTGGTATATAGTTTTACTTTTTAAATTTTCTGTGCTATTATTCATCTATCAGTTTTGCTGGTGTCTCGGCGACTCTGAAATCTTAAGTTAGCAACTATCAGCTACAAATAACATTTAATTTAAAAAATATGCCAATTACACAATCAGCAAAAAAAGCTCTACGTGGATCAATGAAGAAAAAAGCAGTCAATGATCGCCGTACAAAAGTTATGAAAGAATCAATCAAAAAGATTGAAAAGTTAGTTCGTGAAAAGAATAAAGCCGAGGCAAAGAAAAACCTTCCATCTGTTTACAGTGTTATCGACAAGGCCGCAAAGAAAGGTGTTATCAAAAAGAACACTGCATCTCGCAAAAAGGCTCGTCTCTCAAAAATCACAAAATAATAAAACCCCCGCATTGCGGGGGTTTTATTTTGCCTGGTTTTTGGTATATACTGATTGAATGACTATGCCCAGCACGGTTTCGGAAAACCGAAACCACCTATTATTTTTTTATGGAAGTGATTGTTCTCATTGCGATGAGATGGAGCCTGTGTGTGAAAAACTAAAAACAGAAACAGGTATCGAGCTTGAAAAAATCGAAGTTGATCACAGTGATGAAAATGCAAAGATGATGGAATCCCTAGATAAGGAGCCATGCGGGGGAGTACCGTTCTTTGTGAATACTATATCTGGCAAGACTCTCTGTGGAGAGGTGCCTTATGAAGATCTAAAAAACTGGGCAGAGGGGAAATAATTATTATGTATTAAAATAAAATCAATATGGAAAAACAACACACACCACATCCAAGAATAGAAGAGCGCACAAAATACGGCCCCCACACTACAAAGGGTGAGCATACAGGGCTCAATGGAAAAATAGCAATTTTAATTACAAGTATGGTCAGCACTATGTGGTGCGCATATATTTTTGCAGCATTGGCACTCATCAGTCTGCCGGCTGCAATAGAAGGGGGAACATCTACCCTCATATCTTGGATTGCTCAGACATTCCTTCAGCTCGTATTGTTGTCTGTGATTATGGTGGGTCAGAAGGTAGCAGCCGCGGCATCTGACAAGCAGGCGTTACAAACATACAAGGACGCCGAAGCATTGCTCGCAATCCAAGATGAAGTGCATCGTCTGATAAAGGAAAATAATGAAATGACGGAAGAGATTCGAAATTCGTTGAAGAAATAAAAACTTGCTAAAAACCTTTTTTTAGTGTATAAAATAAAGGTTTAATGGTTCCGTCGTTCAATGGATAGGACACAACTTTGCGGAAGTTGTGATGCAGGTTCGATTCCTGCCGGAATCACAATAGAAAAAGCTAGACTTTGGTCTAGCTTTTTCTATTGTGATTCCGAGCAAATGTACTGCTTCATTTGCGTGTAGGAATCGAAAAGCTTTTCTGTAATTCTGCAAGAATTTAGAAAAGATATACTGTCCCCGTAGGGGAAGATATCTTGCCGGAATTACAATTCTAAAAAACACCCAGATGGGTGTTTTTTAGAATCCTAATGTCTCCATGAATTTAACTGCGTGTGATTCTTGTATTTCTTTTTTCTCTACAAATTTTATTAACTCTTTTTCTATCTCCTTGGATGATTCCTTTTGAATTTGGATTGATTTTATGGGCATAAACCTGTCTGATGTGTAGATTAAAAGTGTTGGAATTTCATTATTTTTTATATCAAAATATTTGATTGATTTTATCTGATAGTTTATATTTCCAATCTTAATAACTTCATTATTTATTTCACATTCTACGTCTCTAGGTGTGTGTATTTGTAATAAGAAAAAAATACCACCAGATACAAGTATTAAAACCGCAAAAAGATAATTACCAAAATAAATAGCAATACAAAATCCCATTAAAGACACGAGCCCAATAGTCCAAAACCAGTCTATGGATTTTTCTTTTTGAATATATTCAGGTGAAGTCCATGATATGGTTTGTATTTGTTTTTCTTCCATTTTTTTATTATATCAGTGTAAAAAATAAAAATCCATCCGGGTGGATGGATTTTTATTTTCTGATTCTTATTTCATTGCCATGATTAGATCTGCGCGAGCCTTGTCTGTAGCTTGTTTGAAGTCTGCTTCAGCTTTTTTGAATGCTGCATCTCGAGTGTCTTTCAATGCCTTTATCTGAGTGTTTTGTACTGAGAGCTTATTGTTTGCTGTAAATGCTGCTCTGGCATCTTTTAAGGATTTGTTGAATGTAGTACTGACTGTTTTACTAGCTACTTTGTTCGCACAATCTGCTGTAGCCTTTTGAATAGCTCCGTCAATTGAAGATTTAAATGTTGTAAAGTTAATATCTGTATCTGTGCTTTTTGTCGTATATAATGCTGTTATTCCATCTCTGTATATTTTTACTGCTGCATCGATTGCTGTTCTACGTGCTGTGACGGAATCATTGATTGCTTTTGTGTATGTTGTAACCGCTACTTTTTGTGTATCTGTTTTTGCTTTTGTGTTTAATTTATCTGCAGTTTTGATTCTCTTGCTATCTGTGTCTGCTCTACCTGATGCACGCTTTGCATCTATGTCAGCTTCTTTTTTTGTTGTGTTTACTGCTAGTCTTGCCTCATTTTCTCTTTTTTTAGTTTCTGAATTTAGTATCTGTTCTCCTAGCTTTGATCCAATTGCTGGTATTTTTGCACAAAAGTTGTTGCCCTGTGGGATTGCTATTGTTGTTGCAGGAGTAGTTTTTATGCTTGTGGTTTCTGGTATAGCTTCCTCTGCAAAAGCGAAGAATGGCATAACGCTAGTAAGGATAAGTAAGCTTGAAATGCTATATTGTATTGTTTTTTTCATAAGAATTAAAATTAAATGATAATTGTTGTTTATTTTTTAATAATAACTTTTTTTTGTTCAAATTCAAAATCATCCGGAATAAAGTTATGTTATAATTATGGCATGAAATATTTTAGTCATTTTTTAATTTTATTAGCTTCTATTGTTCCAGTTTTTGCTTCTGCTCATGTTTCCTATGTAATTAAAAAAGAAGATATGGTTCGAGTAGCAGGGGAGAATCCTGCGTATCTAGAACATGCACTATCTATCCCTATGGATTGGGTGCTCATGATTGGTACAGCAGTTCTTGTATTGGCTGTAGCAATCTTCTGCAATAAAAACAAAACTATCATCAAGTTTTTAAATAAAATAAAAGACAAGCTTTCTTCCTATCACGAATTGATTCCATGGATAATCCGTCTTGCATTAGGTATATCACTGCTTGGTGCTGGTATGTCTGATGTTTTGATCTCACCTACATATACAGACGCTCATGTATTTTCCTTAATACAGATTACACTAGGATTTTTCTTCTTGTCCGGATTCTTGTTGATACCTACAACAATCACATCTATATTGATTTTTCTTTATGGGCTTTTTACAAATTCATACTTGATTGGAAATATGGATTTCTTGGTGCTCGCAGTTTCATTCTTAGTATTTCATAGTGCACGTCCTGGTGTAGATGATATGTTTGGAATCTCAATGTTTAAGTTTATAAAAATAGATAGAAAATATTTAGCACCAATACTCCGTTTGGGTCTCGGGTTCGCTTTTGTTTATTTGGCTCTTTATGAAAAACTTTTGAATCCAGGATTTTCTGATTTAGTAGTGCATCAGTATAATTTGGCTTCTATTGTTCCTGTTGATCCATCTATGTGGGTACTATCTGCAGGTTTGATAGAATTACTGCTAGGCATATTGATCATCATCGGATTCTATACACGCACAGTAGCATTCGTAGCATTCCTCGTTATATCTATGACGTTCTTTTATTTTAAGGAGGCCGTGTACTCTCATGTGACATTGTTCTCAGCATTGGCAATATTGGCCATCGAAGGGGGAGGGCTCTGGAGTGTGGATAAAAAATTAGAAAACAAATAATATACAAAATATATGCTACAAATAAATTTTATTGCAGTTCTTGTTTCAGCAGTTGTCGCTTTTATTCTTGGGTTTTTATTCCATGGTCCAGTGTCTGGAAAGTTGTGGATGAAGTTGGCAAACATTCATCCGACAGGGAACGAGAAGCTCTCTGATATGATCCCTCAGATGGCATGGAATCTTTTTTCTAATATAGTCACTGCCGCTGTGATGGCTATGATTTTTGGTTTAGTTTTTTCTTCATCATTGATGGGTCCGGCTACATGGCTACGAGGGGCTATCATGGGTGTATTGCTATGGCTCGGATTCCTGGTCACGTCTTCATCTATTGATGTCATCTGGATGGGCAAGAATTACAAGCTGTGGTTGTTTGAATGTGGATGCTCATTAGTAGTGATGTCTGTGATAGGTGCAATATTGGCTAGTTGGTAAAAAAATATGAAAAATAACTTTGAATCACAATTTAATCAAAAGAAGCAGACCACTGAAAATATTCTAAATGAATGGGATAAAAAAATACTACTAGAAGGTTGTAAAAATGTTGTCACCAAGATTTTAAGTGAATTTAATGGAAAATTGCCGGATGCTATTGTTTATCCTGATACATCTGCTCGCCCTTTGTATTATTTGCTCGATCCTATTTTTTCAGAAATAGCAAAAAATAAAAAAATAAATAAACCTAAAATCTTTTTTTTAAAGGTTCATGGTCCGGATAGAAACACTTCTGTATATGAAAGCACAGAGGAAAGAGAACTTGGGAAAGAAGAAGCTGAAGTTTTTTTGTTAAAAGAGTTGGCTCGAAACAGAAGCCTTTATTCTCATAGTAATCTTTTTGCTGAAGGGGAGTATGATGAATATGAAAAAAATCAAAAAGATGATTTCAATAGGACTTTTGAAAAAAGGCATACTGAAAAAGAGCGAGCGATCGAGATAGATAATTATAATCAAAAAATAAGTGAAAATGATACTAAAGCTAATATAGCAGTCATAGATGAATATTCAAGCAATGGACACACTAGCAAAGAAATAAATTATGCTTTTGGTTACGAAGTTCCATATTTTAGTATATTTGGAAGTAAGGAAGATAATTATGTCCCGGGTGAAAATATTGGAAAGGTTGTTGATATTTATGAAGACGATAGAAATCCAGCTAATGAGAAAATGAAACTCAGTTATTCTATGGGTGAATCTAAAAAAGCAATTGGTGTAGAGAAAGATAGTAATATCAACAGCAGATATTCAGAGATAAATAAAAATCAAACAAAAGATGATAAAGAAAAAATTGCAAAATTAAGACAAGAGATGAAAGAACTAGGAATGCAAATCTCACAAAATTTTAAATAGACTAATGGGGGACCGCTATTACGCTTTTCTGTCCTTACAGGACCAGTACACCTTTCGTAATCAAAGAGGGGATTCGGCTATTACATAGCCAGGTACTTTTCGCTCTGGTAAACCAGAGAACGAAAAGTCTTTCGAATCCCCCACGAGAGTGACGCAGGTCACTTTCTCGCCACGCAAAAAGAAAAACCCTTTCGGGTTTTCTTTTTTTGCGGAGGCGGGGGGATTCGAACTCCCGGACCGCGTAAACGGTCTCTTGTTTTCAAGACAAGTGCCTTCAACCACTCAGCCACACCTCCATGTGTACATTGTCGGCGTGGCTTCGTGTCCTCTCGGACCCTTCCCTCTGACCTACTCGCTCTCGCTCGTAATAGTCAGTCCTGAATTAGAATTATTCAGGATCGGATGAAATATGAAGCAGTTCATATTTCATAGCCACACCTCCGTATTTATTTTAAAATCTATATCTTAGACTTCAAAACATTCTTTATATCCTCCGGCGTCTTATTTGCTACGTAAAAAATGTATACGATATCTAGTATTGATAGGGTATTTAGGATGACAAGCGCGATGAACCATCTCTTTTGTCCATTTCGTGCTGCTGTCCATACAGAATAACCCTTCCAAAACAAAACCCATATTAATACGATAACAAGAATCATAATTTTTAAAATGCTGATTGCCATATAGTGTATCATAGCAAAAAAACTATTTTATCGCAACGCAGCAGATTTATGCTATCCTGTATATATGAAATACTTAGGAATTGATTATGGTTCAAAGAGAGTTGGCTTGGCTATGTCTGACGATATGGGCATGATGGCTTTTCCTCACTCTATTGTTTCAAATGATATGAATTTGATAAAAAATATCTCTGATATTTGTAGTAAAGAAAATATTTCTGGAATAGTTATTGGTGAATCGCATGACTTATCTGGTAAGCCAAATAAAATAATGGGTAGTATTGAAGAATTTGTAAAAAATATTGAGGTAGAGACTGACATGCCAGTATTTTTACAAAAAGAATTCATGACTACTATAGAGGCTCGGGGTAGGGGTGGCAAGGAGGTGAATAATGCACGCAAGATTACAAAAGAAAAACAAAATCCCGCAGATGCGTCTGCTGCAGCATTGATACTCGCAAGATTTTTAGAAAAGAAAAATTTACAAAATAATTAAAATTAATTTATGGAATACGTATCATACGAAGAATTTAAAAAAATGGATATTAGATTTGGCACGATAAAGGAGATAGAACCTGTACCAGATACAGACAAGCTTCTACGCTGTCAGATAGATTTCGGTGAGACTGTAGAAGTAGGTGAAGGGGATGAAAAGAAAGTTGAACAAAAATATAGACAGATAATATCAGGTATCCGAGAATTTTTTCCAGATTATGAAAAATTAATTGGCAAACAAGTTTTGTATATCGTGAATCTAGAACCAAGAAAGATAAAAGGATTTGAAAGTAATGGAATGCTCATGGCAGTAGATGGTCAGGATGGATCGCCTGTATTTATCACACCTGATACGCAGGTGGAGGCTGGTAGCCGCGTGAGATAGTATGTTCGATATAATTCACTTTATTCAGATTGTTGGTGTGGCTGGAATCTGTGCGATTGTGTTCCTTGAATCAGGAATAATTTTTGGTTTTTTCTTGCCAGGTGATTCATTGCTCTTTACTGCAGGATTACTCGCTTCACAAGGTTTTTTAAGTATCACAATTTTATTTGTATTTTGTTCTATTTTTGCTATCGCAGGGGATAGTGCAGGATACTGGACTGGTAAAAATATGGGTCGTGCTCTTTTTGAAAAAGAAGCAGGATTCTTTTTCAAAAAAAAGAGATTACATCAGGCTGAGACTTTTTATCAAAAGCATGGAAAGTATACTATTATTTTGGCACGATTTATTCCGATCATTCGCACATTTGCACCTATCGTAGCTGGTGTAGCTCGTATGGATTATAAGACATTCCTATCTTACAATATTATTGGAGGTATTTTATGGGCTGTCTCAGTATTGTCTTTGGGTTACTTTTTGGGGAATATAATTCCGAACCCAGATAGATATATTTTGCCTATTATCATTGCTATTGTTTTTATTTCGCTACTACCTGTGATTATATCTTTTGTTCGAAACTATTTTGCTCGCAAAAATATGTAACTATAAATAAAATATACTTAAACGTATAAATAAATAAAATATACTTTCATATAATATTTATGTATCGTATAATATGATTACAATGAAACAGTTGTATAGTAAATATTTTCCAACACCACAATTCTTGGCTATGTCATCTTATTCTCTGGACATATCAGACCAATCTATAAAATACGGACAATTGAATCTCACTAAAAATGGACTCAAGCTGGGTACTTATGGCACAGTAAAAATACCAAAAGGGGTTATTGAGTCTGGTAAAATTTTAATAAAGGATCAACTAGTGAAAGTTTTAAAAGAATTAAAGAAAAAAGAAAATATTAAATTTGTTCGTGTGGCTCTACCCGAAGAACAAGTGTATCTTTTCACTTTGTCTCTACCTAAAATAGAGGGGAGTGATCTAAGAGAGATGATATTACTTCAGTTGGAAGATCATGTTCCTCTCTTGGCAATTGATACTCTTTTTGACTACGATATCTTATCGGAAAAAGATAATAGTTTTTTTATCGAGGTGGTGGCTATAGCAGCAGAGACTATCAATTCTTATATGAATGCTTTTAAGGAATCCGATTTAGTTCCTGTGGCTTTTGAGTTGGAAGCACAGTCAATCGCTGAATCAGTTATTCCAAGAGGGGAAAAGAATACTGTTATGATCGTGGACTTTGGTGAGGCTCGCACGGGTATATCTATCGCAGTAGATGGTAAGGTTATTTTTACTTCTACTTTTGATATGGGAGGCAATGTCTTTACAGAAATGATTGCAAAAAATTATGGCATATCATTTTCTGAAGCAGAAGATAAAAAGATCTTTTTTAGTGGTAATAGTTCTGATTCTGGAGAAGACTTGTTCCCAATAACTCTGAATGTGATGGCAGTTTTGCGTGATGAGATAAACAAGCATTTTTCATATTGGACTACACACCAGGATGAGAATGGAAAAACTAGAGATCCTATCTCTCGCATTATTTTGTGTGGAGGAGGTGCAAATATTCCAGGATTGTCATTGTATCTATCTGCTAGTTTTAAGACAAAAGTTGAATATGCAAAAGCTTGGGTTAATATTTCTAGTATGGAAGAGTCCATCCCCAACATGACACAGAGAGAATCATTATCATATGTGACAATGCTCGGATTAGCATTGGGGGATTATGTTGTATGATAAATATTTTACCTAAAAAAGAAAAGAGTAATTTAGAGCATGAATATATTATACGGCTTATTATTGTTGTTTTGATTTTTATTTCATTTTTTTCTGTTGTGGTATTATTGCTCCTTATTCCTTCTTATAAATACTCTGCTACGAAGGAGATTACAGCCGAAAACAATCTTGAAAATTTTAATAAGAAAAATCCTGAAATAAATATAAATAAATTAAAT
Source organism: Candidatus Nomurabacteria bacterium (assembly GCA_026396015.1). Lineage (GTDB taxonomy): Bacteria > Patescibacteriota > Minisyncoccia > Phycocordibacterales > UBA9973 > UBA8515. Next base: position 63,389 of record JAPLXP010000002.1, on the reverse strand, counting down.
GATGAGATATCCGCTACGAATGATCGCTTGGATTTTCTCGTAGCTAAAAAACCCAAATACAGTGTATCTGAATCTGTAATAGATTCGCTCCTTTCAGTAAGGACATCTGGTGTTAGTTTTACTCAAATAAATTATATGAATCGTTCTGATGGTGCCGCCCCAATACAAATTATAGGCAAGGCTCGTGATAGATCTGCATTGCATACATTCAATGATTCTATTTTAGGGAATAGTACTTTTTCTGCAGTAGATTTGCCTATATCAAATTTTGTTAAACCTTCTAATATAGACTACAGCCTCTCAGTTTATTTAAAATAATATGAAATTATCACGCACTACAACTTTATTGATCATATATACAATAGTTACCATCCTGCTGGTAGGTTTTACTTTTTTCTTTTTTACTGTAATTAGAAACAAGAATATTCACACAGAGTCTGTAAATAAGACATTGGAAGATCGAATAAAGGAGAAAAAACAGGGGAGTAGTCTAATAAAGGTTATACACGAAGCGGAAAATCAAAATAAGCAAATAAATTCATACTTTGTAAATGCAAATTCAATTGATTATTTTGTGAGTGATCTAGAAAAAAATTCAGTTGGACTAGGTACACGAGCAGAAGTACAGTCTGTAGAGTTCTCTAAAGACAACAAGAAGGTCATCACTATTGTTCTACTGGTAGAAGGTAATTTTAATTCAGTGGTAAAAGTTATTAAAATGATTGAGTATATGCCATTTGCTATTAATATCAATTCATTGAATTTGAGTGCAAATACTAATCAGAAAGATTCAAAAGAAACTTTTTATCCTTGGTCATCAACCATATCATTTAATATTTTTACTTTTTAATATGGAAAAATACAACTTAGAATTTAAAAAGTTTTTTAGTAAGAGGGAAGTAAAGGTATTCAACCCCCATGTTCATTGGATGATGCTGGTGCGCCTATTTTCCGTATTATTTATTTTAGCTGTTATAGCTAGTGTTTATTTTTTTAATCAAATTAAAGATGAAAAAATTTTTCGTGAAAAGAACGTAAGTACTCCAGAGAATAATCTAATTACAAGAAATCAAAAATTGCTTGATAAAGTGTCTGACTATTTTTCAGAAAAAGAAACTAAAATGAATTCTTTAAAAAAGGAAGGTATAAATCTAGAGGACCCAAGAATACAAAAATAAACACCCTCAATGAGGGTGTTTATTTTATTGTATAAGGTGCCCTCGGCAGGAATCGAACCTGCAATAACGGCTTAGAAGTCCGCAGTTATATCCATTTAACTACAAGGGCATATCAGGAGTATATTATTAAAATACATTAAAATTACCTTTATCGCAAGGTGGGACTTGAAAAAAGTATGAAAATAGGTTATTGTTTATCTATTAATTTGTTTTCAAATTTTTATGCGCGATTAGCTCAGTTGGTAGAGCAACCCGTTTACACCGGGAAGGTCGTAGGTTCAAGTCCTACATCGCGCACCGTGAAAGTTAAAATACTCTATGAAGATAATGATGTAGTTGTCGTTGATAAACCAGCGGGTATTTCTGTGCACAACGATGGCAAGAATAAAGATGAGACTTTGGCAGACTGGTTCATCAAGACTTATCCAGGTTCAGCTGATGTAGGTGAGCCACTTATGGTAGACGCAAAAGGCGGAGAGAGAAAGGCAATAATGCGCCCAGGAATAGTGCATCGCCTAGATCGAGAGACCTCAGGTGTGATAATCCTAGCAAAGAATCAAGAAGCATTCTTGTCCGTCAAAAATCAATTTATGAATCATACGATAGAAAAGATTTATCAGGCCTTTGTGTACGGATATGTAGCAGATCCCAAGGCTTCACTATTAAACGGCAAGATGGGCCTTATAAACGCACCCATAGGGCGTTCACCAGGGGATGTACGAATGTGGACAGCAGGCCGTGGTGCACGTGATCCTATTCGTGAGGCTTCTACCTATTACCTAGTCTTGTCTCGCTTTACGGATACTGCTGATGAGAAAGAGATGAAAGACAATAGTCACCAATTCTCATACCTTGAACTCTATCCAAAAACTGGCCGTACTCACCAGCTCCGCGTGCATCTAAGATATATAAATCACCAGATTGTGTCTGATCCTATATATCGCGGCAAGAAAGACAAGGCTCTAGGTTTTGATAGACTAGCCCTTCATGCCCGATCAATCAAATTCAGATTACCAAAAGGTAGGGAAATATCAGTCGAAGCCCCATTACCAGCTGACTTTACTAAAGTAATAGAAAATTATAGTCTTTAGAGATATTCTTGCTTAAAAGATATTCTTATGCTATATTAACGCCTATGGAAAATACCAAAATGAAATTAACTCCAGTAGATAGAGACTCTCGAAAAAACCTTGATTTTAAGGCGGGGGACACTGTTAAAGTCTGGTCAAAGATTCTGGAAAAAGGAAAAGTTCGTCTTCAAGCTTTTGAAGGCCTCGTTCTTTCTCGCAAGCACGGTGCCGAGATTGGTGCTACATTTACAGTTCGTAAAGTTGCGTCAACAATCGGTGTAGAAAGAATTTTCCCATTATACTCTCCAAACATCGACAAGATTGAAATCATAAAACGTTCAAAGACTCGTCGCAGTAAGCTTTACTTCATCCGTACAAAGGCTGTGAAAGAAGTTAAAAAGCGTCTAAAGAGTATTACTCTTTCAAAAGAGGAATCTACAAACACAAAAGACACAGAAGTAACATCTGCTGAATAAAAAATAAAATCACCCAATGGGTGATTTTATTTTTTATATTGAAAAAAAGGCTTGAATCTGATATGCTCTTTTTGTGAGTGTTTTGCCCGGGTGTTGAAATTGGTAGACAAGCACCCTTGAGGTGGGTGTGTCGTAAGATGTGCTGGTTCGAGTCCAGTCCCGGGCACCAATGATATTTATTTCTATAATTATTTATCTTTTAACTGCAATTGTGATTGCAGTATTCGTCTTTACTTGTATGTGGGCGTTTTCTTTTGTAGGAAAGGGGACACCATTTATACGTACACCAAATAAAGTCTTACCTTATGTAGACAAAGGGCTCGAGCTAGTAGATGGATCTATAGTTTATGATCTAGGCTCTGGTGACGGGCGAATTCTTTTTTATCTAAAAGACAAGCATCCCAAAGTAGAATTTGTTGGTATTGAAAAAAAGATGTTTCCATTTATGATATCTGTGTTTAGAAATTTTATTCGCAAGGTTGGGGGTAGAGGGACAATTAAATTAATTAAAAAAGATTTTTTTGATTACGACTTGAGTAATGCTACACATTTGGTGATGTATATATATCCGAATGATATGGATGATATACTCACGAAATTCGATAAAGAAATAAAAGCGGGGGTGAGGATGGTATCTGTTTCTTTTAAATTTACAAACAAAAAACCAAAAGCAGAGATTGATCTGGAAAGAGATGGAAAATATCAAAATGCCCGACATCTTTATCTATATGATTTTTAAAATTTACACTTGAGTGTGAATTTTTTTTGTTGGCATGTTATAATTTAATTATATGATTACTCTTGATCTTGTAGAATTTATTGAAAAAGAACAAAAGAAAGATGTAAGTAACGACGTGATAAAATCACGTCTATTAGAGGCTGGTTGGAATTCTGAAGACATAGAAGAGGGTCTTGCAAAGGTTGTACCAGCTTATGATTTTCCTGTCGTGACTAGCGTTCAAAAAGATATTTCCACATTAGCTTCTATTTCTGTCGTGAGGCCCGCAGTTGATCCATATCGTGAAGCACCCATAGATAAAGTTGCGATAAAAGATAATTTTTCAACCCCAAATCCAAGTCAGAGTCTACCAAAAGTGTGGGCACCTGCAAATACTCCAATCGCAGTAGAGGAGAAGCACGAACCGATGCCGACTCTAATGCCTAAAATCTCTACTCCAGAAGTAATTCCTGCTCAAAATAAAACATTGCCACCACCATTCTCTCCAGAGAGAAAAATGGAATTAGCAAAAGTTCATGCTACACCTGAGCCAACTATAAATCCAATTCCTTCTATTTCTTCAGCACCTGCAAACAATTCATTTGCGAATAAGGCGATGATATCCTCATATCCTAAAGACATAAAGAATAATTTTGTTTTTGAAGGGGAAAAGAAGCACGGCGTACCAAAATTCTTAGTCTGGATTTTTGTGTTTGTGGTAATACTTTGTATTGCAGCAGGTGTTTCTTTTGCATATACAAATGGACTAATAAACATACCTTTTTTACCAAAAGTAAATCCAAATGCAGTTACTGTTGATTTTACTAAAAATATAAGTAATTCAAATAAAAGTGAGATTGTTCCCGCAGACACAACACCCATTTCTAGCCAAAATAATGATTCTACTCCGGACAATCAAAGTCCTAATGATATTTCGCCTATTGAATCAAAAGTTGATGTCTCTGATCCTGCAAATCAAGTTGTCGCAGTGGAAATTTCAACAGCAGATGAATTGAAAGGAAAGGATAGTATGATTGAAAATTATGTTTCAAGTATTGAGCTGCAGATTTATAAAAAATATGCTTTGAATAAAAATAAATACGGAACAGTGGCAAATGCAAAAGGGGATTGTGTGGCTCCTATAAAAGATTCTCTTTTCTATGCAGACCCTGCTGATACTAGCGACAAGACTATTGCTCACTTCCTAAACCCACTACTAGAATTGGAGAGTAGTAAAGGTTATTGTTTTTCAAATACAAAATCTTGGGCAATGTCATTCCCATTGGCTACTGACGAGAATTCATATGTCTGCCTAGATAGTAATAGTTCTAAAATTTATACAAAAAATATTTTAAGTGGAACAGTATGCAAATAGATGTATCTTCAGTTCTTGCTTGTTGGACTTTAATTTTTGCCTGTATTGGTTTTTTGATAGCATCCTATATTTATCAGAAAAAGAAAAGTAAAAAGAAATTAATTTGCCCAATACGTACGAATTGTGAGCTCGTTGTGAATAGTAGTTATTCACACATTGGTCCTTTTTCTGTAGAAGTAATAGGTATCAGTTACTATACTGTGACGCTATTTTTATATTCATTTATCTCTTTATTTTTGACGTGGAATTTTTTATTTAAGGAATTACTTTTTATATTTGCGGGATTTTCTGTAGCTTTTTCTTTGTATTTGTTATTTTTGCAAGGTTTTGTTATAAAGCAGTGGTGCATTTGGTGTATATCTTCTGCATTTATATCCACCATTATATTTTTATTATCTTATCTTCATTTATTTATATAATATGCTTTACACTAGAAAAGGGGACAACGGAACTACAAAGACTTTTGGTTGCGATCAACGTATATCCAAAAGTTCAAATATAGCAGAAGCATTAGGAACACTCGACGAGATCAATTCTTTTCTTGGTGTGTGCAAGGTAAAGAGTGCTGATGCCGGATTCAAAGTCCCAACAGGAGAAAATTTTGAGAAAGTTGTGCATGTTGTGCAGCAGAATTTATTTATCGTTCAGGCCGAGCTTGCTGGTAGTGATATGACCATAGGTGAGGACAAGGTGAAAGAAATAGAAAACTATGTAGATACAATTGAAAAAGAATTGCCACCAATTACTTCATTCTTTATATCTGGTGGATCTGAATTGGCTGTATTTTTTGATGTGGCACGTACTATTTCACGCCGTGCAGAGAGGAGGGTGATAGGCGTAGCTGATGAGGGTCAGGTAAAAGTGGGTGATTATACAAAAGCGTATTTGAATCGTCTGTCTTCACTACTTTATGCTCTAGCTAGACTTTCTAACCACTTTTCTGGTATAAAGGAAGAACCTCCTACTTATAAGTAGGATTGTATATATGGGGATTATGGTGTAACGGTTAACACTGAGGTTTGTGGAACCTTCGATCTGGGTTCGATTCCCAGTAGTCCCCCAATAGAAAAAACGTCTTTAAAGACGTTTTTTCTATTAGGGGACTAATCATTCCAACTGCTTGGCATACGTCTGGGAATTTTTTTATAAAAAGATGTATAGTATATAACATGCATGGCTCATTTTTTCTAAAATTTTTTCTAGCTAATCGCTACTGGACGTTACTCCCTTTAGCTCTTGTAGAAGGTCCTATTCTTGCCCTGGCTGTCGGGTTTATGGCTCATATCGGGTACTTTAATTTTATCTATGCCCTCATTATAATTATTTTAGGTGATTTTTTGCCAGATTCAGCTTATTATGCACTAGGACGATTTGGAAATAAAGAAAAAATACTTGCACGCTTTGACACAAAATCAAAAATTATTTCTTCCCATTTTAATTTTATTGAAAAAGCTTGGAAAGAGCATACAACAAAAACAATGTTTATTAGTAAAATTGCATATGGTTTATCTACACCTCTTTTGATAACAGCTGGTCTCGCAAAGCTTGAGTACTGGCGTTTTGTTAGATGGGCACTTTGTGTGACAGTAATTCAATATGGAATTTTGATGACCCTCGGGTATTATCTAGGTAGTTCATATTCCAATGCAACATTTTATGTGAAAGATGCAGGAATTTTAGTCGCCATAATTGCTACTGTATTTATTTTTGGATTTTTTGCGCTTCAAAAATATACTCGAAAAAAAGTCGAAGAAATAGATCATTTAGAAAATATATGAAGAAAATTTCCTGTATTATACCAGCATATAACGAAGAAAAAGGTATCGGTGATGTTTTGTTTGTCGTCGTGCCTCTGATTGGAAAATATCTACATGAAGTTATTGTGGTAGATGATGGGTCTTCGGATAAAACAAAACAAATTGTAAAAAGTTTTTCTGGTGCTGATTATATAGAGCACCCAAAAAATATGGGCAAGAGTAAAACCATTGCCGATGGTATTCGAGCGGCAAGAGGAGATTTTATTTTTATGCTTGATGCTGATTTGAAATTTTTAAATGAAAAGAATATTAGAGATATACTGTATCCTATAGAACAAAATATTTCTGATGTATCTATTAGTATGAGAAAAAACTCATGGCCACTTTTTCCTTTTAAAAAAATTGACTACCTCTCAGGAGAAAGAATATTGCCTAGGTTTTGTTTTATGGAAAAGATAGCAGAGATGGAATTGTTGCCTAGCTATGGATTAGAAGTTTTTTTAAATAAAATAATTATTAAAAATAAATTAAGTATAACAGTAGTAGAGTGGAAGAATGTTGAAAATAATTTCAGTCAAGATAAACGTGGTATATGGAAAGGGAGTAGAGTTATTTTGGGTGTATGGTCGGATATATTGTGTACAATTTCAATTTTTGAAATGTATTATCAAAACATAAAACTAATACAACTCATAAAGAAAAATAAAAATATTAACCCAAAAATCTCTTTAGTAATACCAGCTTTTAATGAAGAGAAATATATAGGAGCATGTCTAGATTCTGTTATTAAAAATTCTCAAGGTATTTTTTTTGAGCTTATTGTAGTAGATAATGCTAGTACTGATAATACAAAAAAAGTAGCAGAGGGTTTTTCTGAGGTTAGAGTTGTTTATGAAGGAGACAAAGGTTTAACAAAAGCTCGCCAGAGGGGCCTCGATGCATCAAAAGGGGATTATGTCGCGTATATAGATGCAGATACTGTTATGCCGGAGAATTGGAGTGAGATTCTGTTGGATTTAATAAATAAAGACAAACGAGCTGTGGCATTCAGTGGCCCATATGTGTATCAAAATGTTTCTTCATTAAAAAAATACATAGTCTGGGTGTACTGGAATGTCTTGGCTCGAATATCATATTTTTTTACCGGATATATGATGGTAGGAGGGAATTTTGTAGTAAAGAGAGATGCAATATTGAAGATAGGTGGTTTTAATAAAAATATTTCTTTTTACGGTGAAGATACTGATATTGCTCGCAGGCTATCTAAGGTTGGAAGGATTATTTTTAAAAGAAGATTTTATATCCTTACTTCAGATCGACGTTTTGAGGGTGAGGGGTTCGTATCTACTGGATGGAAATACATAATAAATTTTTTAGCTATATCACTACGAGGCAAGCCATTTACAAATAATTATAAAGACATAAGATAATGAAAAATAAATTCAATACATTGTGGTCGTCATATAAGTCGCACTTTGGTCAAAAAGATTTTTTACAATCTTTTATTTTGTCACTGGTAATGATATGTGTTGCTCTGATTATAAATTTTTACGCAGGCACATATGCTACAGTGCACGCCAGTAATGCTGTGACGGATGTAGTGTTGAACAATATTCGAGCATTTGACGTAGATGGATTGTTTGTCTGGGGAACTTTTGTTTTTTGGGCTTTTCTAATTTTGGTATGTTTATTGTATATACGAAGAGCTCCTTTTATTTTTAAAACATTAAGTCTTTTTATTATTATACGTTCTGTATTTATTAGTTTGACTCATATAGGTCCATTCCCCAGTCAGATATTTATATCACCAGTAGATCTGATTAGTAAATTTTCTTTTGGTGGAGATTTATTTTTTTCTGGTCATACTGGAATACCATTCCTACTGATGCTTATCTTTTGGGACATTAAATATTTGCGTATAACATTTTTATTATCTTCAGTATTTTTTGGCACTGTAGTTTTATTGGGGCACCTACATTACTCTATTGATGTATTGTCTGCTTTCTTTATAACATATACAATATTCCACATATCAGAAATATTATTCAGTAAAGATCTAAATATGTATAAAAATGAAACTACCATGAATGTGGTATCATAGTACTATGAATGAAAAATTAAAAATATTAATTAAATCATATTCGACACACTTTAGACAAAGAGATTTTTTGATCTCATTTTTTGCTTCATTGGCAATGATTACTTTTGCATTGATTATTAATTTTTATGCTGGCACTTATGCCACATTAAAGGCAAGTAATTCAGTGACAGATCTAGTCTTGAACAATATACGTGCTTTTGCAGTGAATGGTTTGTTTGTTGAAGGTACTTTTTATTTTTTCATCTTCTCTATAATCATCTGTCTACTTTATATTAAAAGATTTCCTTTTATTTTTAAGTCTGTCAGTTTGTTTATCGTAGTGCGTGCGTTTTTTATAAATCTCACACACATCGCCCCATTTCCAAGTCAGATATTTATTTCACCACTTGATATGATTAGCAAGTTCTCTTTTGCGGGGGATCTATTTTTCTCTGGTCATACTGGGATACCATTTTTACTTGCTTTGATCTTCTGGGACATAAAGCCTCTTCGTTTTATATTCTTGGGATCTTCTGTTTTCTTCGCGACTGTTGTCCTACTCGGACACCTCCACTATTCTATTGATGTTTTCTCTGCATTCTTCATCACATATACTCTCTATCACATATCAAAAATTCTTTTCAAAAAAGATTTGAACCTATTTGAAAATGATATTTATATAGAAGTTTTTGATAAATAATAAAAGGCCCTCAGTGTTGAGGGCCTTTTATTATTTTTGGAGTATAATACGTGTATTATGAATAAATTTAAAATATTTAGCTTTGTATTTCTCTTCGGTTTAATATTGTCTCCATTTTTTGCTTCGGCGGATGTTATCATGCCCGGCACACATTATCTCGATCTTTGTGCGAAGGTTATAAATTTGGATTCTTTTTCACATATTGTTTTGATCGGAAAGACTAGTGGCCCTATGGCTAGCTCAAATGGCGTCTTCCTTGTAAAAAATAATACATGTATTTCAAAAGGGTATAAATTTAATAGTTTGGATTTGTATTGGAATACAAAAGAAAATCCAGAAGTTATAGATGCTGACAAACGACTAGTTAAAGATATGGATGTTTATGGTGGTTATGTTGATGACAAGAATCCAATAAAAAAGCAGACCATAGAGTATTCTCTTGTATCATCAGGAAGTGGTTTTAAATTAGTAAAAATTAGTGACACTTCAGAATACAACAACGGAAGTCCAATACAAATTAAAAATTTTACAGATACACCTTCGAACTCATCTGATATATCAAAAATAAAAAAGACATTGAAGGTAGGTATGAAGAATGATGAAAGTGTGAGGATGGTACAAAAATATTTGAATAATTTTTTTAAGACTAATATGAAGGAGGATGGAAATTTTGGATTACAAACAAAAAAGGCAGTTATGTTGTTCCAGAAGAATCACCAACTCAAATCTGATGGATCTGTTGGACTCCAAACCCTCATGCTCATGAAGTAGTATTTATGATTTATGAAATAAAATTTTTATTAGCCCTGACTACGACACTTGCAGTAGAGGTACCCATCTTGTATTTTATTTGTAAGTTTAGATACAAGATTATTAATAAAAATATAATCTTTGTTGGAATCCTAGCCTCAACCCTGACACTTCCTTATTTTTGGTTTATCTTTCCTGTATATTTTTCTCATCGGCTGTCTTATCTGATCGGTGGGGAATTGATTATCTTTATATCTGAGGCAGTAATATATTGGAGGTTACTCAATCTTAAATTTAGCCAGTCATTATTTGTGTCGCTGGTTGCAAATATCTGCTCAATATTGTTAGGGCTGGTGTTGTTCTAAAATTTATTGCAATTTAAGAAAATGATAGTATATATAAATATATGAGCAAGAGAATTATACTAGCATCTACATCACCACGCAGAAAAGAGATCCTATCAAAGACAGGTCTACCTTTCGAGGTCGTCCCAGGTAAATACGAAGAGGACATGACTCTACCCATGAGTCCACATGATTTGGCACAATTCCTATCCAGAGGGAAGGCAGAATCGCTCGTATCTGATTTTCCAAATTCAATAATTATCTCAGGGGATACATTTCTAGCTTTTGAGGACAAGGTCCTCGGCAAACCTCATACACCAGAGCGTGCCTACGAAATGCTAAAAATGCTCTCGGGAAATATGCACTATGTGATCACAGGATTCACTATTATTGATACAGACACAAATCAGAGTATTTCAAAATCAGTAGAATCAAAAGTATTTTTCAAAGAAATGACTGACGAAGAAATTCATGAATATATAGCCACAGGAGAGCCACTAGAAAAAGCCGGTGGATACGCAATCCAACTAATCGGTGCAAAATTCATCGACCGTACCGAAGGCGACATGGACAATATAATCGGTCTACCAGTATCTGACGTTGTTGAAGAATTAAAATCTTTTGGGATATTAGTATAGAAATAATATGTCTACAGTAAAAACAAAAATTGATCAGGATCTAGTTCTTTCATTTTTGAGAGAAAATTTTGATCCAGAAATAAAAGAATTGGAATTTCTCAAAGGCGGGGAGTCTTCACAGGCTTTTGCTTTTAACTCAAAAGGGCTGGATTTGGTGGCTCGGGTGAATAAAGGTGCTCGTAGTTTTTATAAAGATGAATATGCTTCAAAATATTTTACCAAAAAAGATTTACCAATTCCCGAAATAATAGAGACTGTCAAATTGGATGATATACATTATGTTTGTATTTCCAAGAGAGCTCTAGGGCAGACCATCAATCTTCTACCTGAAGAGGAATATCAGAAAATTCTTCCAGAGCTGATCTCTATCTTGGGAGAAATAAATTCTATAGATATAAGCGATTCAAATGGTTTTGGGAAATGGAACAAGGATGGTCTAGGGGAGTCTGAAAGTTGGAAAGATTTTATTTTGGCCGTAGGAACTCATATTAATAAAGATGAATTATTTAACACATCTTTTTTGGAAAAAGATGTGTGGGATAAAATTTATTCTAAAATAGAAGAACTGGTGGAATTCTGCCCAGAGGAGAGATTTCTTATTCATTCGGATTATGGATCAAATAATGTAGTCTCGAACAATGGAAAAATTACCGGAATCCTAGATTGGGGTGAATCTATGTATGGAGATTTTATTTATGATGTCGCATGGTTATCCTTTTGGTCAATAAAAAATGACCCAAATAAAAATGCAGAGCAAGCTTATAGAGACATGAATTTAGAAAATTTCGAAGAGCGCCTACTCTGCTACAAACTCCGAATAGGATTAGGTTCGCTCGCCTTTTATGCCTACTCGGAGCAAAAGGATAAGTATGAATCCATAAAAGAAAGAACTTTAAATTTATTAAAATAAAAAATTACATCTAAAACCGTACGGTTTTAGATGTAATTTTTTATTTTGTGTATCCTTTTGGTATATAGAAATGTTTTTTATATTTTGTTCGCCATTTGTCTGCCTCCTTTTTTGATCTAGTGAATAGCATCCGTACTTCATCATTTCTATTGCAGAGCTTTGAAAGCTCTGCCTGAGATTTACTATCCATCTCTGTGTGAGTGTTAAAGAATTTTTCTATATCATCACTCCATTTTTTACTAACTGTGATCTTGAATATATAGTCGCCTAAGATATTTATGTATTCAGTCTTTTTGAATCCATGACTGGTCCCAGTACTTATCTGTATATATTCATCATTCCAATCATTTTTAAATTTTTTATCTAGGGGTGTATTTCCTCCGATAGAGAATAATGCTAGTTTTTTCTCATCTTTAAATTTACTCAAGAAAAATAATTCAGATTTTACTCGAGTATAGATCAGCCATTCATGAGGGTGGAATACAAGTATGGGAATCTTTGGGTCATGATTTTCATAAACCATATCGTATATATGAGTCCAGTATATACCCATAGTATTGGGATTTTTGAACTTGTATCTGATTTTGTCTCCGTCCTTGAAAGATAGGATGTGGTCATTGTCTGTGACAACTTCTTCTTTAATATGCTTTTTTCCGAATTGGTATATTCGTTGTAGCCAGTATCTATTGAGTTGATAGATGCTTTTATTTTTATTTAAAACTTCTTCTTTCAATAATCTACGTATCACTCTATAAAAAGTTTCCTTTGAAATTTTATTATCCTTTACTCTGACACTCTCAAGTAGGGTAGGGCCTGTCTGCCCACCCTTGTGTAATATCTCTACAATAGTCTCTTCAATTTTTTCTTCAGAATGAAGTGAAAGTAACATTTCTATAGTATATCACAAGTGTCATTTTTTGACACTATTATATTAAATAACCACATAAAATATACATTGTCAAATATGCAGATTATGATTCTTTTAAATAAAACAAAAACAATAAATCAAACTATTTGAAACCGCACGGTTTCAAATAGTTAAAACATCTTTCAAAAACTAAATACAAAAATATGGAAATACAAATCAAAGATTCGTCTCTGAACGAAGAAGCCCTAGCCAATAGGGACACAGCACTCATTATCGGTGTAAGTATCAACAACAGCTACTTTAAAGATGAGAATTTAATCAGGCTAATATCTTGGGCCTCAAAGAGGTCGAATTCTGTTTATATTATGATACCCGACGAGCCAGCAGTCCATACGATGATGGCACTAGGGTACACAGAAAAAGAAGCAGAAAGGAAATCGAAAAAGAAATCCAATGCTTTAGAAAACAAATGCAATCAGATTATTGAATCTCTTGATGTCGCCACTTCTGTTAGGGTGTTGCGTTGGAAGAATTTCAATTCCAATATTTATTATACAGAGGCACTATTTGATTTAAGGAATGCATATCAATCAGATGAGAATTTTATGAATGCAGTGAGGACAACAACTATCGAAGTTCTGTTGTCTAATGGGGTATTGGCTCCGAGTGGGGAAGCAGTAGAAATAGGTATTCAATTCTTATTGAAAGAATTGGCTTTTATATCTCATGCAGATCGTATTTTTGAAAAAGAAAAAATGGCTTATGTGTATCACAGGGATATTTGCATCATCAGATATATCTTGAGCGATTTTTATGATTTTAAATTCAGTCGCGGTTTTGGATTTATTACAGCAATTTAAATTTAAAAGCCTCCGTTGCGGAGGCTTTTTTATTATATATCTCTTCCAGGAGGGAAGAAAATGAGTGTCTGGTCTTCAACTTCTTTTTCGTCCACAGCTCTATGAATTATATTTTTGTGATATTTGGATACATCTCTTTCTGTAATATCTTTAAAATATTTTCTAATAGAATTGGCTTCACACATCACTGGGTCGGTCTTTGAACCACAGATAGTCTTTAATTTTTCTATGGCTTCAGGATCTTCTACTTCAGCAGCTAGTACCTCCTTACCCAGAAAATGCTCCCTTGTCTTATCCCAAAGATACCCATCTGTATCGTGATAAATTTTCTTAAGCTGATCCTCATCTAGTATCATAGTTCTCCACTTTGTAATTTTTAGGCCATTCTTTTCGATGAAAGACATAATTTCTTCCTTGTGATTCATTCCTTCTGGTTTGATCATGAATAGTGATTTTTCCATACATTTATAATATCATATTTTTTTTATCTACGTGATATAATTTATATATGGATAAACAAAGGCCAAAGGTAGGGGTGAATGTGATTGTTGTAAAAGACAAAATGTTATTGCTCGGGCAACGACGCAACACTGCAGGCGATGGAGACTGGAGACTGGGGTCTGCCTGGTGGCCATCTTGAATTTGGTGAGTCTGCTATCTCGGGGGCCAAAAGGGAACTATTTGAGGAGACTGGCCTAGTCGCTGACCTAGAATTCTCAAATGTTGTGAATGATCCAATGGAAAATGTACATTATATTCATCTGAATTTTTTAGCATCAAACGTAGTGGGTGAGCCGACACTAGTAGAACCTGAGAAATGCTATGAATGGAAATTTTTTCCGTTTGACAGCCTGCCCTCAAATATTTTTATCGGTCATGCTAAAATAATCCCTGCATTTATAAATAAAATAATTTTTGTAGATTAATAAAAATCCTCCAAACAGGAGGGTTTTTATTTGCTATACTAGTAGAATGATTCAAAGTGAGGCATTGCAAATATTGCGGACTGGTGCCAATGTTTTCCTGACAGGGGAGCCTGGGGCTGGGAAGACACATACGATAAATGAGTATGTGTCTTATTTGCGATCTTGTGGGGTAGAGGTGGCTATCACTGCATCGACTGGTATCGCAGCCACGCATATCGGAGGGATGACTATCCATTCATGGAGTGGTATTGGTATTCGTAAAACTCTGACTAAATATGATCTGGATAAAATATCTACTAGTGAATATGTCACTCGTCGTGTAGCAAAAGCAAAAGTCCTCGTGATAGATGAGGTGTCCATGCTCGGACCCAATACTATCGATATGGTAGATGCAGTGTGTAGGGAGGTGCGGCGTAGTACCGAGGCTTTTGGTGGATTGCAGGTAATATTCGTCGGAGATTTTTTCCAGCTCCCACCTATTACAAAGAGAGATATCACAAATATAAAAGTACCAGAGGATGATTATAATCAGGATGCATTATTTGAGGCGAAGCCACTGGGGATATTTGCATACGAGGCAAGCTCTTGGGAGAGAGCGCATCCGATCACTTGCTACTTGTCCGAGCAGTATCGTCAGGATGACGATGTATTCCTATCTATACTTTCTTCTATTCGATCCAATACTTTTGACGAAGACATGTTCGAGCACCTCGAGGCCCGTAGGGTAGAGGTGGGTAAGACTTCAAATAAAATGCTAAAACTTTTTTCTCGTAATGTAGATGTGGATAGTGTAAACAGTGCAATGCTCGAGAAAATAAAAGAAGAAAAAGAATTCTATCGTATGGTAGGTACAGGGCGAGATATTATCGTAGAGACATTGAAGAAGGGGTGCCTCTCTCCGGATACACTAGTGCTCAAGCTCGGGGCCGAGGTTATGTGTACAAAGAACAATCAAAAGGAAGGCTATGTGAATGGCACACTCGGCACTATCGTCGGCTTTGCATCGGGGACTCGATATCCGATAGTAGAGAATCGTAATGGTAGGAAATTCACAGTCGAGCCTGCAGAGTGGGCGCTCGAAGAGAATGGAAAAGTACGTGCAAGTATATCGCAGATTCCATTGCGCCTCGCATGGGCTATCACTGTTCACAAGAGTCAGGGTATGAGTCTGGATGAGGCGGTGATGGATCTGTCTGATGTATTTGAATACGGTCAGGGGTATGTGGCGCTATCTCGTGTGCGTCGACTCTCAGGCCTACATCTCCTCGGATGGAATAGGAGAGCTTTTGAAGTTCACCCACAAATATTCTCCCAAGATCAAATCTTCAAAGAGCAATCAAGTGCTGCAGAAATAGAATTTACAAAATTAGATAAAAAAGAATTGCAAAAAATGCATGACAATTTTATCCGTGCATCAGGAGGGGTAGTGAACCCGAGCTCTGACTTTCAGAAAAAGGCTAAAGAGAAAAAAGTCGTAAAAGTAGATACAAAAGAATTGACTCTAGATATGTGGAATGAAGGAAAGGATATCGTAGAGATAGCAAAGATCCGTAAATTAAAAGAGAGTACAATATTTACACACATCGAGGAGCTAGTGGTAGAAGAGAAAATTCCTGTCGGAGCACTGTCTAGAATTTTAGATAAGAAAACAGAGAAGGCACTACCTGCTATTCATAAAGCATTCCATAAACTAGACACCAGATCACTGTCCGCAGTATTTGAGCATTTTGATGGCAAGCATTCCTATGACACTCTTCGCCTCGCTCGACTATTCCTAGAAAAATAGCACCAAAAGGTAGTTGAATACGTATATATAGTTGTGTTACTGATTAAAATTTAAGATATTAAGATATAATATATTTATGAATAAAAAAATGATTGGTTTAGTCGCTATTGCGATATTTATTATTGGAGGTGGTGTTATTTTATTAAAGTCAGACCCCGCATCTAAGGGCGGTAATTTTAATAACCAATACAAAAATATTGATGTTGTTAATTCAAGTGTTACTCCGGCATCCAATGTCCCTGTGGTGAATAATGTACCGGCTTCTAATACCCCAGCTACTAATACTCCAAAAACACCGACACCGACACCAAAGCCTACTCCAGCTCCAGTTGTAAAGTCAGGATACACATTGGATGATGTTGCAAAGCACGCCTCTGCTTCATCTTGTTGGACGGCTGTGAATGGCAATGTGTACGACGTGACTTCATTTATCAGTCAGCACCCAGGAGGATCAAGAGCAATCCTTTCTCTTTGTGGTATTGATGGGTCAGATGCATTCAATGGTCAGCATGGTGGTCAGCGTCGTCCAGCGTCAGAACTCGCAAGTTTTAAAATAGGAAATCTCACGAATTAATATATGGAAAATTCTAAATTAAATTTAATTGCAAAAGCTAGTGCTCCTGTTATTCTACGTCTAGTGTTTGCATTTGTGTTTTTCTACTTTGGTTTTGCTCAATTAGGGAATGCTAGTATGTGGACGAGCTACTTACCAAGTTGGGTAGGGAGTCTACCTATATCAGAATACAAATTTGTATTACTCAATGGATGGTTCGAGATTATCAGTGCTGTATTGCTAGTGCTGGGTGCATATGTGCGACCTGTAGCATTATTGCTGGCTCTGCATTTGTTTGGTATAGCTGCATCTATAGGCATAGATCCTACTGGTGTGAGAGATATAGGACTAGCAGGTGCTACATTCGCAATATCACTACTCGGAGCTGGTCCATTTTCAGTAGATGAGTTCATAAGTGAGGAAACAAGTACGATCCAATAGCTATTTGTAGATGTAAAAAGCAGGCCTGTCGATACAGGCTTGCTTTTTTTATTGGTATATAGTAAAGTACTCGTACTGGTCTTTACGACCTATTTTTAAATATATGCCTACAATGAATCAATTGGTTCGCAAGAGCCGTACAATAATAAAAAGAAAATCAAAGGCCGTTGCTCTCGCACGCGGTTTCAACTCGCTTAAAAACAAGCCTGTTTATTATCCAGCTCCATTCAAGCGTGGTGTTTGTACAAAAGTTACAACAACTACTCCAAAGAAGCCTAACTCAGCTCTCCGAAAGATCGCTCGTGTACGTCTTACAAATGGTATGGAAGTTACAGCTTATATCCCAGGTGAAGGTCACAACCTCCAGGAACACTCTGTAGTTATGCTACGTGGTGGTCGTGTAAAGGACTTGATCGGAGTACGTTATCACATAGTTCGTGGACGTCTAGATGCTACTGGTGTTGAAAAGCGTCGAAAAGCAAGAAGTAAGTATGGTAACAAGCGTCCGAAAGCCGCTGCAGCTAAGAAATAAAATTTATGCGAAGAAAAGTAAAAAATCGAAATATTGTTGAACCAGATATCGTTTATAACTCCCAAAAGCTTGGAAAGTTCATAAACAATGTTATGTGGGACGGAAAGAAGGAGACTTCAAGAAAGATTGTATACGGTGCCTTTGATATCATCAAAGAAAAGACTGGTAATCCAAATCCTCTAGAAGTGTTCGACACTGCAATCAAAAATGCAGGTCCTCTAGTTGAGGTTCGCTCACGTCGTATCGGTGGTGCAAACTACCAGGTTCCTCGTGAAGTACGCCCAGACCGCCGAACATCACTAGCTATGAGATGGATCATCGATGCTGCTCGTGGAAAGAAAGGAGCTCCAATGGCTGAAAAGCTAGCTGAAGAAATAATCCTTGCTTCAAAGAACGAAGGTATCGCTATCAAGAAGCGTGATGATACTCACAAGATGGCAGAATCAAACAAAGCGTTCGCTCACTTTGCTTGGTAATAAAAATAGACTCAAACACAAGGCTCCCCGAATGGGGAGTTTTGCTGTTTTATTTTTATTGACAATTTAAAATAAAAGAGTACATTGAAAATAAACAAACAATTTTAAATATGAAAATAGGAATAATAACAGGCATTATTATCATCGTGATAGTATGTCATTATTGGGTTTTACCCTTAGTAAAAAGTTTACAAGCACGGTCTCGTAAAATAAAACTAAAAAATGATATTGAGGATCAAATTCAAAATATCAAGCATTACATAAATACAAAGAGAGTAGATATGTATTCATCCGAAAATTTAGCACTTCTTCTTGAAAGTGAAAATATCTGCAAAGAAAATTCATTGAAACTTGATATTCTTCGCAAAGATGTATTAGTCAATGCTGAGATAGCAAAAAAAGAGATATATCTAGAAATAGAAAATATGCCTTCAAGGGCAAATCCTTTTTTTGACCCAACCTTGGGTATGATAGATGAGATGGACCAGTCAATGGGCAAGGCATATGCTAATGCTCGCTTGAATATACATAAAGCGGTGACTGATTGTCGGATAGCTTTAATTGATTATCAGAATAAATCTGCATTTGAAAAGAAGGTTTTTGATTCTCTTAAAGATGAAGTAAAAACATCAATCGAGATGAAAAACTATGTTTTAAAACTAGTTGAGGTGTCTAGTGTTTATATAAGATTAATTACCCCTGATAAATTCTCTGAATTTTTTTATTACAAGCTTTTAATTATTGAGCGAGTTAAAATTATTTTAGATGCTCTTGATAGTGAATTGGCTATATCATTTAAAAATGATACTCATCATTTATTTGAATTAAATAAATCCTAATGTACCAACTAGAATTTTAAAAGCCTGTATTTTATGCAGGCTTTTTTTTGTTTGACAAAAAACCTGAAAGTGGTAATCTGAAGAAAAACAAAATAAATCTTAAAAAAATGCTTACACATGATGAATTGGTCAAAGTTTGCTCGAGGAGTAATCTTGACCCTCAAAAAAGAGGTAAAAATATTTGGGCAACTGCTAGTCTTATAGGTCACACCTTGTTTGATTTGAAAACTATCGATTTTCCTGAAAACGAATTTGAACAGATCCAAAAGATAGGGGAATTGATTAATAATGTATTTTCTCAAAAAACCAGTGGGTTAATTGAATTTAATTCAAAAAAAGATCTCGACAACAATGCCATTGAAAAGATCGTACCAATGGCTGAGGAATCAATTAATTATTGGCTCAAAGAAGGATTAAAAAAATCTAAGAAGCCAAAAAATTCAATCTTCATATACAATGGTAAGGTTTATGAATCAGACCCTAAATTCTTTAAAGAAATGGAAGAGATGAATGATGAACTTATGGAATTCCGTAGAGAATTCAGACGCAAACAAGCCCTCTCTGAAGAATCTGCCCGACATTTCATTATCACTTGTTAAGTATTCTAAAAAAGTAGCTCAAAGTGCTGTTTATTTACAAAAAATAAATAGCACTTTTTTGTTGCAAAAAAGTCCATATGTGGTATATTCTAGGGACAAATGCCTTACGGGGTTTTTTATTTTATTAGTAAGATTTATATATATGGAAAGAGATTATCCTTTAGAAAAAGTTAGAAATATAGGTATTATTGCCCACATTGATGCGGGTAAGACTACAACAACAGAGCGTGTATTGTTTTACACTGGTGTATCACACAAGATAGGTGAAGTGCATGATGGCGAGACGACAACAGACTGGATGGAACAAGAGCGAGAGCGTGGTATCACTATCACATCTGCTGCTGTTACATGTTTCTGGACACCGACATACGCACCAGGCGACAAGAACAAGAAGCACCGCTTCAACATTATCGACACACCAGGTCACATCGACTTTACTGTGGAGGTGAAGCGCTCACTTCGCGTACTCGATGGTGCTGTAGTTGTATTCGATGGAGTTGCTGGTGTAGAACCACAATCAGAGACAAACTGGCGTTATGCTGACGAGGCCAATGTGCCACGTATTTGTTTCGTAAACAAGCTTGACCGTACAGGCGCATCTTTTGAGCACTCATATAAAACTATCCTAGATAGACTTACTAAAAAAGCTATCCGTATGCAAATCCCAATTGGTCTTGAAGAGCATCACGAAGGTGTGATCGACCTATTGAAGATGAAGGCTTTCTACTTTGAAGGGGAGATGGGTAACAAAGTTATTGAAAAGGAAATTCCAGAAGAATATAAAGCAGAAGCAGAAAAATATCATGCAGAATTGATCGAAAAGATCGTAGAGCAAGATGAAGCTGTGATGAATGCATACTTTGAAGGAAAGATTCCTGATTATGCTACTTTGAAGAAATTGATGAGAAAGGCAGTTATCGCCAACGATGTATTCCCAGTATTCGCTGGATCAGCTCTAAAGAATAAGGGAGTTCAACTAGTGCTTGACGCTGTTGTAGACTATCTACCAGCTCCTACAGATATTCCTCCAATCACAGGTATCGATCCAAATACAGACGAGCCACTAGTACGTGAGGCATCTGATGATGCACCATTTTCAGCTCTAGCATTCAAAATTGCTACTGACCCATTCGTAGGACAGATTATATTCTTCCGTGTCTACTCTGGATCTGTAACTGCAGGTTCATATGTATACAACCCTCGTACAAGAAACAAGGAACGTATCGGACGAATCTTGCGTATGCATGCCAATGATCGTGAAGAAGTAAAGAAGGTGTACGCTGGAGAAATCGCAGCTGCAGTAGGATTGAAAGATACTATAACTTCAGATACTCTTTGTGATGAAAATGCACCAGCAGAGCTAGTACGTATCATCTTCCCAGAGCCAGTTATCTCTCTACGTGTAGAACCAAAGACAAAAGCTGACCAAGAGAAAATGGGTATGGCATTGAATCGTCTTGCACAAGAAGATCCTACATTCCGTGTTGCTACAGATCAGGAGACAAACGAGACAATAATCGCAGGTATGGGAGAACTCCACCTTGAAATCATTGTTGATCGTATGAAGCGTGAATTCGCAGTGGAGACAAATGTAGGTAAGCCACAGGTTGCATACCGTGAGACAATCACAGGTGAGGCAAGTGTAGAAGGTAAGTACATCAAGCAATCAGGAGGACGTGGAAACTATGGTCACGTAAAGATTCGCATCAAGCCAATGGATCAGAGTATTGCAATCGAAGATCTACCAAGAAATACAAAGCGTGAAAAAGGATTTGAATTTGTTAACACAATCAAGGGAGGTGCTATTCCACAAGAATATATTCCAGCTTGTGAAAAAGGATTCAAAGAAGGTCTTGATCGTGGAGTACTCGCAGGATTCAAATTGGAAAATGTATCTGTCGAGCTATGGGATGGAAGTTACCACGATGTGGACTCAAACGAAATGGCTTTCAAGATCGCAGCTAGTATGGCAGTCCAGGATGCATGTAAGATGGCTCGCCCAGTAATACTCGAACCTATGATGAATGTTGAAGTTGTGACTCCAGATAAATTCATGGGAGATGTGACAGGAAGTCTATCTTCAAAGCGTGGATTGATCGAAGGTATGGAACAACGTGGTATGAACCAAGCAGTGAAAGCTGTCGTTCCACTATCTGAAATGTTCGGTTATATGACAACTCTACGTTCTATGACAGAGGGTCGCGCAGGATTCACTATGGAATTCCTACGTTACGACATAGTACCCCAGAACGTTGCGACAGCAATTATTGAGGCACGTAAGTAATATACTCACACCTCAAAATGTCTGTCCCGTAGGAAGTACTCTTTCCTTTGGAATGGCGACAAGTATTATTGAAGCAAGAAAATAATTTACAAAATTAGACAAAAACCACCCAACTGGGTGGTTTTTGTTATACATGAGTAATGTCTTGACAATGTATGTACATTGTATATACTAGTAATATGAATACAACAATTAATATAAGAATAGAAAAAAAGACTAAAGATAAAGCTCAAAAGACTCTCGAGTCTATGGGTCTGGATTTGTCGTCTGGAATTAAATTGTTTTTAAATCAAGTTGTAAATGAGAATGGTATACCTTTCAAGCCGACTAAGAATCCTGCTGCTATTCGTGCAGAATGGGATAGGGAAGTGGAGGATGCTCTTAAGAATGGGAAAAGATATAATAGTGCTCGTGAAATGCATGAAGATATAATTGGAAAAGATTTTTATAAATAGAAATGTGTCCGACATAGTGTTTTTTGTCCGTTTTAGGTATTGGCATGCAATTTTGACGGCGGTATAATAATAGTCCAAAGTATCGGAGGATACATTATCATTAACAATAAAAAACTATGCCATCAAAAAAGAAATATTTAATAATTCAGAATAAAAGATATCAAAAATCTCTCGAGAAAATACTTTCTAGTGGAAAGGTTAAAATTACTGATATTGATAAAGTTTTAGATACATTAGCTTCGGGTGATTCTTTACATTTAAAGCATAAAGATCACAAATTGCATGGGGAGTATGATGGATACAGGGAATGCCATATAAAACCAGACTTACTACTGATTTACAAGATAGATAAAAATATTTTGATATTAATTTTATTAGATATAGGTAGTCATGCAGATTTGTTTTAAAAATTATATGCAAAACAACATTCAAAAACCTACACAAGTCATGACTCTCTGTATATTAAGAAAAGGGGATGAGTTTTTGCTGGGTTTGAAGAAGGTTCGTTTTGGCGCTGGGAACTACAATGGCTATGGTGGCAAGGTTGACGCGGGGGAGACGGTGGAGCAGGCACTAGTGCGTGAGATGAAAGAAGAATCAGGTTTGGATTTATTAAAATACGAGCTTCGTGGAAGAATGAAATTCGAATTAACTGATTCATTTAAAGAAGTCCATATATATGAAGGGCAAGATTGGACGGGGGAATTGGTAGAGACTGATGAGATGTCACCCTTTTGGTTCAATGTAAACGAGATCCCTTATGGAAAAATGTGGCGCAGTGATGTCGCCTGGTATCCATACTTTTTGAAAAGAGAATATTTTGAAGGGGAGACAATTTTTGATGAGAGCTATAACGTAAAGAGCTGTAAAATTGAAAAAATTGGATAAAAAACTACAAAAAATGAAATTTTTTGTAGTTTTTTAGTTTGAAAATTTTTTTCTAAAAATAACTTTTGTTTTATTGCTCTATCTGGGGAGCTGTTGACGGCTTTGGAAGTGTCGGACATAGTGCTTTTTTGGTTGTTTTGGGTATTGGCATGCAATTTTGACGGCGGTATAATAATAGTCCAAAGTATTAAAAGTGCAATTTATCATTAATTTTAGAAAAAATATGCCATCAAAAAAGAAAGTAGTTAAAGCTACAAAGAGGGAGAAAGTGGTCGCGAAAAAAGTAGAGGTTGTTGAAAAAGTAGAGGCAGCTCCTGTTAAAAAAACAGAAATAAAAATAAAAAATAATTTTATTAAGAGTGTTCAACGTCGTGACGGATCAACTGTAGCATTTGATATTGAAAAAATTACGAATGCTATTAATAAAGCTATGATTGCCGCAGGTGAGGGATCAATAGAAGAGGCGCATCTAGTGGCTAGTCGTGTTTTGATGGACATGATAAAAATTGCAAAGAAATACAAAAACTTTATCCCTACAGTAGAGGGTATACAGGATAGTGTAGAACAAGAATTGATGCTCTCTGATTATGTCAGAACTTCAAAGCACTACATATTGTATCGTGAGGAGCGTGCACGTCTCCGTTCACATAGTATGTCTGTACCAGCTCGCGTAAAGAAACTTGCAGATGATAGTAAACAATATTTTAGAAATCCACTTTCTGAATTCGTCTATTACCGTACTTATGCAAAATGGATTGAGGATCAGAATCGCAGAGAGACATGGATCGAGACGGTAGATCGCTATATGGAATTCATGAAGGGTAAACTTTCAAACATGTTATCTGCTGAAGAGTATGCAGAAGTTCGTGAGGGTATTCTAAAGCAAGAGGCTATGCCTTCTATGCGTCTACTTCAATTTGCAGGTCCTGCAGCAGAGAAGACAAATGTGTGTGCATACAACTGTTCATTCATCGCACCTTCAAAATTCCAAGACTTCGGAGAGATAGTTTATATCTCTATGTGTGGTACAGGAGTAGGATTCTCTGTAGAGAGTCAGAATATCCAATCACTACCTCAGATAAAAACTCAGACAGGTAAAAAAGTTCCTACATATGTAGTGCCTGATACAAAAGAAGGATGGGCAGATGCACTCGTATTTGGTATGAAGACATGGTTCAACGGTGAAGATGTAAATTTTGATTTCTCACAACTTCGTCCATCTGGCGCAAGACTTAAGATTATGGGAGGCAAGAGTTCTGGTCCAAAACCACTCATTGACCTACTAGGTTTTACTAGGGAGAGAATAATTCGTCGTCAAGGAAGACATCTTCGAAATATCGATGCGCACGATATCATCTGTAAGATTGGTGAATGTGTAGTATCTGGAGGAGTACGTCGTTCAGCTCTAATATCATTATCTGATCTAGATGATCAGGATATGCGTGATGCAAAGAATGGTCAGTTCTGGAATGCAGAAGGCCAGAGAATGCTTGCAAATAACTCAGCAGTTTACAATACAAAACCAACAGAGACTGAATTCCTAAAAGAATGGATCGCATTGATGGAATCAGGTACAGGTGAACGTGGAATATTTAACCGTGGATCACTAACTACATCACTACCAAAAAGACGTGTAGAAAAGTCTGCAGATTTTATAGGGGAGATGGGTACAAATCCTTGTGGAGAGATCATCCTCCGTTCAAAACAATTCTGTAATCTTTCAGAAGTTGTAGCTCGTGCAGAGGATACTGAAAAAACTTTAATGAGAAAAATTCGTGTAGCTACAATACTAGGTACATACCAATCTACTCTTACAAAATTTGGATACCTTTCAAAGGAATGGAAAGAGAATTGTGATGAGGAAAGACTCCTTGGTGTATCTGTGACTGGACAATGGGACTCAACTCTTGCTCGTGATGCAAAAATGCTAGAAAAGCTCCGCCTTGAGTCTATCCGTATCAACAAGATTTATGCAAAGAAATTTGGTGTAAGTGAGTCAACATGTATCACAGCTGTAAAGCCTTCTGGTACTGTGTCCCAGACTGTGGACTGTGCATCAGGTATGCACCCACGTCACTCACCATTCTATATCCGTCGTGTGCGTATCTCTGCTACTGACTCACTATTCAAGATGATGAAGGATCAAGGGGTACCATTTCATCCAGAAGTAGGGCAGTCTCATGAAGATGCGAATACTTTTGTATTGGAATTCCCAATGAAGGCTCCAGATGGTGCTATCTGTAAGGATGACATCTCTGCTATTGATCAGCTAGAACACTGGAAGATCGTAAAGGTAAATTATACAGAGCACAATCCTTCTGTGACTATCTCAGTAGGGGAAAATGAATGGATCAAAGTCGCACACTGGCTATATCAGAACTGGGATATCGTAGGAGGTCTATCATTCCTTCCACGCTCAAATCACGTGTATCAACTAGCTCCGTACGAGGCTATCAGTGAAAAGATGTACAACGAACTCACAAGTCGTATGCCAGAATTTGATTTCTCAAAGATTGTGACTTATGAGCTACGTGATGAGACAGAAGTAAAGAAAGAACTGGCTTGTGTTGCAGGAGTTTGCGATATAGTGTAAGTTATAAAAACGTATGAAGAAAAATCCGATCAAAATTATATCTCTGTTTATAGTAGGACTACTAGTCCGACTAGTACCATTTAGGGCTCCAAATCTGGAGCCTATTATGGCTATGCAAATGCCACTATCACGTAAATACGGAAGTGTGTATGCATTCCTATTTGGCTTTTTGTCTATCGTACTATATGATTCTGTGACTGCAGGATTCGGTGTGTGGACACTCATCGCAGGTCTATCCTATGGATTGGTAGGTATTGGGGCTAGTCTCTATTTCAAGAATCGTACTGGCTGGAAGAATTATGCAAAATACGCATTCGTAGCGACTATCGCATTTGATGCTGCTACAGGTTTGACTATGGGTCCGATATTCTTTGGCCAGCCATTCATGTCTGCAGTTCTTGGGCAGATTCCATTCACTGCTATTCATTTGCTTTCCAATGTATCCTTTGCTATAGTTCTCTCACCAATGATTGAAAAATGGGTGATGAAGGAAAGTGATATATTGGTAAGTATCCCTGAAATTGTCCGAGTGTAATTCATTTAAAATTTAAGTTTATATGTTTGGAAGTGAGGTTCATCCTAATCTATGTAAATAGACGGATACATTCCTCCACTGTGCCGCAACGGTAAAGCTCGCAAGAGACAAGTCCGATCTTAATATATAAATTGTTTACCCGAGCAGGAAATCTCTTTGTTAAAAAGGATATAAAAACTTCTGCTCGCGCAGGAGTTTTTATTATTTAACAGGATTAATTCCGCATAAAAATGACATATAAAAAAATAAATAAAATAGTTTTCATTTTTTTGGTAATGATTTTGTCTTTTTCGAACGTTGCATTTGCAAAGACAAAAAACAAAAGTATCATTCAAAAAAATGTTATTAAAAAAGAAATCGTAAAACCGACTGAAGAGAAAAAAAGTATAGATAAAGTTGATAAAAATACAGAGAGTGTAAAGATAGAAGTAGGGGACAATTCATATCAAATAATGGTTGATCCAGGTAGTACAGTATACAATGCCATGGAAAAGCTAAACAATGATAAAAATTCGGGATTTTCTTTTCATTCAAAGGAGTACAGTAGCTTGGGGAATTTTGTGGATAGTATCAATGGAGTACCTGGTACACCGGGGAAATATTGGCTCTATTATCTGGATGGTAAAAAGGCAAGTATGGGAGTGTCCAAAAATAAAATTAAATCAGGCGATGTCGTCACCTGGAAGCAAGAATCATTTTAATTATATGAAAAACAAATTTTTAAACTCAATATTGATACTAGCTTTTATTTTTATCGGATCTATTGCTCAGGCAGAAGAGCCAGCTTCTAATCCGCCATTAGATACTACGGCCCCAATCATTTCACTATCAGGGGATTCAATTGTTTATATAAATAAAGGTGATGTATATGTTGATTCAGGTGCGACAGCCCTCGATGATGTTGATGGTGATATTTCCTCAAATATTATTTCGATTAGTAGTATAGATACAAATACTGTCGGCCATTATTCTGTTTCCTATAATGTGAAAGATTTTTCATTAAATTCTGCCGTTGAGGTAAAGAGGACAGTGATAGTAGACCCGACTCCTGTGACAATAGTACTGAAGGCATATGCGGGGGATGCAGTATTGTTTGACGGCACTGAGACTGTGAATGCTTGCGAAGAATCACCAAATAGTGGTATTCGAACAATCAATGGTAAATGTGCTGTAGAACAATCTGGGTTATCAAATACTTGGACTTGGGATTATGCACCAAGTGGTTGGATGGACGAGCTTGGTACTTATTCAACTGCTTCTGATTATTCAAAATACTGGGGCTGGTTTTATCAAATAAAATATGAAGATTTAAATTCTGGTTCTACTGGACTAAATCAACACATATTACAGGATGAAGAGCAAATTGTTTTAACTTACAATTCTTATCCATTGAAAATTTCTGCAGATAAATATTCTGGTACTATTGGTGATACTATTGTATTCACTGCTGAGGAAAAGAGTACTTATGATTCAAATTTTAATATGATTTGGACACCATCTTCGGATGTTGTAATCTCAATTGGAGGTCAATCTTGTTCTACTGTATCAGATGGAACATGTTCTCTTATTATGAATGAAGATGGCGCATTTAAAGCTACCGGATCTAAAACACTGTATGTTCCATATTCTTTGGATATCACTATACTGCCTGTATCTTCAGGTGGAGGAGGTGGAATTCCAGTTCCAACTTTTTCAATATCAAATGCAAATAATTTTTTGTTGAGCAAACAGAATCCAGATGGCTCGTTTGGTGATACTCTCTATACCGATTGGGTTGCTATTTCTGCTGGTATTTCCAATGCACCATTTGTTGTGAAATTAAAAAATTATTTACAGAATAATGCTTTCAACTCAGATGTTATTACAGACAATGAGCGTCATGCTATGGCACTATCAGCGCTAGGAATTAGTCCTTATAATGGTACAAGTATTAACTATATAGATAAAATAGTAAAATCTTTTGATGGTACTCAGATTGGGGACGCAAATTTAATCAATGATGATATTTTTGGATTGATAATTCTCGGAAAATCTGGATATACACAAGAAGATGATTTTATATCAAAAGATATATCGTATCTTGTCGGACATCAACTGCCAAATGGATCTTGGAGTGATAGTGCTGATATGACTGCTGCTGGCCTTCAAGCTTTAAGATTTTATGGAGGTAATTCTGATGCGATTAATAGAGCTGAGAATTATTTGATAATAAATCAAAATCAATCAAACGGTGGTTTTGGTAATAATTTTTCTACTAGCTGGGCTCTTCAGGCAATGAGTCTAAATAATTCTTTGTCCTTGAATGTGACACGAGCAGAAAATTATTTAGCAAAAAATCAACAAATAGATGGGGGAATGGAGGATATAAATTCCGATATATCTAATCGTATTTGGTCTACTAGCTACGCCATACCAGCAATAATGCACAAGAGTTTTAGTAATAGTTTAAATAATTTTGGTAAATATATTACACCGATTGTTGCTTCTGGCGGCGGCTCAATTGAGATAAAAAAGGAAATTAAAAAAGAGGAAGTCACCGTTAAAAAAGATGATTTAGTTGAAAAAATTCCTGAAATAACAAACAAAGAAATTCTTCCAATAAAAACAAAGGAAATTGCTAAAATTCAAAAGACTAATCAGGTTGTACAAAATAAAACAATAACAATCCAAAACAAAGATGCAGTAAAATCATCAGATCAATCAAGCAAGGTAAATCTATCTGCTAGTGCTGCTAACTCTGATGTTTCAGACAAGATTTACAAGTTTATGGGTGGTATATTCAGTGGTATAGCTCATGCTTTTAAGAGTTTCGTATCTATTTTTAATTAGCTAATTTTGATATAATACATATATGATGAAATCAAAACAGGCTATATTTATCGTTTCTATTGTTGGTATTATTATTCTGGTTGTTGGATTGGGTTTTCTTGCTAATAGGGCTGCTGGTCCTAGTAAATATGACGACTTTGCAAAAGCTTTAAAGAGTAATGGAGCAGAGTTCTTCGGTGCATTCTGGTGCCCGCATTGTCAGGCTCAAAAAGCAGAATTTGGTAGTGCAAAACAGTATTTGCCATATGTTGAATGTTCAACTGCAGACAGAAAGACAACTCAAATCTGTCTAGATAACAAAATTGAAAGTTTCCCATCATGGAGATTTAAAGATGGTATATCACTTACTTCTTCTGACAAGAATCCTACTGTGTGTGCTGCGAGTCCAACAGGAGAATCAATAAAAGGTGAACCCGATATTTGTGCCAATGTTCACTCTGCATATGCTCGTACTTGGATTTTTTCAGATTACAAATTTTCAATTAAAAGTGTAAAGGATCCGATAGTAACCGCTGGTACATGGAAGTTCGACAATAGTTCTTTTGCTACAGGAGAAATTCCTCTTAACTTTTTAGCAGAGCAGATTAAATTTACACTTCCTCAGTAATATGCCTGCATACGTAGAAAATTTAAACTACATTTTATCCCTAGGTACTATCGCACTCCAAATATTTTGTTTTATTATAGTTGCTAATTTTCTTTTTTTTAGAAAAAGAGACAATGCATTTTTGAAATTCCTGCATGATTATACTTTCATTATTGGATTTCTTACTGCATTGGGTGCTACAGCTTTGTCATTGTTCTATTCGAGTGTTGTAGGATTTCCTCCTTGTGAACTGTGTTGGATGCAGAGAATATTTATTTATCCACAAGTGATTTTATTTGGTATGGAACTTTATAAAAAGGAAAAGATGATTGTAGATTATTCTCTAGTATTAGCTTTTGTGGGGACTATGATTTCATTGTTCCATATATATGTAGAGAATGGTGGTGCTGCAAATCTGGCCTGTTCTACAGGTAGTACTACTGAAGTGTCATGTGCAATTCGATATATATATGAATTTGGATATGTGACTATGCCTGTGATGGCATTCTCTATGGGTGTATTTATGATTTTGATTCTTTCAAATTATAAATACATGTCTAGGAAATAATATACAAATAAAAATATCCCCGGTTTTATCCGGGGATATTTTTATTTTATATTTTAGTATTTAGAGCTATTTTTGATTTCCAGAAGAAATATCCGATGATAACAAAAGTAATAATAGGGGAGATGTATGCTGGAATATGAATACCGAATCCATCAGCGATCATGATTATACCGAGTGCTCCAATAGAATACATCGCTCCATTCTTCAGGTACGCATACATTTTTATGCGATCTATATTGTGCATTGTTAGACGCCTGAGGACAAAAGCACCCAATCCATTACCAATGATAATCAGTGGTATAGACAGCGTAAAGGCAAATGCACCGAGCACTCCATCGATAGAGAATGTAGTATCTATGATTTCTAGATATAAAATCTTTGATAGATCACTCATTTTGTTATCACCTGAAAGCAATTTCTTCTCACTTCTTTCAGCGTTTTCTTTGAATCCATGTGTGATAAAAAATGCAGTAGATCCAATGATTGCTCCAAAAGCTAGCATACTATTTATCTTTAATGTGTTCCATACTACGATAGATAGGATGATAGAGACTACAGCAAAGAACCAAACACCATTTTTTTGAAAGAATCTTTCTCCTCGTAATCCGAAATTTTTTGGTTCGAGGAATAGCCAGTGAAAGAATAGAAATATTAAGAATATTCCACCACCCATCAGTAGTATTGGTGATGAAGACTCGATTGCATTGTGAATACTTGGGTCATTGGAGAATGTCGCAGTAAATGCTCCTATTGGTCCGAGAGACGGCACTGTAGCCCAAACTATAATCCATGGGAGTAGTCCTCGCACTACGAATACGGCAAAGAAAAATCCCCAAGTCAAAAACCATCTACGACCCGTTTTACCCATTGTCCCTAATACTTCGGCATTGATAACTGCATTGTCTATACTTGAGATTATCTCAAAAAGACAAAGACCTAAAACTGTTAAAATCATTGTTCCTATTTGCATTTTTGTATTATAGACATATTTTTGTTTTTTGTCATACAAAAAGGTATAATACTATTATGTTATACAGATTTTCTACTGAAAAACAAAAATTTATTTTCCACATATCTTTGTTTATTTTTTGTACACTTTTTATATCTCCTGTATCCGTCCTTGCCAGTAATTCGAATGGTACATTTGATCCAACTAATCTAGGTTACAACAGGGCGTATCTTATTACTAATAGTGGATTAAATAATATTTCAAAGGAAATAAATGTTGGAAAATTTACTGTACAACCTGAACAAAATGCAAACATCTTTGATTTTGAAATAAATGGTTGGATGTGGGGTTCTGCTACTGGATGGATTAGTTATAATTGTTCAAATGTTCCAGGGTCTTGTATCTCTTCGGATTACAAGGTGACTGTGGATCAATATGGTAATTTATCTGGTTATGCTTGGGGTCCGCAGACTGGCTGGGTAAATTTTGCTCCAACTGGAGCTGGAGATCAAACTGTTAAAATTAATTCTGATGGAACTTTTGCTGGTTATGCTTGGGCGCAATCTTTTGGATATATTTCTTTTAATTGCAGTAATGATAATTCTTGTGGAGCGATAAATTTTAAAACAATGACTGATTATATCCCATATTCAGTCAGACCAAGGGGTAATAGCGGTGGACACCCAATAATCACACCAGAGATAAACCCAGATCCAAATAAAAATAAGACAGCTTTAATTGATAAAATTCCCACCAACAAAAACACAAAAAATACAAATTCAAAAAAAACATCAATAAAAATATCAGATGGACCAATATTATCTTCATTTATTCCACCCGAACAGCCTCCAAAGATTACTAAACCTAAAAATACTACAGAGAAAAATGAAATACCCCAAGATGTCAATTTTAGTAAAAAATCGTGGTTTCGTATAATTGTAAATTATATCAAATCAACTCCGCTAAGCTTTTATCAATTTATTAAAAATTTAATGCAATAACCATATGAGTAAACAAACTGTGTCAATGAAAAAATTCAAATATGTTTTAACTCGTATATTTATTGTATTGGCAGTATTTTCATTCACAAATTACACTGCAATAAAAGTTTACGCTGTTTATTATCCTGCTGACCATATCACAAATCCAAGTTGTCCTCCAAGCGATGCGACTTGTTATGTTTCTCTTCTCCCTGATCAGACAGGAAATGCAGGAAAACTCTTCTATACCAATGGCACCAATCCAGCATGGGCATCTTCGTTGTATTGGGATTCGACTAATGGAAGATTGGGTATAGGAACAAATAGCCCAACTAATAAATTATCTATTGTAGCCTCAAATAAATTTAATTCACCTCATCAGATATATTCGATGGGGGATAGTTTGACTTACAGTAATAGTAATATTGCTAGCGGTGGAGTTTATGAAAATAAATTAATTTCCTTACTTGGTTCTTCTTGGGCTGAAAATAATAAAGGTATTCCTGGTCAGGGTACAGGACAAATGCTGGCACGTTTTAATAGTGATGTTACTTCTCATTCTGATGCTGAGTATGTGATTGTTTGGGGTGGGGTAAATGATGCTTCAGGTAATGTTACAGCTTCTATTATAGAGGAAAATTTGCAAGCTATGTATGACTCTGCTTCTGCTGCAGGATTGAAAGTGATTGCTGTTACTATAACCCCTTGGAAAGGAAGTACTTATTGGACAATACAAAGGCAAGGTGTTGTTGATAATGTAAATACTTGGATTAAAAATAGCGCCCGCAATGTTGACTATCGAGTAGATGCTTACTCCGCTCTTGTTGATTCTGAAAATCCTAATGCATTGAAAATTGAATATGATTCAGGGGACAATATTCATCTTAATACTGCTGGATATGAAGCAGTTGGGACACTTATATACAATACTGCTACATTTAGTCCTGTTGTAGGTTCTGCCTTGAATTCAAGTGGAGATTCTTTGTTATTAGGAAAAGTTGGAGTCGGAATAAGTCCACTTTCCAAATTTGATATAAATGGTGGTATGTCTGTTGGTAGCTATGCCGGAGTGAATGCTTCTCCTTTAAACGGAATGATTGTGAGTGGAAATGTTGGTATTGGAACCAATAGTCCAGCTGGATTGCTTGATGTAAATTCAATTTTGACTGTATCTCAAAATAAAGTTGTTGGTGTGGGGACTTCTTCTCCAGATACAAACTTTCAAGTTGGCCAAAGTACTACTGGCCCAGGAACTGTAAATACTGTTTCAGGGAGTGCGACTGTCACAGGCAACTCAGGAAGTAATACTGGCACATTGTTTTTTAATACATTTAAAGTAGGGGACACAATAACAGTAAATGGAGAGACTCATACAATTTCAGCAATTAATTCAAGTACGAGTCTCACAACAGATACCACATGGACTAATTCAAATAGTTACTCCCCATATTCTTTAGTTGGAGGAAAAATATTTTCTGTTTTAGGAAATGGGAATATCGGGGCTGGAACTACAACACCAGTTACAAAATTCCAAATACAAGAGAGTACACCTCGCACGTCTTTTACTGGGACAGGTTTTGGTACACTTCTTCTTAGAAATATCTCTGGTACAAATAATTACACAACAATTGATTTTCAGGGTGGTGTAAACGAAACTAGCGCTTCATCTAGAATTGCTTCAATTCAAACTGGTGGTGGAAGTAAATTACAATTTGGTACCACAAATACGTATGGTTCTGGTATTAATAATACAGCCATGACTATTGATAGACTTGGTCATATTGGCTTAGGTTCTACTGATCCTGTTTCTGAATTACATATTAATGCTTCTTCTAGTTCTAGTAGTTATGGAACTGTATCACTCGGTAGTGGACTGTTTGATGGGACATCCTCAGGTCATTTTGTCGGATCATCTTCTGGTACATCATTTGCAATAAATGAGTCAAATGGTTATGTGGGGGATTTATTTAATATGCAGACATATGGTGTAAGTAAATTAAAAGTTGATTCAGCAGGTAATATGTATTTAAATAATGTGGATAATAATAATACTGCTTCTACTCTCTATGTAAATTCAGTTCGGTCTGGGGCATTGAGTAGTAGGTTTATTCAATTTAATTCACAAGATACAGGTTTAAATACATCTAATGTTGGCTTTTTTATGCAATATCAAAAAACCACCAATAGTACTACGGGTTCTGCTATTGGTTCAAGTATTTTTGCTGATGCTGGAAATACCGGTGAAAACATAACAGTTGATAATCTTTATGGTGTTCAGTTGAGAACAAGAAATATGACAATAAACCCTGTGACCAATCAATATGGATTATACGTATCAAATTCTAATAACGGAGGAAGTGGTACTGTGGTAAACAGTTATGGAGTGTATGTTTCAGGAATGCCGACTGTGACAGGTACAAGTTTTGCTTTTTATAATGCGACAACAGCTCCTTCCTATTTTAATGGCAATGTTGGAATAGGTCTTTATGATCCCAGTTATAAATTAAATGTTTCTGGTGATGTTCATGCTACTAATTTTTGGGCAGTTAGTAGTATTACGGGGTCTACCGTTAAAGTTAATACCGTAAAAGGTAATTCTGCTGAGTTGGCCTTCCAATTATCTGGTAGTGCTACTAATGTTATGAATTTTGATGCGAATGCAAATGTAGGAATAGGTACAAATGGTGGAAGTATTTTAAATAGATTGCATGTCACCAATACTCCAGCTGCAGGTACACATACAGCAAGAATCGCGAATACTCTTGGTGGTGTAACTCAAAACAACGGACTACTTGTTTTAGCAGGTAATAATACAGGAGTAGCTTCATCAGAAATGATTACCTTCCAGAGACCAGACGCCACTGTTATTGGAAGTATTTCTCAAAATGCTGCTACTACTATTGCATACAATACAACATCAGATGCTCGCTTGAAGGAAAATTTTGATTTAAATAATCCTTTGACTACAAAAGGACTCAATGATTTGTTGAAAATAAAGGTTGTAGATTTTGATTTTATTAATGATTCAAGTCATGTTTCCACACAAGGTTTTATTGCTCAGCAATTAGATACAGTGTATCCATACGCTGTATCTACAAATGGAGACGATGGTCTAGTACCTCTTGGACCAGAATCTACCCCATGGATGGTAGACTACGGTAGACTTACTCCACTGCTTGTGAAATCAATACAAGATTTAGATTTAAAATTATCAAATGTTGTATCTTTAGATTTAACTAAATCAAATTCTGTGGGAACACTTATTGTTTCTTTTTTGAAAGATCAAATTACTTTTGCAAAAGAAATGACAATAGGAGTATTGCATATAGATGATAAAATTTGTGTGGATGATGTCTGTGCTACAAAAGAACAATTCAAAGCACTACTTTTGCAGGCAGGGGGATCAAGTAATTTAAGTCCCGTAACAGAAGTAGCCCCCCCTACAAATACAACAGCAATAGGAGTCGTATCCCCAGCAGAAATTCCAATAATACCATCAACAGAACAAACAATAGAAACTATCACATCATCTGTAGAATAATATAGTAACTCCTGTATCGTATCGTCAATTTTGAATTGGCGATATTTGTGGTACAGTGGAACAATGTTCAAAAATAAAATACTAATTACAATTTTTCTAACCGTATTTATCGATCTATTGGGGGTCGGTATTTTAATCCCAGTCATACCACAATTATTTGCAAACCCTCTATCTACTGATTATATGTTGCCATTTGGCTACACTCTGAATCAGGGATATATGCTGCTCGGATTGCTGATAGCTGTTTATCCTATCGGTCAGTTCATAGCTACACCTATACTAGGGCAGTTGTCTGACAAATACGGAAGAAGGAAGATACTCAGCATAGCGCTACTAGGTACTGCAATATCATACGTGCTCTTTGCCATAGCTATAATCACAAAAAATATTCCATTGCTATTTGCTTCAAGATTTTTCGATGGTATCACTGGTGGAAATATCTCTATCGCTCAGGCTATGATAGGGGATGTATCTACTCCAGAGAATAGAGCAAAGAATTTTGGAATGCTAGGTGCAGCATTTGGTCTTGGTTTTATATTTGGACCATATATAGGAGGTAAATTGTCTGATCCATCAGTCGTGTCTTGGTTTACTGCTGCTGTACCATTTTATTTTGCTGCATTCTTGGCTTTTGTGAATATGTTGTCTGTATTGTTCCTAGTACCTGAGACAAATAAAAATTTACGAACAGAAGATTTGACTTGGGGTAAATCAATATCAAACATAAAGCGTGCGATGCAGATGAAGGGTATGAGTGCATTATTCTTTACAAACTTTTTATTCTTTGGAGGTTTTACATTTTTCACTACTTTCTTTGGTGTATTCCTGATCAATAAATTTTCTTTTACTCAAGGTAATATCGGAGACTTCTTTGCCTATGTAGGTATCTGGAGTGTGTTTACTCAAGCAGTGCTAACTCGTGCATTTTCAAAGAAATTTACTGAGCCGCAGATATTGAAATACTCACTATCTGGTGCAGGGTTCATGGTATTGGCATACTTTCTTCCAAATCACACTTGGCAGCTACTTTTGATCCCTCCATTTTTCTCTGTGTGTACAGGACTCACAATGGCAAATATCAATAGTCTGCTTTCAAAATCTGCACCCGCTGATCAAAGAGGGGAAATCATGGGTATTAGCTCTTCTGTGCAGGCACTAGCCCAAGCTATACCAGCAATACTCTCAGGGTTCATCGCTGCTGCACTCGCACCGACTACTCCATTGTTGATAGCCGCTTTGACTATAATATTATCTGGTGTGTTTTTTATTTTATTGTATAAAAAAGATTAAGAGTTATAATTTATATATGATTACAGATAAAATAGATCCTAATATAAAAGATACAGTTTTTGTATATACGACATGTAGTGATGCAGATGAGGCTAGGAGTCTCGCTCGTTCAGCGGTAGAAAACAATCTCGCAGTATGTGGAGATTTTTGGGCAATTGAATCAGTGTATCCATGGAATGGGGTACTCGAAGATGTAGATCAATATATGCTCATGATCACAACACAAAAAGAACTATCAGAAAAGTTGATTGGATTTTTGGAAGGACTTCATTCTTATGATGTACCAATGTTTGTGACGACTGCATCTGTCTATACGAGTGAATTGTATAAAATCTGGCTAGAAAAGACGCTTTCCAAAAAAGATGAATTGATGACTCCAGAAGAAGGTGAAAAAAAAGAAGAATATATTGCTGACGCAGGTTATCATCCAGGGCATTTAAAATAAAAAACAGCTTCGAATAATATCGAAGCTGTTTTTTATTTTTATAAATTATTTATATGATATAATATTTGTATGTATATCAATGATGCCAAGATATTGGATCTTATTCGTGAGTCAGGTCTTGTGACAAAGACTGATTTTGCATTTGCTTTGAAAAAAGCCGCGGAAAAGAATCAGCCAGTAGGGGATGTATTGGTATCTCTCGGAAAACTTACAGAAAAAGATTGGATAAATATGCAAGCGCAAGCATTGGGTATTCCATTTGTATCTTTAAAAGGCGAAAAAATTGATCCTAGTGTCTTGTCTCTGATTCCAGAGCCGGTTGCTCGTAATAGTAATATTATCGCTTATAAAAAAAGTGATGACACACTAGAAGTCGCGATGCTGGATGTAGCCAATCTTCCTGTTATTGATTTTATTAAAAAGAAAATTGGGCTCAGAATTCTGCCACGCCTAACAGATAGTGAATCTCTAAAATTAGCACTAGCTCAGTATAAAAAAAGTCTGCAGGCCGATTTTGAAGATATCATCAAAAAAGAAACTAGAAATGCTGTAAAAAATATAAATAGTGAAGGAAAAGATGGAGAAGAGAAAACTGAAAAAGAATTAAGAGAAATAGTTGAGGATCTACCTATCGTGAAGATTGTGGATACTCTAATTTCTCATGCAATATTTCAGGGTGCTTCTGATGTGCATATTGAACCATGTGAAGATTCGTTGATAATCCGCTATCGAATCGACGGTATTTTACATGACGCTATGGTCCTACCCAAAGACATGTCTTCTGGTGTGACTGCACGCATAAAAGTATTATCAAATTTGAAACTTGACGAAAAGCGTCTTCCTCAAGATGGTAGATTTAAAATTGCAAACGAACAAGGTCGTGTTTCTTTTCGTGTGTCTACGTTGCCGACATATTTTGGAGAGAAAACAGTTATTCGTATCTTGAAGGAAAGTTCAAAAGGTTTTACTCTAGAGGGGTTAGGTTTTCATGGTGATGCACTTGAGATGATTCACGATGGCATGAAGCAGAGAACAGGAATGCTCCTCTGTGCTGGTCCGACTGGATCTGGTAAGACTACAACATTGTATACAATGCTCGATATTTTAAATACACCTGATGTAAATATTTCAACTATTGAAGACCCTATCGAATATCAAATGCCAAGAATAAATCAGACTCAGACAAAATCCGAGATTGGTCTTACTTTTGCAAACGGCCTACGTACATTACTCCGTCAGGATCCAGACATTATAATGGTAGGGGAGATTCGTGACGGTGAGACTGCATCATTGGGTGTCAATGCAGCACTGACTGGTCACCTTGTATTGTCTACTATCCATACAAACTCTGCTGCAGGTACGATACCACGTATTATTGATATGGGTGTGGAGCCATTTTTGATAGTGTCTACTGTAAAAACTGTTATTGCACAGCGTCTTGTTCGTAAGCTAACTGAAAATAAAGAAAAATATTTTATGAATGGTGTTGAAAAGCAGGCTATGGCAAAAAAAATAGATATGGATAAAATGCTTGCAAGGCTAAAAAAGGAAAATATCGTTGGAGAGAAAGACAATTGGGACACTATACCTTTTTATAAACCAGTAATAACAGATGATAATAAGGAAGGGTATAAAGGACGTATTGGAATACATGAAGTTTTTAAAATAACAAATACTATTAAAGAATTAATTATTAAAGGCTCATCTGCTGATGAAATAGAGAATCAGGCCAAGAGTGAGGGTATGATGACTATGCTTGAAGATGGAATTTTCTTTGCAGTGCAAGGGATAACATCTGCTGAAGAAGTTTTGCGTGTTGTTTCAGAATAATATGAAATTTAAATACACTTCACAAACAAAAACAGGCGAGATTCATAATGGCATTATTGATGCTGTAGATAAATTTGCTGCAGCAAAACAAGTTCATGAATTAGGTGAGACGCCTTTATTTTTGAAGCCCATAGATGAGCAGACTTTTTTAGCTAAAATGTCCCATCTTAGTTTTGGGTCTATCAAATTGCGAGAAAAGATAATTTTCACTCGTAATTTATCAGGAATGCTTCAGGCTGGTTTATCTTTGTCTCGATCATTAATTATTTTAGAAAAGCAATCGACTAACGTTACCTATAAAGATATTCTCAAGTCATTATCTGAGAGTATTAGTAAAGGTAGCTCTCTTTCAGATGGTATGAAAAAATTCCCAAATGTTTTTTCTACTCTTTTTGTGGCGATGATTGGTGCAGGAGAAGAATCTGGTTCACTACCAAAGTCTCTAGGGGAGGTTGGTGCAAGTCTTCAAAAATCTTATGATTTAAATAAAAAAATAAAAGGAGCACTCATGTACCCAGGTGTGATATTTAGTGCGATGATCCTAATTGGTGTATTGATGCTGATGTTCGTAGTTCCAACTCTTACAAAGACTTTCAAGGATGTGGGAGCGAGTCTCCCTGCTTCTACTCGTTTTATAATCTGGTTGTCAGATACAGTTAGTCATAACATAGGACTTGTGGTTCTTTTCTTTGCAGGTATTGTTGCTGTATTTTATTTTTTGGGTAAAATTGAAAAAACTAAAATAATGTTAGATTATATAGTTTTGAAATTGCCAGTAATCAGTAATTTGATCAAGGAGACAAATTCGGCAAGAACTGCTCGTACTTTATCGTCACTATTATCTTCTGGAGTAAACATGTCTAGAGCTTTGGATATTACAAAAGATGTACTGCAAAATTATCAATACAAGAAAACAATAGAGAAAGCTATCTTTGACCTAGAAAAAGGTCTACCGCTCTCTTCTGTGTTCAAGGAAAAAATTGACCTGTATCCTATCATGATGG
Source organism: Candidatus Nomurabacteria bacterium (assembly GCA_026396015.1). Taxonomy (GTDB): domain Bacteria; phylum Patescibacteriota; class Minisyncoccia; order Phycocordibacterales; family UBA9973; genus UBA8515. The sequence continues at coordinate 22,736 of JAPLXP010000002.1, read as the reverse complement.
GGGAAATGATGGAAGTCGGAGAGGAAACGGGTAATCTAGCCGCCATGCTTGTAGATATTGCTTCATTTTATGAAGGTGAAGTTGATGCAAAAACAAAAGACTTGTCTACTATTATAGAGCCAGTTCTGATGATATTTATTGGTGCAGCTGTTGGATTCTTTGCAGTGTCTATGCTCACACCAATGTACTCAGTATTGGAAAATATAAAATAATATGAAGAATTTAATTAAAAATCGAGCTTTTACACTTTTAGAATTATTGATTGTTATAGCAATTATTTCTTTGATTTTGGCAGTAGTAATGCCATCCTTGTATACATTCAGAGATCAGCAGATTTTAAAAAATACTGCAGAAGATATTGTTACACTACTGAATCAAGCTAGGTCTCAGACTTTGGCCTCTCAGAATTCACATTACTATAGTGTTCATATTGAAAGTGGTAGAGTTATTCTGTTTACTGATGGTACGTTTAGTGAGCCAAATAGTTCAAATACTGAGATTATTTTTGATAGCAAGGTGTCTCTTTCTGCAACTGGAGGTATTAATTTAAATGGGGGAGTATCTGATGTAAATTTTACTCGACTAACTGGAGATACTGTTGATAATGGTACGATTGTTGTACAATTAAATAGTGATCACAGTAAGACAAAAACTATCACAATTAGAAAAACAGGTATTGTGAGTTCAAATTAAAATGTCTAAATTAAATAAAAAAAATTATATAAAATATATTCAAGGATTTTCTTTGATTGAAGTGTTGATTGCCACTTCTGTATTGGGAGTATTGGCAGTAATTCTAATGTCTTCAACAAATAAGGGTATAATTTTATCTAATCAAGCCTTAGATGAAGTTCAAGCCAGTTTTCTCCTTGAAGAAGGATCAGAAGCAGTAAAATCCTTAAGAGACACAAACTGGACAAATATTTCTGGCGTTACTGATAACACTAATTATTATTTGGCTTTTAATAACACGACCAATGTATGGTCTCTTTCTGCTACTCCGTCAAAAGTTGATTCATTCACTCGTGTCATAGTATTCTCTCCTGTTTACCGTGATTCTAATGATGATATTGCAAGTTCTGGTACACTCGATGCTGGTACAAAAAAAGTAACAGTTACGACATCATGGACTTCAAACGGTAATACAATATCAAAGTCTGTACCTTTTTATATTTCAAATATTTTTAATTAATATGCATAAATTCACATCTCAAAAAAATATAAAAAATAAGTTAAACCAAGGATTCACAATTATCGAAGTTTTAGTATACGTTGCTATACTTGGTATTGTTTCTGTTGCCATAATAGCTTCATCAATGGTTGTAAATTCTTCCTTTAATAAGACTCGTGTAACTCGTAATTTACTTGAATCTGGAAACAATGGAATGGAACGTATCACACGAGAAATACGTCAGGCGAACAGTATAGATATTGCAAGTAGTACCTTTGGATCGAATCCAGGAGTGCTCACTCTTAATGGCAAGGATTCAGGTGGCAGTGCTCGTGTTGTAAAATTTTCTGTCTTAAGTGGATCTTTGAATATTTATGAAAATAATTCTTTATTGGATGATTTATTGAATCAAAATGTTACTGCTACTAATCTGATTTTTAGGCGCATATCTACTGGTGCAGGAGAGGCAGTGAAAATCGAATTAACATTGAATAACGGAACAATTTCAGAAAAGTTTTATGATACTGTTATTTTGAGAGGTGGGTACTAATTTATTCAAGATGATAAAACAAAAAATACAAATTAAAGAAAATAGAGGTGCTGCAATAATGATATTGGTATTTTTTTTCTTGTTTATCAGTATCACTGTCCTGTCGGGTATTATCACTCCTGTTGTTCGAGAGTTCAAAATTGCGACAAATAGCCTCAAATCAAAACAGTCATATTTTGCATCTGAGTCAGGTGTAGAAGATGCTATGTACAGACTCAAGAATAATAAAAAAATTAGCTCAACCGAAAATATTGTTTTAGGTACGTCCACGGCCGCTACTACTATTACAGATTTAGGAAGTGGAAAAAAGGAGATAAGCTCTCTTGGGGATACTAGATCATATCAGAGAAAGGTGGATCTTGTATTGTCTACTTCATCAGGTGCGTCTTTCAATTATGGTGTGCAGGTTGGTCTTGGGGGTATGGATATAAACAGTGGTACGGTGAATGGAAATGTGTACTCAAATGGTCCAATTACTGGTAGTAGTTCTGCTGTCATTACTGGAACGGCTATATCTGCAAATAGTCCAGCACTAGCTGCTGATCAGTCTAATGGCACAGGAACACCTGACTATAATATTACATTTGGTAATACTGTTGGTACTCAGGATATAGCTCAAAGCTTTCAGGTATCAATAGATAATAATCCTGTAAATAGTGTATCTTTTTATATTAAAAAATTAGGTAGCCCTGCAAATGCTACTGTAAAAATAGTGAATAATAGTGGAAGCAACCCTGGATCTACCGTCATCGCGACGGGTACATTGTCTGCTTCATCTGTGACTACAAACTATGGGTGGATTACAGTTTCTTTTTCGACGAATCCAGTTTTGGATGTGGGGACTACTTACTGGGTTGTCATTGATGGAGGAACTGGATCATCAAGTAATAATTATATTTTAGGTGCAAATAGTGCTGGGTATTCAAATGGGATAGGCAAGATTGGTCAATCCGGTGGAACTTGGAATAGTACTACTCCTGTAGGACTTGATTATTTCTTTAATATTTACCTCGGAGGTGTGACTGGCTCGATAGCAGGGTCTTCTGGTAGTCAATGGAATCAACTCCATATCGGCACAGTATCAGGAACAGCTCAAGCTCATGTAGTGAATTACACAAATGCCACTGGTAATATTTATTGTCAATCTGGTACTGGAAATAATAAATCTTGTACTTCACAAGCAGATCCCACTTATGTTGCGGATCCAATATCTGATGCAAATATTACAGCTTGGAAGACCGACGCATTGGCGGGTGGTGTAAACAATGGTGATTACACAGTGCCAAATGGTGGAGCATCTATTGGTCCAAAGAAAATAGTAGGGGATCTGACTGTATCTAGCGGTAGGACTCTCACCGTTACTGGTACATTGTGGGTCACAGGAAAGATTACTCTTAATGGTGGGGGGACAATTAAATTAGCTTCTAGTTATGGAGCAAACGATGGAGTGCTTGTTGCTGACGGAAGTATGGAAATCAATGGTGGTGGAAATGCTACAGGATCTGGAACTGCTGGTTCCTATATAATGTTATTGTCTACAGCAACAGGCAATGCTGCCTCTGTAAACGGTGGGGCAGGGGCTGTGATAGTGTGTACTCCCAATGGAACATTGGATGTAAACGGCGGTGCATCTCTCAAAGAGGCAAATGGTTATAGAATAACGATAAGTGGAGGATCTACCGTGACATATGAATCAGGCCTATCTGATATGAACTTCTCAAGTGGGCCTTCTGGGTCATGGAGCGTGTCTTCTTGGAAAGAGGTTCAATAGCCGTATTTTGTGCTATAATAGACACATGTCTCAAAAACTTATAATTGCCAACTGGAAAATGAACCCGCAGACACAAAAAGAAGCGGATAAAATTTTTTCTGGTATTTTACTCTCTGTAAAAAATATAAAAAATACTAGTGTAGTTGTCTGCCCCCCGTCCTTATTTATTGGAAATTTAAAAAAGAATAACAAAATTTTAATCGGAGCTCAGAATGTTTCTGGTTTTTCTGATGGTGCATATACAGGTGAGATATCTGCAAAAATGCTCAAGGATAAAAATATTACTTATTCTATCGTTGGTCACTCTGAATCTCGCGCAAGCGGTGATAGTAATGAACTAATAAATAAAAAAATAAATCTTCTATTAAAAAATAAATTAAATATAGTTCTTTGTATTGGGGAAAAGGAAAGAGATCACAATGGATTCTATCTTTCATTTATAAAAAAACAACTTCATGAATGCCTGGCAGGAATATCAAAATCACAAATTAAAAATATTGTGATAGCTTATGAGCCTATTTGGGCGATTGGGGTAGATGCCCTTCGAGAAGCAGATGTTTCTGAGTTTATTGAAATGAGTATTTTTATTAAAAAAATTATTGGAGATATGTATGATGTAAAAACTGCTCATGATATCGGAATATTGTATGGTGGTTCTGTTCACCCTGAAAATGCAGAGTCCTTCCTAATAGAAGGACGTGCCTCAGGTTTATTAGTTGGCCGAGACAGTTTAAATGCTAAAAAATTCAGCAAGATTTTAATTTGTGCTGACAAAATAAAATGAAATCAATAAAAGAAATAGAGAATATAAAGGGTAAGAGAATTTTGGTAAGAGTTGATTTTAATGTTCCTATTTTAAATAATAAAGTTGTAGATGATTTTAGAATTCAAAAGGCTATTCCTACTATTAATTTCCTCGCAAAGAAGGGTGCTATTGTGATATTGATATCTCATGCAGGTGAGGATGGTACACAGAGCCTAGATATAATAGCCAAGGTTCTTAAGAAATATGTTGATAATTCTACATTTATAAAATCAACGATCCTTTCCGATGAGACAGAAGAATTGGTTAAGAAATTAAAGCCAGGAAGTGTCACACTACTTGAAAATATTCGTCGTGAAGTAGGAGAAAAGAAGAATGATGTCTCATTTGCACGAGGACTCTCTCGTCTAGGTGACATTTATGTAAATGATGCATTCTCTGTATCTCACCGTGTTCACGCATCTGTAGTGTCTGTGGCAAAGTTCTTGCCTAGCTTCGCTGGATTGCAATTGATCGATGAAGTAAAGCATCTCTCTGTCGTATCTGAAGATCCAAAGCATCCATTCCTATTTATACTAGGTGGTGCAAAATTTGAAACAAAATTACCTTTAATTAAAAAATATTTACCGACAGCAGATTCACTATTTATTGGTGGTGCACTTTCAAATCAGGTCTTTGTAGAGCAGGGTTATGAAGTGGGTCTATCACTGGTTGAGCAAAAGAATTATAATCTCCCAAAGCTAGTCAAAAATCCAAAGATTATATTACCTATTGATTTGCTTGTATCAGAAAACAAAAAAACTCATTTTACAAAACCAAACAATATCACAAAGAATGAACATATATATGATATAGGTCCCGAGACTATAAAAAAATTAGAAGAAGAAATAAGCAAGGCAAAATTAATACTCTGGAATGGGCCTCTTGGAAGAATTGAGGATGGATACGATGCTGGAACAAAGGCATTACTAAAAGCAATTGCCGCAAGTCGTGCTATATCAGTCATTGGTGGAGGAGATACTGTAGAAATAATTTCAAAATTAAAAATGGAAAAAGATTTTACTTTTGTATCGACCGGTGGCGGTGCTACACTAGAATTCCTTGCAAAGGGGACTCTACCAGGAATTAAAGCTCTAAAATAAAAAATGCCCTATGGGGCATTTTTTATTTTTATTAAAATTTTAATTTATTTTGGATTTTTTCTATTTCACCTTCTTTATATGTTTTTCCTTTCCATAAATCATATCCGTCATTTTTAAATCGGGGCATTACATGTATGTGAGCATGGAATACTACTTGGCCTGCGTCTGGTTCATTATTCATTCCAATATTTATGCCATCTGCACCTAAAATTTCTTTTTGTCTTTTTGCTATTTTTTGAGCAGTTATTGCCATTTTTGCAAATATATCTGATGGTGTTGAAAATATATTTTCATGATGATGTTTTGGTATTATTAGTGTATGTCCATCATTTATAGGGTTTATATCTAAAAAAGCAAAAGTTTCCTCATCTTGATAAATCATTGCGCACGGTATATCTCCATTAATTATTTTACAAAAAATACAATTTTCATTCATAAATGTATTATATGTTACAATTGCTGGTATGCCAAACCATACTGAACTACTAGGAATACTTTTGAAGAATAGAGGGATAAGTATTGAAGATGCAGATAAATTCCTAAATCCAAATTACGAGACCGATATTTATGACCCATATCTATTGAAAGACATGGAGCGTTCTTGCATACGAATATTTGAAGCTGTAGAGGCAAAAGAAAAAATAGTGGTCTATAGTGACTATGATTGTGATGGTATTCCTGCTGCTGTGATAATGCATGATTTTTTTATAAAGATTGGATATGAGAATTTTCTAGTTTACATACCAGACAGGCACCTAGAAGGGTACGGTCTAAACAAAGAGGCTGTCGATGAATTTATTAAGACAGATGTAAAACTCGTGGTTACTTTTGATCTGGGTATCACTGCAGTAGATGAGGTCGCTACTGCGACTGCGAATGGCATCGATGTGATTATCACAGACCACCACCTTCCACACGAGCACATACCAAAGGCCTATGCGATAATCAATCCAAAACAGAATGATTGTAGCTATCCAGATGACATGCTCTGCGGCGCAGGACTGGCCTTCAAGCTTGTGCAGGGTTTGATTAAAAAATATGGAGAGTATTGGAATATTCAAAGTGGCTGGGAGAAGTGGCTATTGGACATGGCAGGACTCGCTACTATTGCAGATCAAGTTCCACTGCTCCACGAGAATAGAGTTCTTGCATACTATGGTTTGAAAGTATTACAAAAGGCTCGAAGACCAGGACTCGCTGAATTGCTAAAGAAGGCGAGTGTAGATCCTAAAAATATTATTGAAGATGATGTTGGTTTTACTATTGCTCCAAAGCTAAATGCAGCATCACGCATGGATAGTCCAATGCGTGCCTTTGAACTTCTTTCTACTACTGATCTCGTTCAAGCAAAAACTCTTGCCACTCATCTGGATAAAATAAATACAGAGAGAAAGACAATAGTCGCGCACATTATGAAAGATGTGAAGCACAAAATGTCCGCGCGCGAGGAAAAAGAAATAATTGTGATCGGTAATCCTGATTGGCGCGTAGGAGTACTCGGACTCGTGGCATCTAAAATCGCAGAGGAATACAAAAAGCCAGTCTTTGTCTGGGGGCAAGAGGGTAGTGACACTATCCGTGGATCATGTAGAACTTGGGGATCAGTGAATGTTGTAGAACTGATGACAGGGCTACCAGAAAATAGTCTTCTTGAATTCGGTGGTCACGTGGGGGCGGGGGGATTTGCTGTGTCGCATTCTGAAGTTCATTTTCTCGAAGAGAGACTCAATATTGTGCATGCGAATATTATTTCAAATAAAACAGATGAGGTAGAAGAAAATAATAATTCCTACATGATAGATGCATCGATAACACTAGATGATGTAAATAACGAGAATTATAAAGTAATTGAAAAGATGGCCCCATTTGGAATGGGGAACCCAAAACCAATTTTTAAATTTGAAAATATTCAAATCGCTGCATTGAAAGAATTTGGAAAGGAGAAGAATCACCTCGAAATAGTATTCATGGACTCTCGCCGGAGGGCAGTCAAAGCTATTGCATTCTTCAAAACTCGCGAGACTTTTAAATTAAATGATGGGGACAAGATAAATCTACTGGCGACATTTGAAAAGAGTTTCTTTGCTGGTAGGACAGAATTACGATTAAGAATAGTAGATATAGTATAATGAATAGTATGAAAAAAATTGATGTATATACAGACGGATCTTCACTAGGGAATCCTGGACCTGGGGGATATGGTGCTGTGATGGTGGAGGGAGATAAAATTGTATATGAGCTAGGTGGTTATGAAAAGGCTACTACAAATAACCGAATGGAATTAAAAGGAGTGATTGAGACACTGCGATATTTGTCTAGTCTAAAAAGTTTCCCTGAGGTAAATATCTGTGCTGATTCTGCCTATGTACTAGGTGGAGTGAATTCTTGGGTCGCAAACTGGGAGCGCAATGGCTGGAGAACTGCAAATAAAAAACCTGTATTGAATCAAGATCTCTGGCAGGAACTCATCGGTCTGGTACGTGGATACCAGGGCAAACTCTCATGGGAAAAAGTAAAAGGCCACAGTGGCCACATTTACAACGAACGCGCTGATCAAATAGCTACAAGTTTTTCAAGTACAGGCAAATGCGAACTCGTGAAATAATAATTGTAATAATACTTTTATCTATAGCACTCATACGCTTTTTGTATTTTATACCTACGTCACCGCGTGGGTATTTTGATAGTGTAGGGAAGAGGATAGAATTTGATGGAGTGGTCGTAGATGCACCAGATGTTCGTACTGGGAATCAGAGACTGATTGTGAATCCAAAAGGTACAGACACTAATATATTGGTAGTGGCAAGTATTGATACAGATATAGAATACGGAGATGAGATACATGTAGTAGGCAAATTGGAAACTCCAGAAAATTTTATAACCAATACTGGCAAAGAATTTAATTACCAAAGATACCTATCTAATAGAGATATTTATTTTATTGTGCAGTATGCAGGGGTGGATGTTTTGTCTCACAATAATGGAAATTTTATTAAAAAATATTTATTTAAATTAAGAAATTCTTTTACAAAAAATATCAATCGAGCATTACGTTCACCTGAAAGTGATTTAGCAGGAGGACTACTCCTCGGATCGAAGGGGAACTTTAGCAATGAGACTCGTGATGAATTTGTGACGACAGGTACTATACATATCATCGCACTCTCGGGATACAATGTGACCATAGTCGCCACATCGGTCATGCGCATATTTAATTTATTTTTATCAAAAACTATCTCTGCTGGATTTGGAATATTTATGATAATCCTATTCGTAGTGATGGCTGGGTCTGGTGCTTCTGCCGTGCGTGCTGGGGTCATGGCATGTATCGCACTTCTTGGTAGGATTCATGGACGTGAATATGATGCGGGTAGGGCATTGGTGGTAGCAGGTCTCTTGATGTTTGCTTACGACCCGAGAGTTGTGACTGATTCCTCGTTTCAATTATCATTTCTTGCGACATTTGGAATTCTGTATATTACCCCTCGGGTAGGGATCTGGGTACTTTGGTTGCCTAGCCGGTTTGGAATAAGAGAGATAGCTGCTACTACTATTGCAGCCGAGATTGCAGTACTGCCACTGCTACTCTATAGCACTGGAGTATTGTCTCTCGTATCATTCCCAGCCAATGTTTTAATTTTGCCATTTATTCCTATTACAATGCTCTCGGCGTTTATCGTGGGTGTTGTTGGATTTATTAGCTCTGGTTTATCTATAATATTTGGATATGTTGCTTATATATCACTATTTTATATATTAAAAACTATTCATATTTTTGCATCTTTACCACTCGCCAGTATTATAATTCATTCTTTTCCTATATATGTTGTTATTTCCCTTTATATTCTTGTTATTTATTGGATCTCTCGGGGCAAAAAGTAGTTATGCTATAATGCACATATGATACATATTATTTCCAAGGTCCGATCATGGACTCCTTTTGTCGCACTGAGTGCATTGCTGCTTGTTTTTATTTCCTACATTTTTAAAATAAATTTATTTGCCCAACAGTTATCATTAGCTATTCTTTGTATTTTTTCTATACCCCTTTGGTACGAGATAGTATCGAGTATTATTAAAAAACATTTTGGTGTAGATCTTGTGGCTGGATTGGCATTATTGTGTTCATTGATATTCGGACAGTATCTCCCAGGTATTATCGTACTGCTCATGCTCTCAGGTGGAGAGGCATTGGAATCATATGCTATGAATCGTGCTCGACGCGCACTCTCTGACTTGCTGAATCTGATACCACAGAAGACTCATGTCAAAAAAGATAACGGAGTAGTGGATATCGATAGCTCTGAAATTAAAATAAATGACTACATAATAGTAAAGGCCGGAGAAATTATTCCTTCTGATGGTGTGGTTGAAAATGGAGAATCTTACGTAGATGAATCTGTGATGACAGGGGAGTCTGTGCCAAATAAAAAAGAAGTTGGTAGTGTAGTCCTCGCTGGTACAAAAAATACTGATGCGGCATTGGAAATCCGTGTCACAAAAGAATTGTCTGATTCAAGACTTCACACGATTATCAATATGGTGCGTCAAGCTGAAGAAAATAAAGCTCCTTTTGTGCGAATGGCAGATAAATACAGTGTTTACTTTACTGTATTTACTATCATCATGGCAGCACTCGCATATTATTTTGGTGGACCGATTAGAATGCTCGCTGTGCTCGTAGTAGCTACTCCATGTCCACTCATACTAGCTACTCCTATCGCATTCATGTCTGGCATGAGCCGTGCGTCTCGCGTAGGTATCATAGTCAAAAATGGTGGCGCGCTAGAACTACTCTCAAAAGTAGATATGTGCGTATTCGATAAGACAGGCACTATCACAATGGGTATTCCCGCTATACACGAAATAAAAGGCTTTGCTGGTATTGCAGAAGATGAAGTTATAAAAATAGCTGCGTCACTGGATCAATTGTCTGTTCATATTTTTGCACGATCACTCGTAGATCATGCTCATTCAAAGTCTCATAAATTAATCTACCCAGATGATTTCAAAGAAGTATTTGGCGACGGCGTGAATGGTATAGTAAATGGTGAAAAATATTTCTTTGGAAAGTTGGCTTACCTTGTAAAGAATGGAATTGTCGTGAGTGATGAGCTAAATAAAGAATATGTGAAGACTAGAAATGAAGGAGTCATTCCTGTCTATCTGGGCAAGGGGACTAATTTAATTGGAATGATATCTTTTAAGGATGAAATTCGTCCAGAGGCAAGAAAAGTTTTCTCAGATTTATCAACTTTGGGAATTAAAAGATTCATGTTGCTCTCTGGAGACAAGGAGAGTGTTGCAGTTTCGATAGCTTCATCTATGAAGATAAATGAATACAAAGCAGAATGTCTTCCAGATGAAAAATTGACTGTTGTTCGAGATCTTCAAAAGAGCGGATTAAAAGTAGCTATGATCGGTGATGGTGTGAATGATGCACCAGCATTGGCACAAGCGGACGTTGGTATTGCATTAGGTTCACATGGAGCTACTGCTGCATCAGAGAGCGCTGATATCGTAATAGTGTCTGGATCTATCGAGAAGGTTCCTGAAGCCTATAAGATTGCTGTACGTACTGTACGAGTAGCTCGAGAGGGAATCTTTATCGGTATTGGACTTTCTGCTGTCTGTATGTTTGTGTCTCTGTCTGGAAAGCTTTTACCACTATATGGCGCTTTGATTCAAGAGGGTATTGATATTGTTGTTATACTCTATGCACTGCGTGCTGGGCGTGATATTATATAAAATATGAATACAATTTTTTCAAAAGTTCTAATCACTATTGGTCACATCGGATATCTATATTTTGGTATTCTTTTGCTTATCGATATTATTCTATGGAAGATACATCCTGTGCTTGGAATTCTCGGTGTAGCATTTACTTTTGCTCTACTAATGGGATTAATTTAGCTTTAAAAAATGTCCCCAAAATGCTACTATATGCTTATAGTAGCATTTTAATTTAACCCTATATGAATAAAAAATTAATTATTTCATTATTAATCATTGTTTTAACTTTTGTCGCTTTTTACTTTTTACTAAAATATAAACCTATGGAAAAAATATCAAAAAATGGAGATGTATTATCAATGAATTATACTGGTCGCCTTGTAGATGGCACCGTGTTTGATTCAAATGTAGATCCTAAGTTTGGCCATGTTCAACCTTTTGAATTTAAATTAGGCTCAGGAATGGTTATAAAAGGTTGGGATGAAGGTCTCGTTAGTATGAAGGTGGGAGAAAAGAAGACATTAACTATCGCACCTGAAAAAGCATACGGAGCGGCTGGAATACCACCGGTCATACCTGCAAATGCAACTTTGATTTTCGACGTAGAACTAACTGGTATTAAATAAAATATGGAAAAAACATTTATACAAAAAATTAAAGAATTTACTCTAAGAAAAAGAATTCTAATTCCACTCGGATTAATCGTGGTTATTTGGGGAGGGTACAAGCTAATGCATATGAATGATGCAGCCAAAAATACAACCACAGATTTTGCAAAGACAGTAGATCTAAAGCAGACCGTACTGGCCACAGGGCAAGTGACTTCGAATACTGATTTAAAATTATCTTTCAATGGTAGTGGTATTGTGACTTCTGTTCGAGTAAAGGTGGGGGACGTAGTGCGAAAAGGGCAAATACTCGCTACTCTTGATCAGGGTACAGTCGGGGCATCTTTGACTTCTGCTCGTGGTGCTGTAGCTGCAGCAAAAGCTAAATATGACAAAATATTATCCGGCGCATCAAATGAAGAAATAATTATTTCAACAATTGCATTAGACAATGCGAACCGCGATCTTCAAAATATAAAACTAACACAAGATACTCTGGTTCAAAATGCTTATAATAATTTATTGAATTCATATCCAGAAGCTGTTCCATCTTCTAATACTCAAAATTATACACCTCTAGTAATCTCTGGTAATTATTCTGGTGGTAAAGAAGGTGATATCAAGATATCTGTGTATCAGACTGGTAATGGTCTTTACTTTAGTACATCAGGATTGGTTTCTGGGTCTGGTACTTTGAATACATCTAGTCCTCAACAAATCGGTAATTCAGGATTGTATATTGCGTTGCCAGCTACGGGCTCTGTGACTATAAATGACTGGACTGTAAGTATTCCAAATAAAAAGGCATCAAATTATCTTACAAACTACAATGCTTATCAGAGTGCACTAAAAACTCAGTCTGCTGCATTGGCTACTGCTTCTGCAGTTATAGATCAGAGGACTGCAGAGTTGGCCCTCAAGAAGTCTCAGGCTCGCCCTGCAGACATTGATCTAGCAAAGGCAGATATTCTCCAGGCTCAGGGTCAGTTCGAGCAGGCGAGTGCCGTGTATGAAAATACAATATTGCGTGCACCTGCAGATGGTACTATCACATCTCTTGATATTAAAATTGGAGAATTGGCTGTACCTCAAAAAGAAGTCATGATTTTGCAAGATATAAAGAATATGTATCTAGAAGCAAATATAAATGAAGCAAATATTGCCAATGTTAAACTGGGTGCAACTGTGTCTGTAAATTTTGATGCATTTGGTGTAGACAAGGTCTTTACTGGTGTTATCACAGAAGTCGATCCCTCTTCTACTGTTGTATCTGGTGTTGTAAATTATAAAATAAAATCAACAATTGAGCAGGTTCCTGGATTGCGCCCTGGTATGACTGCAAATATGACTATATTGATTGCCGAAAAAGCTGGTGCGATCGTCGTGCCTTCTCGTGCATTGATCACAAAAGATACAGGCAAGATTATCCGCATCGTGACTGACACAAAAAAGAAAACATATAAGGAAGTTCCTGTGACAACTGGACTAGAGGGTGATGGTGGTCTAGTAGATGTGACTTCTGGAATATCAAATGGTGAAGAATTTGTCTTGCTGATCAAACAATAATTTATGTTGATACAACTTAAAAATATAATTAAAAGTTATGACAACGGTGGTGTCGTGACAAATGTTCTCAAGGGTATAAATCTTTCTGTCGCAGAAGGGGAATTCGTCGCGATTATGGGTCCTTCTGGATCTGGTAAATCTACAATGATGCACATAATAGGATTTCTCGATCGTCCGACTACTGGTGATTATCTTTTTGATAATGTGGATACTAAAAATTTTAGTGATGATGATTTGGCTCGTATTAGAAATGAGCGTATTGGATTCGTCTTTCAGTCATTCAATCTATTGCCACGTACTACGGTATTGGACAATGTGGCTCTACCACTACAATACAGCTCTAAAAAAGGGGATGCACAGGCACGTGCAAAGAGTGCTCTGGAAGCTGTAGGACTAGGTCATCGTCTAGATTTTATGAGCAATCAAATATCGGGTGGTCAAAAGCAGCGCGTAGCTATAGCACGTGCACTAGTCTGTGATCCAAAGGTAATCTTTGCTGATGAGCCTACAGGAAATCTGGATTCAAAATCTGGATCTACCGTGATGCACATATTGGAGAGATTAAATAATGAAGGCAAGACTATAATCCTGGTGACTCATGACACTAGTGTGGCAATGCACGCAAAGCGCATCGTGACTATTCGTGATGGAGACATCGTAGCCGATGAGGCTGTCGCTGAGGCAGAGAGATTGCATTCAAAAGAAGAAGAGGAAGCTTAAAATGAAAACATTTATTGCAACATTTAGTATGACATGGAGGACACTACTGGCCCGCAAGGTCAGGTCTTTTTTGACGATACTCGGTGTGGTGATAGGAGTGGCCGGTGTGATAATAATCATCTCGCTGGGTGCTGGAGCTCAGTCTCTGGTATTGGGTCAGATCACTAAACTCGGCAGCAATCTAGTTGGTGTACTACCTGGCAAGAGTAATGACAGTGGTCCTCCTGCAGCAGTATTCGGTGTGCAAATAAAAACATTAACATTGTCAGACGTAGCAGCAATTCGTGACATAGGCAATGCTCCAAATGTGACAGATGTCGCAGCTTTTGTACGTGGTAATACTACCGTGATAGGTAATGGAGAGAGTATAGATACATCCTTTACTGCGACAGACGGCAGCTATCCTCGCGTACAAAATGTGGAGATGGAGAGCGGTGAATTCTTTTCTGATGATCAGGCAAATTCTGGTGCAAATGTTATCGTGCTCGGATATGATGTGGCCACTGCTATCTTCCCAAATGGAGGAGCTATTGGAAATATCGTAAAGATAAAATCTTCTGGAAATTCAGGAGGAAGTATTCCATTTCGAGTTATTGGTATTCAGAAAAAGATGGGGACTGTAGCATTCCAGAATCAAGACGATCAAGTATTTATTCCTTTCTCTATAGGTCAGAGACAAATTCTAGGTATCGACTATGTTCAATTTATCCGTGCTAAGGTAAACGATACAGCAAATGTAAAATCCACAATTTCTGATATACAAAATACTCTACGACGCCAACATCGTATAGGTGGTAATGATGATGACGATTTTTCTGTACGAGACCTAGCTGATGCTATCAAGGTGCTCACGAGTATCACGGATGTATTGCGTATGTTCCTAGGATTGATGGCTGGTATTTCACTGATCGTCGGTGGTATAGGTATTATGAATATAATGCTTGTAACAGTGACGGAGCGTACTCGCGAGATCGGACTACGTAAAGCTCTAGGTGCTACAAGAAAACAGATTCAAAACCAATTTTTATTTGAAGCTATTATCCTGACATCACTCGGTGGTCTCGTCGGTATTGTCTTTGGCAGTATCGTCTCATTTTTGATATCTATCGGTGCACAGTATGCGGGATATGATTGGTCATTTATTATTTCTCCTTTTGCTATTATCATCTCGGTTGGAGTGTCTGTCTTGATTGGATTGATATTCGGAATTTTCCCGGCGCTAAAAGCTGCGAAGCTCGACCCTATCGATGCATTAAGATACGAATAATTTATATATATGAGCACTTATTTAAAACAAGTAAAACGCGGAATATCTTCAAATCCATCTAGGACTATTTTGACGACTCTGGGCATCATGATTGGTATCGGTACTGTGGTGCTGGTCTTGTCTGCAGGTGAGGGATTCAAGAGTTATATCAATGCGCAGGTGGATGCCTTTGGTTCAAATACTGTGATTATCCAGACCTCTGTTCCTGCTTCTACAAAGTCTCGTAATTCAGGATCTGATGGCTCAGCTAACAACTCAGCCTCGAATGCTGTGCCTATCACAACTCTGAAAAATAGAGACGTATTGGATATGAGATCACTGCCTAATGTAAAGAATTCATACGGCGCTGCCTTGGGTCAAAAAGTAGTCAGCTATGGAAATATTTCTAAAAACACTTTTATCTTTGGAGCAGATTCAAATCGTTTTGATATTGATAAGGGTGTCATCGAAAAAGGCAGGGGGTATAGCTCTGATGAAGATAGATCACTTGCTCAGGTGGCAGTACTAGGTCACGATATAGCAGTAGATTTCTTTGGAGAGAATGATCCACTTGGAAAAATCATACGTGTTGGTGAATACAATTTTGAAGTGATCGGTACCTATGCACGTAGGGGTAGCTTTGGTTTTTCAAATGATGATGAACAAGTCTTTATCCCTATCACTACATTACAGAAAAAAATATTGGGAGTGGACTATTTATTCTATGCAGTAGCAGAACTCAGTGATAATACAAAGGCTGATGCTACATCACTTGATATCGCTGATGTATTGCGACGCAATCACTATATCCAAGATCCAGCCAAAGATGATTTTAAAGTGCAAACTCAGGCTCAGAGTCTGGATACTTTTAATACTATTCTCCGTGCGGTCACTTTTCTCCTGATCGCTATTGCTGCTATATCACTGCTCGTGGGTGGAGTAGGTGTGATGAATATCATGTATGTGGTAGTCACAGAGCGTATCGGTGAGATTGGATTAAAAAAGGCTCTAGGTGCTAAATACAATGACATACTCTATGAATTCCTGATAGAAGCTGTACTCCTGACACTACTCGGAGGAGTCGTTGGAGTCCTCGGTGGGGCGGCTGGCGCATTCTTGATATCGAAAGTCGCCCAGAGCTTTGGTTTTGCTTGGGCATTCGTGGTGCCGCTATGGGGTGTAGTCATGGCCATCTCTGTGTCTATGATCATCGGTATCATATTTGGAGTATTCCCAGCTCGCAATGCCGCCCGCATGGATCCAATACAAGCCCTAAATAAGGAATAAAAAAGTGCTATCAAGATAAATCTTGATAGCACTTATTAATTTGATTAGCTCGCTGCCCCTTGTTGGGTGTCATTTTTGGATATTTCTTCGTTATCTGTAATATCAAAATTTGATGCTGCCTGGTACCTGTCTGCTGTTTCTTTTTGTTCTAATTCAATTAATTCCTTGTATATTTTTTGAGGAGTCAATATTGAATATATTGGACAAGGAATCGGTAATTTAGTTTTATCAACCCCAGATTTACCCATAAATCTTTCTCTTGTTAAGGGTAAATTTTCATTCATGATGGTTATGATTCCCAGTGTTTTGTGTCCTAATCTTTGGGCTTCGCTTATTATTTCGATGGTTTTTGTTCCATTAACAATCTCATCTTTAATAAAAAGGCAATTATTTCCACGGTAGAATTCCATACTTTTAGTATCTCCTTCGTCTACAAATAGAACATGATTGTTGTGTTCTTTAGATGCCAATACAGCTAAGGCCGATCCAATCATCCCGATTCCAATGAATGTTACGTCTTTTGGTAAAATTGGAACTTCTGGTGTAGTTATTTTGTCCACTATTTTTTGGTTTTGCTGGCAAATAAGAGAAACAATCTCATCCCGGATTTCTCTTGAATTCATAATTTTATGAAATTCAATAATCAGAGGAGTTTCAACTGATGTTTTTTCCAGTTTCCTTTTTTTGTCAAAATTAAAACTGATTGCTGTGTGGCCCATAGCTAAGCCTGTAAAATTAACATTTGGTTTCATTTTTTTATTTAATTAAATTGTGAAAAGATAAGAAATTTAAACTAATCTTATAACTTTTATTAATTTTGTCAAATTTTACGAGCCACTTGCTTGTCGTAGATATGCTATAATGTATATATGGAAACACTAATAAATAACAAGAAGTATATTATAGGTGCGGTTATTGTGCTGGCTATTATCATGGTACATGCTTGTGGTGGTCGTGGATTTATGGGCCGTTATGGTCAGAATGGTGTTCAAAATACAATCAGTGTATCTGCTGATGGTGACGCCTATGCAGTACCAGATATTGCAAACATCAGCTTTACACTTTCAAAGGATGCAGCTACTTCAGGTGCAGCATCAAAAGATTTGAATGCTCAGACAGCAAAGGTTTTGGCTTTCTTGAAAGAATCAAAGATTGCAGACAAGGATGTAAAAGCCGAATACGGCGGTGTATATCCAAAGTATTCAAATACAGTTATCAACTGTTTTGTCGCTCCATGTCCACAACCAGAGCCAAAGATCACTGGATATACAGCTAGTCAATCTATCACAGTAAAGATTCGTGACGTAGATACTGCAAATGAAATCAAGACTGGTCTTTCAAAGATTGAGGTAGGTAATATTAGTGGCCCTACTTTCTCTATTGATGATGAGGATGTACTAAAGGATACAGCTCGTGCTGCTGCTATAGTAAAGGCTCGTGCAAAGGCTGAGGTGCTAGCCAAAGAGCTAGGAGTGAAGCTAGGTAAAGTCACAAGCTTCTCTGAAAATGGGGGAGGATACCCAATGATGTATGCAGCAAAGGCCATGGATTCATCTATGGGTGGTGCACCAGCTCCTGTATTGCCAAAGGGTGAGAACAAGATCACTACAAGTGTGACAATCACTTACGAAATTCGTTAGAATCCCTATATCTATCTACCTCTAATTAGTAGAATAAAATTAAAATCACAAGTAAAAGCCCTTATAAAATAAGGGCTTTTACTATTGACAAATAGAGTATAATTGTGGTATAATATACCCAGATAAATGATGTTCTTTGACAGGCAGGATTGTTTGGAAATAAGTTGTTTAGCAGAGTGGATTTGTCTCCTTTCTGCTAAACAACTTAAAAACAAACAATAATATGAAAAAAATAACAATTTTATTTGCAATGATCAGTATGATTTTTGTAAAAGGTGCTAATGCACAACAAATTCACGATTTGAGAGTAGAATCTTCTACTCCGTGGATGTATTGCCACGAGGATAGTATCAGACTAGCTAGTTTTTATACCTATTGGTTTGGAACTAATTTTGAAACAAGTCCTTACGTGGAATACAAATGGGCTGAACTTTCTGAAAATCGTCTGGATACATTCCAGATGCCAAATCAGACAAGGGAAATCTGGGTAAAGAAACCAGGTATCTATGTGTTGTTTGCAAAAACAGCATTAGGATTCTGGGTGGATGGAACAGTTTCCATTCACGACATCTCTCCAAAAGTGAAAGTGCACATAGAAGGTTTTTCAGATCTTCTTAATAACCACGACACTTTGAGAGTATGTACAGGGGCTAGTAGTCCAAATTTATACGGTCAGTTTAAAAACACAGACTGTATGACCACCTATGTTTGGTACAATATCAACACAGGTTTGTCAGAAAAAAACTACTACTCAGTAAATACTCCCGCAGGAAGCTATACCCTAAAAGTTGTAAATCCAAATAATTTCGGAGGATGTACTACATTTTCTGATACAATTACAATTGTAGAGGTATCTCCTATTAAGCCTAATGTTATCGACAATAATGTTAAAGAAAATTTGCATTGTTCAGGTCAGAAAGTAATGCTTTCGGTTAGTTCAAATTCAAAATTTTCCAACATTGTATGGAGAAGTGATGATTGGGAAATTATTGGAAGAAAAACAGATACTGTTTTTTATCATCCAAATTTCAGTGGAGCGAAAGTATGGATCGAAGCGACTGACAAAAATGGTTGCAAGGCTCAATCGGACACAGTAATAGTTAATACTATATTTGTTGAAAGCCCAATGCTTTTGAATCCAGAAAAATGTAGTTTGTATGCGAAGTTGGATGTTTATCCTGTTGGTAAATTCAACTGGTATGCCAATGACACATTGGTATCTAGTATAGACAATCATTTGACTGCAAAAGCTACAGCAAATTACACTGTAACTTTTACTAATTCAATAGGTTGTGTATCTACTAAAAGCAATCCGATTTTTATGGATTGTGGACCAAAAGAAGACACTGTTGCCAATAAAACTACTGGCATCAATGAAATTTCTAATAAGTCGATTGAAATATCTGCTTACCCGAATCCATTTAATGATAGTTTTACTATTACCAAACAAATGGGTTCTAAGATTGTTATTTTTGATTTAAACGGAAAGTCTGTATTTGAAACACTTCTTCAAAGCAATGAAGAAATAATCAAACTAGAAATTCCTTCTGGTTTATATATCTTAAAGATTTACAATAATGACCAATATATTGGTTATAAAAAAATAATAAGAGAATAATCCATCTTGCCTAAATTTTACAAAGAGCCAAATTCAATTGAATTTGGCTCTTTTTATTTGCCATTGACTTTATTTGGAAAAAGGCGTATTATCTATACATATACACCCGCGGGGTGTTTTTTAGTAAGAGTAATTAATGGGGGCATTGCGTCATCAAATGTACGTTATGATTTCCATCAAATCAACATGAAAGCATTAATTGAATATTTTAAAGAAACAAAGGCCGAAATGAAGAATGTAACATGGCCAAGTCGCACAAAGTCTATTTATGCAACTGTTGCTGTTATTGTTATCTCAGTAGGTATCGCTTACTATCTAGGTTTTTTTGACTTTTTGTTCTCAAAGGGTCTTGAGTGGTTACTTTTGAACAGATAATTTTTATTAATTTAATTTAAAATCTAGTTTGTATTTTCTAGTCACTAGAAACTAATTACTAGCACCTAATTATTATGGCAAAACAAGAATTAAGAGGAGAGCGCAATTGGTACGCGATCCACACATACGCAGGTTATGAGAATGCTGTTCTTAGAAATTTGAAACAACGTATCGACAGTCTGGGTATGAATGACAAAATCTTCAATGTTATTGTCCCTACAGAAAAGAAAATCAAGATCAAAGCTGGAAAGCGCGCTGAGGTAGAGGAAAAAGTATACCCTGGTTATGTACTAGTAGATATGATCGTAGATGACAACTCTTGGTATGTAGTCCGCAATACTCCACGTGTCACAGGATTCGTAGGGGCAGGGGTGAATCCAGTTCCACTTGAAAAGTCTGAGGTAGATGCACTGTTCGGAAAGATGGACGGTGGCAACGCAAAACATCAAATCGACTTTGTAGTAGCTGAGATCGTACGTATCGGAGATGGTCCATTCAAGGATCTCGAAGGTAAGGTTAGTGAGGTAGATCATGAAAGAGGTAAGGTAAAGGTGCTAGTATCACTGTTCGGTCGTGAGACTCCAGTAGAACTGGACTTCCTGCAAGTCAAAAAATTTTAAAGAGTTAGTTTCTGGTAACTAGGTTCTAGGGACTAGTAGAATTAACACCAGTTTGCAATTTCTCTATATTTTGGTATAGTATTGCTACTGTTACGCTTCATTTATCAGTATTTATTTAATGTTCTAGTAACTAAAAACTAGTTACTAGAACCTAATTACAATGGCAAAGAAAATTACAAAAAAGGTAAAACTACAAATTGCCGCTGCGAAAGCAACTCCAGCGCCACCATTAGGACCCGCTCTCGGTCAAGCAGGTGTTAACATCTCAGAATTCTGTCAAAAGTTCAACGCGGCAACGCAAGCTATGGCAGGTGATATCGTAGGTGTAAAGATCTCAGTTTATGATGATCGCACTTATGACTTTACAGTCACAACTCCACCAGTAGCAGGATTGATATTCAAGGCTGCAGGAATAGAGAAGGGTTCAGGTAAGCCAAATACTTCAAAGGCGGGTAAGATCACAAAGGCGCAAGTCCGTGAAATTGCAGAAAAGAAAATGCCAGACCTAAATGCTAAAAACATTGAAGGTGCGATGAAAATCATCGAAGGAAGTGCTCGCTCAGCAGGAATCACAATCGTAGACTAATCGTTTTACAAAATAAAAACACCCCGTAATTGGGGTGTTTTTATTTGCTATTTATGGGCTGATATTGTATGATTTGCTCAAACAAATTTAAAAAGGAGGAAAAATGATTCAAGACACAATGTTAGGAGATATGTTTGAAATATGGTTTTCATCGCAATCTCAATTAAGTAAAGTCGAAAGATGGGGAAGATTTAGGGAAAATAACCCAGACTTAAGAAAACAGTCAACTGAAGATCATCAGTATTCTGTATGCTTGGCTATATTGCCAGTGCTTATAAAGCTGAAAGAGTATTATTTTAATCATCTGAATACAGAGCTGGTCAAAGACGCTTTTATTTTGCATGATTTGCCTGAGGGTTTTTTAGAGCAGGAAAAAGACATATCTTCTGTGAGTAAAAAATCACATCACGACCTTGAAGAGCATAACGCTTTTTGTAAAAAGATTTTACATTTCAAGAAAAATGACAAGTTTATTTATGATTATTACATGAAGGCCTACTTGCTGCAGTTTTGCCATAAGGATGATCAATATTTGAGTGTATTTCCAGAGAGTTCTATGGAAGTTATAAAAAATATTAGAATTGCTCATCCTTATGAAGTTTCACTTTTTCCTGCTTTGGAACAATGGGAATATCTATTTTATGCTTATGAAGGTTATATCGATAAGCAGGATATTTCTATTTTTGTAAATGTTTTACGAAATCAGGTTCCAAATTTGCAAAAGCATGCAAAAAATATTCATGGTTTTAGAGAAGTTGTTTTTCCTATTCATTTTGAAGAAAAATTATTATCTTTCATGAATGAATATTCACACGTTGAACGTGTCTAATTAAAATGCCTCACAAATTTTATTTGTGAGGCATTTTTTATGCTTGAACTCTTTCTACGTATTCACCAGTCTCTGTGTTGATACGGATTTTCTCGCCTGGGTTTAGGAATAGGGGGACATTGACTGTAGTACCGTTTTCCAGTACTGCGATCTTGTTTCCACCAGAGGCTGTTGCGCCCTTTATTGTAGGAGGGCAGTCTTTGATTACGAATTCCATCTTTACTGGGAGCTTGATACTGATTATCTGCTCTTCGTCGTCATCATTGTTCCAAGAGATTGCAGTCACTACTTCATTTGGTTGTAGATACTTTGTATGATCACTGATGATCTTTTCCTCTAATTGGAAACGGTCTTTTGGATTCTCTGGATCACAGAACCAGTATTCACCCTTGTTTGCAAAAAGGAATTTTACTTCTTTTTTACTTATTTCAGCTTCGTCAGCCTTGTCTGAAGCATGGAATGCAGTATTCCATGTACGTCCAGATATTAGACTCTTGAGCTTTACTTGGTT
>JAPLXP010000012.1 GCA_026396015.1 Candidatus Nomurabacteria bacterium | reverse complement strand
TGAAGCACCAACGAAAGCAAATGCTACCAACAATCCAACAAATTTCTTTGAATTGATTTTTAACATATTTTTTAATTAATTTTTGTATGCGTATTTAGATTGATTTCGACGTTCCCTTTTTCTCTATCTAATAATAAAGGGTAAAACCAATGTGTGCGCATATTTTTGTGTCTTGAATAAATATTTACTACTCCTCTATCAAAGAAATAAAAAAATTATCCAAGACGTTATTAAACTTAAACTGAATTGAATATCTTCTCTTGCGAGAAAAATATATCTGCCTTGTCGACAGGGCCGATACCACATTCTGTCTCCTGCTCTATCACCCGCCTCTATCAAGCGGACTGATCACATCTCTATCTGATGTGATACACCCAACCTCTATCAAGTCGGGCAAGAAAGAAAAACACAAAATGGATGCGACCATCTAAACAAGTTCGCGGTCAATGACGAAAAATATCTGCATTAAAAATGCAAAAAATTCAGTCGTACACAAACTACAAAGCCGTATAAAATTCGGTATCAATTTACACGGTATTTTGTTTTCAATGATCGCCCCTCAAATTGAAGTATGAGGGATACTACATACTAGCACATATAGGCCAAAAAAGCCAGTACTAGATGCACTAACATTATATAATAGATAGGTGGTAATACGCAAGTAAAATAAAGATAAGTTGTGGATAAATGGGTTAGGTTCAAGTGGCTAGTTTCTAGTGATTAGGAGGTTAGGTTCAAGTGGCTAGTTTCTAGTGATTAGTGTGGGACATCTAGAACCTAAACACTAGTTACTAGTCACTAATTTCACATAGAAACTAGTTACTAACTACTAGCCACTAACTGGTATCTACTCCATCTTTTCTCCCCGATTTTTTTGATTTGTCCTTTTGAGATGAGGTCATTCAATTCGCGCTGAATTGTCTTTTCTGAACAGTCCGAGAAGGCCACAGATATGTCCTTTATCGATACCTCAATTTTGTCCTTTATGATATTTTTGATTGTTTCAGAACGGTCCTTCTTAGAGACAGAATTTTCATTATTTACATCACTCTTGGCTGTCTGTCCGGATGCTGGACTGAGGGTCAGATTCCTGTTTTGTATTCCGATCATACCCGGTGTCTTTTTGAATATTTGTCCTTTATGGATACAGTAGACTCATCAGAGTTGAACATTTCTGGGGACAATACAAAGTCTGATATCTTGCGATTCTCGTACATAGATGATGTCGGCAATCTGTCCCCTGAATGAGTCTGCTGGGCAATCAATTCATCGATGAGTAGCAGGAATTCTCTCTTCAAAATATCAGCGTTCATACTAGAGATAAATCCGATAGAAAGAGAGATATCTACGAGTGATATCAGCTCTCCTATTTGCAGTCTCGTAGCAGTCAGATGGGCATGCTTTTCAGAAGGAGAAAGGACAGAGATCTGATGGACAGAGGACAGTAGATCCACCCCTCGGAGTCGCATACGCATCTTGATGGCATCGTCCGTATCCATACAGTCTGTGACCATATAAAGGGCAGTTACTATCTTCTCTGTCTTTTTAAGGACAAATGAATAAACCTCTTTATTTGCAACATCTAAATGATTAAAGACAGAGTCTTGTCCTAGAGTACTGTTCCCTATTTTTTGTCTGTTTTTGAAACTGTCTTTTTGGTCATTCATGGTCTTTTTAGAAAAATTAGTAATAGCTATTTGTCTTTTTAGTATGTCCATTATACACCTAAATTAGGTTCTAGCAACTAGTGACTAGTGGCTAGTGGCTAGAAAAATGGATTAATTTTGGGTATTATTAGCACCCAAAATCTAGCAAATAACTACTGTTTTTATGCTATAATGAGGCTACAAATTTATGGCAAAAAAAGATATTGAAGAAGAAGATTTTGACGATGAAGAGGACCTGGAAGATGATGCTCCTACCCGCAGTAAAGCTGGCTCCACACGTCGAAAATCCACAACAAAAAGAACTTATAATAAACGCAAAAAAGTAGAATTAAAAGACGAGACCCGTCACAGTATCTGGGGTATCGTTTTCTTTGTAATAGCTATTTTCATCCTACTATCGATCTTCCATATTGGAGGTATTGCTGGTGATTTTTTCATGGGTATGTTCTTCTCATTTTTGGGAATTGGGTACTACATCGCTCCGATAGTTCTCGGTGTGATAGGTGTCTCATTCATGAGAAAAGGCCGACCAGAGGTCGCGAACATTCATGCGATTTTTGGTGCGAGTGTCCTCCTCTCTATTCTCGGAATTGGAGACATCACTATGAACGGAGCAGGTGCATCTACAGACATCTCGATAGGTGGATATCTGGGTGGTATTATCGCTTGGCCATTCGTAAAATTGTTCGGCACATATGCGAGTATTTTACTCCTCGGTACATGGCTCGTAGTGTCACTCATCATCCTCTTTGACGAGCGTCCAAACCTGATGGAAATCTGGAGAAAAATATTCTCATTCTTAAAGCGCGACATACGCATAGAGAGTGATTCTGATGTACCCGAAGACTACTCTGATCAAGATGAAGAAGAAGCTCCAAAAGAGAAGAAATTGAAGCCCCAAAAAGAGGAGTATTCAGAGACTGCAGAAGAGCAAG
This sequence comes from Candidatus Nomurabacteria bacterium, assembly GCA_026396015.1. Lineage (GTDB taxonomy): Bacteria > Patescibacteriota > Minisyncoccia > Phycocordibacterales > UBA9973 > UBA8515. The sequence continues at coordinate 1,929 of JAPLXP010000012.1, read as the reverse complement.
AATTGATAGAAAAGCCACTTCTTAAATCCAAGAAATTTGTATCAAAAGAGTACACCGCTCCCCCACTATCACTCCTTGAAAAAGACAAAGGTAAGGCCAATGTGGGTGACGTAAAAGCGAACATGAACATCATCCAGAAGACACTGTTGAACTTCGGAATTCCAGTGGAGATGGACGAGGTGACTATCGGTCCGACAGTCACACGATACGCATTAAAGCCTGCCCAAGGAGTCAAACTCTCACGTATTCTCGGTCTACAAAATGATCTATCGCTAGCACTAGCTGCACACCCTATCCGTATCGAGGCACCGATCCCAGGCAAGTCTCTAGTGGGTATCGAGATCCCAAATAAATCAAAATCAACAGTCGGTATGGGTACACTCCTATCAGACGAAAAATTCCAAAACTCACCAAAGCCACTGATGGTAGCACTAGGAAGAGGACTCTCAGGCAAGGCACTATTCGGCAACCTAGCCAAGATGCCACACGCACTGATCGCTGGTACTACTGGATCTGGAAAGTCTGTGACTATTCACTCCATCATCACATCTCTACTATATAGAAATGGACCAGAGGACATGCGATTCATCATGGTGGATCCAAAGCGCGTAGAGCTCACACTTTACAACAAGATCCCCCACCTCCTCACACCTGTGATCACAGATCCAAAGAAGACAATCTTAGCCCTCAAGTGGGCAGCAAAAGAGATGGATCGACGTTATGATGTACTCGAATCACATTCAGTCCGAGATATCGAATCATTCCATACTACAATCCTGACCAAAGACAAGACTGGTGAAATGGAAAAGATGCCATACATCGTGATCATCATCGACGAGTTGGCAGATATCATGCAGACATACCCTCGTGAATTGGAAGCTGGAATCGTCCGTCTAGCACAGATGTCTCGTGCTGTCGGTATCCACCTCATCCTATCTACACAGCGCCCATCAGTGAACGTCATCACCGGTCTGATCAAAGCCAATGTCCCTACTCGTGTAGCCTTACAGGTATCATCCCAGATCGACTCTCGTACAATTCTGGACCAGGGTGGTGCAGAAAAACTTCTTGGAGCTGGAGACATGCTATATATGTCCGGTGAGATGAGTCAGCCAGAGCGTCTGCAATCAGCATTCATATCTGAAGATGAGGTAAAGAGTGTAGTACAATACCTAAAGGATGCATACATGGATGAACTACCAAATACTATAGAGCTATCTGGGTCAATAGAAGGTGGCAACAATCTTTTCAATGGCAGTCTGACAGACGACGACAATGGGGATGATCTATACGAAGATGCAAGACAAATAGTGATTGAAACTGGTAAAGCCTCCACTTCATTCCTACAACGCAAGCTAGGAGTAGGATATGCACGCGCAGCCAAGCTCATAGATATGCTAGAAGAGCGCGGTGTGGTGGGTCCAGGTAATGGAGCAAAGCCACGTGATGTATTTGAAAAATCTGTAGATAATATCGAACCAGGAATATAACATGACTAAAGCTATGCAAAAAAAATCAATCAAATGGTGGGTAAGTACAGGATTATTCCTGTTCTTATTCATCTGTGTCGGTGTGTATAGCTATGCCAAGATGCGAGTAGTAATAAATGGAGTAAAAGTTACTGCTGCAATAGAAAAATCTGAATCCTCTATGACATATATCAAAGGCAATGCCAGAAACGCTACATACGTCAGCCTGAATGGAAGAGAGATATTCATAGATAAGACAGGAGAATTCCGTGAACCCATCTCCCTACTGTCCGGCCTAGGAGTAGTCACAATACAAGCACAAGACAAATTTGGAAATGTATCTCAAAAAGAATTTGAGGTCGTATACAAAGACACAGACCACGTAGCATTATTAATTAGTGACTAGTAGTTAGTTTCTAGTGACTAGTGTAAAACATTTATAATTAATTTTCTAGAAACT
>JAPLXP010000007.1 GCA_026396015.1 Candidatus Nomurabacteria bacterium | reverse complement strand
TGTTGCACCAGCATCTGTGTATGATGATCCACGAGTAACTGATGCTGGGTTAGCACCTGTGATTGTGATAACCGGAGCGAGATTATCAGAGAATGTTGCTGCGATAGTGTGTGTGGTTAATACGTTTGTGAATGTGTAGGTATTCACACCAGCAGACGGAAGAAGGGATGCTCCCCCATCAATAGAAATTGTTGCAACCTTGTATCCGGTATTTGGTGTGACTGTAAATTCTTGATCTGTTCCAGTCTGCACACTAGGATTCATCGGAGATATATTACCATGCGCACCAGCATCTGTTGTAATCAAATAAGTTACAGCATTTGCATCATCAACAATAACTTGACGTAAAAGATCAGTAGATCTATTCCCTGAGGTATCAATTGCTGTATAGACAACTTGACCAGTACCAGGGTTATTTGTATCTACATTTACCTGATTAAAATATGTACATCCATTAGAAGGTGTTCCTTGGTCAGTAGTATAAGTACATAATCCATCAACATCATCTGTCACATCAACCCCAGGATCTACAAAGATAGTACCACTCATTATATGTATAGGCGTATCTGGATTTGTGATTGAATCTATTGAAAGATCAGGGTTTTGACCCTTTAACACAATCACGGGAGGTGTAGTATCAGATTGCGTATTTATAATTGTATAAATATATACAGTATCTATTCCCAATGTTGAACTTGTAGGTGCTGATAGAGTTACAATTATAGTCTTATTTGTTCGAGTATTATTGTGGTCAATAATAGTTGGAGCAACTACATCTGTATATAGCTGTCCTGCTGTAATTGTTGCCGTTCCACTTGCAAGAGTATAGTCTACTCCACCTCCGACAGCTGTTCCTGTAACATTATAATGAACAGTTACATTAATAGGATATACTCTAGAAAGAGAAATTCTAAATGGTGTTGGATTTAATACATTCTGAGGGTTAGATCCAGACGTCTGGCTAAAAGCAACTAAAGGGGCAGACAAATCAAAGGTAGAAAGTGTCGCATCTGTTGAATAATCATTTTGACTTGAAAGAGGACCTGAGGCACCTGCTTGATTATCGTGAACTAGCACTCTCACTCCCACATTTGAATACGAAGATCCATTTAAAGTTATATCGTTATATGTATTCCAAACAATTGTTCCTGTCTGACCTGTTGAAATAGTACTATTTGTAATAGTAGTTGGAGTCACAGTATTTGCCATTACCCATACTTGATTACCAGCAAACAATGTTGCATTTTGTCTTGTTGTTCTTGTTCCACCTGGCCACGTTGCGCGAACAATTCCAGAAAGAACATTGCCGCTCTTTCCTGTATATTGAAGAACTTCGTTGTTGATTTGAATGTAGCCACTTGTTCCTAATTTTGAAGCATCAGAAACAGTCAAATTTGAACCAGTTAAAGCACTTAATGGTAATGTGATACCAATGTTGTAAAAAATTCTACCTTCATATGATAAATTAGTTTTTTGTGAATTAGATGAATCTGTCAATTTATATGTCACAGAAACTGTCTTATTGTTTGGATCTTGTGTAGGTACCACATTTTCAACTTTTGAAGCGGTAGCAACACTTCCACCACCTCCTTCACTAAAGTTTTGAACTCCATCCGGGCGAACAGTTACATAAGCACCAGCACGTACAGAAGTATTACCCCCACCAACAACACCTAATCTATATCTATAATATTTAGTAGAATCCAAGCCGAGATCAAGGAAATGATAATTTCCATTATTATCAGATACAATTTCACCAACAGTATTCACATCTGAATAAGATCCATAAGTATTATTATCACTAGATGTAGCATGCTCCATTTTGTATGTACCTATTTTTGCAGGATCGTTCCATCCAATATACATACCATAATAATTAGTTGGCGTATTTGAAATATCTTGAATAGTAAATGAATTTGCTGCTACTGGAGTTGGTGTTGAAGCAAAAGCAAGAGTCGTAGTATTTCCATACAAATCTCTAAATTGATATTTAATAGTCTTTGATTCAATATCTGAGTCAAGAGTCCAAGGTATTGAAGTTGAAGAAGGAAGATTTACCCACCCAGTATCTACTACAGTAGCCTTATCTTGTGTTATTGAATCATCTGTTATTCTATATTGTACACTTGAATCATCTGCAGGCCTTGGAATTGTAATCGTAGCAGAATTTGAGATACCTGCTTCACCTGCATCAAAAGTAATAGGAGTAGAAACTACTGGTATTTTTGCATCAATTATTATAGAAGAAATAGTTTGTGATGTGGTATTCACAACAGCTTCACCGTCATCTAGAGTTACCTTGAATTTTGTAAGTGCTGATGAAATAGATTCAGCTGTTGGAGTCCAATACACAGTGTGCTGTGTATATGTAGAAGTTATAGCAGCACTAATTCCTGTTATTTGACTATTGTTTATAGTCGTATAGCTTGTACCACCAGCTGCATCATAACTAAATGCAGGTGTAGCGGTTGTATTGTCAGTATCACGAACTTTATAATCAATCTTGACTTGTCCAAAATGAGAATCATTACTATCAGAAATTTGAGTGACACTCATGCCACCGGTTCCAAATGTCGCATCAAATTGCGGAGTAGCATTGAATCCTACAGTATTACTATCTACAACTGACAAATTTCCATTTGAATATAAATCTATTATTCTTACTTGTATGGTCTCAGAACGAGACGCCATTGTCCAAGGCCATGAAAGTGCACCAATAGTTGTAGAATCAGAAGCAAAGGATGTGCTTGTAGAATCAACAGAAATTGTTCCATTTGCATTTGCTCCAAACCATGTTGATCCATCACGTGAGAATTGTACTTTTATATTTTCACTTGCAGGAGAACCAGTAATATTTTGAATTTTAAGAGTAATAACATTTGAAGAACTTACAACATTACCAAGTGTACCATCATTATTGTTTATTAAAATTGATGCACTATTACCTGTCGTCTTTGCGGCATCAAGATTAAATGTGCTTGAGTTTGTAGCACGACCAAGCATAGATCCAACAGATCCATCATTCGCGACAACTATTATATTTTCAGTAGCGTTTTGATATCCATCTGCATCAGTACGAGCAGTCCAAGATATTGTTTTTCCTGTACCCTTATTTGAAAGACCAATTCCAGTTCCACTCGCAGAACTAGCATTTATGTATACAGAGACTCCAGAATTATGAGAAAGGGCAGAGGAATTAGAAGCACCTCTTGTAAGTCCACTAAGAACATTCCCAGATTTACTTGAGTAATTTATTATTTCATTTACTCCATCTGAACCATCGTTAATAAATATTGTACCAGAACTTGGAAAATATGTACCACTAGAAACTGTTATTGATGAAGCCCCACTAGTTAGCGACCCATTGAGTGTAGCCCCAACTCCGTAGAATAGATAGTTTGTAGTCTGAGAAGATTCCACATCAGCCACATCATATCCTACAGTCACCACACCACTACTGTTTTCAGATGCTGTTACATTTGATACTGTTGGTGGAGAATTTGTAACATCAAAAGTCAAAGCAACAGCTGTCTCTGTATTTCCAGCAAGATCATGGGACCTTACATTTAATACATATCTATCACCGACAGTAAACGGAACACCTGAAGTAGAATAAGTCCATGTATTTGTACCAGCAGCACTCAGGTAAACCTGACTAATACTTGTAAAAGTAGAACCTGTATAATACCTACTTGTCGTAGAATCTAATATTGAAATATTTACAGAAGTCACCCCTGATCCACTAGTATCACTCGCAGTTCCAGAAATAGATTGTACGCTATAAGCTTGTTGCGGATTAGCAGATTGACCAGAGGGAGTACATCCATTACCACCGACACTACAAATTGCAGATGTTGGATTCGTATTATCGACAGTCACAGTAACAACAGAAGATAGACCTGTGTTTCCAGCCAAGTCTGTACCTTTAGTTTGAAATGTGTGTGCACCAGAAGAAAGCCCTGTTGCAGAGTATGTCCATGAAGCAGCTGTACCACCTGTAGCAACGAATGCTCCACCATCTACAGAAATAGTGGTTGTTGAAAGGTTTGTATCAGATGATGTATAGCAACGAATGCTCCACCATCTACAGAAATAGTGGTTGTTGAAAGGTTTGTATCAGATGATGTACCAGAGAGAGAGACAGTTGTACTACTTGAATACGTACCAGTAGATGGACTTGAGATTGTAGATGTTGGATTACTACTGTCGTATGTAAATGTAGTACCTGAACCCGGAGTCTCTGTACCACCACTTGATGTAGCTTTTGATTTTATTGTATAATTTACTCCATTTGTCAGACTAGAACTAGTCAATCCAGTATAATACCAAGAAGTTGTGCCCGAAGTCACATTAATCCAGTTATCACAAGCAGCTGTAGTAAAATTAGTACCATTCCAACAAAAACCAGTGGTATTGTTCTTTATAGAAACTTGAACACTAGATATAGTTCCTCCACCATAGTCACCAGCAGTACCAGTGATTTTGTTTCCAGAATCAAAACCAGTAGAATTATTGAATGATCCAGCAGTAGGTGTAGTCACAGAAGAAACTACAACACCAGAAACAGTACCCGCGGCACCATTGTTAGTAATGTGTGTATTTTCACGATAAGCAGTACCCGCACTAGCAGTCAAAGATGAAGGTGAAAAACTAGAAAATGTTGCACCTGCAGTAAATGAGATACGTCCACCTGAACCCCCTGAAGGATAAGTAGCTGGAGTAATTAAATAACCATCACCTCCATTTCCTCCATTTGCAGTATAACTACCAGTACCTGTTACTATTCCAGTAGGTGAATTAATCCAAATACTTCCTCCAGATCCACCACCGCCGCCGCCAGTAACAGACCCTCCGTTCGCGTTTATACTTCCATTATTTGTAAGAGTTCCAGTTATTGTTAATTTTAAAGCACCTGCACCTGCACCCCCCAATGAGTAGCCACTATTAAATTTTCCTCCACCAGAAGAACCCATATAAGTAGGAGCAGAGACTTGCGACCCTCCACCATCAGAAGAACCACCAAGACCACCATAACCATAATCACCATTTGCACCTGCACCGGCGTGACCTCCTCCTCCTCCTCCATTGTATGAAGTTTGACCAGGTAAAGGACCACCATTCACATTAACAACTGGTCCTGGGTTATTTGCACCCACACCACTAGCTTCAGCAGACCCAGTCGTAATAGTTGATCCTGAATCAATCTGAAGATTGCTGAATTTAAAGTCGCCAGACACATTTGATGGTGAATTTGTTCTTGTCCAAGTAACAGTACTGTTTCCTGTAATTAAAATATTACCAGGAGTGACTACATTTCTTCCCACAGTTCCAGTCTCACCTCCTTCAATACCAGCACTACTAGCAACAGTTATAGACCCAGCATAAGTATCATTTGTAGAATCTAGATAAATCATACCTCCACCAGCACCTCCACCAGGATTAGTAGCACAATTAGCAACATTATCAAATGCACCAGCATTTGCACTAAGTAATCCTGCATTTGATCCAGCAAGAGTACCTGCAACAATCCAAATACTTCCTCCAGCACCGACACCAGGGCAGTTCGATCCTGCTGTAGTATAATTTGCACCACTCATATTAATAGAACCATTCAAAGTTACAGTACCAGTAGTACTCAATTTAATTGCACCTCCTCCAGCTGTACCAGTTTTGCCACCAGACCCAGTACCTGCACCTCCAGAACCAGGTCTTACTGGGGCATTATAAGTATCATAAGCAGAACTCTTAACAGAACCAGAGGCAGATGAATCATTACCTCTTCCACCTGCACCACCATGGGCACCACCAGCTCCAGAAAAATATCCTATAGTACCATTTGCAATACCCCCACCCTCACCATACCCACTGACCTCTCCAGTACCTCCTGCATAACCAGTTCCCACACCAGTGATAGTACCTCCAGTATTAACAGTAACATTACCGGAACCACTAATAATCACACCAGTAGCACCAGTACTTGTAGTAGATGAAGATTGCACAGTAAGAGTACCTCCATTATTTATTACCAAGTTAGCACTTCCGATATTGTATGTACCAGCAGCAAATGTGACAGCACCGCTAATCACAATATCATTACTTCCAGCAATACAACTCGATACAGCGGTATTGAATGTTGTCGCCGTATATGAACCTGGAGACAATGTCACACAAGTCGCAGCATAAGCTTTTTGAGGATTATAAGAAAATGAAAAAATTGTAGACACAATCAAAACTGCAACAGCAAACCGAGGAGCGATTGCGAAGAAATTTTTCCTTAGCACTTTATTTAGTTTTGATAATATTTTTTTCATGAAGTTATAATTTATATTTTTTAGATTAGTTAATATTTTGTAAATTTTATTTTTGTAGATTTGATTTTTATTTTCTCCTTCGATTCTCACCTCAGTAATTTTTTCCTTGTAATTTTTGTACCATTTATTTTCGTTATCAATTTTATTTTTTATTATTTTTTTTACTCGGAGGTTGTAAAAATATCTAAGATCTTTTTTATGATCATGTTTAGCAATTAGAACATTTTCTTTAATTATTTTTTTGAAAAATTTTCTCATTTAAATTATTTTTTGTTCTAAAATATTTCTCTACAAAAAAGTATAACACTACGCTGATATTAAAACAAAATTTTTTTATAAAAAACTGTTGATAACTTTTTTATTTTCAAAAATATTTTTTAAAAATAAATTTTTTATAAAAATTATTCTACAGTTAAATGGTAAGGGTAGTATTAATTTGTTATGTTTATATTATAAATCATATCTGATAAATAACATACAAATGCTCTTATTAAGAATTGCGAAAATAAAATAGGGAATTATACCCTACACAGATTGTAATTGTGAACACATAGATAGGTACGACTTCCCTATTATTTATTATTAATAATATTACTAAACTTTTTGTATTAAAATATTATTAACTTTAGAAAAATAAACATAATTTAATAAATATATATCTATATTAAACCTTAACAAAAGTAATACATAAAGATATCTAAACCCTAATAAGAGTTATTAATATTCTTATATAGATTTGCCGTATTTAGTATTGTTTATTAATGTTTACTAATGTATACTATATACATGAATAAGTTATATATAAACATTAAAGAAGCATCAGAGATGCTCGGAGTCACAGCCCTCACCCTCCGCAACTGGGACAAGAGTGGCAAGCTAGAGGCCCGTCGCCACCCGATCAGCAACTACCGAGTATACCTCCGAGAAGATATTGAGAAGTTAATCACCAAGATGGAGTCTGGTGAGAAACCTACCCTTCGACCCAAAAAGGAAAAGAAGGCTCCAGAGAGTGACAAGCCAAAGACATACCAACTCAAAGTCCTCCACCTTCGAGACTAAACAAAAATCACCCCATTAGGGGTGATTTTTGTTTAGTCTGTTTTTAATATTTTGAAGTGAACGGATTTCTTTTTGATAGACCTTTGATCATCTTTTTGACACTGCGAGCACCTCTTCGGTAGAGATTTTCCTTCTTATCTTTTTGATAAGTCATAGCTCGAGAAATTTCCTCTTTTGCGTCATCGATAGCACTGTACAAATCCTCTTTTTCTGATGAAGCAAAGAATTTTTGTCCAGACATTCTGAGATCAAATTCTGCCCTAAAGAAATCTCCATTCTTGTGGTGGTGAGTAGTCTTGCCTACTTCCACATAAACCGTAGCACTGTCATCCTTAATAAATTTTTCGAGGGACTCGACACGCTTTGTGACATAGTCACGGATCGCATCAGTCAACTCCATTTGCGTACCCTTTATATTGATATTCATACTACTATTATATCACGACCAGAGCGCAAGTTAAACAAAAATAATGGACTATATTAGTCCATTATCGAGAGTATTTTGTGAGGGTTCTGATGGCCAGATATTAGACGAACCTTACCTACTGGTACAGATACCTCGTGGGCGATGATCTCTCTTATGCGAGTATTAGCTAAATTGCGCTCGGCTGGCTCACGCACAGTAATAGTGTAGTGATCCTCTCTATCACGAACCACTATCTCCTTCTTGGCTCCTGCCACTACTGCGACTTTTATATACATACACACATAATGACTCAAATTAACAATAAAAACAAACATGTTTAAAATATAAATAATAATTATGTTTATAGACTATTTATTTTTAAAAATAAATAGTCTATAATAAATATAATAAGAAGTAATCTTCTATTATTAATAACTACAAAAATTTTATGACTATAATATATGGGGTAGATACAGATAAAAAAGTTAACCCAGAAGACGTGCGTGATGCAATAATCGAATGCTTTACTCTAGCACACAATGAGGTGCTGGAAGATTTAAAAAATTATGCAAAAAATATGGACGACATATCTTTTCAGGAAATCAAGCATCTTAGTGTAGTTCAAATGATTCGAAATTATTTTAATGAAGTAGGCGGTGATTTTGATAAACCAGACAAAGAATCAATTTTACTGATTATGGAAAAATTAAAAGAATTTGCTAAAAATTTTCGAGACCAAAGTATTGCCGAAAAACACTTTCAAGAAATCATGCTACTAGTTTGTAAACTATAATTAAAAAATCTCGCACTTGCGAGATTTTTTAATTTTTTACAACTTTATTTATTTATGCTATTATCTACTCACTTGGCCCTATCGTCTAACGGTTAGGACATCGCCTTCTCAAGGCGGTAATCAGGGTTCGATTCCCTGTAGGGTCACAAAAGCGCGAATTCAAAAATACTGGACTATTCCAGTCTGTTTCGCTTTTGTGAAGACGGAGACATAATTTTTTAGTGGAAAGATAACCGAGTCCGTTTGCTTTCAAATTTATGAGCGGCAAGTAAATTATTGTGGCTCACATTTGAAATAGAATTCCAAATAAAAAAAATCCTGATTTTCATCAGGATTTTTGGTTTTAAATAAGTTACAATTTTACAATAATTTACCTGCCAATTCAGCAAGGGGTGATCTCTCACCTTTAACTAAATGAATATGTGAATATATTGGTTGACCACGGAATTTATCAATCAAATAACTAAATCCATTAGAACTTTCATTCAGAAATGGACTATCTATCTGATGAGTATCCCCTATCAATACAATCTTAGTTCCCATACCAGCACGGCTAACAATTGTTTTAACCTCATGAGGTGTTAAATTTTGAGCCTCATCGATGATAAAAAATATATTACGCAAGCTTCTACCTCGGATAAAACCCAATGCTTCAACAGAAAAAATATTTTTATTTTTAAATTCTAAAACAATTGTTGCATTTTTATCACTCAATGATTCTAAGTATTCTAAATTATCAAGCATTCCACCCATAAAAGGATTCATCTTGTCCTGAGCATCGCCAGGTAGAAAACCAATTTCAGCAGCACCAACAGAGATTATTTTTCGAGCAAAAAATATTTTTCCATATTTAGAATTTTTACCTTTTTTTGTTTGTTCAAAAGCAGTAGCTAATGCAGCCAATGTTTTACCAGTACCCGCCTCTCCTTCTATCGTTACAATTGAGATATCAGGATCTAGTAACGCATTCATTGCAAAAGATTGCTCTGCGTTGTTTGGTTTAACACTGAACGCCCATAAATCATCTTTTTTAATTAGTTTCAAAATACCTTCCTGGTGAACAGCCATAGCTGTTTTATTTCCATGATTACACTTTAAAATATAATTCTGATTTACTGTCGCACCTTTTATTGCGTAAAGCACCTCACGATTTTCATATATAGAATCAATAATAGATTCTGATACTTTTATTGTTTTAATTTCTTCTGATAAAAAATCAACATTATCAACCTTTTCAAAACGAAAATCTTGTGCAGCAATACCTAATGATCTTGCCTTTACCAATACATTTACATCTTTTGAAACAAGAACAACTTCAGTATTGATATTTTTTTGCTTTATATCATAAGCAATGTTAATAATTGAATTATCTACGCTCTCTGGATACAGTTGTGCTTTTATGAATTCAGAGTAAGGTTGATTTAAAACTACTTTTAGTATTCCTAAACCCCTGCCTAAACTAACTCCACCGTTAAAACCTTCTTTTGAAGAAATCTTATCTAATTGTCTCAAAAAACTTCTAGCATTCAGGTTAATAGTATCAGACCCCTTTTTAAAAGGATCAAGCTCTTGTATAACAACCAGAGGAATGATAATATCATTATTCTCAAAACATCTTAAGCAATTTGGATCATGTAATGGTACATTCGTATCTAGAACAAAAATTTTTTTAACCTTGTTCTTGGATGTTGTTTTTTTTCTAAGAACATTTGGTTTTTTTACTGCAACTTTTACTACATTTTTTTTGGTAGATCTTGCTACTTTTTTTACTGCAACTTTTACCTTACTGGTACTGTTTGCATTTCCATCTTCTTCTTGCATAATTATATATTTTTTAAAGGGTGAATTTAAGCCTAGTCTACTCTATATATGAATCTAAGTCAAAATAATAAAACCACTCAAATTTGAGTGGTTTTATTATTTTACTTTATCTCTTTTCCCATTCTTTTTCTTGGCGGCAGAGTAGCTTTGCTGCGTATTCAGGATTCTTCATAATCATCTTTGCTGAACGTTCTAACCTAGTACCCTGCGAGCCTTTTAGTAGGACAATATCCCCTTCTTCTACTACTCCGGCTAGGAATTTGCCGCAGGTATCAGATGAATCGAACATATATATATCCTTTTGAGGAAATCCTTTTTCTACAGCACCTTCTGCTATAGACTTCGCACGAGGACCTACCGTGATCAATACGTTGGCAATATTAGATACTTCATACCCCATCTCTCGATGTGATGAATCACTTAATTTACCCAACTCAAGCATATCACCTAAAACAGCAATCTTACGCTTGGCCTTTACCTCGCCTAGGAATTTTATAGCAGCAGACATAGCGATAGGGGATGCATTGTATGTATCATCAATAATATATGAATTGTTTATACCTTCAATGAGAGACATTCTACCAGGAGGTGTAGTGTAGCTAGCCAACTGAGAGATAGATTGCAATATGTCACACCCAGCTTCATTTGCTACGGCTATAGCTGCCAATGCAGAAGACACATAGTGCATACCTATCACATAGGGCATAGTCACAGGAAAGACACTACCATTATAGTGTAGCTTGAACTCTACACCAGAAGGGATTCCAGAATGCTCTTTTTGTATAGATGCTCCACCATAAGACGCATTGTATGTAGCTACTTCATTCAGACCAAATGATACTACGCGAGCCTTCACTTTTTTATGAAGGGCATATACCTTTTCATCATCATGATTCAATATCAAAACACCGTCCATTTTTGTGGCAAAAGCTAGAGTACTCTTCTCCTCTATAATCTTTTCCACAGATCCAAAGAATTCAACGTGAACAGGCCTGTCAGGGAAATGTGTGATGACTACTACATCCGGAGAAAGCATGTGAGCTACACTCTTTATATCCCCTGGCTTTCCAGCACCGATTTCAAGGATGAGCCATTCAGGATAATTTACCTTGAATAGAATAATATAAAAACCTTTTAGGATATTCTCGGCCCACGCTATCGGATTGCTCCATGCATTGGGAACTCCTATAATAGTCAGGGGTAAACCTATCTCACTGTTGAAGCTCTTGTCACTCTTGCGAGCAGATTTAAAATGAGACAATACAGTGAATATTGCATCCTTTGTAGAAGTTTTACCGACAGATCCAGTAATAGCTATAATCTTGGGCTTGTATTTTGCAAGTATTTTTTTTGATTGCCAAAAGAGGATGGCTACAATAATTTTTTTAAAAGTTTTTTTCATGTAATTAATTTAAGATACGCTTCATAAAGTTTATTCTTTTTTCAGGTCCTCGGATCTCCTCATGAGTACATTCGGCCAGACCGTTCAAAAATGAATAAACTTTATTACGCTATATATTTATCTGTCTGGCGGAACATCATAATAATTTAATAAGAATTTAGTAATATTGACAAACGGTGATATCAGAGTCTGAGAAGCATAATTGATATTCTTTGGATTCTTCAAGAACAAGAAAACAATGAATTTGGGCTCATAAGCTGGGAAAAAGCCAAAGAATGAGTGCATATGCTCGTCCTTATAATAGCCTCCACCGCTCTCTTTGGCTACTTGCGCAGTTCCAGTCTTTGTGGCGACACTATAATGAGGAATTATATAAGAACCTTTGCCGTATGATTCAAATACATGAACCAACATAGCAGTAATTGTGTCAGTAGATTCCTTCTTGAGTAGATTTGTTTTAATCGGAGCATAGACTATCTCCTTTGAGAGCCCATTATCATAACGAATTTGCTTTACAAGATGAGGCACTACTAGACTACCACCATTTGCAAGAGCAGAGAACGCACGAATTGCTTGCATAGGAGTTAAAGCTAAACCCTGACCAAAAGACATGTTAGCATATTCGAAGTCATGAGATTTGCCAGAGAGGTTACCTGTAATACCACTAACTTCATTTGGAATATCTACACCAGTCTTCTCACCTATTCCGTAACTCTTCATATAATTACGAAATGATTCATGACCCATCTTACCTTCGACAAAGACCATTCCGGTATTTAAAGATTCATCGAGTACGTGCTGCATTGTAGTATTTGCACCGCGTCCTTTTTTATCAAAGTTGCTTATTATCTTGCCGTTTATGGTTACAGATCCTGCATCGTAGTATGTGGTCTGTGGTGTGACCACACCTTGATCTACAGCTCCTGCCATCACGAGTGGCTTTATAACAGATCCAAATTCAAATGCATCTTCGACGAGAGGATTCCGATACACCTTCATACTATCAACTTTTCCAAATTCATTTAAATCAAAATCTGGTACTCCAGCTATGGCGTATATCTCACCTGTTTTCGGATCCATAATTATTCCTCCTGCTTCATCTGCATTCCATTGACCAAATGTTTTCTTCATCTCACTCTCTAGTGTCTGCTGAACTGTAGGCTCGATAGTAGTGACTATATCACCATTCTCTTGTCCTGATACAGTATCTTTGATATTAGAAAAAACTTCAGCAAAGAAATTGACATAAGATTGATCCTTTGGCTTTGATAATGTCGTATTATAAAATCTCTCTATACCATACTGACCAGTCAGGTCATCACCCTTGTAAGAGATGAATCCTAGCGTTTGAGATGCGAGGCTACCACCAGGATAAAAGCGCCATTTCTCTTTGTATATCGATACATAAGGCAATGCCAACTTTGTAATACTGTCAGCATCCTCTTTTGTAAGGTGACTGGCCACCTCCTCGTAAGGGTCAAATTTCTTGCTGGCCTTGGATATGAATGTATCATGGTCCATTTTAAGATATGGGGACAATATAGTGTATAGAGCTTCTGGATCCTTTACATCCTTGGGCTTTATAGCGACTTTGAATCCAGACATCATAGCCCCAGCAGCCACAACAGATCCGTCTCTCTTTGTGAAAAATATAGACCCTCTATTTAAAATATTACCAGATGGTGTAGTGTATTGTTTGTCAGCTTTTTCTAAATAAGAATTTTTGTGAATGATTTGAACAAAGAAAAGCTTTGAAATCAAAACAACAGCAAATAAAAAAACGCATACCGAAATAATTCGTATACGTGATTTAAATCCTGCTGTATTCATTATCTAAATGCGACACGAGACACACCCGCGCGTGTTGCAAAGATTGGTGCAGAGGCATCGACAAAGCCAGAAGATAGTGCAAAATTTTTATCCACAGAGTTTGATAGTGAAAGGTACGTAAGCTCAAGATTGTTCACACTACTACCCACTTCTCGCATATTATTCTCCAAAGACTTTCGAGCCAAAACATTGAAAGTAATAGAACCAATAAAATAAATATAAACCAAAGACAACAAAACAAGAGAACTCACCAAAAATTTAAATACTGTGCGTTGTGCATTTGTATCATTTGATAAGGTTTGTGTAATTGTTTTTGCTTTATTCATTTTATTTAGATTAATTATAATTTTTCGATGACTCTTAGTTTTGCGCTGCGTGATCGGCTATTTTCTTTTATCTCTTCAGTTGTTGGAACTATAGGCTTTTTTGTGATGATTGTAGCTACTCCATCTTCCTTTAACTTTACAAATGCTCTTTTGACTATTCTGTCTTCTAGACTATGAAAGCTGATTATGGCTATTCGTCCTCCAGATGATAATCTATGAAAACCTTTTTCGATTACTTTTTCTAAATTCGTAAGCTCGCTATTTGTCGCTATGCGTAATGCTTGAAATGTTCGAGTAGCAGGATGAATCTTTAAACCTTTATATCTGCGACCGATACATTCGTCCAATATCTTTACTAGATCAAATGTGGTCTCTATCTTCTTCTCCTTTCTTGCAGCCACTATCGCACGGGCTATGACTCTGGATAATTTCTCTTCACCAAAACCGTATATGATATCTGCGATATTTTCTTCTTGCCAATTGTTCACGATATCCATAGCCGTAATATCTTCTTCGTCAGGATTTTTCTTCATTGTCATCAATAGTGGTTCATCACGTAAGAATGAGAATCCTCTACCTCCTATGTCTAACTCAAATGAACTGATACCCAGGTCTAGCATGATTCGATCTACACTTGGAATATTCAAATTATCCAATACCTTATCCATATCTTGAAATCCTGCGATTTTGAATACTGTATCGTGGTCTGTATCTACTAGATTGGATTCTGCTCTGTGCATAGCATCGCTATCCAAATCCAAGCCAATCACCTTTACTGCACTGCCATATCTGCGGACGATCTCCTTTGTATGACCGCCTCCACCGAGGGTCCCGTCTACGATGATATCTCCTGCTTTGATAGCTAATCCATCCACAGTCTCATTGAGTAATACTGAAATATGCTTCATATATTTTAAAGGACACCTACTCCTCCTAATTTGTCAGCCAATGCATCGGCTTCTTTTTCAACCACTTTCTTGTAATCATTCCAAGCCTTCTCATTCCAGATTTCTGCCCGGTTCTGTACACCGATGACGATAACCTCACGAGCGAGCTTTGAACGAATTTTTAAATTTTCCGGAATCAATATTCGGCCACTGGCATCCACATCAGCTAGGACTGCCTGTCCAAACATAAATCTCGAGAAACTTCTATTGTCAGCAGAAAGCATTGATGACTCAGAAAGCTTTTCTGAAATCTTTTCCCATTCCTTTACAGTGAACAGAGAAAGACAGTTATCAAGACCTGGAGCTACTACGACACACTTCCCCATTTCCTTGCGGAATTTAACAGGGAGAGACATTCTATTCTTTTCATCTAGTGTGTGTTTATATTCTCCGATTAGCATACAATTTTTGTGAAATATTTTAATGAAAATGATTAAATAAATCATCCTAAAACAAATATCAGAAAATATTTATTCGGATGAGCAATTTTAATAAATTGCTTTAATCCCACTGTATCCCACCTGTTTACATTATACTCCACTTCATCCCACACTGCAACAAAAAAACCCACAATAAATGTGGATAACTAAAAAGAAAAACACGTTGTAAATACAACGTGTTTTACTAAAAATGTTTCTTAGTTTTATTGAATTATTTTTTCTTTAGGAATTTTTGTTTCTATAGATCGGCAATATGCATCTATATATTCTTGGTCTTTATCATAAGATTCTAGGGCATCCTTTATCTTAAGGTAAATACCTTCTTGATATAAATCTTTAATATAAATATTTATATTAATCTCATCACCATCGACATCGATAGACAGAGGGCTGTCTTTAGAAAATTTATGATTTTCATCAAAAAATTCTAGGTAAGGATTTACAAAAGGAAAAAAGGCGAGGCCTATTTTAATGTATTGTTTATCTTTGTTCATAATTGTAACTTTTCTTTAAAATATCATGTTTTTATCCAAATGTCAAAAATGCTCAAGATTTATGATCTTGAGCATTTTATCTATTATCTAACTATATCTTATGACTATGTTCATGCCCCTCTTGGACAATGTGTGCACGGATATAATCCTTTGTAGCACCTACCTTTTTACCAGGATTAAAAATATTTTTTACATCGAAAACATTTTTAGTATTTTCAAAAATACTGTAAATTTTTTCTCCATACATTTGTTTCAGGAATGGAGCTCGGATGATACCATCATTGTGCTCTGCAGTAGTAGATCCCTTGTATTGGAATACTAGATCATATACCTTGTCTGACAATTCTAGAATAATATCAGCAGTTTTCTTTTCTCTAAAATCCATCAGAGGGATGATATGGAAGTTACCATTTCCTGCATGACCTGCGATAGTATATGTGATAGGATATTGATCCAATATCGCTCGGAGCTTTGGGAGGAATTCAGGCAGCAGCTCTGGCTTTACGATAATATCATCAATGAATGGCGCAGTGTGCAAATCTTTTACATGCTTGCGTAGTAGAGCAAAGCTCTCGCGACGAATATCCCAATATTTCTCAGATTCTGCCTGAGATGAAGTGACTCTCATACCAAAACCAAATGATGAGATATCTTTTACCAAGTCTCGAGCTTTTTGATCTATCTCTTTCTCATTCTCTCCAGCAAACTCTACGAGCAAGACGAGCTTTGGAAATCCTTTCCAAGCCATGAGTCCTGCCTCTGGCAAGAATGAAAACATGAATTTGAGCATCCCCCATGGACCTTTTTTCTTGAGGAAATCTGGGAAGAATTTTATCGCGAGCTTCATAGTAGCATCATCGTATGATTCTAGGCTCTCGGGCTTGTGTGTGAGAATCTGACCTACGATACCTCCTAGATTTGTCAGGTCCTTCATGAATACAGCTACCAATTTTGATGCTGGCTTTACCTTTACTAGGTGTAGCTTCATATGAGTCACTATACCTAGTGTACCCTGTGAACCTACTATCAATTTTGTAAGATCAAAAATTTCTTTTTCTGCATCCCATACATTCCAGATATAGTATCCTGCAGAATTCTTGGATACTGCTGGCTTCGCATTTTTTATTTCATCCTTATTGTCATTTATTATTGCAAAAATATCTTTGTATATATTACCCTCAAAGTCCCCTTGGGCAATCTTGGCATACAATTCCTTTTTAGTAAGCGGAGCGACTTTGTATTCACGTCCATCAGAAAATACAACAGATAGTTCCTTTATATAGTCCTCTGTCTTTCCATAACCTAGTGTCTTTTCACCGGCAGAATTATTGCCGATCATACCACCGAGAGCATTGAGGCTCTTTGATGCTGTGTAGCAAGGCAAGAGTAATCCCTTTTCAAAAGTCTTTGGCTCAAAATCACGATAGTACACACCAGGCATAACACTAGCCTCGCCTGATATCTCTACTGGATTCGCATTTGGGAATTTTGGTGTAATAGCAAAAGGAGTCACAATATTCACACTCTCGATAGTATTCATGTATCGCATGAAATCTACAACGATAGACTCACCTATAGCACCACCTGCCATACATGTACCTGCTGATCGAGGTGTAATAAACAGACGATGGCTATCATCATTGATCTGGATATTTTTTTGATTGACCCATATCACTAGATTCTTTATATCTTCTGCATCTCTAGGGTATACGACTACTTGCGGAAAAACTTCAAGCAATGAAGCATCTCTAGAGTAAGTTTTTATAGCATCCTCACTGTCATCTATATCCCCTTTGAAAACTCTTTTTAAATCTGATTTAAATAAGAACATAATTTTATACTATTCCATTGAATAATTTTAGACGATTCTCGACGACTTTTTCGATAGCATCTACTGTGGGTGTTAATAATTTATAAGGTACAACTTCGTCTGGATTATCTATGATAGATTTCTTTATTGCTTCATCAAATGCTATACGTATTTCAGTGTTGATATGTACGATATTGATACCAGCTTTTATACCATTCACAAAGTCCTCATCACGTAAACCAGAACCACCATGTAATACTAGAGGTATACCTACAGTAGTACGAATCTCTCGGACTAAATCTGTATCGATATGTGGCTTGCCACTCTTGATGAGTCCATGAATACTACCTACTGATGGAGCTAGCATGTCGATACCAGTAGCATCAACAAAAGATTTAGCTTCTTCAGGTTTTGTCTTGATACCTGCGCCTTCGGGAATTGTCTCTTTTATATTTGAACCAGATCCAATATATCCAATCTCTGCCTCTACTAGAATATCTCGTCCAGTCTCTGATGTGATCTTGCGGGCATACTCAACACACTTCCTTGTCATGGTGATATTCTCCTCGTGAGATTTTGCTGCACCGTCGATAATGACAGCATCAAAACCAGCATCGATAGCCTCCTTTACTCTCTCAAAACTATAATGATGATCAGCATTCAAGAATATTGGAAAATTCTCTTTTTCACGTAGACTGTGGATCATAGAGACAGCCTCTGTCCTACCCACAAAATCCTCCTCACCTTCTGACAAACCAATAATCACTGGAACATCAAGCTTTTTTGCAGCCTGATAGATACCATGTAATCCTTCTAAATTTGAAATATTAAAGTGGCCAATGGCCGTACCTTTTTCATTTGCCTCTTTTACATATTCACGCAATGTTTTCATATATTTAAATTATATCACACTGTGATATAATGGTGCACATGGAAAAACAAATCGACTTTTTAGCAATTGGCGATGTAGTCACAGAGCCATTTATCAGAATAAAGGATGCTGAAGAAACTTGCGACATAAACAAGGAACACTGTAAATTGTGTCTTCGTTTTGGCGACAAGGTACCCTATGAGAGTGTAGAGGTCTGTCGTGCTGTGGGCAATAGTGCCAATGCTGCAGTATCGGCTGCTCGTCTCGGAGTAAATTCATATCTGATGTCATACAATGGTAATGATGAGATAGGCAAAGGAAACCTAGAAGAGCTCACACACAATGGTGTAAAGATTGACTTGATGCAGACAGTAAATGGTATGCCTTCTAACTACCACTATGTACTCTGGTACGATGTAGAGCGTACAATCCTCGTCAAACATACAGAATTCCCTTATGCATTCCCTATGGATCTACCTGCACCAAAGTGGATGTACCTATCATCACTCGCAGCAAATTCTACAGAATACCACGAGCAAATAGCTGCATACCTAGAAAAAAATCCAAGCGTTAAATTGGCTTTTCAGCCTGGAACATTTCAGATGAAGCTAGGAATAGACCTCCTACAATCAATCTACAATCATACAGAGGTATTCTTCTGCAACAAGGAAGAAGCTCAGAGAATCCTAAACACAGAAAACCATGACCTAAAAGTATTGATGGATGGTATCAATGCATTGGGACCAAAGATCGTAGTAGTCACTGATGGTATGAATGGTGCATATGCAAAAGATACGGATGGTACATATTACTTTATGCCGATCTTCCCAAAGGAAGCCATTGAGCGTACTGGTGCAGGAGATGCATTTGCATCTACACTAGCTACAGTACTATGTATGGGCAAGACATTAGAAGAAGCACTCATGTGGGCACCAATAAATTCAATGTCTGTGACTCAACAAGTAGGAGCACAAAAGGGACTCCTCACCCAAGAGCAACTCCTAGAATATTTACAAAATGCTCCAGAAGATTACAAAATACAAAAAATATAAATTAAAAAATTCCCTCGACTAAAGTCGAGGGAATTTTTTAATGATAATTTTGTCTTCTATCTATCATATGCTGAGCTTGAGTTAAACCTTCTTCTGGAGTTATTTCTTCTTTTTTAATTTTTTCCAAAATACAATTAAATGCTGTTAACTCTGAATCAACATTACCTTCTTGCTGAATCTGCTGCATCAACGCCCTTATCTCTTGCATTGGATTTGTTCTCACTATTTCATTCGCTGTATTTAAAATTTCCTTCATAAATTTATTGGTATATTTTACTCTTTCTTTCTAATACTTTTTCGGCTGCTTTGACAATATTTGTAGTATCTAGATTGTAGTGGGCTATCAACTCATCTTGGGTTCCAGACTGACCAAAGGCATCAGCTACACCTACAAACTCCATAGGCACAGGATACTCTCCTACTAGATATTCAGCTATCGCACTACCCATTCCACCTGCTATTTGATGCTCCTCTACTGTGAT
The DNA here is from genome assembly GCA_026396015.1 of Candidatus Nomurabacteria bacterium. Classification (GTDB taxonomy): domain Bacteria; phylum Patescibacteriota; class Minisyncoccia; order Phycocordibacterales; family UBA9973; genus UBA8515. The sequence continues at coordinate 27,961 of JAPLXP010000007.1, read as the reverse complement.
GATGGCTTTACATTCGCGAGCCAATTCTGCTATGGCTTTTGTATCCAGTGGCTTGATAGTAGCAAGGTTCATGACCTTTACACGAATACCCTTCTTTTCTAATTCTTTTGCTGCAAATAGTGCACGAGATAGTAGTGGTCCAGTAGCGATGATACCTACCTGTGCCAACCCTACATCTGGTACGAATAATATCTGAGCTTTACCTATCTCAAAAGGTGTATCCTCTGTAGTGATGATCGGGCTCTTTTCACGAGCGAGGCGTATATATACTGGTGTACGACTGTATACAGATGCGAGAGTAACTTTCTTGGCCTCTACTGAATCACATGGATATACTACAGTCATATTGGGTATCACACGCATCAGAGCTATATCCTCGATAGCTTGATGTGTACCTCCATCCGGACCTACGGACACACCAGCATGAGATCCTACTATTATCACCTTTCTATTGTTGTAGCATATTGCAGTTCGGATCTGCTCCCAGTTGCGGCCCGGAGAGAACATCGCATATGAAGACATGAATGGAATCTTTCCCATCGCTGCCATACCACTCGCTACTGTCGCCATATTTTGCTCGGCTATGCCCATCTCTATAAATCTTTTTTCAAATTTTTCTTTAAATAGATGCATCTGTGTAGACTCAGTCAAATCAGAACAAAGAGCGACAATATTTTCATTGTCTGTACCAGCTTGTAATAAGCCCAGCCCAAAACCTTTACGAGTCGGCGCCTGCTCTACGTCTTTATCAAAAATCTTCGTATTTAAATGTAATTGTGGATTGAGCATTTTATTGATGTTCGCTTGTAATTTTGCCTCCTAGAGTACGTAGTTCACGTAGAGCCATATCACCCTCTTCTTTTGTGGGTGGCTTGCCATGCCAATGATAATCACGTTCAAATTCTTTTACACCTTTGCCTGGGATAGTACGTGCGATGATAACAGAAGGCTTTTCATATACCGCCTTGCAGATATCTATGGCACTGTTCACCATCTCAAAATTGTGACCGTCGACTTCTTCGACATGCCAATTGAAAGCGTGGAATTTTTTAGTCAGACTATCAAGTGGCATGATGTCCTCTGTATATCCATCTATCTGAATATTATTGCGATCTACAATCACGATTAAATTACGAAGTTTTTCTTTTCCTGCGAGCATTATAGATTCCCAATTTATTCCCTCATTCAATTCTCCATCACCAGTCAGGCAGTAGATAAATCTATCAGTATTGTCTCCAAAGTCTATTCTATCTGCTAGAGCCATACCGATAGCTTGGCCCATACCCTCGCCCAACGGTCCAGAACTAGTCTCCAGATAAGTCATGAATTCACGATGTGGATGGCCTTGCAGACGGCTACCGAACTTACGCAAGGTCTTTAATTCAGAAATAGGAAAATACCCCGCATGTGCCATAGTGGCATACAATACAGGACATATATGCCCATTGGACAATACTAGTCGATCACGCTCTCTCCATTCTGGATTATGAGGATCATGTCGGAGTGCATGAAAATACAAAAGTGTAAAAATATCTGCCATACCCAGTGGTCCTGCAGTATGACCAGATCCAGCTTCGACGAGCATCTCGATGATGCTCTCGCGAATTTTTTCTGCCCGAGATTCGAGAACTTTTATTTTTTCATCTGTGAGATTCATGTGTATTTATTTTATCATACTAATCTACTAAAGAGCGCATTTCTTCTATCACACTCACAGGGTCTGAATCATCCAGTATCGCAGAGCCTACTACTAGCTTGCGCACACCTAGGTCTACTAATGTCGGAGCTGTAGCCATATTCACACTACCATCTACTGCAATCAATATTTCAGGATCCATCTCTCTTATTTTTTTTATTTGATCAAATACTCTCTCGTCAAATGGTTCACCTTGTCTGCCAATATGCGCTACACCCATACACTGCACAAAATCCATATGTATTAAAAATGGTTTGATAAGTGAAACATCTGTCGTAGTATTTATAGCCATACCTAGTTGGGTATTCTCACGTGTATACATATCCAAACCTTCGATGAACTCCAGGAATTCGCCAGTATCTTTTACTGACTCAATATGGAAAATTATTTTCTTTGCTCCGAGCTTTATAAAATTGTCCAATACTAGATGTGGATTTTTTATCATCAAGTCAAATTCAAAATCCATAGTATCCCAATATGGCATACCTTCTTCTTCATTTAGAATATGCAATGCATGTATATCCTCCTCGAATCCACCGTATGTATATGGCCATGTCTCTGCTGTGACAAAGTGACCGTCACAAAAATCCACATGGACTACGCCAGAAAGATGAGACACAAAAGAAAGTTTATCTTTTAATTCATTAAAACTACGCACGAGTATTGCTGGGACTATTTCCATAATGATTAGGTTCTAGTAACTAGTTTCTAGTTGCTAGTAAGTTATTTATTTTATTAATACGACGAACGTGTCTTTCATCACCAGAGAATGGATTGTCGAGGAATATATCTACGATGTCTCTTGCCTCTATATCGCCGACAAATCTGGCACCGACAGACAAAACATTTGCATTGTTGTGTGCACGGGCTAGTCTTGGTATTTCTGTAGATCCACCATAGTATGTACAAGCTCGTACATCATTGTATTTATTCGCGCACATAGCCTCGCCCTGACCAGAGCCACCAAATATGATCCCAATAGCATCTGTATCTTTTGATACTTCTTCTGCTACAGGTCCGACAAAGTCTGGATAATCATCCTCGGCATCATACTCGAAACAGCCTTTGTCAAAAACCTCAAGGCCTTTTTCTTCTAAATAAAATTTAATTTTTTCTTTTAATTCCAACCCCGCATGATCAGTACCTAAATATATCTTCATATGGGTATTATAGCATTTTTGATAAAAATAAAAACCTGAACGAAACAAAATTTCGTTCAGGTTTTTTTATTTTTTCTTAAAGAATGGAGATTTCAAATCGACACGTTGTAATCTAACAAAATATTTTTGATTTTTTATTTTATGGTCAAAAAATTCTTTTGCCACATCATCATCAATATATATTTCATTTGTGGATTTTGAAATAGAATCAATTTCAGAATCTATCGAAGCTATATAACCAGTCTTTTTCAATACTTGATCTTTAATGTAAGATCTAACGGAGAGTACCTCTCCGTTAATAAACAAAGCAGAATCGTCCTTTTTTTTAAATGAATCAAGGAAGAGAGCAAAAATAAAAACAAGCACTAAAGCAATTTCGAAGATAAAAATCAGCTTTTTCATAATTGTAAGGATTAAGTGAGTTTATAAAATTAAACCATTTTTGAAATTTAAAGTCAAAGAAAAAACCTGAACGAAATTTCGTTCAGGTTTTTTAAATTAAGTTAATTATCTAATGAATTCAAAAACTCATCAAGGGTTTTAATTTTACCAATTATCACAGACTGTTGACCTTTTGATAATTTTTTAATAATTAAATCTTGAGCATTTTTAGCTTCATCGATGGAAAAAGGGCCTACAGTAATAGTTCCTGTAGCATTTTTAATTAATAAAATACGATCTTTCATAATATTTATATATTTTAGTTTATTAGCATTATAATACTTTTTTATAAAAAAGTCAATATAACAAAAAAGCCCTATTTATAGGGCTTTTTTTAAAAAAATCAATTTTTCTATTTACTTCCTGTTTTTACTACGTGATCTACTAGGGTTGAAGTATACCCCATTTCGTTATCGTACCAGCCCATCACCTTTACTAGATTGCCCCCTACTACGCGAGTCATAGCGAGATCTGCTATAGATGCATGTGAATTGCCGAGAATATCAGATGATACCAGAGGCTCTGTTGTGACTGCAAAAATTTTACTCCAGTGTGGATCAGCGGCAGCCTTTGTGAGAATTGCATTTACTTCTTCTGCTGTAGTTTCTTTTTTAGAGATAAAAGTCACATCTACTATTGATCCTGCTGGTACTGGCACGCGAATAGATATACCATCGAATAGCCCCACTAGATCTGGGAATGCTTCTGTCACTGCTATAGCAGCACCTGTTGAAGATGGCACGATATTTTGTGCTGCTGCTCTTCCCTCTCTCAAATCTTTTTTACTTGGACCGTCCACTAGTGATTGACTAGCTGTGTATCCGTGCACAGTATTCAAAATTGCTTTTTCAATACCGAGCTCTTTGTGCAGAATAGCAATTAGTGGTGATGATGCATTTGTAGTACAAGATGCATTTGAGGTAATATCGCATGTGCCGAATTTTTCTTCATTTACACCCAATAGTATTGTCTCGCCTGGCACAGTTCCATCAGATCCTTTTGAAGGAGCAGAGATCACTACTTTGCGAGCACCACAATCAATATGGAATTTTGCCTTATCGAATGCAGTGAATAGTCCAGTAGATTCTACTACGACATCGATATTTAGATCCTTCCATGGTAGTTTTGTAGTATCTTTTTCAGATACGAATTTCACAGTCTTTCCATCGATGACCATATCAGTACCTACCACCTTCACATCATGATTCCAATTCCTATATACAGTATCGTGGCGTAGTAGATATGCGAGTGATTCGAGTGTCCCTAGATCATTCACTGCTACTATCTCGATATCCTCTCGCTCCCAGGCAATCTTTAAGAATGCACGACCAATACGACCAAAACCATTAATAGCGACGCGAACTTTTCCTGCCCCGTTTGAATTTTTACTGCCCATTTTAAATAAATTCATTTTAATATTTTTATTAATTATAATAATAACTACTCAGTGATATAAAAAATTCTTTCGGGGTTATTTATCAATCCGAATAATTTCATGTTTTTATTATACCAAAACATGGAGAATATGCACAAAAAAGCCGCTCCTAATGGAACGGCTTTTAATAATGGCAATAATAAATTAATTACTTGACGACTTTTGAGTACTGTCTAGAGCATAACTTTTCCCTACATTTGAGCGAAATAATGCTTTATTAAAAAAATTTTTAATTTTCTGTGCATTTAAAGATCCTAAGGAATCAAAATCCTTCACTTTTTCGATAAGAACAACTTTTTCTTCTGTTGTTAATTTTCGATAGCCTTTAACTTCTTTATGATAAGTCTTGGATCCTAATTTTGCAACCTTAAAGGTTGAAAGGCCATTTTCGTCTTCTATATCCTTGTTTAAACAATCAAGAATTATATCATCAGTAGATCTACCATAGATCCATATACCTTGTTCTTCTTTTTCGATAGTCGGCATCACAATTTTGTTAATAAAAAAAATAGAGGTTACACCTCCTTTAAAATCGATCGCAACGATTGAATGTTTAGACATTTGGTCTGGTTTTAAATAATTCATAATTTTACGGGTTTATAGGGTTTTGGAAATTTATTTTTTATAAGTATAGCACGAAATTACATTAAAGTCAAAGAATAAAAACTATAAAATACTACCCTCACATATAGGATATCTGGTATAATACCAAAATGAAAACAATATTTTTTGAGATATCACCTGAGGATAAAATCAAGTATCAAAATTTACTCCAAAATCAAGACGTAGAATACTACGAAGAAAAACTATCTATAGACAATATTTCAAAAGCTGCCGAGGCAGATATTCTCTGTGTATTTATAAATTCTGAAGTAAAGAGATATATTATAGATGCACTTCCAAATCTAAAATACATAGTCACTCGATCTACAGGATACGACCATATAGATGGCGCATACGCAAAAGAAAAGAATATCAATGTATCCAATATTCCCTCATACGGATCAAATACAGTAGCCGAATTTACATTTGGTCTAATATTGAATTTATCTAGAAAGATATTCCAAGCCTCTCATCAGATAAAAGAAGGCAATCATTTTGAACTTTCAAAATTAAGGGGTTTTGATTTAAATGGTAAGACACTAGGAGTAGTCGGTACTGGCCGCATAGGTCGCAATGTGATTCATATGGCAAAAGGATTCAATATGAATATCCTCGCCTACGATCTATTTCCAAATGCAGAGTACGCAACAGAGCAAAACATTAAATACGTAACATTAGATGAGCTACTATCCAATTCAGATATCATCACTATGCATGCACCGTACACAAAGGAGAATCATCATATGATCAACAAGGATAATATTCTCAAAATCAAAAAAGGTTCATACATTGTAAATACTGCTCGAGGCGAGCTGATAGATACAGAGGCACTATTGCTAGGCATACAGCAAGGTATCATATCTGGAGTGGGCCTAGATGTACTCGAGGGTGAAAGAGAATTAAAAGAAGAATTCCACCTCAAGTATAGCGACGAGCACAACAATATAGATTACAAGACACTACTCGAGAATCATGTCCTCATAAATATCCCCGAAGTCATCATCACTCCCCATGTAGCCTTTTATACAGAAGAAGCAGAGAATGAGATAATAAACACTACAATCAGCAACATAACAGGTTTTGAAAAAGGCCAAATACAAAATACAATTAAAATATAAAATTATGAATGAACACTGGATTAAAAATTACGATTCGATAGCAAACACAGAAAACAGAAAACTGGCACTGTCCATAGCCGAGGCAGGTCTTGATGCTATAAACACAGAGATGGTCATCAAACGATCTATCATATTAGATGGAGACAATTTATCTATAAGTGGCACTAATTTTGATCTTTCAAAATTCTCTAAAATAAAAGTTGTCGGCTTTGGAAAATGTTCTTGTGAAGCTGCTATTGCACTTGAAAATATTCTAAAAGAAAAAATAAATGAAGGCGTAGTAGTAGGTCTGACAAAAAAAGTATGTCCTCATATTCGTACTTTTGCAGGAACACATCCAAGACCATCGAGTGTAAATATAGAACCAGGAAAAGAAATATACGAGATTGTTCGTGATGCAAAAGAAGACGAGCTAGTCATTGCTATTGTGTCTGGAGGTGGATCAGCATTGCTATGCTACCCAGAGAGTGAATGCGACCAGGGAGAGAGACTCTACAATACATTCCTAAAGGCAGGAAATACAATCAGTGAGATCAATACAGTACGCAAACATATATCAATGCTCAAAGGTGGAGGACTAGCGCAGATAGCCTACCCTGCTACAGTAGTAGGATTGATATTCTCAGATGTACCAGGTGATAGATATGAAGATGTAGCTTCTGGTCCGACATACAAAGATAACACCACAAAGGAGGATGTAGAGAAGATAATAACCCACTACAATCTGGGTGAATTCACGCTGAACGAGACTCCAAAAGAAGATAAGTATTTTGAAAAAGTTCACAACTTTGTATTAGTATCCAACAAGACAGCACTCGAAGCTATGTCAGCAAAGACTACAGAGCTAGGATTAAAACCAAAAATAATATCGAGTGAGCTCTACGATGAAGTCAGCCAATCATTGGATTTTATCTTCTCAAATGAGGAGGATGGCACTGTAGTACTAGCAGCCGGTGAACCAAAATTGATAGTTACAAAATCTGGTGGATCAGGTGGACGTAGTATGTATATGGGCCTACAGGCCATACATCGCATCGGTGAACATTCTGTATTCATACCTCTAGCATCAGACGGCATGGACAATAGTGACGGTGCAGGTGCGATAATAGACACACAGACTAGAGAGAGAGTCCTAGGTAGTGATATAAATATAAAATCATACATTGAGAATTTTGATGCATACAACGCATTTAAAAAAATCGGAGACATGATAGTGACAGGACCGACAAATGCAAATGTATCTGATGTGATGATACTATTAAAGAATCAAGGAAATTAAAAAAATATAATGAGTAAAATTGATAAAATATTTGCAATAGAGACAAAGGATTCACGTGGTAAACCCACTATATCTGTGACTGTGACTAGCGGAAAAGCTTCAGGCACTTTCTCTGTCCCCTCTGGTGCTAGTACTGGAAAACATGAAGCATGCGAATTGCGTGATCCAGATGGTGGAGTAAAAAAAGCAATTTATAATATCAACAAAGTCATAGCACCAGCACTCGTAGGAAAGAGTGTATTCAGTCAAAAATTACTTGATCACATAATGATCAAACTAGACGGCACACCGCAAAAGAAAAATCTTGGTGGTAATGCTATGATAGGAGTATCTATAGCAATTGCAAAAACTGCTGCTGATGTACACAATACAGAGGTATACAGATATCTACGAAAGCTTACTAAAATAAAATCTTCACGAATCGTGCCACTCGTATACATGAATCTGATCAATGGTGGCAAGCATGCACACAATGATCTAGCCTTTCAGGAGTACCATATTGTCCCGATGACTTCTGATGTAAAGCAGGCTATCCAGATTGGATTGAAAATCCAAGATTCCATAGAGGATATGATCGCTCGTGATTTACAAATAGATGAAATAGATATCGGTGATGAAGGAGGCTTTGCACCAAAGCTGCCAAATGTACGCAAACCACTAGAATATTTACAGCATGCTATAAATGAGCATCCACTAGGATGCGAGGTGAGACTTGCATTAGACGTAGCTGCATCATCATTCTATGAAGAAGGTAAAGGAATACTTGGCAGTGGCAAATATCTAGTAGACGGTAGAAAAATATCTAAGGAAGAACTCACAGATATCTACAGGAATCTAATAAAAGAATTCAATATACTATCTATCGAGGATCCATACGACGAAGAAGCATTCGAAGATTTCAGGAAATTAAAAAATGAAAGTAAAATTCACATCGTCGGAGACGACCTGACTGTGACCAACATTGATCTAGTAGAAAAAGCCCAGAAGAGAGACAGTATTAATACTATGATCATCAAGCCAAACCAGATCGGCACATTATCGGAAACATTAGACACGATGAAGTATGCCCGAGAGAACGGCATAGACTTGATAGTCAGTCACAGGAGTGGTGAGACAGATGATGACTTTATCGCAGATCTAGCATATGCATTTGGATGTTTTGGTATCAAGGCGGGATCCCCTCGCAAGCATGAACGAATGATAAAATATAAAAGATTAATACAAATAAGCCAAAAATAATATTATGGAAAATTCAAAAGCACAAATAGTAGCGACCATCGGTCCAGCTTCAAAAAGTTTAGAAATACTAGAAAAGATGATCGATCACAAGATGGATGTGGCTCGTTTGAATTTCTCTTGGGGCACACACGAAGAACATGCACAATTTATTAAAGATATCAGAGATACGGCCACTAAAATAGGTAGAAAAATACCAATCATCCAGGACCTATCTGGCCCTCGTATCCAGCAAGGCGCTGGTCATACATATGACCAGAATGTAGAAGTGATAACAGAAAAAGATTTATCTGATTTGAAATTCGGCATCGAACAGAGTGTAGACTACGTAGCGTTATCATTCGTAGGTTCTGCCTCTGATGTAATAAAGCTACGCAAGCATATGGAGGACATGGGAAAGATAATTCCAATCATTGCCAAGATAGAGAGAAAGATCGCAATAGATAATCTAGGTGAGATTATCCAAGCTGCAGATGCTATCATGGTAGCTCGTGGAGATCTAGGTAGTGAGCTACCGATCGAGACTATCCCCTTTGCACAGCAGAATATAATCAAGAGATGCAATGCCGCAGGCAAGCCTGTGATCGTAGCCACTCAGATGATGCTATCCATGAAGGACAATCCAGAGCCTACTCGTGCAGAGGTCACAGATGTAGCATTCGCTATCATAGAGGGCGCAGATGCTGTGATGCTATCCGAGGAGTCTGCTAGCGGTAAATACCCCCTAGAAGCAGTGACCATAATGGAAAAGATAATCAAAGAATCTGAAAAATACATAACCCGCCCAAACAGAAAGAATTTATAAAAATATCACGCATTAAAAAATCCCTAACATAAAGTTAGGGATTTTTGTTTTTATAAACAAAATTAATCTTTAAATTTTAAATTACCTGCTGCAACATCAGAGGAAGCTTTTGTTACGGCATCAAATACAGGATCTCATGGTTTAATAATCTTATAAACATCAAACATAATAATACCTGTCGTGATATTATGATTAACAAAATGCTGTTTTATGTAAATAAAGTAATTTTTAGAATCTTCAACGCTAACATTTTTCAATGTCAGCACAATGGTAGATTTTTCACAGATTGCCCAATCATCCATATCATGTAGAGAAGGAAATGGATCGGTAAAAACATCTTTTAAAATTAATTCTTTTCCTCCATCTGGTAAATTACTATAAATTTTTGCTTTAAGAAAATAAAATTCATGCCTGGTTCCTTTTTTAAAAAATTCTTTGATTTTCTTAATGGTCTCTGGACTAGCTTCGTCTGACATCTTATTTTCTAGCTCCTGCCATTCTGCATAAAGAATTTTAAAGTAATTTTGCTTTTCAGCGCTCATCGGGGTGTGGTGGCCCTTAATAATAGAACCAACAAATTCAACATTTTTCTTATTTAGTTCTTTTCTTTTATCTGATTCAGCACATAAATCATTTTTTTTATTCTTTTTTTTAGAAAAAATAGCAAAGATAACAACTGAGACTAAAGCAATAATGCAGCCCATAATCACCATAATTCCATCATCTGAAAGAATTTTAGATACTTGTGTTTTCATAATTTTCAAATTAGTTTTTCTTTAGATTACATTAAATATATAGATATGTCAATAAATGTTTACTTTTATCAAAAATATGCTATAATACCTTAAAATTAAAACACAAAAAAATGGTAAAATTAGAAATTCATGTAACAGCAGAAGGTACTTCATCGTTTGAATTTAAGGGAACAATTGAAATCGAAGAAGGAGAAGAAAAGATATTAAATCTTTCCTATGAATCTCAAACAAACAAAAACGTTCTTTCATTCACAAGATTTTTTAAGGATGAAAAATTAGGAAGTCTTCCACCCTCCCTGGAAAGGGAGATAAGAAAACTACTAATTCTAGCTATCGAAGATTACAGATACATTCGTAAAAAAATTATTCCAAAGAAAGACCGTACTCCAGCTGAGGGATCAGCTAGAAGTTCTTCATTTAAAATACAAAAAAATGAATGGGAGAAATTCATAAATCCAGAAAAAAGAAAATTTGTAGGTAACATACAAAGAAATTCTGCAACAGATTAAACAAAAAAGCCGATCCTATAAAATGGATCGGCTTTTATTTTATTTAAAATCAATATTGAAATTATACATTCCCATACCACACATACCAGATATTGGATTTCCCGATTTTGGTATACCCAGATCAATCTCGGTATTACCAGTATTCGGTAGGATTTTCTGAATACCGATCGATCGGATCAATAGTGATGACGAGCAATCATACGTCCCATCTGTCTTCATTATCAACTTTGTCGGTATACCTGATTGTGCCTCCGATAGTCGTGGACTATATCCCCCACGTGCATTTATTGTAATATATTGAATACCATCTCGCACTTCTACATTGTTTATATTTTCATTTTCTGATATTTTGTCGGTATTCGTATTTTTATTTGTAGTACTACCAAGTAAAATAATAGCAAAGACTATTATTAATCCTACTCCGATTATTATAGATGTCTTTTTTTTCATATGTATATTATATATTAAAATATTAATTAATTTATAAATGAATGCAGTTCGAGGCGCAAGTGAGGCTTGTGACTAAAATGTACTAATGTACATTGCGGCAACAAACGAACGCAGCAACAAAGAAATGCGTCATTTATATATTAATTATTGGATTTATAATACCTAAACTAGCTAATCCAGCAAGTAATGCAAATATACCCAAGCCTAGCACTACCACACCTGCAGATTTAAAGAATATTGGTGCATATTTACTTTTTGCAAAAGACACAGAACTAAAAGAGAGCAATCCCAACACTGGTAATGTACCAAATGCAAAGAATAACATAATAATAAAACCTGAAGTGAATGATCCACTAGAGAGTGCTGAGAACTGCATCGACTGAGTAAAACCGCAAGGCAGAAAGAATGTCCCTATGCCTACTACGATCGGTGCTAGGGTCGAATGCTCTACTTTTCTGAAATAAGAAAATACTCCGGACGGCAATGTAATTTTATTTTTATTAAAAATACCAACTAGATTCATCCCAAGAATAATCATAATAATTGAAGCGATTAATCCCAATATTGTAGAAATTGTAAAATTTATACCTATCGTTTTACCTATGAATCCTAAAATTCCTCCCAATATTGCAAAGCCCAGGAGTCGTCCAAGATGAAAAAGGATCATGTGTTTATTACTTGTTTTACTATCATCACGTGCAGACGTAGCAGACAGTGACAATATAAGTCCACCGACTATTGCAAGACAAGAAGATACAGATGCGATCAATCCTATGATAAAGCTGGTAGCCGGTGTAATATCTCCACCAATACCAAAATTTAAAATTCCAGATTTTTGAAGCAAGAAAAATAAAATTAGAAATACAATTCCGATTGGTACAGCTAGGTACAACTCTCTATGATTTTGTTTTTCTTTTTCTTGTTTCTCTGTAGTTAGAATATAGCCATTTTCTTTTATTTTTGAATTTAAAATATCTAATACTTCTTCTTTATTTTTATCGTCTTTAATTTCGATTTCTATAGTTTCTTTTTTTAGATTTACATTTACACTCGCAATATATTCCTGCTCGCCAATAATATCTTCGAGTAAGATTTTACAAGATGCACAATGTGTTCCTGATACATGATATGTATTTTTCATATTATAGTTTCTTACTTTTAATTCGTAGTGAATTGCCGACTACTGATACGGACGACATTGCCATAGCGAGTCCCGCAAATGCAGGATTGAGTGTCCACCCAAATATCGGATAGAATATTCCAGCTGCAAGTGGTATACCTACTATATTGTAGAAGAATGCCCAGAATAGATTTTGCTTGATACCACACATTGTCATCTTTGAAAGCTTTATAGCTTTGACTAATTTTGAAATATCTCCGCCCAATAGTGTGATTCCTGCAGACTCTATTGCTACATCAGTACCAGTACCCATAGCAATGCCGACATCGGCTTGGGCGAGGGCTGGGGCATCATTTACTCCATCGCCAGCCATCGCTACTATGTGGCCACCCGATTGAAGTTCTTTTATTTTTGTCAATTTATCTGCCGGCATGACATGCGCTACGACTTCATCGATATCTACGAGAGACGCCATATACTTTGCTGCCTTTTCATCGTCCCCTGTTAACATAATTACTTTGATTCCTAATTTATGCAAATCGGTAATTGCCTGTTTTGATTCAACTTTTATTTCATCAGCCACCATTACAAAACCTAGCACCTTTTCTTTTGTTGCCAATATAACTGGCGTTTTACCTTGAGCCGTAAATTCTTCTATTTGTATATTATCAAAATTTAAATTTAATTCTTTTATTAACTTCACATTCCCAACAAAATATTCTGTACCATCTATCGTTCCCCTCAATCCTTTGCCTTGTAAACCTTCGAAATTATTTAATTCTACTGTATTTAAATTCTTTTCTTTTGCATAATTGACTATTGCATGGGCAATGGGATGCTCTGATTTATTTTCAAGCGAAGCGAGGGTAGAGATAAATTTTTGCTCATCAATATCAGAGAAATTTTTAATATCAACAAGTGTCGGCTTGCCGATTGTTATCGTACCAGTCTTATCTACTATGACTGTATCTACTTTATGAAGTTTCTCAAGTGTTGCTGCATCTTTAATCAATATTCCTTCGCGCGCACCCTTGCCAACACCGACTATGATAGCTGTAGGAGTAGCGAGTCCTAATGCGCATGGACAAGCGATGACGAGTACACCGACAAATGACATCAGGCCAAATGACAAGGAACTAGAAAGACCAATTGTATTAATACCAAAGAAAATCCATGATCCCAATGTAATAAATGCAATAACTAGCACTATCGGCACAAAGATGCTTGATATTTTATCTGCTAATGCTTGAACTGGAGCCTTACTCCCTTGGGCTTCTTCCACTATTTTAATAATATGTGCGAGCATTGTCTCGGATCCAACTTTTGTAGCTTTAAATGTAAATGCTCCTGTAGTATTAATAGTCCCAGCTATTATATTGTCTCCGACTTTTTTCTGTGCTGGCATTGGCTCGCCTGTGACCATTGATTCATCAATAAATGATAACCCCTCGGTAATAACACCATCTACAGGGATTTTACTACCTGGTTTTATTATAACTAAATCATCGATAACTACCTGATCAGATGGGACTTCAACTTCTTTTCCATCACGGAGAACTAGCGCTGTTTTCGCTTGTAGATTTAAAAGCTTCTCTATTGCATCACCAGTTTTCAACTTTGAGCGTGTTTCTAAATATTTACCCAGGGCGATAAAAGTAATGACAATGATTGTCACATCATAATAAGTCACCCCTACATTTGGGAAATCCTTTAACCATGTCTCCTCAAATGCACTCACTATAAAACTATAGGTAAACGCGACAGATGTACCCAGACCGATGAGTGTATCCATATTTGCCTGCCCAGTACGGATGAATCTGTAAAATCCAATCAAATATGGCCGGCCTACAGTAAATAAAATATAAGTAGCCATTACAGGAAGTAAATGATGGAAAAATTCTGACCACACCAAAGACATCTCTGATATAGTTCCGAGTTTTACCAAAATATCCCAGAGCATAATAAGAACACTCACGACAGCTAGAGGAATAGCTGAAATTACTTTATTTCTCATTTCTTTTATCTCTGCAAGTTTTTCTTTCTTTGATTGGTTCAACCCTAGATGCTTTGCGTGTTCATTTTCGCTCATACCCATCTCACTTGCAGAAATATTTTTCATATCATGTTTCATTTGTACTATAAGGGAATATCCGAGTGTTTCCAATTTTTTATTAAAATCATCTCCATTTGTTTTATTGGAATCAAAAGATATCTTTGCATTTTCTGTGCCTGGGTTTACAGATACTTCTGCAACTCCATCAATTTTCTTAATAGCTCTTTCTATAATACTGGCACAAGATGCACAGTGCATCCCTTTAACTTTATATGTTTTAGTTTCGCTCATATATAATATTATTTTCTTTTAAGTTGATAAACTTTTAAGATTTCTTTTGTCGCCTTGTCTGTTTGTCCATTCTTTATCTGATTTATCACACAATGACCCAGGTGACTCTCCATCAAGATATCCTCTACTCCAGATAAACCTTTTTTGATAGCTGATGTCTGAGTGATCACATCTATACAATATTTATCACTTTCTACCATCTTTTGAAGTCCCCTCACCTGACCCTCAATAATCTTCAAGCGCCGAATTAGTTTTTGTTTATTTGTATTCATAATTAAAGTATATACCCCCTGGGGGTATTGTCAATTATAAAATAAAAATGAGTAAGGTCTTGCCTTACTCATTTTTATTTATCTAAATCAAGTATTTCGTCAATACGTATTTGCTCTACGAATTCTGGTACGTGAGAGACTAGAATCATCGCACCCTCGTATTCATCGAGTGCTTTTGCGATGACTGGTAGGTGGCGAAAGTTTATATGGTTCGTAGGCTCATCAAGTATTAATAATCCTGGTCGCTCTATCACTAGACTTGCAAATGCTACAAGGCCCTTCTGCCCTTCGGATAAGCTTCCAATGCGCGTATTGACCATATCACCTACGATTAGGAATGATGCAGCTGTAGCGCGAATACGCTCTTCATCTACACGTCCTGCATATTTGCGTGATACTTCAGCGAGTGCCTCGAATACTGTATGCTCGAAATTCAAAGTCGAGAAATCTTGACGATAGTATCCCACACTGACGCCAGGAGTTATAGTCACACCCTCTGCACGATTATTTGCTAGAGCTTCAAGTAGTGTACTCTTACCGATACCATTTGGACCAGAGAGTAGTAGGTGCTTGTTCTTGCGGAGCTTAATATTTACTTTTACTTGTGTTGGCTTGTGCTTCTTTAGAATAGAGACTGATTCAAATGTAATAATGTCTCCTATCAAATCACCCTGGAATGGAATTTTGAATGGGCGTATAGTCTTGTCTTCTTTTCTTACATCCACCTTTTCTTCTTCGAGATCTGCTGCTAGTTCACGCATACGTTTTGCTACAGCACGGAGATTTCCTCCCTTCATCGCAAAAGCGTTAGCTTGATCTTTCTTTGCCTGGATCTCTTTCGAGAGGAGCGCATTCTTTCTATTTTCGCGTTCCATACGCACAGCGATCTGATCACGTACATCTGTATAGTTACCTACATACTGCTCGATCTTTCTTGTGTACACATCTAGGTACAACACTGCATCAGTAAAGGCATTTAGGAAATGCGCATCGTGAGAGATGACGATCACAGTCTTTTTGTATTTCACAAGAAAGTCTGTCAAATGTGCGATACCGGCCTTGTCTAGATTGTTTGTCGGCTCATCGAGTAGCAAAATATCTGGTTCTTGAATAAGAGCAGAAGCTAGGAGTAGGCGTGCTTGCTGTCCACCAGAAAATGATCGCACTATTCGGTCGTGAACTTTTTCATGACCTTTTAGATTCACTACTTCGAGCACTTCATCTATGCGTGGATCAATATCATATATTTTTTCTTTAAAACATTTAAGGAAGAATTCACGGACAGTCAGATCCAGTTCATCACGAGGGATAACCTGACGAGATAATGCTATAGTAGTACGCTGAGCAAGATTAATTATTCCATCCTCTGGAGTATTGGCACCAGTAATAAGAGAAAAAAGAGTACTCTTTCCTGCGCCATTCTGACCCATGATAGTCACCTTCATACCACGACGCACAGAAAAATCCACCGCATCTAATATCGTTTTATTGTGACCATATTCAAAGGTGACTTTTTCGAACCTTACTACTACTTCGCCGTGAGCCATATAGATACACAGAATACACTATTTTTCATTAAATAGAAAGTGTTATTTATTGAAACCAGCAGATTCGCCCTCAAAATCTTTTACCCATTCACCTATTTCATTTTTTGTTTTATCAAAATTTACCCAGACTGTTTTCTTTAAAGATGCAACTTTTGCTTTACTATCTAAGCCAGCAGTAGTATTAAATCCAAATACAGCATGCCCGTCATCTATTCGTAGACTAGCATTGGTAATCCTATCTCCCAAGAACATTGCATTTGTAGAATTAAAAGTACCCTTATTATTGATCACTAGTACACCATAGTAAAATGTGCCGCTCCCTCCAGCATCATTCACCAAATAAGTCGCAGCATCTACATCCCCATCATTATCTAAATCTCCATATACAGGCTCACCAAACACTGCCAATTTATTTTTCACAGTTGCACCCTTTACATAATCCTTCTCAGCTTTTCCGTCCTTGAGTGTAAAATTCTCTGAACCAACGATATAATTCATATTTTCAGCATCTGGGGCATTCTTACCTATGATGATAGTATCATTTTGAGTAAGCACAAACCGAACAATACCTGATATGACTATCAAGCTAAAAATTCCACCAACTACCCCACAAATTATATATATCGCTTTTTTCATTTTATAAATATATTTTACCACAAATAAAAATTACGCAACAGCAAAAAACACAGCAATAGATATTGCTGTGTTTTTTAGATAAACTATTTCTTTTTGTTCTTGGCTGCTTTTTTAACAAGCATCGCTCTCTTGATCTCTAATCTCTTAGCTGTCTTGTGAGAATGTATTGATTTAGGATGAACACCAAGGTTTGTACTTCTTTTTGCCATATTGTTTCTATAGAATTACATCATGATTAAGAAAATATGATGCTATCTTTGTTTATTAATAAGATAAATACACTATACATCATTTTTGAATAAAATTCAATTATTTTTTAAAATATAAAATACTCAATATTATGTCTTTATTTGCCTACTGATCTTATCTACTTGATCATAATATTCTTGAGATCTTTTATCTCTTGGCTTATCTAAGTTAATACTAACAACCTCTTCAATAAAAGTCGGCCTTGGAGCAAAAATAAATATTCTATCTGCGAGCTCGACTGCCTCCTCTACTAGATGTGTGACCATGACAATCGTGACTTTGTATTTAACCCATATATCAAGAAGTTCTTTTCTTAATTTCTCCGCAGTCAATATATCAAGACTTGAAAAAGGTTCATCCATCAACAATAAATCCGGGCTAATTGCTAATGCTCTAGCAATACCAACTCTTTGCTTCATGCCTCCAGAAAGTTCAATTGGATATTTATCTTCAAAACCAGATAGACCTACTTCGTTAATTTTTTCTGTGACTATTTTATCTATTTCTGATTTATTTATATTTTCCATTTTTAAACCAAATGCGATATTTTCTCGAACTGT
Organism: Candidatus Nomurabacteria bacterium; assembly: GCA_026396015.1. Taxonomy (GTDB): domain Bacteria; phylum Patescibacteriota; class Minisyncoccia; order Phycocordibacterales; family UBA9973; genus UBA8515. The sequence continues at coordinate 9,746 of JAPLXP010000007.1, read as the reverse complement.
CAGCCATGGAAATAATGCAGAATTCTGAAAAACCATTGCTATTTTTTTAGCTTCTATATTCACCTTACCTTTTGTTGATTTTTCAAGTCCGGATAATATTTTTAAAATTGTAGACTTTCCACAGCCTGAAGGTCCAACAAAACACACAAATTCACCTTCTAATATTTCAAAAGTAATATTTTTTAATACAGACAGATGTTCACCAGTATCTTCATTTAAATATGAATAGTATAAATCTGAAGCCGATAATATAGTTTTTTTAGTTTGCATACAATTGTGTCTTTTTTAAAAGAGGCATCCACACTAATCTATTAATTAAAAAAACAACAACAAGCAAGGCAGATATACCCAAGATTAAAGTTTTGTTGTGCATACTACTAGAATTATCATTATTCAAAAAGGGCCCGATACCAGTAGATAGACCAATAATTTCTACTCCGATTACTGCTTCCCACCCAATACTAAATCCAACGATGGAACCTGTAATAATAGCAGGAAAGGCAACTGGTAGAGAGAAGAATAGAATTTTTTTTAATCCATGTGCACCAAATATACGAGCAGCATTTTCTTGATCCTTGTCTGCAGTCTTTAGGGCGTGCAAGACATAGAATAGAATTGGCCAAAGAATAGAAGTAGCAGCAAAAATTATTGTCATCAAGCTAGTATATCCAAAATAAAATACAAACAATGGAATAAGAGCAAACGACGGCAAATTTTGCATTAAATCAAAAATTGGAATAAGCGAATCCCCTAATTTACTATTATTAATAGATATAGCGATGAGTACTGCTACAAAAAGAGATATCAGATAAGCAAATATGAGTCTGAACAGAGATAGACATAAAGCTTGAATCAATAGACCCAGTGAATCCCCCGCAGAAATACTAATTGTGATTATTATAGCCAATATAAAAAACAACAAAAAAAATGTAGTTATCTTGTGTTTTCTTTTTTTGGTTAAATGAAATCCATGAACTAATCTTGCCATACATAAATTATAACATATATTAATATACCTGATACTGTGTTACTATTTTATAAAAGAACACTAAAAAATAAATACCATGAAAACACATCAACATCCTGAAATCATCCAAGGTGGTATGGGAGTAAACACGTCATCTTACGTGCTTGCAAATAGAGTATCCAGCCTTGGTCAACTTGGCACATTATCTGGAACAATACTCGAAGGAGTACTAGTTCATGAACTACAAAATGGAGACAAGGGTGGCCACATTAGGCGAGCTTTATCTACATTTCCATTTCCAAACATATCTGAAAGTGTAATAAAAAAATTTTACGTAGAAGGAGGTGCCCCAAAAGACATACCAATCAAAAGAGTACAGATGTTTAATACCGATCCTCCTGATCTTTTGATATCTACTGTGATTTGTGCAAACTACGCATACGTGTGGCTTGCAAAAGAAGGACATAAAAATCCTGTAAGTATAAATTATTTAGAGAAGGTGGCTATGCCGCACATATATGCTATCACTGGAGCAATGCTCGCAGACGTGGACTTTATCACTATGGGTGCCGGTATACCACTGCAAATACCTGAAGTGATGAATTCTATTTTTGAAAGCAAAGTTGCACAATATCGTATTCCTGTCATAGGTACAAGTATCACGAGCTTTACAATGACTTTTGATACACAAAAATTTTTTGGTGAAAAGCTGAATATCAAAAAAATTCCAAAATTTATACCAATTATCTCATCAAATTTATTAGCTACAATGCTCATACAAAAACTACCACCAGGTAGTATATATGGATTTGTAGTAGAAGAACCAACTGCAGGTGGACACAATGCCCCTCCAAGAAATAAATTAAGCTACGGAGAAAAGGATTATGTCGATTACAAAAAACTCTCAGAGCTAGGTTTACCATTCTGGATTGGTGGTGGATACGCTACACCTGGAGCACTAAATCGTGCAATACAGATAGGTGCAGAAGGTATTCAAGTAGGCTCAATTTTTGCACTTTCTGAAGAATCTGGAATGAATCCCAGTATTCGAAAAGAAGTCAGGAGGCTTGGATTCAGGGGTGAATTAAAAATTAGAACTGATATGAGAATATCCCCTACAGGCTTTCCTTTTAAGGTAATAGAATTACCCGGAACCATATCAGAAGCTAATGTCTATGAATCAAGATCTAGGATATGCAATATTGGAGGATTAGTATCTCTCTATGAAAAATCAGATGGTAAAATTGGACGCAGATGCGCAGCAGAACCCATTGATAAATTCCTGAATAAAGGTGGAAAAATAGAAGAAACAATAGGCAGAGGTTGCCTTTGTAACGGTCTATTCTCTACTGCTAGCAAGAATTCTGATTTTGAACCCATGGTAGTAACAATTGGTGACGATGTAAGATTTTTGCAAAAATTAATGACTAACGAAAATAGTGATTACAATGTTCGTGAAGTAATCAGCTATCTATTGGGTGCTCTGTAAATTTAAAAACAAAAAAGCTGTCGATTATTCGACAGCTTTTTATTTTTAATTTTATGCAAAAAAATTATTTAATACCTTGCATTTCAATTTTTGTTGGTTCAAGTTTTTTAACACGAACCTGTAATTTGTTTTCATTTCTACCTTCCAGTAGATAAAATTTTGACCCAAGATAATCTATGTATTGAAAATCTTGCGTAAAACGATACTTTTCTAAAATACCTGGAGGTATCTTAGGTGCTGGGTCTCTCTTTACTATCAAGAGATAGTCTTCACCAAATTCCATCCATGTAAACATGACTGTATCTTTCTGGGAAAATATAGTCTCAATCCGAGATGAGCTAACCCTTACAGCCTTACCTAGAGTTCCCGCTGGTACGACAATGTGCTTCCAGCTGTCTTCCATTAGATATGACTCTTTAAAATAAATTGAATTTTTGGTTGCTGGTACACCCAACAATTGAATTTCTTCCTTATTTAAAAAAGTTGCATCTCTGTGTTCCAGCAGCTCCTTATCAGATAGATACTGCCGATAATTTTTAGTAAAATCAACGATTTCAGTAGAATTCTGATTTGAAATTTTGTTACCATAATTTTTTAACTCTATGGTCTGACATGATCCTGCAAAAATTGCAAGACAAAATGCCATTGCGATATTTTTTTTCATTTCTATTTGATTTTTTATTTATAAATATTATACACCCAAACATTAATATTGTCAAGATTTGCTCAAGCAAAATAAAAAAGCTGCCAATAATTTGACAACTTTTTATTTTTATCTCTAAAGATTATATCTTTTTGTATACTCAGTCCAATAATCTCTAATCCATTCATCTTTTTCAACAACCATTATCACGCGGTCGTGATATTTACCATCACTCTCACGAAAATAATGTTTAGGAAATCTTGTTATTTCTTTATAACCGCATTTTGTAGCATAGGCTATACTTTTTTCATTATAACCTTTTATGTAGGAGTAAATAACACGAACATTATAATGACTGAAAACATAGTTCAATAACAACATCTTGGCTTCAGTGGCATAACCACAACACTGATATTCAGTGGATATGATAGTCCCAGTGTAAGCAACGCCATTTATGTTGTCCATATGGTGCACACCGAGAGTCCCAATTGGATTTTCAGTTTCTTTGTCCAAAATAGTAAAATCAATTCTATCTTTTGGATTTTGTTTTGACCTGTAGTACCAAGCCAACTCCTCCTCAAAAGTAATAGGCATGGTCTTGTTTAAATAATGAAATATTTCTGGGTGATTCACCCACGTCATAAATATTTGAAGATCCTCTTCTTTAATAGGTCTTAGTACAACTTTGTTTCCAACAATGTTTCCTGGTTCGGTACTTTGTGTTATATTCATAATTTTCAATTTTTATATAGATTATAATTTATAAAAAAATATGTCAATAGAAAAAGCCGCCGATTCCTCGACAGCTTTTATCATTTAATTTTTGAAGAATTGAATTCTTTTTGATCCAATATTAATCATATATATACCAGTAGGTATATCACTCAGATTTACACAGTTACCATGATTATTTTTTACAACCTGACCAAAAAGATTAAATATTTTATAATCTTCTGTTTCAGAAAAATACAAAAAGTCATTTACAGGATTCGGATAGACCGAAATATCTTTTTTACCAAATTCAAATTCATCAACACCAGATGTAGTACCTTTTTTATTTATAGTATTTAATTTTAATGGAATAGTATCAGAATCAGAATGACCAATATTGTCACTACCCCAAAATTTACCATACACTGAAGAATTATTTAGTGTGTCTATTTTAAAACTATAATATAAATCATACATGTATTCAAATGAATAATTATTTGAATAATTCAGTCTTGTGCTCATATTTCCAATCATCTTTTTACAAAGACTATCTGAATAGATAGCACAAAAAGCTACAGCTGTTGATTTGGGTGACAAATCTATTATCCCCCGCAACTCAACATTACTAGATCCTATATTCCTAGTGAATAATGTATTTTTAATCCTAAAAATATTATTGTTGTGATTATCGTAAAGAGTAGTAATCCTACCTAAGTCAACAGTGTCAGAACCATAAAAATTTGAGAAAAATAAATATACATAATAATCAGAACCTGGTGATAAATTCACAATCCTGATATTAAAGGGGTTCACACCTATACTGTATACAGTATCCATGGAGCAAGCTACACCATTTGCAAAAGCTGTGATTGTGGTCTTTACACCCACAGGATCATACTTGCCATAGATACCTATAGTAGTTTTACCTGAAGTAAGACTATCTATAAATATCTCCCCAGAATAGAATGGTTGAGCGTAAATTTTATGTGAAAATACACAAAAAGTAATGATAGTAAAAAGTTTAAAAGTTCTCTTCATTTTTTTTATTTAGTTTTTAATTTACAAATTATTTATACATAAATAAAGGCCCGTAACTGGTACGAGTCTTTTATTTAAAATTATTTAATCATTATAGCACAAAATTCATTTTTTAGAAAATGCTATTTAATCTTGTTTATTGTCCGCAAAATTACGCATTCTACCTGCTGTCTTGTTAATACGATCAGTAGCAATAACAGTCAGAGATGCTAGCACTGCACCGACGCCTATCAATATATAAAAAGCGGTGACGATACGAGATACATCAGTAGTCGGATATATGTCCCCATATCCAACAGTAGTCAGAGTAATAACTGAGAAATAAAAACTAGTTGCCCAATCCCACTTTTCCAAGAAATGGAAGGTTATTGTACCTACAGCCATCAATGAAGACAAAGAGGCCACTGCTGTAATAACATGATATCTATCTGTATTTTTATTTAATATATTCACAAAGTCACTATAGCAAATTATAGACAATAAATAAAACCCATAAATATTTAATTAATGGGTTCTTTTAATTTCGGCAAAATTTTCTCCCACCATTGTCGCCTCATACTCACCAGTCATCAGTAAGGCAGCCTTGTGCAATACCGTGAGATGTATATGACCAACTGTAGTTTCTGGGTGATTTTTCATAAATAGATTATAGTAGACAGGCATACATTAAAAAACACCACGATCATGTGGTGTTTTTTAATGTAAATTTTTATATTTTATTTAGTTTATCAAACGACACATATGATGCGATTAGTATTCCGATAAATGCGATAGGCATAAATACCATTCCACTCCAGCCATCCACTACGAGCATACCCACCAACGCTGCTATAAAATCAATCATAAATCCAGCATATGCCCACTCTTTGATTCGACGAGGAACCATAGGGATGATCAATGCTAGTGTGCCCAATACTTTGAATACAGCGAGCATATTACCAAAATACACAGGATATCCTAGATGTGTAATCCCCTGTACTGCCATCTCTGTCTGAGAAGTGAAGGCTACCATTACACCTTCAAATAAAAATATGATACCCGTTGTAATCCAAAAAATTATTTTATATTTTTTCATAAAAAATATTATAACATAGAAATATCCATTATATTTAGAATATAAATACCCCCTTGAAATAAAGTAGTATATTTGATACTATATACTCGTTCATTTAATTATGGATATATTCCCCTGTAGCAGAGCGGTGGAGTGAGAAATGGGATGGGACCCATTTAGCAAGGGTGGAGGCTGGCGAGCCGAGCCGGGGTCGCGAGATTTTTCAGCAGAAAAATACAGTGACATCGATTGTTTCGATTGCGGTTGTACAACAAATTCTGATTATTATAATTAGTAGTCAGATATGTTTGATAACATAATATTCCCCTGTAGCTCAGCGGTAGAGCAATCGACTGTTAATCGATTGGTCGTAGGTTCGCTCCCTACCGGGGGAGCATAGTAGAATTAACAAGCGAAAACTCGCTTGTTTTTTCATTTAAGCCTTGCTCTGCAAAAGATAAACTAGGTTCGAACTTTGGATATATTGATTTAATACTTTTTATACCTTTAACAAGAGCTTCTATTGATTTTCTGTTGTAAATACTGAGTTTCTCGTCATTCCACACTAGGTTCGAACCAAGCTTTGAAAGTATGTTTCTTTTTGATTGAAATGAACCATTTTGCAATACCTCAACTACACCTTGAGTCAAATTAGTAATATCCATCATCTCTTGATACCAATCCACATTCTGTACTTCAATATTTGTATCAGTATATTCCTTATTTAAAAATTCAAGATCTATATTGTATTCATCGTCTGTTATTTTTCCATCACGAAGCATTCCTCTTAATTTTGATTTTTTTAATTCATAATCTTCTTTTCTGTTTTCTCTGTCTTTTGAAATTAAAACCTTCGCTGAAACTTCTTGGTCTTTCATTTCATATATATATTTTTTAGACCATTCCAATAAATCATTAGAGAAATTTAAATTTTCATTTATGTATTTAATCATTTCTTTCGTAATATTTTTTTCAGAAATACATTTATATGGTAGTGAAGCTTTCTTTTTCTTTACATCATAATAATGCGAATAATCCAAATATTTAGGATTCTCCATTCTATCAATATTAACTCTACATTGAGGACAATGGGTTTTATCTCTATAAGCAAATTTTTTCTTACAATCACAAATTACTTGGAACTTTGGATCTAACCCCATATAGTTTCCTTCTGTTGATTGTATAAAACCTGCATATACAGCTTCGTGATGTTGTGATTTTGGTATATTTTTTCTGGATAATATTTGTTTAATTTTATTGTGTTGTGCCTCTGTTATAAGTCTTGGAAGATTCCTATCGAGTTCATACCTTTCTCCTCCGTAAAAGAAAAATCCAGAATAAATTGGGTCTTTTAAAATCTCATAAATACGAGACATTACAATAAGTTGTCCTCCTTGTCTTTTTTTGCCTACAGTAGTTAATTTAAGATCATTTATTGCATACTTATATAGCTTTCCAGCAGAATGTGTGCCAGTTAGAAACATATCCAATAATATTTTTATTTTACCTAACCTTATTTCATCTATTAACCATTTTCTATTTCCTTTCTCTTCTGATTTGTCATTTAAAAATCCTAGACAAGCTCGTCCATGAGGAATACCTTTTAGTGCTTTTGACATTTGTCCTTCTTTCACCATATCACCCTTTTCATCACTATCTTTCTTGGAAAAAATCAATTCTAGAGCTATCATCATTTTGTCTGTTGAAGAGCATGTGTAACAAGTAGAATTAGGGGTTCGGATGTATAATAATTTCTTTTCATCCATTAAAGAAATTGCGTATCCTGCATCTATAGAATTTCTTGATATACGATTCGCACGAATAACTAAAACTGCGTTAGCCTTACCTATTTTTATTAGGTTCATCATTCTATCGAATCCTGGGCGTCCAATTTTAAAGGCGCTTTTACTCTCTGAAATAACCTCTATTATATTTAAACCATTTCTTTTTGCGTGATCTTCCAATTCTCTTAATTGAGTATCAAGAGATTGAACTTGCTTATCTTCACCCTCGCTTGATTTACGACAGTAGATAATATAATTTAATTTACTTGTATCTAGATTTTTGTAATTATTCATAAATAAAAATGAGGCAACGACGATTACTTTTAGTTGCTACACCAAAGGAAGGTCATTGCCTCGTTTTTATATACAAAAATGCACAAATAGCACATTTTTATAATTCCTTTGGTGTAGCACTTACAATTTTAACATATTTGTAATTTTTTCTCTTCTGGGGAAACTTTTAGTGCTTAATGATATCTTTACTGACCAGACCTTTAAATTCTCTTACCGGCTAATTTTTCATTGTTATCGTGTCGTCCTCCAAGGTGTTTGAAACTTCTACAAGAAACTTTATTATTGTCCTACGCTCCTTTTTGTCATATTCATCTTTCGGCACTAATTTCGTGAATTCTCTCGTTATAGAACTTTGAGTGAATCTTCTTCCTCTGACTGCTTGAGCAAGAATAATACAAGCTCCAAGAGAAGGATACTTATTTTGTATTTTATCAAATCTGCTTTTTATGCTTCTCATAATTTGTTTTTTGTTTTTACTTAATAATTTTACCCACTCCACGCCTTACCTTTACGATATTAGCTATAGCAAGAGGGTGTTTTGTGATAAGAAAAGATAATAAATCAACTTCACTTATCTGAATATGTAGTCAAGGTATTTGAGATATACAATGCGAGTACCTTTCAGTGAAACTAGTTTTGATTAAAACTCGGTATTTCATTTCACTTACATAACTCCATTTATATCTTGAAACATTACGATGCAAATCAGATGGCTGGGTGGAAGGCGTGACCACCATTTTCCCAGCTTTCGCATTTGAACCTTAATATTCCTTAAGGGTTTTGCTTCTGTGCTGAACCAAGCAGTAGAAGTTTTGTTGGAGCTTAGTTATACTCTCTGCCCCATAAAGAGTTTATTATGACATTGTATGGATCCAATTACAGATCCTGAACTACCTACATACTTACTGTAGACACTTCAGGCTTTGCAATTTTTACATTCAAACTTTCTGCAAGAGATGAAATAAGTAAATTCCCAATTTCATTAACTTCTTCATCTGATAAGCCACAAGCAAAATCAACCCCATATGATTTTTGGAGAGCAATTCGTAATTCTTCTATTGCTTGTGTGCTTAAATTGATCATTTGCTAAAATACTGACGACATATTTTTTCAATCGTCTTTGATAATGTAAGATTCTCTTCATTTGCTTTAAATAAGAGTTTCTCGTGCAAATCTGAAACTATTCTGATTTGCTTTGTTTCTCTTTTATTTTTTGCCTTACGTGTAATTATTATCACCATGGACTCATTGTCTCATTAACTTTTTTGTCGGTAACTTGTCTGCATCCTCACGCTACACGCATTTAACGCAAAAAAATAACCTTATTTAATAAGGTTATTTTTTACTGTGGATAAGTGGCTATTTTTTATTTATAAATGAGATTAAAAGATTCGATGTATTAAAACAATACCCAGCACCAAGGTTAATAATTAAATCGCTACCACCAGTTAATTTTTTAATAGAATTATTTATTTCTGTAATTGCGGGAACAACTCTTCGATCATCTTTGTATTTAACCATCTCTGCTATTTGAAACATTGTTTTAGGTTTTTTGTCTGACAGAACTCTCAAAATCTCTAATTTTTTGTCACCAACTTTCATACCATTTTCTTGTTGGTCTTTTATAAAAATATAACCTCGTAAATCTATGCGAATCTTTGGTTTCGTTTCTGTTTCGGGTTCTTTTTTTAGAACAGTGGTGATTTCTACTATTTTATTTTTTATTAAATTTATTTCTTCCTTGATCTGTTTTTCTGAAATTTTCT
>JAPLXP010000006.1 GCA_026396015.1 Candidatus Nomurabacteria bacterium | reverse complement strand
TTTACTTTTTACATTAACCAAAGCTAAATCTACATCTTTCATTTGAGAGTTCAGTGGCATAAAAACCTCAACATCTTTATTTAAATTACTTCTTAAAATACCAGTCACGACAGCCTCGTCGGTATTTAAACTCCAAAAATTTCTTATTGATATTTGTTTTGACATAAATTTATTTTACCACTCAAACATATCAACTACATTTTCAATAGCACCCTTAATACAATCAATAATCCCCTGCCTTTCTAGTAGTTTAGGTGTCGCAGGCAACAGATCAACTATATCCTGACCCTGAGGTAGTCTTTGTGTATATAGATATTCTCCTATTAACTGTTCGATTTTTTCAACTGAAATATTATCAGATTCAGCAATTTCTTTTAATGCATTTGATCTTTCACTTGCCCAGAATTCCCCGAAAGCTTTTTCAACATTTTCTGATTTATCTATATGTGGAAGATTCTCTTCGATAAATTTTTTAATCAAATCTTTCTTTTTACGCAATTGAACATCACCATCAAATACATGCAAAATCTCTTCTGTTTTCTTTTTCCTTAATGCATCAGAAGTAATGTTCTTTAGACCTGCAATTAATTGGATTATATAGTCAAAATTAATCACATCTCGAACAGTCAATTCAATTTCAAAATCAATCTGATCTAAAATAGATTCAGCCCCAGCTTCATAATTTTTACGCTCTTCATAAATATCAAGATATTTACTCTGGTAGTCATAAAATTCTTGTTCTGTTATACCAACGTCACTAAAAGAAAATTCAGCAAAAGTTTCAAGTGATGATTTTATGCGAAGTAAATCACGGAATGTCGTAATAAATTCCGCCTTCTCTTCTTCTCCCTGTAATTCATCAACAGAAAATACAGAAGGAGCCTTTTCTTTTAATTGCTTTAACTTTTCTTCAAATTCCTTCTTTTGAACTTCGTATGGCTTCTTAAATACGACTTCTTTAGCATTCTCATTACCAAACAAAGCCAAAGCCTTATCTTTCAGAGAATTAGCGAAAACCTGAATCTCAGTATCTTTATTTTTTAGTTCATTAGCGAGTAAATCACGTTCTTTCTCAATTTTATTAACCGCTTCAGTAACGGCAAGTTTTTTCTCAATATTATATTTTTCAATCTTTGACTTCATTTCGGATATTTCGGAATCCTTCCTTGAGATATCTACCTGTGCTACATTTTTAGTATTTGCCTCAGCAAGTTTTACAGCATTTTCCTTATCTATATTAAATGCTCTTTCGCGCTCTTTTAACTCTTTATTAAATTCTGCATTATGGACTTGTTTGAGAATATCAGCAAAACCGGCTTCGTCGATTTTAAATGAGGTTCCACATTTTGGGCATTTTATTTCGTTCATAATTTTAAAGTAGTTTTATGATTAATATTTAAGAATTATTAGATGCTAGACAAAATCAGAGAGAGACTTTCCTAATCTTTCAATAACACCAATAACCAAAGCATTCCCCATAATGAAAGCTCTTTTTACATCCGGCGTTATTTTTCCGCTTTGCATTATCTTTGTATGGTTTTCTGGAAACATATTTAATTTTTCGAGCTCAATAGGTGTAAGCCTACGCAATTTACCAGACTTAGTTTTAATGACATGCTTAAAACGAGAAGGAGAACTTCCACCCTCTCCTGTAACTATAGTTCTAGATGGCTTATCTAATGAATCAGGAAAAATCATTGGGCCCTCAGCGTAACTATATTCAAAACCATCCTTAGATTTTCTTTCTTCCTTTTTCCCACCTTTTAAATATTCCCATCTCTTTTTATCTTCGTTTTTTATAAAAAACTCCTCTGGTATTTTACTCTCATCATGAATAATAATATCACTAAGTGTAATAAATTTACCCTTGTAATCAGGAGTTGTTTTAGTTGTATAAATTTTTCTATCCATCATAACACCCGAAATTTCAAAAGGGCTTTTGGATGGTTTATCAGAAGAAAAATTATCTGATATTTCTTCAAGGCTACCTTTAATATCAAATTCTTCAAGCTTTGAATTATCTTTTTTAACAGGGAATGCTTTTGCGATAACCCCCTCTTTATAAATCCAATTTTTTAAATCTTTTTCTTTTTTAATAAGATTAAAAACCTTACTTCCTTTTTTATATCCCATAATAAAGATCCTTCTTCTTCTTTGTGGAAATCCATATTCAGCAGCATTAACAACACGCCATTCAACAATATATCCTAAGTCAGAAAGAGAAGCCAACATAACAGCAAAATCCCTACCTCTTTGTGCTGATGGTGATTTTAATAAACGATCAACATTTTCCAACAACAAAAAATCAGGTGCATTTTTACCTTTCTTATTTAAAATATTATAAATAGACCACCACAGAACTCCCTTCTTTCCATAGATACCTTTTGCTTGATTAGCAGTTCTGGCAACAGAATAATCTTGGCAAGGAAAACCACCAACGAGTAAATCATGATTGGGAATTTCCTTAAATTTATTGTCAACAACATCCTGAATGTCTTCACAGGAGTGACCATTATCACCAAAGTTTTTTATATATATTTCAGAGGCATGCTGAGTTACTGCTCCTGGCTCCCATTGACTATTCCAAACTGTTTCAAATTTTACATCTTTTTTACTAGCTCTATCAAGGCCGATTCGGAAACCTCCAACTCCAGCAAATAGCTCAATAACTTTAATCTTTTTCATATTATAATTCTAGCAGATTCAATCAAATTGATCAAGCTTGATCTTTGTCATTTTCTATGGCCTGCTGTATATAACCTGCATTCAACCAAAAGCATTGCTTTGTATAGCTTTTTTGACCAGTTAAGAGGTCAGCGACAGGTAAAATATTTACATCTCTACTGTTTGAGCCATGAGGTCTAACATGAACTACCCCATTAAAAGACATACCAGGGAAATATGTAATTCTCTTCTCTTTTCCTTTTTTATCTAAAACAATCTCTTTAACAATTTTTCCACTACTAACAAAATCAACGGTCTTCTCCCATACATCTCGGGCCTTAGAAATATCTTTCATGGGGAAATTCCAAAACATAGTTTTTCTCAAAATAATATCGTCACTGCCTTTAACCTTCTGAAAAACAACGAACATGAATTTTTTAGTTTCAAGCTGCAAATGAAGTTCCGCCATATTTTCATTTTCTTCGTCATACCACAATTCATTAACTAAATCTTTATATTTAAAAAATGGAAAAGAGATAGATTCTTTTAATCTTCCATTATATTCCAATGTCACAACCTTTAGGGTTATATTAGCTTTTTCTAACTCCTCAATATTATTTGATTTTACCCCAAGGATTTGATTAACTATTAGCCTTTTATAGCTTTTTGATTTCTTACCTAAATTTGAATTAAGTTTCTTTAATATTTCTTCATCTGTTTTATTGATGAATAATGCGAATTTCTCTTTAACTACACTTTCAATTGTTTCAATCCTTCTTTGTTTTTTAAAAATAGAATCTGTGCTTGTTTTTCTCTTAAGAAGTTTTGTTTGTATTAAATAATTTATATATTGTTGCTTAAAAGAAAATGCACGAGGTTTTGCTAGTGTACGATTCATTGGCTGGTCTCTAACAACACGACTATTAGCAGCTTTCGTACAAGCTCCCAAATAATAAGTATCTCCCTCAGATAACAAGTGTGCTTCTCCTCTTTTGATTTTTTCTACTATATACTCCCAGTCTTTCTGAATTTGAAAAACATCTTCGTCTGACAAGTCATTTAACAAATCAAGTAAATGAATATATTTAAATTCGTAATCTAAAATACTTTGACTTTGAATCCATAGATAAAACATTAAAAGAATAACTTTGTTTTTCTTAAGAAATGAACTTTTTTCCCAAGTTTCTTTTACAATTTCTTCATAATTAATCATTGAAAAAACAAGCCTCTCTTTTGACGCATAGATATTATTCTTATGTTTTTTTAGGGGTGTTGCCTTTAGCTCCACTCCAGCAATATTAAAATCAGCCTGACTTAAGCCGTCTGGTTTTTTACCAAACACATACCATTCAATTAATTCACCCAGATACCCTTTTCTTTGATTTTTATATTCATAAATTTTTCTTTCTATTTCTTCTATCTGATCAGAAGGCATTATTTCATATAAAGATTTATTAAGTATAATTCTTGATTGTTCTAAAACTTCTTCTTTTGTAATATATGTAGTCATAAACTGATTTTAATTTTTATTAAAATAATTTTCTAATAAAGCTTTAATCACATCAGTTTCATCTGAATCATTAATATGTGATAAAAGTGGTATATCATCATCAATTATTTTTTCCATTCTTTCAATTTTTATAGCCAATTTTTCATTAATAATTTCATCAATTGAATCAGTTGAAACTAAATAATAGTAATTAGTTTTTTGCTTTTGAGATAAACCATATCTATGTATTCTGTCTTTGGACTGCAAAAAATTAGAACAATTATAGTCACGCTCCATATAAATAGCATTATGACAACCCTTGTGAAGTGAAATCGACTCAGACACAGAAAATGGGTTGGCGATAACAACTTGAAATTCCATATTTTCTGGATTATTGAATTTATCAATAATAAATTCACGTTCAGATTGAGGAACCTCTCCGATTAACAATTTTGATTTTATATTATTGAATATAAGATAGTCCTGAAGTTCTTTGGCGTTTTGAATAAATATAGTCCAAATAATAACTTTTCCTTTTTCAATAAATATCTTTTCCTCTAATATTTTTTTTATTGCAATAAATTTTTCAGGGGTTTCAATTTTTGAATACTTAATTATTTTAGAAACAATATTTGAATCATCCTGAAACTCATCTGGCATTTGCTTGTAAAAATTGATTCTTTGTTCATAATCTTCTGAGTCTATATTTTCAGAAATTGATTTAAGAAGAAGGGACGGGTTAGTGGAAGCTTGTCTCAAGCGTATTAATTTAGCTTTGTTTAACAAATCCTTAACATTAGCTGAATTATTACTTTTAAATTGCTTAATATATTTATCTTCGATAAAATCATAAATTTCTCTTTGCATTATACTCATATTAATTTTAACCAGTGTTTCATTTATTGGTGGTAATTTTAAATCACTCTTCTTAATACGAATAAAATATGGTGATATACTATCTATAAATTCCTTGACTCTATCACTATTAATATCTGAGTTTACTGTCATTTCAACTAAATTTTGAAAATGTAATTTTAGTATATCTTTATATTTATAAGGATATAAAAATTGAAACAAATTATACAAATCCTCATAGCCATTTGGAACTGGTGTCCCTGTTAACACAACCCTAGATTTTGCTTCCTTTGATATCTCAACAACACTTTTCCCCCAAACACCCTCCGGGTTTTTTATTCTATGTGCCTCATCAATCACAACCATTGTTTTATTTTTTTTAAGAAATGAAATGATTTCGTATTGTAAACTATCAACACCTCCGTGATTTATAAGAGTTAGCTCAACAGGATTACCAGAAAAAAGATGTTGTTCCTTATGAGACCTAGAAATAGTTGAGTCACCAGACAACCTCTGGAATGATGGTTTGCGACCAAAACATTCCTCATATTCTTTTTCCCAAGGAGAAAAAGATGACAGTGGTCCAATTACTAATATTTTGTCTACATGTTTATCATCATCAGCAGGAAGACTATTTAAATATGCATAAGCTCCATAAACAATGGAAGTTTTTCCAGCACCAGGTACAGCAAAATTACAAGAATTCTGAGAAAAAGCCATGTGAAAAGCAGACAACAATTGAAGCCGGTAAAGTGGGCGTACTATTTTTTTCTTTAAAACACTCTGAAATTTATCAAAATCATTTACTAGTTCCGGATTTTTATCAAACTCGTTATTACGAATATTTTTAGCTTTGTTAGAAAAAACAAGAAAAGAATCTTTTTCTCTCTCAAAATTAGACACCTCATTACTGGTTCCGTTAGTTAAACTTGCATTAAAATTAAATTTCTCAAGTAAAAAAATTAAATCTTGAAGTATTTGTATTTTTGATTTTTGATTATATGGCACCAAAATATAATTATCAAAAGAACTATAGCTAAATCTCTTCAATGAAAAAACTAATCTAGTATTACTGATGACACTTTCAATGTCACCTATTAACTTAAAATTAGAGGTCGAATTATCAAT
Organism: Candidatus Nomurabacteria bacterium; assembly: GCA_026396015.1. Lineage (GTDB taxonomy): Bacteria > Patescibacteriota > Minisyncoccia > Phycocordibacterales > UBA9973 > UBA8515. Next base: position 26,809 of record JAPLXP010000006.1, on the reverse strand, counting down.
ATCTATATGTATTATATTATCCATATAATTTATTCGATATTTTTTCTTATAAGAGATATCGTTTTTTCAATGTCTTGTATTTTAATCAACATATGTTTTTTTAAAGAATTATCTTTATCTAAAGAAATTGATTTTAACATTTTATTAACATGAGAGAGAATCTTATCAGGAGAATTAACCGCAATCATATTTATAACCTTTTCGCTTATTACCTCGAGGCCGTCGGAAACATCATTATTTAAAAAGGATGGATTTTTTTGATTAATTGCATTTAAAGCATCACTTGCAGTTGACACAAGTTTTGAGGGTTCGTTTGCTGATTTTATATTCTGTAGTTGCTGCTTATGAATTCTAATATTTTCTTCTAAAAAACTCTCTCCTTCTTTATTTTTTGTACTCTCTTTGTATTTTACATCTCTGTCCCTTAAATGGGATTCAAGATTATCAGATTTAAAGTCAATTTTTATCTCCAAATGCTTTATTGTATCCATTTTTTTAAAATGAAAATCCTTAAAACTTTCCCAAATTTTTTTATCTCCAAAAAAATGATTGTTTTTTAAACCGTAACCAATATTACGAAATTCTTTTCCCTCATAAATAGCTCTTATATAATCAAATGAAATTATTTTAAGATCATCAACATCACTATCTTTATATCCATCAAATCCCTTGGAACTATTCTCTCCATAAAAAGTTTCTAGCCATCTTGTTAGGCTTATAAATTGGTCCTCTCTTTCATCTAGCTGTGTATATATTCCAGTGCATCCAAGGTACTCCAAATACTCATCCATTACTCCCATTACACTCAAATATTCCTTTATCTTTGAGCTATCTTCACCCATCCAGTCAGCAATTTTATCAATAGATATTTCTCTTTCATGCAATAATTTAGATTTTAAGTATTTTTCGATTGCTTTGTATCCTAATTTTTCATCTTCACCCATTTGATAAGTTGTTTCAAGCTTCTCAATCTCTAAAGGGTTCTCCTCTAAGGTAACATCCAATACAACTGTTTTAAAATAATTATATTTACCAGACTTATTCAACAACATAGTACGCCTATTACCATCAATTACAATTCCATCTCGAGTAATAATTCCTACTTTTTCTTGTCCCATTTTATTAATACTATCAAGGGTTTGTTTATTTCTTCCGGGATTTGAATCCATAAGAAGCTTCTCGATAAGATTTTTGCCTTCTTTAGATGCAGCATCAATTTCGTAACCTTGCATTTCAAGTGACTTAGTTCTACTTAAAATACGTCCATTATATTTATTGTAAACAAGATATTCTAAAGGAATTAAATAAACAGCCATCGGCTCCAATTTATCTTTCCATGGTATATCCTGTCTACCATGCTCTTTATCTCTCTTGATAATTTCAGCAATATTTTTAATTCTAGTTTCTTTATTCATAAAATTTATATTTTTAAAATTCAATTCTTGACCATGAATTATTTGTTATAATAACGTGATTAATAATTTTAATATCTAAAATTTTTCCAGCATGTACTAACTTTTTTGTTATTTCAATATCTGCTTCAGATGGATCCATATCTCCTGACGGATGATTGTGAGCAAGTATAATCGAAGCGGCATTATTTTTGATAGCACCCTCAAAGACTTCCCGTGGATGAACCAGGCTTTCATTTAATGTGCCCATAGAGATAATTTCTCTTTGTATTTCTTGGTTTCTGCTATCTAAATAAAAAACAACAAAATGCTCTTTTTTACTCCCTCTGATATCTTCCATTCTTTCCCAAACATCCTTAGGTGAGAGTAAGATTGAGAATTTTTTGTCTTTCAACATTCTTTTTCCCAATTCAAAACAAGCAATTATTTCACAAGATTTAACTGTTCCTAGCCCGTGAATAGTTTTTAGTTCTTCAATCGAAATATCTATAATTTTTTTGTTCTCAAATTTTTGTAAAATTTTTTGAGACAATTTTAAAACATTCAAATCCTTTGTTCCAGTTCGTAGTAATATAGCTAGCAATTCCGCATCTGATAATTTACCTGGACCATACTTTTCCAGTTTTTCTCTTGGCCTATCTTGCTTAGGAAAATCCTTTATTTTCACATTAAAATTATACCACAAAACACCCATCCAATACATCACTCAAATTCTACCCCTCTAACCCCACAATATACTCAAAATGCTTTTGGGAGACGGGTTGAATGGACAGGCGGGATCCGCGGGCGCGGACGAGCATGCCATCGAGAGCAGGGTCAATCTTGATTTCAGCGAGGGTCACAGGATTCTTGAATTTGAGGACAAAGGCCATGTCTACACAGTACCAAATCGGCTTGGCCTTTGTCGCCTTGGGATCGTAGTGTTCATCCCCCTTTGCAAACTGCGTCTCGTCCGGGTGCGATGCCGAGGCCACACGGGCTATGCCGTATACACCAGTGGGTGCTTCGACTGTGCCATTGGAATGGTAAAAGAGGGCCATATCACCTACGGACATGTCATTCATCATAAAATTACGGGATTGATAATTGCGAATACCAGTCCAAGCAATCTTCTTATCTTTTTTCAAGTCATCTATCGAGTAGCAATCCCCTTCACTTTTAATAAGCCAAAATTTCTTCATTTAAATTATAATTATATTAATAAGGTATTGACTGTTATGTATAGTGGGTGCTATAATACATTTATCACGAACGGAAGAGATCACCCTTTAAGGTTTTGTCCTTAAGGGGCCTTTTCTTTTTTATACTCTAATTTATTTTGTAAATCATTCATAAATCTCAAATATGGCCTTATGTAGTCCATTTTTAGTAGGGCAGAAAAACTAAGTCTATTTGGAATAATAACTGCATTTAATTTTTTATTTTGTATGAAATGATTAACAAGGCAATGAAAATCACCATCACCTGTTACAATAAGTGCTTTATCAAAGTTCTGATATTCAATCATAGCTTGTAGCACGAGCTCGGCATCGCAATTCCCTTTTGTAGTTCCATCTTTATATTTTAATGTGGGCTTAAAAATACAAATAAATCCTGCATTTTGAAGCGATATGTATAATTGATTGTTTCCTTCTATGTAGCCAATAAATAAAAAAGCTTTTGAGACACCATACTTTTCCTTTAAATAAACTCTGAATCTAGAAAAATTTAATTTCCATCCAAGAGATTGAATTGCCAGATTTAAATTCTGGCTATCAATAAAAGCATAATTGTTTTTATCTTTCTCCATAAATAAATTATACCACAACTTTATTTCCCCTCTATAAATTTCATTGATATTGAATTCACGCAGTGGCGGATGTTTTTGTCGGTAAAGCCTTCACCTGTGAATAGGTGCCCGAGGTGGCCACCACAGTGGCCATAGTATTCGTATATTCACCCACAAAAGGCCTTTCAGTCCCCTTGTCTATTATCACCCTTTTCTCTTCTTCAGTTAGTTCGTTTAGTTTTAAGTTTTCCATTTTATATTTTTTAGGTTTAAGATTATTTTAAATATGAGTCAAAGTATATCGCATGGCACGTGTATCCACCGGGATTCTTTTGCAGATAGTCCTGATGATATTCCTCGGCACGCCAGAATATAGTGAATGATTCGAGTATGGTAACGACAGGGTCGGACCAACGTCCAGATTTATTTACTATATCGATAAAGTCTTTTGCTTCATTTAATTCTTCATCATTCTGATAGAATATCGCAGAGCGATATGAGGTACCCCTGTCATTACCCTGTTGATTCAATGTCGTCGGATTATGGATCTGAAAGAAGAAATCCAAAAGTTTTTTATAGCTAGTGACGGATGGATCATATACTATCTCTAGTGCCTCGGCATGACCCTCGTGGTCCTCATATGTAGGATTGTCATTCTCACCTCCAGTATATCCTGCTGTGATATCTACGATTCCCGGCTGAGTACGAAACAACTCCTCCAATCCCCAAAAACATCCCCCTGCAAAATATGCTTTTTTCATAGCCAAATTATACCCTCCCCACCATCCCCAAGCAATCACCGCAAATTTAAAAATATAAACAAAAATGACATTCTCACATTCTCGAGAATGTGAGAATGTCATTTGATTATAGATTAGAATGATTTAATATATTTAACAATATTTTCTCCGTATGGCGACAATGTATGAATTACAAAACGACCCTGATGAACCTTTTTTATTAACCCAGATTGAACTAATCTGTGAGTATGACCAGACGCAGTTTTAAAATTTAAATTCAATTGGGAACAAATATCATCTAATGTTACGCCTTTTTGATTTCCAACAAACAACAAAATATCAATTCTATGATAATTAGAAACACCTTTGAATACCTTCTCCATTTGATTACTATTCTTTGGTTGCTTTGTTTTCTTTATCGCCAACATATATTTATATTAAAACGACATTCTAATATTCTATAGAATGTGCGAATGTCGTTTTTGTTATTTTAGTTGATTTAGTTTTTCTTTGTAGTCTTTGATTTTGAAATAGATCCACATGATCAAAGCCGTCGGGATTAGAATTATTGGGTATAGGTTACGGAGAAGCAATGACCCCGTTGATCTATCACCACAGATACCAAAACCACATTCTACTGGTAAAGTAAATACAAAAAATATTAAAGAAATAGTAATTAAAAAAGTAAAAATATAAAGAATTTTTTTGTATTTTTTTGTAAATAGCAGAATAATAACTAGAGATCCAACTGTAAAGGGTAAGATCTGAATCAAAGTTAGAGCATAACCATATTTTAAAGTATCCATGCAATCATAATGACCCGCATAACAAAAAGAATCCATTTTATACCAAAATAGAAAACTTGTAAGAAGAAAAAAGATAGAAATTATTAAACTAACCCATGTAATTTTTTGCCAATTGAAATTCATCAGAGTAATAAATTATATTTATAATATATTCATTTTACCTTATTCCTACGTCTATATACAAGGTAAACAAGCAATAATATAAAGAGTATAACTATCAGCAATACATCAATAGGCACGTTGACCAATGTATTATAGACAGATGCCAACATTGAATTGTTATTAATACCTTTTGTTTTAGTATTTGTATCGGGGGTATAGACTGAATCTGTTGAAACTTTTTCTTGATTACCCATACTCGATTTTTCAATATGAATATTATTTATTCCACCCGAGAAAGGAGCAGGACTTGAATCACTCTCAGTATTTGTCACTGCAACCACTTTTAAATCTTGTGATTCCACATTATTCTGAATCTCAGATTTTATATTCTCTGTTAAAGCAGCAATAGATGAAGGATGCCCACCACTACTACGAATAATTAATGAAGTGTCTGGGGTGTTTTGTAATGTAATATCAGGTTCTATCTGTACTGGAGAACTAGGATCAGGTGTAGGTACAAATGGCACAGTATTATCGATAGACCCACTACCACCAGTATCTACAGCCACTGGACCAGTCGTGCCAGTATCTGATATATCTACACTCGCACTACCACCACTACCCACTGTGATAGGTGGAGTGTACACAGAATTCTCTATCGTAGTGTCATTCACTGTATCTACACGTATAGTCACCTCTCCCTCGGAAACCTGACTACCAGTGCCACCTATATTATCCACATCCTGCACATCAACCACACTACCGACTACAGGAGATACACCAGTATCGACACTACTGATCTGTAGAGTATAACTAGATCCACTACCTGTAGGTAAATAGAAGTAGTAGCTATGCCCGAGATGAGTAAAGCTTGCCCCCGGAATCTGAGATAGTATAGGCTCAAAATTGTCCGCATCTAGACTAATCGGAGTGATATTATCAACTCCAACCTTGGTACCCGTCTTGCTGACTACTTGCACGGTCTTCTTGACCCCTGGAGATAGGTGTACATTCAAGACTAGATTGCTATTACTCTTTGGCTTGACCTTGGAGAAATAATCCGGAAGAGTATCTATTCCTAATAATGTATTCTTAATAAAATCGCGAAGATATGATAGTTCAAAAAAATCAGCATGCTCAAATGTTTTATTAATGTTAATTTTATGATCCGATGCGTATTGATATAAATTTACATAATAACTATCTGCATTTTTTTCGTAAATGGCACTAGGAGTCACCACAGTTTTATCTCCATCATCTATCAAGTTCGGCTCGACGTCTACACTCTTTACCTTAATACAAGGCTTGCCAGCTATCAACTTTACACAATCTGTACGTGCAAAATACCGCACACTCTTGACCGTAGGCAGACCCCATCCGGCCACTTGATATACATGTACACTCGGAGGAAAAACATAATTGTCTATACTACTATGCATTTCTGTAGCCCTAGTCAGAATACCTTCTCCGAGGATTGATGGTGTGGACAATTCATCTACACCAGGCTGAACACGACTATCCTTTGTACCGAGGAGGAAGCTAATGTAGTCACTGTAGCTCCCAATACTATCGCCATAGGTCTTGTGTAAGTTCACATATGGATTCATAACTTCTAGAGATTTATCAAACAACACAGGAGAATCCTTGACTGTATAAAAATATTTCTCACTCGGAAGCAATCCATACCCACCAGGAAGATTCAGTCCAAATATTCTAGCAATTGATTGCCTTAAAAATACTCCGTTCAATAAATCTTGTTTATATCCATGTAGCAACGATGGTATAGCCTTTGGTGTACCCACCTGTGGAGCGGCGACCATGATCACCCTATCTATATAATCAATATAATTATTCAATCCGGCGTCCTTCATCGCCTGGAGCTTTACCATCAGGGCCTTGGCGACAAGGCCTCCATTTGAATGTGTGACTATAGTCACCTTGCCATCCCGAGAAGTATTTATCAAAGACAATACCTGACGGACCATGTATGACTCATCTGTGGGACCTAAATCATTATTGTAGGAAATATTACCATTGCTATCTATCGCGCCACGCGATACGATATCATCCGGTGAGAGTCGCCAATCATACGGTGCTGCCCGCCAGTCGGATATAGTGCCACTAGCCACGAGTGCATTCATATCACTTATGAATGAATCATAAATCTTGGTATTACCTAGACCCAATATACTCTCGGTATCGACAATATCGCGCGTGTAAATATCTGGATTGATGCTGACACCATTCATATCCATATACATATCTGTCACGTCACTATTTGTATTTGGCTCCCAGAGTTTATCTTCAACATCTCCAATAATCGGAAAGTGTTTTTGTTTGTATAGACGGCTAGCTTGGAATCCTGGTATGAACAATACATTCGAAGGACCAGGGTGTAGTGGATCATAGCGTAGCCATGGGTCGTACGATATATAATCAAGAACTTCATCGCCTGTGCCATCTGGATTGTCATTCACTTGATACGGACCAGACGGACTACCCCACCAATTTTTTGTAAAATCCAAAATTCCAACATAGTCATCGTATGCAAAAGCTCCGACGTAATTGCTATGAATACTATTTCCATGAGCTATCACAGGAGACTGGTATGCAGAGATTCCATAATGATTATCCTTCACCTCACTATTTAAGATAGATACACTCTTGATATCTGAAGTCCCATCGTACGAGATTATGCCATTCTCTGTCGCTCCATATACAGTAATACCATCAATCACAGACTCTGAATTAAATATATTTATACCATTGACCGTACAATGAATAGACCCTCCAGATATATCGAGCACAGACCTGGAAATATTCAGACCATCACGATTGCAATCAATACTAGAATCACGAATATTTAGATTGGCATTACTGTCGGAATACACACCATAGGCAATACTCGTGATCGTAGTATTCCGTAGATGAAGATTACTATAATCAAAAACACCCAGAGCTCGAGAAAAACTCCCTCCATATCCAGTGATACTAGAGTCAGTAATACGTAAGGTGGAATGATCAAAAACACTAAATATCGTACCTACGTTTTGATTGGAATTTATTGTTGTACTATATACAGATAGATTACTGCTACCATCCAAATATACATATGAATTCTCTGCTGCATCTACCATGACACTATTCGTCAGACTAGCAGTACTACCACCAAATAAACTCAGGCTATTCAGACTTGAATGAGAGATTGAATTATCAGACACACCAAATATCATCAGACTATTGTCATCCTCTAAATAACGAGCATTCACAGTAGCACCAAAGGATAATATCCCAGAAGAATATTTTACAAGTGTGTGATTAAAATTCCCGGACACAGATCCGGTATCAAAAATAATATTTCCCCAATCATTATAATTGGGAGTATTTACCCCACCATCTCCATCTGTATCCCCGCCTACACTATCATCTTTAAACGAAGTCAGATAAACTGGTTCACTCTCAGTACCATTTGAATCCAGATTACCTAATAAATACAGACCTGCACCATTGTCGAATTTCACTATCGTACCAGCCTCCAATGTCAAAGTAGCACCAATATCTATCAAAAGATTATTGTGGACAATATACGGACTATCAATAGCGGTCCAAGTGGTATCTGTATAGATATCATCAGTGACATCAGTAGATGCGTGTGCAGTAAACTGAAAAAAGACGAAACTAAAAATAGTTATTATTATCGAAAATAATAAATGTCGGAATCTACACTTCCTCATTACAATTAAATTATAAAATAAAAAATTATAGTATGCAAATAAAATAGCCCCGGCCTAATGGCCGGGGCTATTTTATTTAGATCCTTGTTTTTCGCGAGAACATTTCTTGCGAGGATTTTAATCTTAACCTGCTACGAATGTCAGGGCCATACCCTTTGCACTAGCACGACCTGTACGGCCGATACGGTGAACATAGGTATCATAAGTCTGAGGCACTTCGAAGTTGATCACGTGAGATACATTTGGAATATCAAGTCCACGAGCTGCGACGTCTGTCGCTACGAGAATACTAAGAGTTCCATCTTTAAATTGTGTCAGTGTTCTCTGTCTCTCGTTGTGACGCTTGTCGCCATGGATAGATCCTGCACGGAAACCGCGCTTGATCAACTCCACTGAAATCTTCTCTACTGTATGCTTCATCTCGGCAAAGATTATAACTTTGTCGAATTCTGCACTTGAGAGTAGGTCTTCTAGGACATCCATTTTTTCTGTACCACGTGCAATGCGGACGATATCTTGCTCTACATTCTTTGATGTATCGCGAGTCTTTACCATCACGCGCACTGGATCCTTTGTGAATCTCTCTACTAGCTTCTCTACCTCTTTTGGAAGAGTCGCTGAGAATAGAAAGGCTTGTTTTTCTTCTGGCATAGCACGCAAAATCTTGGTCATATCATCTACGAATCCCATGTCTAGCATACGATCAGCCTCATCGAGAACTATATTGTTCACAGTCGAGAGGATTATTTCTTTTCGATCTACTAGGTCCATGATACGTCCAGGTGTACCGATGATAAAGTCGCAACGACGGCGCAATGTCTTGATTTGCGGAAATATCGGTGCGCCTCCGACGCAGACTACTGAGAAGATACCCATTCCACGTACGAATTCAAACAATTCTTTTTCAATCTGAATTGCCAGCTCGCGAGTTGGAGCGAGGATTATCACCTTTTCATTTTTGTTATTCAATATCTTGTTGATAAGTGGGATTAGGAATGCTGCAGTTTTACCTGTACCAGTATTCGCAATACCTACTATATCGCGTCCTTCTAGAGCATGAGGTATAGCCTTGTCTTGAATCGGACTTGGGAAGATATAATTCTTGTTTGCGATTGCTCGCTTTAGAGAATCAGCAACTTTGAAATCAGAGAATGTATGAGTCGGTATGTATACTTCCTCTTTTTCTGTGATTGTCGCTTTGTTGATAAATCTTGAGAAATCTATTCTCTCAAAATTACCTTTGCCACGTCCTCCGGCACGAGATGAGCCACTACGTGATCCGCCTCCACCGCCTGAACCACCTGTGCGTCCACGGCGATTTCCTGAGAAATTGCCACGACCACCTGATGATGACGGTCTACTATTACCACCACCTGCATAAGGTGCTGATGATCGAGATCCTCCATCGCGAGATGGACGAGCAGGACTACTACTATTGTGTGATGATCGAGATGGGCCTCCATGAGATGCTCCGCCACGACTACCACTTGATCTTAATGATGGACGACTGTCGCCACTATCATTTACAGAGGAAGAACTCCGAGTTCTTCCAGAATTTGGTTTATAAGCCATATATATAATTTTTCAGTGCTTCAATATTAATTGATTTGCATACATCTCGCAAATCGGGATTGAAACACTAACGCACAAAGGAGTATTTCAACTAGAGGTAGAATAGCATTTATTTAAAAACTTGTCAAATGTTTGTAGTGACATTAATCTATATGCTATTATTTAAAAACTATGGAAAATGAAGAAGAAACAAAAGAGCAAAGTGATCCGACTTGTATGAGATGCGGACTACGTGTATTTGGAGACGAATGTCAGGCTTGTGGTACACCTGTAGTACTAGACAAAAAAGACAAGGAGGAGGAAGATGACAATTATAGTTGGAGAGAACACAAGAGATAAAATATAAATAGCCCCGGCCTATAGGCCGGGGCTATTTATATTTATTATTTCAACGTAATACTATTTATTGTCACTGCCTCTATTGGTCTATCTGCTTGACCAGTCTTTACATTCTCTATTGCGAGTGCATTCTCTATCCCCTTTGTAACTTTACCGAATACAGTATAACTCGGTGGTAGTGGTGCACCTGGAGTAGCAGTAACGATGAAGAATTGACTACCGTTTGTATTTGGACCTGAGTTTGCCATAGCGAGTGTTCCTTGTGGGTACTGCTCCTTGCCTGTCAGCTCATCGTCAAACTTGTATCCTGGGCCTCCTGTACCCCAGTATGCCATTTTAGAATCATCCTTTGATTGTGGATCCCCAGCTTGAATCATGAATCCCTTTATCACACGATGGAATTTTACACCGTCATAAAAACCTTCTTTTGCTAACTTGATAAAGTTCTCTACTGTCTTTGGTGTTGCTGTACCGAATTCTATCTCGATATCACCCTTACTTGTGTGCATTGTTGCTTGCATAATTTTTTTATTATTATCTGTTAATTTTGTGTCTTTAGCAGTATCTGAAGAACCAACACTAGAACCATCAGATAAGTCAGATGACTGATTATTATTTAGGATTTGATTTGAATCTGGAAAATCATTATAAGGAGCAAATTTACTAGGCTTATTAATAAAAGACCAACCAACACCAACGACTAATAATATAATTACTAAACTTGTAATAACTGTCTTATTCATGAGTAATATTATATATCATTTTAACAAAAACAAAACCCCCAGATGGGGGTTTTGTTTAAAGGAAAAAATTATTTCTTTTTCTTTGCGACTACCTTCTTTACAGGAGCCTTTGCTGCTACCTTTACAGGTGCAGTTTTCACAGCTTTTGCTTTTGCAGCTGGTGCAGATTTTTTAACTTCTACTTTCTTTGCTTCTACTTTTGGAGCAGCTACTACAGGAGCAACTTTTACAAATGTAGATTCAACTTTTGGAGTAGCAGTCAATTTTTCAATTGAACTTACTAGACGGTCAAGCTTTGCATTGATTTCTGATAGTTGCTTTGCTGTACTGTCATTTGCTGGAGCAGCTGGACGAGCAGAGAAATCTGCGCGAGGAGCAGGACGATCACCGAATGATGGACGTGGACCACGATCACTGAACTCTTTTCTTGGAGCACGGTCTCCATCGCCTTTCTTGCCTCCGAAACAATCAGAACAGTATATTGGCTTGTCTCCTGATGGACGGAAAGGAACTTCACAATTCTTCTGACATTCGTCACATACAGCCTTGTGCATACTCACTGGACCGCGATCGCCTCCACGGCCACCACCGAATCCACCTCCACGACTACCTCCGAAACTTTTCTTTTGAAAACCTCCACGGTCTCCACCACGGAAACCACCTCTATCACCACCTCGATTAAAATCTCCCATAAATGTTTTATTATTATAGTTAAATACCTATTTCGAATAGGTTTTGCGAATATGTTGACAATATAGCATTTTTAAGTTAAAAAAGCAAGCCCATACAATCATGGACTGATGTATGGGCTTGGTTTATCTAATCATCATCTTCATCCTCGGACTCACGATTGTAGACTTTTCTTGCTGGAATAACAGATTTCTTTACAATTGGGGCAGTATTTTCAGAATTAATACTTGTATTAGATTGCGCACCAATAGAAGAATTATCAGGAACTGGAACCAGATTATTTTGAAATGATGAACTATCTTTAAGTAATGATTTGCTGTCTCCTGTCATATTTTGACCAGCAACACTATTCCTATCTGGATTGGCCAATTTATAGGCAGAGAACCCTACGACAAGGGCAACAAAACTAACGGATACTAAAAATATGTGAAAATTTTTCATAAGATAATTATATCATTTTAATATTTACGAATCACGGCCTTTACGACACCATTGATATGCAGATATTGCTTTGGATAAATTGGTTTGAAATCTTTGTTTGCTGGCTCGAGCCACAATGAACCATCTCTATTCACTCTAAAATATTTCATTGTAAATTCTCCATCTACATCTGCTATGACAATATCTCCATCGCGAGCTTTTTCAGTCTTCTCTACTAACACCATATCACCATCGGCTATGTACGCCTCGATCATAGACTCACCATCTACCTCGAGCATATAAGTATTACCTTTTTTGCTAACCAAATAATTGTCGAGATTCACTGTGTCGTAAGATTGCTCTGCTACATCGGCAGGCAAACCAGCCTTCACGGACCCTAGGAGTGGAACATCATTGAATGATGATTCAGGAACCAAGCGACCCAAATGATCCTTTGCAACGAGACCAGCCTCGATGAATTTATCTACGAGGCGAGCTACTGCATTCTTGGATTTGAAGCCAAAGAGAGACATCATCTCCGTATATGTCGGCATACGATTCTCTCTCTGGTAAAAGGAAAGTAATTTATTTTTGTAGTCGTTGTACATATATCTATTATACTAGAATTTTAGCATCATTGGAAAAAACTTGTTGAAGTATGCTCGACGTGAATTCTGAAGTATTTTACGGCGCAGAATCTTGTGATCCTGAGCCTCCTTTTTGTACTCCTCGCCAGCTAGGATCTTCATGTCGATACGCTTGTTGATATTATGCAATTCTCTCTCTATTAATTTGATGTATTGTTCTCTGCTCATACAATTTATTTGATTACTATTAATTACTTATATTTATATTATATGTGAACGCTCGTTCACAGTCAAATAAAAAACTGTGGATAACTATCATAAAGAAGATAAATAAAAAAATATCTTTCATTTGAAAGATATTTTTTTATTACTTCATTATTTCTTCGAGTAGAGTATCGAGTCCTATTCTTTTCTTTGATGAGAATGGGATGACTTTGTGCTCCCTTGCAATTTTTCTGATTGCATTTAGATTGTGATGAAGCTCTGATTGACTAGCTTTGTCTGTCTTGTTGGCAACTATAACAAAATCCTTTTTGTGCTCGATGAGCATGGATAACATGAGTTCATCCTTTTCTGTCATACCCACATTGGCATCTACAATCATCACTACCTTCTTCTGACCATTCACAGAACTGAATAGATACGAGTCGATGAGCTCACTGATCTTCTCACGGCCCATACCAGATGCACGAGCAAAGCCATATCCAGGTAGGTCTACAAAATAGAATTCATTGTTCACTAGGAATATATTGATCTCTTGAGTGCGTCCGGGGAACGAACTAGTGCGGGATACAGAGCTCGCAGTCAGTGTATTGATCAATGTAGATTTACCGACATTGGAGCGCCCAACAAAAGCTATCTGAGGTATGCCGTCAGAGAGTATCGCATGGTCGTCTACCAACCCAGTTATAAATTTTGTTGAAGTGATCTTCATATTCCCTATACTAGCACACAAAAACAAAAACACACTCTTTCGAGTGTGTTTTTGTTTTTGTGTATTATGCGCGTTGCACGTTTACAGCAGCTGGGCCTTTTTCACCGTTTACTACTTCAAAAGTGACTTCGTCACCTTCACGTAGATCTTCGTATGTGACACCAGATAATTCTTTAGAGTGGAAGAATAGGTCCTTTGTCTCGCCTTCACGAGAGATGAATCCGAATCCTTTGTCTGTAAGAGTTTTGATTATTCCTTTCATATGATTTTTTATGTTAGTTTTTCTTAGAGCTTCGACTGTGCCTTATGTATCTATTATACCGCTTGACTATACCACATATTGTATTTAAAAGATAGCAAATTAAAACACCGAGATATAATCTCGGTGTTTTAATGCATTATGCAGCAGCTTCTTCTGTAGTTTCTGCAGGAGTCTCTTCAACAGGTGTTGATTCAACTTCTGTAGATTCAACTGGAGCTTCTACTACTACTTCTTCAGTAGTTGTAGTTGTTGTTTCATCTGTCATATATTTAAATTTGATTAGAGCTGCTAAAACCGACTGGCAAAGTATACACTAGTCAGCTCATATGTCCTAATATTTTTTCAGTTCAAGTACACGATCTTTATAATCCGGAATTTGTAGCGACACTAGATCCCAGAATTTCTTACCATGATTCATCTGTGCCAGATGGCACAATTCATGCACGATGATATAGTCTTGTAATTCTGATGGCAATAATACTATCTTGTAATTAAAATTCAAATTCTTTCTCCGTGAACAACTTCCCCATCGAGTCGATTGATTACGTATAGTCACACGCTCGATATCATATTTATAAAATTTATTGAAATGTGAGATCCTTGCATCTACTAGATTATAAGCCTCGTCTTTGTATTTATCGAAATCTTTTGCAGAATAATGTGATAATAATTTTTTAGGTCTATTCTTTAATGTTTTAATTTGCTCTGTAATCCAAATTTTTTTAGTTTCCACAAGATTCTCAATATACCTCACAGATACACGGGTGGGTTTTGTAATAGATATCTGCCCACCTTCCTGTACACGAATACTAATCTTTTTAGATTTAGAATTTGATCTGATTGTATATGGCACATCTACGCCATCTATCTCTACAGTCTTTTGCATAGAGCCTAGTATATCATGCAAATAAAAAGCCCCACAGATTGCTCTGCGGGGCCTGAATAAATGAGTATTACAAACCCTCATTTTAATCTTTCCATGTGGCACGGAAATCTTTTTCTCTGAGAACCTTGCCAAAAGTCGCTTTTAAATAACTATCGTGTATTCTCTCTTTTTGAGACACGATTCTCTTTTCTTCAATAGAAAGGTCGTATAAATAATTTTTATAATTTAAAACGATTCCACTGAATTTGCCTGAACTACTACGCCATTCATACCTATTTTCAAAAAATTCAACCAGCTCGTCGCCATCCAATCTGCCATCACAAATATTGCTGGCAAAACGTGCGTAAGCCAAAAGCTTCTTTAAAAGCAGTATTCCAAAATTGCGGTAAAATTCACGCATCCACACACGTTCATTTTTTTCATTTAAAATCAAAACCCACGATGACCCTTTTTCGGAAAAATGATCATCGATCAAACCTGAATGAATGTAGACAGAATATCCGGTTTTTGAAATTCTGCGATACTGATCTTGTACTGCATTTCCTGTGGTGGCTCGTTTTGGCTTTCCTAAATTATTATCTAAATGAGAGATCAGAATTTCTTCTTTAGAAACTTTTTCAAAACCCATAGAATCTAATCTGTTTCTAACATCGATCAAGTCACCTTGGTCTGGCAAGCAAAACAAGCCTTTGCTTTTTGTGTATTTTTGTATGTTCATATATAGAGAATTTTTTAACACTATACCATAAAATCGTATTTATGCAATACATACAAAATAACCTCTCGTGTCATTTTCCTTGTTTAAGCAAGAACGGTTCTTGCTTACCACTTGCTTATCACGATGACTTTTTTCATTACAAAATTATTATACACCAAATTAAAAGCCCGTCGCGCAGGCGACGGGCTTTTAATTATTTTGCTCTCTTGTTCTTTGTCTTGAAGGTAGGAGGGTTTTTAATTGCAGAGCTAATCCTCTTTTCCATCTTGTCAAAGTTCACAGTATTTATCGCATCTTTTACTTTTTTAAATATTTTCATATAAATATTATATCACTAAAATACAAATACGTGTTTTTTCTTTAAAAATATAGTAAAATACGAACATGCACGAAATGCCACAAAATAAAACACCAGATAATAAAATCATATATCCTGAATCTGTCAACAAACACATGAATTCAGCAAAAGAAGAACTCCTTGATCAAGGAGAAAAAATAAGTATCAATAATCTAAAATTACAATTATTCATAGATTGCTATGAGGAAAATAATTTTATTAAAAATAATTTGGCAGATACTTTTGAAGATTTAAAAGAAATTAATCTTCAGTTTTATTCTGAATTATCTAAAATTTATTCGGATGATGTTTTAGAAAAATATTTATATTCGGAAACTATATAATAATACAAAAGGCGGGCCGTATACGGCCCGCCTTTTGTATTTGTCTTTTATATTCTATTGAGTACTTCTTCCCTGCCTAGGATGTAGCACAATTCAAATGGATCTGGGGATTTATCGCGACAAGAAAGTGATACACGTAATGGCCAGAGGACTTCCCCGCGGCCGTATTTCTCTGTCAAAGGCCATAGGGCACCCTTGATAGCCTCTCTATCATCCCATGATTCTACGGGCATACCCTCGAGTATCGCACGAGCTTCTGCTATATATCCACGAGTGATATCCAGTGCATTGGGATTGTCTTTTAAAGATTTCCAGACGAGCATACCCTCATCAATCTTTTCTTTTTCAAAAAAGTAAGAGATGTTTTCAGTATATGTCTCGGCAATCTCGCTACCCTTTGATATACGCTCCAGCAGTGTATGCATTAGGCGAGGCAAAATATTTTTGTAATTTACAGAATTGCGAGCAACTTCTGGCATGAATGTGTCGATATATTTTAGAAGTTTTTCATCATCAAGTTTTTTCAGATATTCACGATTATACCAATCGAGCTTTTCAATATTGAACACTGCGCCTGCCTTGTTCACCTTCTCTAGAGAAAATTCTGATACTAATTCGTCTAAAGTAAACATCTCCCTCTCGTCGCCAGGATTCCAACCGAGAAATGCAACGAAATTTAATAATGCCTCAGGAAGATAACCTTTTTCTTTGTAATCCAATACAGCTACATCACCCTGACGCTTTGAAAGCTTTGAACGATCAGAATTGAGTAGTAGTGGTAAATGTGCAAATAGTGTCGGAGTCCACCCAAGGCACTCATACAGATAGATATGCTTTGGGGTACTTGAAATCCACTCTTCGCCACGGACTACATGTGACACCTGCATATGATGATCGTCTACGACTACGGCTAGATGATACGTAGGAAAGCCATCAGACTTGAGCAATACCTGATCATCTACATCTGAATATTTAAAACTGACCTCTCCGCGAATCAAATCATGAAAAGTACATACACCATCATCAGGCATAGCTAGACGTATGACATGATTGTCGCCATTTTTCAATTTATTTTCAACTTCTTCTTTTGAGAGATTTTTACAATGACCATCATATCCGGGTGGGAGCTTGTTTGCCTGGCGATCTTCTTTGACCTGTGCCAATCTATCGGCAGTACAAAAACAATAATATGCATTCCCTTTTGCTACTAGCTCGTCTGCATATTTTTTATAGATTTCCAATCTATGGGATTGAGTATACGGGCCATTTGCACCAGACTCAGACGCCTCGCCATCACGCAGGATGACACCCTCATCAGGATTGACCCCAGCCCAAGAAAGAGATGTGAGGATATTCTCCACACCACCCGGAACTGTGCGAGCCCTGTCTGTGTCCTCGATACGTAGAATAAAACGTCCACCAGACTTCTTAGCCAAGAGATATGAATATAATGCAGTACGTAAACCACCTACATGCAAAAAACCCGTAGGACTAGGAGCGAAACGTGTGACGATATTTGTATTATTTGTATCTGCCATATGTCGTTGTATTATAGCATATTTTGAGTAAAAGTCTTTAATAAGATGACGTATATTAAATAATATTTTATATTGACATATTAACATTATATGTGCTATAATTTAATTAAATCAAACAACTTAATAAAAATGGAAAAGAATCAAATTGAATTAATTATTCTAGCTATCATTGTAATCATTTACATTGGCTTTCAAATTCTTAACCCTACATTCAGGGTTCGTAATCAAATTGCTCTATTCGGGGAATTCCCCTACTGGAGAGATATCGACACATATAAAGGTGTGATAACGGTATCAGCACACAATGGATACAAAAATAATCCTGATAGTGTAAAAGTATGGGAATTTAATGTGAAAGAAAAGACAGCTACATTCTATGCAAACCTAACAGAAGGACAACAAGTGTCATTTGAGGGAAGCCTAGAAGAAGGAATGAAGAGGATTTTAAAAAACGGATGGAATAATTTTTTCGTATTATTGTGGGGTATCTTTAAAAAATTCATGACTGGAATAGCAATGCTTACTTCAGGGTTAGGATTTTTAATAACATTCATTTGCACTGCAATTTTTTTGCAGACAAAAGATTTTGATCGAGTAAACGCAAAGTTATGCAATGATTACCCTTTCTGGTACCAGTACACAGGAGAAAGCACAATAAATCAAGGTATTCTTGTATTCGTTCTTTTTTTAGCTCTTTGTACTTGTCTTATCGTAGGTATGAAATCATACTACGCACTAGGAAAAAGTTAAAAACAAAAAAGGCTCACTAATATAGTGAGCCTTTTTATTATCTTATGACGTTTATGAATAGGAATACTAAAGACCACCAACCAACAAAAGATATGATGAAGCTCGCTATGATCTGGTATTGCATTATCATTGGCAATAATTCACCAGACATACCCATCTCCTCTCTCTTTAATAAATCTGGGCTGATATAAAAAGATAAGAATATTCCATTTGCAATGAGTAGTATTATAATCTTGATCCATACTCCATACTCTGATATAGAAAGAATATAATTATTCTTTAAAAGAGTAGCACCTACTAATACTAAAAATATACCGATCCATATGAGGGGTTTTGTCACTTTGTGTGATCTGATAGTAGTCTCTGTCCAGTAAGAAGAATTACGACCGAGAAAACCAAGAGTATCGATAACAGTGACTGCACCGAGACCTATGATAAATCCTGCAATAGTCAAAAAATATGATAATGTTTCCATTTTATTTTTTATGAAATGTAACTAATAATAATTCGCTATCAGTGCCTATTCTCTGAGGTGGACCCCATGATCCGACACCACTGCTTGTATAGAATATTGTACTATCTTCTTGAGTAAAACCATAGGCATGTGTACCGTAAATACGATTCACGACCAAAGACAATGGCCAAAATTGCCCATGATGTGTATGTCCAAAGAATGCAAATGACACACCCATGTCACGCACGACATCTAGGTCGATAGGAATATGCTTTAACAGAATACTAGGTACATCTTTTTTGTAATCAGTATTAGTCAAAATACTTTTTATGGCATTTATGTCTATATCACTCTTTGCATTTGTAGTATATGGCACACCAAGCAACTGAACGCCATCTATGTTGATATTTTTATTGTCCAAAATTGTAAAACCTGATTCACTAATAGCCTCAAAACTCTGAGCAAGCCCTGCGTATTCCTCATGATTACCACTTATGAAATATTTACCTTTTGTGGGATTGTAATCACGATATACATCAGAAAATTGTTTCAAGTTTTTATTGGGTCCGTCAAAGAAATCACCAGCGATGAGTAGGATATCTGGATCCAAAGCCTGAACAACACTCAAATCTCTTTGAGCCTTTTTAACATCATGAATATTTCCATAATGTAGATCAGACATAAATACTGCCTTTTTACCTTCCCATGATTCTGGTAAATTATTTATATAAATGTCCTTCTGTACAACTTGGATATTTCTAGCATGTGATACTCCATAAAATGATACCAGAAAAGCAGATACCACTAACACACCAGCAAAAATAGAATAGTATAAATCATTCAAGATGACATACCTTGAAATAGTAGACAACACAATGGCTATGAAGATCCAGAGTACTGTACCAAGCCAAATAGAAGATATATAGTAAAAATTCTCAGTAAATTTATTACCAAATTTCTGAACTAGAATCATGCTTGAAGTAAAAGATAGGGGCAAGATAACCATGGATGTACCTAAAATATATTTGTATTTATCAGCTAGGTGAAAAGTATCTACTCCAAAACGGTAGAATACAAAATGCACAAAAAACAGTAATCCCTGAGTGATAAGTGCAATTATAATAAATCCAATCATGCATTTATTATACTATAAAAAGATAAAAAGCCTCATATTGATTCAACAATATAAGGCTCTTAATTTGATTCCATGTAGCTTTTTTCCAAAAGCTTTTTTGAATGAAAATTCCACATTTTTAAAATAAAAAACATAATGTCTAAAAAAAGACCAAGGGTAATACACGATAGGATATCCAAATTGAAATATGCATTAAATAAATAATACAAAACACATGATATCAGAGTATTCAATGGTATTTTTATTTTGCGTTTTTTATAATCAAAACAAATAGAATGCCAACGGCCGTGATCAAAAGACATAATAGTATTTACAAACAAGCATTTTATAAACAATTTAAAAACAAAAATATTGTCTTTGTATCGTTTTAAAATAAATTTATAAATTACAATTAGAGTATGGAATAACAGCTCACCAAAGAAAATTAGATTATTAAATCTTTTTTTCATATTTTTTAAATAGCATAGTGCTACCTCCTTAATCGCATTTATAACACAATATATAACAAAAAGAAATAGCTCCGGCGCAGAGCGCCGGAGCTATTTCTAAAAGCTATTATTTCTTTACAGCTTTTGGCTTTTTCTTTTCTTTTTTAGCACCCATTCCTTTTGCCATAATTTAATTAAACGGAATCATAGTGACTCCTTTTTATTATTAATATTTTAATTATATCAAATATTAAATATTAAACTAATGCTTTTTTAAATTTATTTATCTTGTCCTTTGTCTTGCACCAGATATCACAGTATGCGACACCTCCTGATGGATGATTTGGAGGATTCTCCTCGAGACAATCGATACAGCAAATAAAATGCTCGTGACAATTATTGTTTGAACAGTTTACATAGTGCTCACTTTTACTTCCACATTTTTTACATTTACCTATAATCTCGTGCTTTGCAGGATCTGTAAAATTTAAAGTTAAACGCTGGTCAAAAACATACAGTGAGCCTTTGAAATCTTGGCCAGGGTACTTTTCCATATATGTGACCATACCACCATCGAGCTGATATACATCATTGAATCCTTCACGAACAAGGAGTCCTGAAGCTTTTTCGCATCGTACACCACCAGTACATACCGTCAGAACAGTCTTGTCTTTTAGGTCTTCAATCTTTTTTAAATTCTTTTTCAAATCACGGAAATTGTCGAGCTCGGGGAATACTGTGCCTTCGAATTTACCAACCTCTAGCTCATAACCATTGCGCATATCTACGATATGGAACTCTCTACCTTCCTCATACCATTTGCGCAATTCCTCAGGTTTTAGATGGATTCCAGTAATTTGATTTGGGTCTATATCCTCGTCTTCATCGCCTAGATGCAGTGACACTATCTCCTTTCTTACCTTTACAGAAAGACGCGGGAAAGCTTTACCATCTGGAGTACCAAGACTTACTTTCCAGTGAATATCTGAGAATCGAGCATCAGCCTTCATAATCTGCATATACTCTTGACATGCCTCGTCTGTGCCTTCGCAAGTACCATTGATACCCTCGGTAGCTATGATAATACGACCTTTGAGGCCCAGTCTCTTGCAGAGCTCGAAATGCGCGTCGCGAAAGGCCTGAGGCTCATCGATCCTGACGTATTTGTAATATAAAAGGATTGTATATTTTTGACTCATAAGTGTACTTAATATAGCAAATTATTGGATTGCTTCAAATAGATAGATTTGCAAAGTAGAAAAATTGAGTATAGAATTTAACTAAAATAAACCTTAAAATTATGGAAGCTAGAATCATTTATCCAGTCAGAGTTGTTTATAGAAAAAAAACAAGGAATAACAACAGGTATCTAATCAAAGGGAAAACAGATAAAATTAAAATAAGAAAAGAAGTAAAAAATATATTCGATGGTTTTAATACTATTAAAAAATATTTTGAAAATGGAACAATTAGTATCGAAAATTTTATTAATCTTTTTTTGGAAATTAAAGATATAGATGTACCAATATTTCCCAAGTATTTAGATAGCGAAGAAAATAATGATGAGGAAGAAAATTTTTTAAACAAATCATTTGAATATTTTGAGGACAGATTAATTGATTTTAAATTTAAATCATTAGAAAAAATACCTACTTTTATAAAAAATGAGTCTGGAAATTTTTATAATTTATATTATCAATCACCATTCGGTAAATATGGAATTAGTAATAATATTTATTGCAGAAAACATGCTGAGATAATTTATGAATTTATTAATGATAATTACAACTATGATGAAATCAGTCTTTCAATACTAAAAAAAGAAATTGAAAATCTTAAAATACCTTATTATATATTTTCAATAGATTTAAATTAAAAAAATCGCTGCAATTTTTGCAGCGATTTTTATTTAAAATATACATTCTGGGTGACTAAGATTGATTGCAATCCTAGCTTCTTCTGTCATTTTTTCTTTTTTCAGTTTTTCCCATATGAGTCTAACTGATGAACGAAATAATGCTACTCTTTGGCAGCGAGTATCGCTGGTTCCTTTTGCTAATTCTATGAAATCTCCATAGGTCACTTCTTTGATGTGACCAATTTCTTTTTTCATAAATAATTGGATAAATGCACTGATGTAACCATCTTTGATGGAACAAACAAGTGACTTCTTCAATAAATCTTTTTCTTCTTTCATAATTCTTGTAAATTTTGGAAATGAAATTTATTAACTTGTTTATATTATAACATATTTAATACATAATTGTCAATACAACAAAAAAGCCCTATTTCTAGGGCTCTTTTGATTACTTTCTGTATTTTTTTGTTCTCCACTTGTCGGCGATTTTGACTCTGTTGAGAGAGCGTTCGAGCTCTGCCTCGAAGTGTTCAAAGTCGACATGCTCTTTATTCTCCATTTGCTTGGCAAGTTCAATAGAGCGAGCTTTGGCTTTCTCTACTGCATCGTCTGTCAGATCTGATACATGCTCTGCAAAGTCTGCAAGTATTGCGACAGTAGTGACACCATCCTCATCCTTGATCTCTACAAATCCACCAGTGACTGCCATCGGGATATGCTCGCCATTTGCTACTGCAACCACATCACCAGACTTTAATCCTGCGATCAGTGGGATGTGCATAGGCAATATTGTCAGCTCCCCTTCTGTAGTCGGGATAGATACTTGATCTACCAACTCTTCGAGAATCAATCTCTCTGGTGTGACTATCTTAAGTTTTAATTGTTTGTTCATAAATTAGTTTCTAGTTTCTAGTGACTAGGGGCTAGTGGAGAATTCTCCTAAAAACTAGAACCTAACTACTAGAACCTAATTAGATAGCACCCTTCATGTAAAACTCGTTCTCTGATTTTGCATCATGCTTGCCTTCTAGGATTTCCTTGAATGAACGGATTGTATCTGCAAGTGAGACATATTGACCTGGTGCACCAGTGAATTGCTCGGCAACGAAGAATGGCTGTGATAGGAATTTCTGAACTTTACGCGCACGTACTACGAGTTCCTTGTCAGACTCTGACAATTCTTCCATACCTAGAATAGCGATGATATCTTGGAGGTCCTTGTAACGCTGTAGGACACGCTGAACTTCACGAGCTACTTCATAGTGTTCCTTGCCTACGATGTTTGGATCAAGGATTGTAGATGAAGAGTCCAATGGATCAACAGCTGGGTAAATACCGATTTCTGTAAGAGAACGGTTTAGCACCACAGTAGAGTCGAGGTGGGCAAAAGTAGTAGCTGGAGCTGGGTCTGTAAGGTCGTCGGCTGGCACGTATACGGCCTGCACAGATGTAACTGATCCCTTGTCTGTAGATGTGATGCGCTCTTGCATCATTCCCATCTCTGTTGCGAGTGTTGGCTGATACCCTACAGCTGATGGGATACGTCCTAGGAGAGCTGACACTTCAGAACCTGCTTGAGTAAAACGGAAAATGTTGTCGATGAAGAATAACACGTCTTTACCTTCTTGATCACGGAAGTGCTCCGCCATTGTAAGACCTGAGAGGGCTACACGCATACGAGCTCCGGGTGGTTCATTCATCTGTCCGAAGACCATGGCCACTTTGTCGAGAACCTTGGAATCCTTCATCTCGTGATATAGGTCATTCCCCTCACGAGTACGCTCGCCAACACCAGCGAACACAGAGTAGCCTCCGTGATTTGACGCGATGTTGTGGATGAGCTCTTGAATAACCACAGTTTTACCCACACCAGCACCTCCGAATAGACCAACCTTGCCCCCCTTTAGAACTGGACAAATAAGGTCGATAACTTTGATACCAGTCTCGAGAATCTCAACTTTTGTCGCCTGAGATACGAATGATGGAGCTGCACGGTGAATCGGTGAACGATCCTCGGTAGCTGCAGGACCTGCGTCGTCGATTGTGTCGCCGAGTACGTTGAATATGCGACCGAGAGTCGCCTTGCCTACTGGCACTGAAATCGGTGCACCAGTGTCGACTACATCCATATCGCGAGAGAATCCGTCTGTAGTGTCCATAGCCACTGTTCGCACGACTCCGCCTCCGACATGTTGCTCGACTTCGAGAACGAGAACCTTATCTCCGTTCTGTACTGTAAGAGCGTTGTAAACATCTGGAAGTTTTCCTTCAAATGCTACGTCTACGACTGGTCCAATAATTCTTTTTATCTTTCCTACTTGTTTTGTCATATATTTTTAATGATTATTCTTATAATAAATTTTTAATAAAGTTTTTAGTTTCTAGTGGCTAGTTTCTAGTTTATTCTAGAACCTAGAACCTAATTACTAGAACCTAACTAACCGACGCCATTCCGGCACTAATTTCACTAATCTCGCGGGTTATGCCTGCCTGACGGGCTTTGTTGAATGCCAGTGTCAGGTCATCTATCATCTCGCCTGCGGCTTCGGATGCATTCTTCATTGCCATCATTCTACTTGATTGCTCACTGGCTTGTGATTCTAGGATCATCTGATAGATCTGCATTCGGACCAATTTCTCTGCTAGGGATTCGATGAGCATTGCCTGGTCACCTTCTACTGTATACGGTACATCTGTCTCAACTAATGTCTCTTTGTTCCTCTCTTCACCGACTTCTTCGATCGCTATCTTGAGTTCTGCGCGACTGATCGGTAGGAGTTGTCTGATATTTGGTTTTTGTGATAGAGCTGATACAAAGTCTGTGTAGGCTACATAAATCTTTCCATAACTTCCCTTTTTGTATTCACTGGTGATCATGGTCGATACTGGGGATACATCGCGTAGTGATACATTTTCTGAAAGGTCTAGGAATGTTGCAATTATATTTTGATTAGTTCTTCTCATAGCAACATCCCCTTTTTTTCCGACAGTTACCAAATCTACTCCTTTGCCTAGGTCGGACCTAGGCGAAATTTCAGCTTTGAGCATTCGGATAGTTTTTTTAATCACTTGGGAATTGTAGGCTCCACAGAGTCCACGATTCGAAGTAATCAAAACGACCAAATCCCGCTCCCCACCATTATCATTAAAAAATGGGTGAGATACTTCTTCAAGGCGTGTAGAAAGTGAAGACAATACATCCCATGAATAGGATGCGTAAAGGCGTGATGAGAGTGCATTGGCAACCGCACGCTTCATCTTTGAAGCCGCTACGAGCTCCATCGCTTTCGTAATCTTCTTTGTGTTCTTCACACTCTTTATTCTTCTTTTAATTTCTTTTGTTCCAGCCATATAATTTTTATTTTAAATATTCACTATATAAGCCTTTGCCGTTATAATAAATTTCATCTGATCTAATAACACTACAATTATTATAACCTTCTATATTATATTTTTTTCTTACATCTCTAAGAAGTATTGGTATATTTTCATTGCAGTCATTTAAACCAACATACATTCCTAAATTATTATCACCATACATCTCTTTTAAAGGTGGTATGGATATAGTTACACTTTTATTGGTTAAGTTACTATTAATCCAATTTATAAAATTAACATATTTATCATGATTTCCATATTTAACTTCTGGAAGACCTATTATATACCCATTTTTCAAAATTATAACTGGATAATCAAAATTAGAAGTATTCATGTCAGCAGCCAAAATTACTTGTGATGAACTTAAATCTTTTGCAATTTGAGCATAATTATTTGCATATTCTGCTTTTTGTTTTTCTATTTCTAATTTCTGTCTTGCAACTTCAGGTTCATGTGCTTTTTCTGAAATTGATAAATATATTCTACTTAGTATAGGACCATTTACGTATGGAAAACTAAATATACTAATTAATAAAAGAATCAATGACAAAACATGAAATATTCTATCTTTTAGAAGAAATATCCCCTTCAATATCCCCCAAATAGATAAAGGTATTCCTATTAATAATTCAATATAAACAACTCCAATTAAAGAAAATTCACCAGGACCATAAGTAGATAAAATACGGAGTGCTGTCGTAATTATGAAAATCAGAAAACTTATCTGTAAAACAATAAGCACTACAGCATATATTTTATCTTTTTTATTTAATGATGGTTTTGTATTTTCCATATTTTATTTCAAAAACCCAACCTTAAAATCTTCTATCGCTTTCTTCAAAGATTCTTCAGATGCATCTGTCCACATTTTTGT
>JAPLXP010000004.1:65897-66374 GCA_026396015.1 Candidatus Nomurabacteria bacterium | reverse complement strand
ATTACAAACAGTGTTATAACAGGCACGACATTACAATCAGCCAATATTACTGTACCTACCGTCACTCCAAATCCACCTACACCAGATAGTATTTATTATAGTCTATCAGGAAATACTCTATGGGTAAGAGGTTCTATTTCTAGTACAAAAGATATTGCAGAATCCTATCTTTTACAAGGTACACCAAGTAATACTTTTATGACCGAAAGGAGGTACCTTTTAAATAATACTGCGTATAATTCTAATAGTTCTTATACCTCAGGAACTTTTTTATCTAATTCTACTGACGATGTTACTCCTATTGGTACTAAAAATGTAGGATTTCTTTCTGCTAATCATGGAGTCAACTCTCCTGTAGTCACAAGTACTGGACATGATAAAACAAACGCTGACATTGATAGTGTTTGGCAAGATAGCTCAGGCCACCAATTCCTCATCGCTAGTATTTCCGGTAATGCTATAACTTTTTATTCTATT
>JAPLXP010000004.1:0-65863 GCA_026396015.1 Candidatus Nomurabacteria bacterium | reverse complement strand
TACATCTAATATAGTTGTTACATCTCAGGTCGCAGTCCAGCAATATTCTGTGGTAAAAAATATTGTCAGACACGCTCTTAAAAATGGGACTACTGAATTTGCAAGTGGTGACGCAGGTTATGCGAACTATGTAGATTTTTCGGAAGAGTATGATGTGGTTGACCCTTCTACTGTAAACAGAACAAATAATCCATTTGTTTGGAATGATGGTGAAGTTTGGGTTCATGTTATATCTAATTTTAGATTAAGAGCAGGTGCTATGACAATTCATACTACTTATAATATAGTACGCCCAATGAATGTTGGTTATTTGGGGATAATTCAGACAAATGCACCTATAACTCCTGCTTATGATCATACTTATTTTTATATACCAAAAACAAAAACAAATGGTGGTTATGATTTTAAATCTACACAACTTTTTGATTCTGCCCCAGTAAGCCCTGTTTATTTTGATAGTACTCATGTGGATAATATAAATAATCCTCCAAATAGAGAAATTATTTTTAAAAAGAGAAATGTTGATAGTAATTATGATATTGGTTTTGCTTTTGGCTATGGTCCTTATGGGTCTACTTCTGCTGAGAATAGAAATTGTTTTACTACAGGAAATCCTTGTTGGACAATAGCCACAACTCAAAAAACTTACCCTCAGATGGTTGGAAATAATGGTGTCATCAATAATGTAACTTATGATGCATATGCGTATCGTCAATGGATTGATCCAAAACAATATGATATTGGTAAAACTGCATATTGGAATAATCAAAATAATCGTGATTTAGTTTATATGGATTTCCATAGAAGTGCAAATAATGATGTAACCACATTACCTTCTAAATTTATCGGTAAGGCTGTAAAAATTATTGAATCAGAAAACATAAATACTCCAGCTTCAATTATTCCGTCTGACGGTAATTTGATGCTATCAACTACAAGTGATAATAATTATAATGGTAATACTTATGGTTTTATCGTCTTAGAATTGACTGATGCACAGTCTGGAATTACATCTTCTATTCCTGAAGGTGTCTATCATCAGACACAACAAGTATCTCTGTCTGCTGCTGGTAGTGATTATATTAGGTATTCTGCTACTGGTTCATTGAGCAGTTGTTCGGATGGAACTTTGTATTCTGGACCAATAGATATTCTGTCTTCTCAGACTATTTATGCAAGAGCTTGTAATAGTTTTGGTAATTTTTCTAATTCATCATTTTCTTATGTAATTAGTATTCCTGTTCATTCTGGTGGACATCCGCCAATGCAAATGATAAATCCTATAAATGTTATTAAGATGGATTCTTCAAATGGTGCCAGTCAAATTATTCCTGAAAAAAATATAGAGATTGTTCACAACACTCCGGAAATACAAAATATTAAAAAAGATTTAAAGGTTGGTTCCAAGAATAATGATGTTAAAACATTGCAACAGTTTTTGATTGATCAAAACAAAGGGTCAAAAGCTAAAGCATTGAAAAAAAATGGAGTTACCAATTATTTTGGTAATGACACCAAACAGGCACTTATCGAATGGCAAAAAGCAAATAAAATATCAGTGACAGGAGTGCTCGATACTAAGACAAAAAATAAAATTAAGAAGATTTTAAAATAATGTTTTACAAGTGTAATATAAAACAGCCTTCATCTAAGAAGGCTGTTTTTGTTTAATGTATGGAAAAGTTTGTGTCATTTATTACTTTTATCTTTTCTAATATTTTAAATAATAAAAATAATGAAGCTTGTTTTCCAGATGGTTTTTCCCAGATTGTTTTGCCGTACCATTGATGCCCACAGTACTCCTGTCTACTCAACCCATAAGTACCTATAAATTTATTTTTATCGAAATTTATTTCATCTAATTGTTCTAATTTTTCAGTGATATCTTTACCTGTATAATAAGTTGCTAGGTTATCATCCATAAAGATAATATCATACTTGAATTCTAGTATTTTAGAAATAACATTTGATAGTGGTGTGTCATTAGATACCAATACATCCAAAAATTCATGTTTGTCGGTTGTTTGAGTATTAAATAGTCTTTTGATACTTTCTATTAATAATTTTGAATCGTCTACTACTATTATTTTCATTTTATTTGGGATTTGTAAAAATATACTAAGAATATCAGTGTTTGTCAAATTTTCAATAAATGCTATACTACAAATAGTTTAATATTGATACACCCCCACATAGAATGTTGGCGGGTGAGCTTTGGGAGAGGGACCCAAAGCGCAAGACCTTTTGGGTATTTTATGAAGAATAAAAAATACCCAAAAGGTATACTGCTCCTGTAAGGAGAATTTGAATTATGGCTAAAATAGATAAAAATATAGATAAAATAATAGTAAAGGGTGCGCGCACTCATAACCTAAAGAATATCAGTGTAGAAATGCCTCGCAACAAGATGGTGGTTATTACTGGTATGTCTGGTTCTGGTAAATCATCACTTGCCTTTGATACTATCTTCGCAGAAGGTCAGCGCCGATATGTAGAATCTCTTTCTGCCTACGCTCGCCAATTCCTCAATCAGATGCCAAAGCCTGATGTAGACGAGATAACAGGTCTTTCTCCAGCTATATCTATTGATCAGAAATCTCGATCAAACAATCCTCGCTCTACAGTGGCGACTATCACTGAGATATACGACTATCTTCGTGTTCTCTATGCACGTATCGGACGACCTCACTGTCCAGAATGTGGAGCTGAAATTAAAAAACTTTCCAATGAAGAAATTTTAAATTTCATTTTAGAAAAAATAAAAACTTTTGAAAAAACAGCAAAGAAGCAAAAGGTGATGGGTGTAGAATGGGACGAGACACCTGTATCTATCTATGCACCAGTAGTCCGTGGCAGAAAGGGCGAGTACTATCAGATGCTCTATGATCTGCTGAACAAAGGTTATCAAAAGATTCGTCTCGATGGCGAGATTCGTAATCTCCGCGAGAGAATTGATCTATCAAAAACAAAGCCGCACAATATAGATGTATTGGTGGATAGTTTTGCTGTACATGAATTCCGCGATAATCCTAGTGATGCTCGCATGAGACTATCCGAGGCAGTAGAGCGCGCTATCAATGAAGCTGACGGATTGGTGACTATACAATTCGGTATTAAAGATCTGCAGAATAAATCTTCTCGTAGGAATCTGCGCAACGAACAGAAAGAACTTGCACTTCCAGGCCAGAATGCGAATGACGGAGAGAAGGATTTTTCTAAGGATCTTGATTCGTATGAGGAATTCGTAATGTCTACAAAATTTGCTTGTTCAAATGATGGGTTCTCTTTCCCTGAGATAGAACCAAGACTTTTCTCTTTCAATAGTCCGTATGGTGCGTGTCCTGATTGTAACGGTCTAGGTACAAAATATTTTGGAGCACTCGATGAATGTGAAAAGTGTAACGGTGCACGTCTACGTATCGAGGCACTACATGTATATCTCGGAAAAGGTAAAACAAATATCTTGAATATTACAGAACTTTCAATTGAGAAAGTCGCAGACTTTTTTGTAGAATTAGAACTTAATGAACAAGAAAAAGAAATCTCAAAAGTAGTAATCAAAGAGATCGAAGCGCGTATTCAATTCTTGTTGAATGTAGGACTTGAATATTTGTCTCTAAATAGAAAAGCCAATACATTGTCTGGAGGTGAAGCTCAGCGTATTCGTCTCGCATCACAACTAGGATCACGCCTCGTGGGTGCACTGTATGTGCTCGACGAACCTACTATCGGTCTGCATCAACGCGACAATGAAAAATTAATCAGAACTCTTGAAAATCTTCGTGACCTAGGCAATACTATTATTGTAGTAGAACACGATGAGGATACTATATACGCTTCAGACTATATTATCGATATCGGTCCAAAGGCTGGTGTTCATGGTGGGCAGGTTGTAGTATCTGGATATCTTCAAGAATTGCTAGACGCTCCAAAAAATAAATCAGGCAGCCGTACACTTTCGTATTTAAGAAACGAGACTCGCATCGAGGTGCCCGAAGAGCGCCGCAGTAAAGACAAGGGTATGATCAAGATCGTAGGTGGAAAAGTTTTCAACATTGATAATATGAATGCGGATGTGCCACTGGGCAAGATGGTCACCATCACTGGTGTGTCTGGATCTGGTAAGAGTTCATTTATGTACGAGATATTGCACAAGAATCTGCAGGGTAAATATGATAGAAAATTCCGAACTGCCAAGACATATAACTGTGCCTCATTTACTGGGTCAGAATATCTTTCTCGTGCGATCTTGATAGATCAATCTCCAATTGGGCGAACACCTCGTTCAAACCTAGCTAC
The DNA here is from genome assembly GCA_026396015.1 of Candidatus Nomurabacteria bacterium. Lineage (GTDB taxonomy): Bacteria > Patescibacteriota > Minisyncoccia > Phycocordibacterales > UBA9973 > UBA8515. The sequence continues at coordinate 61,564 of JAPLXP010000004.1, read as the reverse complement.
CTATACAGGTGCGTTCACTCATATACGTGATCTATTTGCTGCTACTGAGGATGCACGTCTTCGTGGATGGAAGTCCAACAGATTCTCTTTCAATGTAAAAGGTGGTCGCTGTGAAGCCTGTGAGGGTAATGGTGAGATTGCAGTAGAAATGCACTTCCTACCTACGGTCTACGTGACTTGTGATGTATGTATGGGCAAGCGCTTCGACAAGGAGACTCTGACTGTAAAATATAAAAAGAAAAATGTTTACGAAGTATTACAAATGACAGTCGAGGAATCTCTAGTGTTCTTTGAAGATATTCCTGCTGTGTACGACCGCGTTCGTACATTGATGGATGTGGGTCTAGGATATCTGACTCTCGGTCAATCTGCGACGACACTATCAGGAGGAGAGGCTCAGCGTGTAAAGATTTCTAGCGAGCTTTATCGTCCTCACTTAGAGAAGACTATCTATCTATTGGACGAGCCTACAGTAGGACTGCACTACGATGATGTGGCCAAGCTATTGGAAGTACTCAACAAGCTCGTAGACAAAGGTAATACAGTAGTATTGATCGAGCACAATATGGATATTATCAAATGTTCTGATTATCTTATCGATATCGGACCCGAGGGTGGTACAGGTGGTGGAAAGATTGTAGCAAAGGGAACTCCCGAAGAAGTTGCAAACAATCCAAAATCTCACACTGGTAAATATTTGAAAAAAGTATTGAAGAGGAAATAAAAAAACTAGTTGATAAATTATATCAACTAGTTTTTGCTTTTGTGTGATGAATTTATTCACCACAGGGTTTTAATACCTTAATTTGTTCACCGTCTTTTGTGATGACCATATAATCTTTTGACTCCATATCCTTCAGGATAATTGTGAGTAAAAAAACTTCAGTACCATCTTTCATCGGTGTTTCAGTATCTTTAATTTTGAAAAATTCATAGCTACCACTAAATCTAGCAGTATTTCCTTCTTCAATTTCCTTGTCTAAATTACTCTCTATTAAAGTAATTTCTTGTGAAATTAAAACTTTCCCTAAGGCTCTCACTCGAGCCTCGTCAATTATCCAATTATTGAGTGCTACATACGTATGCTTGTTTATTCCATGAACCCCATCAATATCAATGTTGATGTTGTGGGTATTTTTCATGTACAATGCATGGTCAATGATACGTTTTTTAAGTTCGTCACTCAAAATAGGGACTTGCTTTAATACTGCTATTTTCATATTATTTTGATTTATTTTAATTTTATAATATAGTAAATCTATGAAAAGTCAAGAACTTAAAAAGTTTAATCTACCAGACAATCCTGGTGTTTATTTCTTCTACAAAGGAAAGGATATCCTGTATATCGGCAAAGCTACGTCTCTACGTGATAGGGTAAAGAGCTATTTTGGTCGCGACCTCATTGCTACTCGTGGACCGCTACTAGTGGACATGGTCGTATCTGCTGATCGTATTGAATATCAAGGAACTGATAGTGTATTGGAGGCATTGATACTAGAAGCTGAATTGATAAAGAAACATCAGCCTAGATACAATACAAAAGAAAAAGACAATAAGAGCTTCAATTATGTTGTTTTCACAAAAGACAAAGTGTCCAAGGTACTAGTTGTTCGTGGTAGAAAATTGGACAAGAAAAATTATAAAAAGGTTTTTGGTCCATTCCCAAATGGATTACAGCTTCGTGAGGCGATGAGAATCGTCCGAAAAATTTTCCCTTATTTTGACAATCACTCAGATAAGAAGCAGAATTTCCAATTCTACAAACAGCTATCATTGATTCCAGAAAAAGACCAAGAAAAAAATATTAGGAATTTAATATTATTTTTCCAAGGAAAGAAAAAGCAGGTCATCGTAGGATTGCGAAAAGACATGATGGCCTATGCAAAGAAAAAAGAATTTGAACGCGCAGGAGAAATAAAGAAAAAGATTTTCGCTCTCGAGCATATCAATGATGTTGCGCTCATCAAGGATGATTTAGTATCTCCGACAGTAAGTGCCTTTGAAAAGGTCCTCGGATCTCCTCGCGAGGGAAAAAAGAAGGGTGCTCGGCCAGACCATTTTCAAAATCACTTCCCGTCTGCGTATCGCATTGAGGCCTATGACATAGCGCATATGTCAGGGAAAAATATGGTGGGTGTGATGACTGTGGTAATGAATGGTCAGAGTGAGAATAGTGAATACAGGAAATTTATTATCGAGACTCAAAAAGATGCGAATGATACTGGAGCACTCGAAGAAGTTTTATCTCGTCGTTTTCGTCATACAGAGTGGGGGATGCCCGATCTGGTAGTAGTGGATGGTGGAGTAGCTCAGGTGAATACCGCAAAGAGAGTGCTCTCTCGTTATCAATTTGAAATCCCAGTAGTAGGAGTGATCAAGGATGATCGTCATAAAGCAAAAGCATTATTGGGTGATGAAAATATTATTGTAAAATTTAAAAAGGTTATAATATTGGCAAACGTTGAGTCTCATAGATTTGCTATCACGTTCCATAGGAGCAAGAGGAATAAGGCTTTTCTATAGGGCTTGTGGTATTTAAAAACGCTATGTTATAATATACGTAGTCGATTCATTAGTACTTAATTTACAAGTTATATTATGATACTCGGAGGACACTAAAAAGAAAAAATCCAAAAAACAGCTTTCTATCTCTGTTTTTTGGATTTTTTTGTTTATATATGAAATACACCGGAAAAATAAAATGCAGTGCTTGCGGTACTAGTGATGTAAGTCATAGATTGCTCCTCACTACTGGAATACTAGAAGAGACTATTGGTCGACTCGGTCGATACTCTTTGAAAGTTTTTGCTGTAAATGAATCTCACCCACTATTTAAATATTCAGAAAGAATTATTTCATCTCTCGCTCGAATTTTAAAAATAATTAGTTATAGCTCAGATAAAGAAAAAGCCATCACTGGCAGATCACGACTTATCTGGGACGAAGCAGAAGAGCGAGGAATAAAGATGGAACAAGTTTTAGTTTTTGGTAAACCTATTGAATCTTATCGTGCCCTTATTGATGGAAAATATTTTAATTTTGAAAGTCTTCCTGTTCCGTTACACCTACCTAGGAGCGGGTATCTATGGGTTGATAATAAATTTATATTGTCAGAAAAATTAATAGCAGAGGGTATCCCAGCCCCAAAGACAAAAGAAGCGATGACATACGGATCTGCGTTGCGAGCTTTTAATAGCTTGAGTAAGCCTGTGATTATCAAGCCACGCTCTGGATCACGCGGACGTCATACTACTACAAATATAAATACTGAAAAAGAATTACGTGATGCTTTAAGCTTGGCTCATGTTATAGCACCTGTCGTCGTAGTAGAGGAGCATTTATTTGGATCTGTATATCGTGCCACTGTAGTAGATGGCAAGCTCGTAGGATTCTTCCGAGCGGATCCTCCATCTGTCACTGGTGATGGTACTCATACTGTACAAGAACTAATAGATATAAAGAATAAGAGTCGTCATGAATTATTGTCTGACATCAAGGTCAATGATGATGTATTAGCATTCCTCGAAAGACAAAATTTAAATCTAGATAGTGTCATAGAGAAGGATAGAGTCGTGAACCTGTCTGCCAAGACTGGTAGATTCTATGGTGGGTATACACGGGAGATGCTACCCGAGGTTCATCCAAAGATGCACAGCTATTTTGAACGTGCAGGCAAGCTCGTAGATATTCCTGTAGCTGGATTTGATTTGATTATAGATGACCCTACAAAGGACCCAGATGAACAGAGATGGGGAATCATAGAATGCAATTCTATGCCATTTATAGATCTTCATTATTTCTCACTCGAAGGCGAGCATATCAATATCGCAAAGAATGTTTGGGATTTGTGGAGGAAAAAATAACAGAATAGCTTCTCTTAAAAAGCACGAATATTTTATTGGTATAAAATTTCTCTGCTCGTCGCTCAATAAAATAATATTCGTAAACTCATTTATTTTCTAAGCTCCTGTGCAAGACTTTTTTCAAGAACTATTCTGCTATTTTTTTATTATTCACTATTTGTTTGCTATAATAAATACATGATAATAGTCGGAGTAGTACGAGGTGGAATAAGTCCCGAATACAAGGTATCTCTCGATACTGGTGGCTCTGTCCTGTCTCATCTCCGTGGACATAAACTAAACGATAAATATAAAGCTCTCGATATATTGATTGATCGCGAGGGTGCATGGCATATCAATGGCATGCCTCTGGATCCACATCAGCTCATTCATAAGGTCGATGTAGTCTGGAATGCTTTGCATGGCGACTACGGAGAAGATGGCAAGATACAGCAGCTATTTGGAGAACTTGGAGTACGATACACTGGATCAGGTGCTTTTGCTTCTGCTGTAGGTTACAACAAAGCTCTGACAAAGCAGCGATTTTCACAATTTGGTATTCGTACCCCAAAGCATATGTTATTTCCGGTATATATGCCTGATATCGATGGTGAGGTAAATATTTACGCACAGAGATGCGCACTGCATGTACTACGCAATATGCCTCCATCTTGGGTCACAAAGCCAGTATCTGCTGGGTCATCTATCGGCATACATGTATGTCATACCATGGACGATCTAATACGTGTCTTCCACGAACATGCTCATTCAAAGATGGGATTACTTGTCGAGGAATTGATAAATGGTAAGGAGGCTAGTGTCGGTGTGATAGAGGGGTTCCGTGGAGAGGATCACTATAGTCTGCCACCAGTCGAGATTCGTATCCCAAAGAAGAAATCTTTTTTTGACTATGAAGCAAAATATTCTGGTCAGTCTGAAGAGGTCTGCCCTGGAAATTTTACTCATGATGAAAAAGCTGAATTGTCTCGCCTTGCAAAATTGATACACAAAGAGCTCGGCCTCGCACACTATTCACGTAGTGATTTTATTGTCACACGAGAACGGGGGATATATGCCCTCGAAGTGAACACTCTCCCAGGTCTGACAGATCAATCCCTAACCCCTCGTGCACTCTATGCTATCGGGTCTAATATGGCCGAATTCATAGATCATGTATTAGGATTGGCATTGGAGAGAAAATAAAAAACCCATCGCAATGATGGGTTTTTGAAAATAAATTAAACTTTACTCGAGTGTAATTACACCCTTTCTAGTTTTGGTTGAATAGTAGGTTTTTACCTGAATTACTTTTTTTGTTGGTGTGCCCAAAAAAGCTTTTCTAATTTCTAGTGGAATCTGGTAAAAATCTTTACCTAATGAATCAACATGTAAATTCATTTTGGTATTCCAAGAATTACCACTACCGTCTTCTGGTTCAATGCTTTGCATAATGAATGGTAATGTTATTTCTCTACCATTGCTTTCAAGATTGAAACCAACTTCTCTTTTTTCGGCAAAAAGTCTTAAACCATCGAATAGCTCTTCTCTTGAGGGGCCATTTAAAATTTGAATTGTTTGTGACATCGTACGATGTTGATTAAAATTTAAAGAACTTCTTTGTACTTTCACAGGGGACAACGATTACCCTGGAGTCGTGAGACAATCTTTCTGTACAGAAAGAACTATAGGTATAATAGCATAATTAATTGACATTGTCAATATTATATGATATTGTGAATGAAATATTTTAAACCAAATAAATTATGTACGGAAAAGTTAATGTAAGTTCAAAAGAAAAAGATTATGAATTTTGTTTCAATATTCATAAATCATTAAAAAAGGAAGACAGGCAAATTGAGCCTGAATTCTATTCAAAATGGATGGAATCAAATCATACTCATTATGATTTTGAAATAATTTCCATAGATGGTAAATCTGATTTACTTGATGGATTCCATATTCATGAATCTAAACTGAATGGTAAGAAATTCGTGTGCTGGTCAGGGCAGTTGCCAACAGAGATGCATGCCATGACCACTGTGAATACCTGGTGTGTGGGAACCGTCTATACTCTTGAAACAGGTATAGATTTCCAAAAATTGTACGATATTCACGGATTGAGTATGGATGAATTCTGCGCCATGGATTCAGTATTGCGCGATAGTTATGGGGTAACCGCTATTAATACTTTGTATTCGTTTAAGTAATCATTATGAGCTGTCATTATTTGGCAGCTCTTATTTTTTTGCCTAAATAGTTGCAAAAATTATTAAATAAGGTAATATATAGTCTATTGAGTTTTTACTCGATATTCATGGGCCGTTAGCTCATCTGTAGCGCGATGCATGGCAATAGATAAGTCAATTGGTTTAAGTAAATGTTTAGTTTGGGCCGTTAGCTCATCTGGTAGAGCACGTCATTTGCAATGACGGGGTGGCAGGTTCGAGTCCTGTACGGTCCACTTGAAATACTTGTATCCAATTTTTCTTGGAATAGTTATCTTTCTCGTCGGAGTTTATTTCTCTGATATTTTTGATTTATATACAAAATTCCCACACATAGATAAAGTTTTCCATTTTATGGGAGGGGTGGCTCTGGGGTGGTTTTTTTATATGTTTTTTTCTTTAAAGGATTTATCTATGACTTCATTCAAAAAATTTATTATAGTAGTGGCAGCCACATGCTTAGTCGCAGTATTCTGGGAGTATGCAGAGCGATGCTCGACATTATTTGCTCCACGATGGATTGTGCATTGGTTCAGTGGTGGAGATTTGAATGATACGCTGACAGATATCTTCGCAGGTATGCTCGGAAGTGTCGCATTTTGGTTCACAAATAAAATTTTTAAGAAATAAAAAGAGATGCATAACGCATCTCTTTTTATTTTATCCAAATATGAGTGATATCATCGCTGCTACTGATGCTATCTTCATGATGATCATAATGAACCACCCAACAGCACTTGATAATTTTGAGTTTTTGTATTTACCCATTATCTTGTGGTTACTACTGAGGCGGACGATAAAGAATAGTATCACTGGAGCCACCATTCCGTTGAATATCGCAGAGTAGATTAGCGCCTTGATTGGATCTATTCCTATAAAGTTTATTGCTATGCCTAATATTGTCGATATAATTATAACTCCGTAGAATGCACGAGCCTCGTTGAGCTTTCTGTATAACCCCTCCTTCCATCCAAAACATTCTGATATCGCATATGATGTAGATCCTGCGAGTACCGGTATTGCTAGCATTCCAGTGCCGATGATTCCGATTGTAAATAATAGGAATGCCCATTGGCCTGCTAGGGGTGCTAGAGCTTGCGCTGCGTCTGCTGCTGTGCCGATATTGGTAATTCCATTTTTAAATAATGTAGTAGCACATACTGCGATGATAAAGAACATCACAATATTTGAGAGGAACATCCCACTCCATATATCGATACGCATTTTTTTGATCTCCTCATCATTTGTACCTTTTCGTGATAGTGCTGTAGTCTTGCCTTCGGCTATTTGTTCTTCTACCTCCTGACCAGTCTCCCAAAAGAATAGGTAAGGGGATATTGTAGTTCCTAGTATTCCGACTACTAGTAGTATTTCACTCTTTCCAAAGTGCATATTCGGGATGAATGCATCGTGCAGTAGCACACTCCAATCCATATGTATGATGATGCCTGTAGCTACGTAGGATAGCAGTGCTATAGATAGCCATTTTAAATAACCAGCGTATTTTTGATAAGGGATGAATACTTGGAGTAATAATCCAAATAGTCCGATGATGATTATGAGCGACGTAAAATTCAGCATTGGCAAGATTAGCTGGATAGCCTTTGCCATAGCACCTAGATCAGCTCCGATGTTCAAAGTGTTTGCTAGGAATAGGAGGGCTGTACAAAAGTAGAGAATTTTCTTTGAATAATTGCTTTTGATATTAGAAGCTAAACCACGACCCGTCACAAGTGCAATACGTGCACACATCTCTTGTATTACAGCCATCAATGGGAATGTCCAAGCTGCGAGCCATAGTAGTGACGTGCCATATTGCGCACCTGTCTGTGAATATGTGGCGATACCAGATGGATCATCATCTGCTGCCCCAGATACTAGGCCTGGCCCTAATTTTTTAAAATAATCTCCGCTACCTTTAATAATTTTCTGATCTGTGATTGAGTGCTCTATTTTTTCAGCCATTTCTGCAGTCTTTTCGAGTGCTATGGATGGAGCTTCTAGAACATCTTCAAATATACTTTTCTTTTTTGCCATAGATACCAGGTATTATACTATTTTTTTATTGATTGACATAGTGTGAGTTTGGAGTATACTGTATAGAAATTTTTTCGTAAAAAATAAATAAATCTAAAATTATGCTAAAAAAGAAAACTGAACTTTCTGCTGCCTTTATTTCAAAAGAAGGCAAGACCCCTGAACACAGGGAATTAAAAGACGCAATTATCGCAAATTCTGAAAAACGAATAGGTTTGAGAATTGTGAGCTATCCTGCAAACATTCATGCTGGAATCTTTCATACAGTAGACAGCTCTATCTCACATCATTGTGATTTGAAAGAAGAATTTATTGTTATGTTGTCAGATGACGATGCACCACTTTTGAGATTCATCCTTGTAAAGCACAATACTCATCTGGGTCATTTTATGGAAGATTTTCAAGAACAGACGGGGTCACATAAATCAAGAGCTGTCATTGATCATGGTCAATTCCGTATTTCAAATTTTGGTTCCGGTGTCGACAATGAACTCGATTCTAGGGATTACCATATATTTGAAATTAATGCAGATTTTTTAAATGAAGCACAGATGATTAGACTTCAAAAAGTTTTACCTTTTTCTTCGGTAGTTAAAATGTAATTTTTGCAAACTCAAAATAAAAGTACTCTATTAGGGGTACTTTTTTTATTACTAATTTGCTACAATATATTTATATATGTCTTTCAACAAGCCAAATAAAATTCAAATAGTTAAATACGCTCCACCACCACCAGATCTACCAGTACTAGGTAAAGATGATCCACTTGATGTGTCATTTATCGGCCGTACAAATTATGTGGCATCATTGGAAGAGAAGAAATTCGTCTTTGGTATCAAGCGTGTAGATCGCCGCCGCCATCTGTATATCATAGGTAAATCAGGAGTAGGTAAGTCCAAGATTCAAGAACTCATGGTTCGCCAGGATATAGCCTACGGCTATGGTGTGTGTGTAATTGATCCGCACGGAGAGTTCATCGATGATATTTTAGATTTCGTACCCAAGGAACGCATCGAAGATGTGTGTATTCTAGATCCAGGTGACGTAGAATATCCTGCATCATTCAATCCATTATCGAATGTGGATCCGACCTTCAAGCATCAACTCACTCAGGGGTTGATCGAGGTATTGCGCAAGCAATTCGGTGCGAACTGGACTCCACGTCTCGAGCACGTATTTCGCTTTACAGTACTCGCACTGCTCGACTATCCGCACGCTACTATGCGTGGGATGATCTCGATGCTGACAGACAGAAATTATCGTCAAAAAGTAGTCGAATATATCGAGGACGACATGGTCAAGAGATTCTGGGCTATTGAATTCGCGGACTGGTCCGAAAAATTCGACACTGATGCTATCATCCCGCTTGTGAACAAGCTAGGACAATTCCTGTCTGATCCGATGCTCCGCAATATTTTTGGACAAAAAGAAAATAAAATAGATATCGAGAGATTGATGAATGGGCAGAAGATTATTTTGATTAACCTTTCCAAGGGTCGCATAGGTGAGGAGAACTCTTCATTCTTTGGTGCGATGTTCATCACCAAGATCAAGCAGGCTGGTATGGCCCGTGCAAAACTTCCCAATTCAGAAAGAAAGGATTTTTATCTGTACGTCGATGAGTTCCAAAATATTGTGACAGATACATTTGAAAATATTCTTTCCGAGGCTCGCAAGTACGGACTGAATCTGACTATGGCGCATCAATACGTAGGCCAGCTATTGCCAAAGGTTCAGCAGGCAGTACTCGGTAACGTGGGTTCTATTATTTCTTTCCGTGTAGGAGGTGATGATGCTGTAAAATTGAAGCCTGAATTTGCACCGATTTTCGACGTCAAAGACATGATCAATCTAGGTGTCGGAGAATTCTATATCAAGATGACTATTGATGGCGAGAGCTATGACCCATTTTCTGCCGAGACTCTTCGCGTGCTCCCACCGACACATCCATCATATAGAGCAGAGGTTATCGCTTCATCACGACATAAATTCGCTATTCCTATGGGTGATGCCCAGAGGTTGATTGAAGAGGAGGAAAATACTATAGTACGATCAGCACAAGAAAAGGCCGCTATTATGAGAAAAGGTAAAGGCGAGGAAGGGTCAGAAGGTAATGTAGATGTAGTAGAACAAAAACCCTCCGAACCTCTAATCTAAAAATAAAAAATGACATTCGGACATTCTCAAGAATGTGAGAATGTCGAAATCTAAAATATGGAAACAAAAAACTGTCAGAATTGTAAAAAAGATTTCAACATCGAACCTGATGATTTTTCATTTTATAAAAAGATGGGTGTTCCTGCTCCGACTTTTTGCCCGGATTGCAGACGTGTCCGTAGACTAGCATGGATGAATCTATTGAATTTATATAAAAGAGAGTGTGATTTGTGTAATGAAAATTTTATATCTATGTACAGTCCAGATTCTGAATATACTGTGTACTGCCCAAAATGCTGGTGGGGTGATAAATGGGATTGGCGAGATTATGGTATAGATTTTGATGAAACAAAAAGTTTCCTTGATCAGTTTTCTAGTTTATTGAAATCAACTCCATTATGTGGTCTTTCTATTAATACTAGTACTACAAATGGTTCACCATATAATAATCATGCACAAGATTTAAAAAATTGTTACCTGACTTTTTTGACTAGCTACAACGAGAATTCTGCCTATGGTGTACTAGTCACTGGGAACAAAGACGTTGTCGATTGCTCCATGGTTATGAATTGTGATTCATGCTATGACTGCATGAATATTTTTAAGAGTAATGGATGTGTAGGAACAAGAGGTAATGCTAGATTTAATTTGGATTGTTTTTTCTGTAGGGATTGCGATAATTGTACTGATTGTATTGGCTGTACTAATTTGAAAAATAAAAAATATTGTATTTTTAATCAACAATATTCTAGAGAGGAATACTTACAAATAAAAGAATCTTTAAAAATAAATACATGGTCTGGATATAAAAAATTAGAGGAAGATTCTAATATTTTTTGGAAGACTCAAATACCAAAGCCAGCATATGACGATATGTCAGTGGATCATACTGGTAGCTATGTTTTTGATTCAAAGAATTGTAAGGAGTGCTATGACGTGACTGGAGTAGAGAATGGTAAATTCCTTTTGATGTTGTACAACAAGCCAGTTCGAGATGTATATGATATATCAAGCTGGGGAGGAAATCTTTCTTCTTCATATGAAGGGAATAATATTGGGGAGAATGCCTCAAACCTAAAGTTTACTCAAGAAACGGGTATTGGGAGTATGGATATCGAATATTCAAAATTAGTTTTTGGATCATCGTATGTTTTTGGTGGAGTGTCTGTACGCAATGGTAAGTACGTCATCTTGAATAAAGAGTATAGTAAAGACCAATATTTTGAGTTGATGGAAAAAATAAAAATTCAGATGAATGATGTTCCTTATATCAATAGTTTGGGTCATGTATATAAATACGGTGAATTCTTCCCAATGGAAATATCACCGTTTGCTTATAACAAGACACTTGCACAATTTTTCAATAAACTTTCAGAAAAAGATATAAAAGATTATGGTTTAAATTTTGAGAAGGACAACTCAAATGATCATAGTATAAGTCTAGATTGGTCTGATTTAAAAGATGATATCAATGAAGTAGGTGAAGATATTTTGAAAGAGATAATATCTTGCAGAGAGTGTTCAAAAGGGTATAGAATCATAGGGCAGGAATATTCTTTCTTGAAAAAGATGAATTTGCCAATCCCCAGAGAATGTCATTTTTGTAGAATAAATAAGAAGTTTAATCTATGGGTAGACAATATGTCATTAAAAGATAGGGTGTGTGATAAATGTGGTATAAATTTTAGGACGCATTACACATTAGAGAGTGCACCTGTTATTTTTTGTAAAAAATGTTATCAAAATGAAGTAATTTAAAATTAAAATGACATTCTCGTATTCTGCAGAATGTGAGAATGTCAAAATTAAAAAAATGGAAACACGTAACTGCCAAAATTGTAAAAAAGATTTCAACATAGAACCAGATGATTTTTCATTCTATGAAAAGATAAAAGTTCCATCACCGACATTTTGCCCTACATGTCGATTTGAAAGACGTTTGGCTTTTATGAATATATATTCACTATACAAGGGGGTATGTGATAAATGTAATTCAAATATAATATCCATGTATCACAAGGATAGTGGTAAAAAAGTTTTCTGCTCAAAATGTTGGTGGGCGGATGATTGGGATGGTACAGAGTATGGGGTGGATTATGATCCAAATAGGAATTTCTTGGAGCAATATATTGAATTTAAAAACAATACCCCAATGATGGCATTGGATACATTGTATTCTTCTTTGATTAATACCTCGTATACAAATTATTCTTCACATCTAAATAATTGTTATGGTTTATTTTTTGCTGACTATGCAGAAAATTCTTTTTATTGTGATTTTTTGAATACCTTAAAAGATAGCTCGGATTGTTTTCGAATTCGTGAATCAGAAAAGTGTTATGATTGCGTAGGTATATATAAATGCTTTGGTTGTGTATCTTGTGATGAATGTGACAACTCTATAAATTTATACTTTTCTAAAAATTGTTCTGGTTGCAATGATTGTTTTGGGTGTATTAATTTAAGAAAGAAATCTTATTGCATTTATAATGAGCAATACACAAAAGAAGAATATTTTGAATTTATTAAAAATGCAGATTTGTCGTCATATTCAAATTTTGAGCATTACAAAAAAGAGGCTAGAGATTTTTGGTTGAAGAATCCAGTGAAATCAATGTATGGGAATAGTCTGAATGTAAATGTCTCCGGGGAATATATTTTCGAATCAAAAAATGCCAGAGACTCATATATGATCACTAGTACAGAGGATTCTAGATTCGTACAATTGATTTCAGTAGAAAAGACTAAGGATGCCTATGACTATACATGTTGGGGCGGTGGAGCAGAGCTCATCTATGAGACACTGATTGCTGGGCATGGGTCCTCTAATATAAAGTTTTCCATTGGTTCATATCCTGATTGTTTGAATCATGAATATTGCTATTATGCATCTTCTTGCAAGAATGTATTTGGTTGTGCAAATTTAAAGAGGAAATCGTATTTTATTTTAAATAAAGAATATTCAAAAGAGGATTTTGATATCTTGAAAAATAAAATAATAGAGGATATGAAGGTGAATCCATATATAGATTCAAAAGGCAGGATATATAAATATGGTGAATTTTTGCCGTTTCAAGCTTCTTCATTTGGATACAATGAGACATTTGCAAGTGTGTATTACCCCAAGACAAAAGACCAAGCTATTGATTTTGGATATAAATGGGTAGAAGTACAACCCAATGAGTATGTGCACAATATAGAATCAAAAGATTTGCCAGATAAAAGATCTGATCGAAATACTATTTTGAATTACGTTGTGAGATGTGATTGCGGACGATGTTTTAAAATCGTAGATGGAGAAATAGATATATTGAATAAATTAAATTTATCAATACCTCGAAAATGTTCAGACTGCAGAAGAGGGGAAAGATTCTCTCGTGCATTGCCACCTACATCTTTTGATCGAAATTGTGCAGAATGTGGAATAGATATCAAGGCATCTTATTCCCCCGACCGACCCGAGATCGTATATTGTGAAAAATGTTATCAGAATGAAGTAATCTAAAACAAAAATGACATTCGGACATTCTCAAGAATGTCCGAATGTCATTTTTAGTAATTGGGAATATTGTGTTATTTGAATAATTTTTTGTGATAAATGCCTAGGATTATTACTCCATTCGCTATTACAAAATAAATAGGGAAGGCTGTGTTGATGTAAGAAAAATCTGTAATAACTAAAAAGGTTATTATTTGATTTAGTATTCCTATAGAGTATGGTGCATGACTCTCTGTATCACTATGAGTCCATGATTTAATAATTGTAGGTAGTCCTGCTGTAAAATCTGCAAATATAGCAAAAGAAAGTGAAAGTATAACATTCTTTGTGGTTATCCAAAGTATTATTGAAAGTACAGATAAGATACCACAGAGAATATCAAATTTAGTAATTATGTAATAGGAATTTTTATTGAATATTGAAAATAGGACTACTAGTAGTGGTCCAAATCCTGCTATAAATGTCGAAGCTAATAATGATATTGATACTCCACTTTTGTAGTTTATAAATACTCCTACTAGTGGTGCTATAGACCAAAAAATCCAAGTGACTATGTTTGGTCTTGTTTTACCGAGAATTATTTCTTTTATATATAAATATATTCCGATTAGTCCTATTGGAATTGTGATATATGATATGTAGTCTGGAATCATTAATGTATTGTATCATTTATTTATATTTTGAATTAGTGATAAAATTATATTATGAAACCACAAATAGGAGAATTTTATTATCATTTCAAACACGATCAGGGTGATGTATACGATCACTCATATGTGGTAGAAGGATTTGGACTTGACGCAGAAAAAGACTGTGAAGTTTTGTTTTACAAACCACTTTATGAAGTGGATATTTTAAAGGGTAGTCATATGAAGGTATTTGTCAGATCTTTAGATAATTTTACAGAGATAGTGATGCGCGAGAGGAAAACTTTTGAAAGATTTTCAAAAGTCACAGACCCTGAAATAATCTCAAAATTAGAATTAAAGAAAAAAGAATTATTTGGGTAAAATAAAAAGGAGCATATGCTCCTTTTTTAGTTAACTAAAACACTTTTGATTTGCCCAACCGGTGTAGGCCTGCTCTTTTGTTTTGATTCTAAATATTTTTGATATAATCCAATATAGAATATATACAAAAATTAATAAGCAGACAACAACCCAGATGCCGAACCATTTAAATGGATTTAAGATGATTTTTCTCATATTTCGTATTGATTTTTTAAATGAACAAATTGTTTATTTTGCTGATATATAGCTTTATGTATCAGAGTATAAATTTAGTGTTTTGATTCTATCATATATGTTATAATAAAACCAACATGGATACAGGAATCCCACACAATCGAGATATTACATATTTTGGTAAGACAAACTTTCGTAATACCGGGAATGTTTTTGGTATAAAGAGAAAAGACCGCCGTCAGCATATGTATGTGCTGGGAAAATCTGGTACTGGTAAATCAGTACTCCTTTCGAATCTAATCGTGCAGAATATTCAAAATGGCGAGGGTGTCTGCGTGGTGGATCCACACGGCGAGCTCGTCGAGGAAATTCTCAGTCTCATCCCAGAGCATCGCGTAAAAGATGTTATCTACTTCAATCCGGCTGATACGGATTTTCATATTGGATTCAATGTGTTGCAGATCGACGATCCAAAATACAAGCACCTCGTAGCGTCAGGACTCATGGGAATCTTTACCAAGATTTGGGCCAATGCATGGAGTAGTCGTATGGAGTACATTCTAAACAATGCCATTCTCGCATTGCTCGATACTCCTGGAACTACACTACTCGGTATTCCTCGTATCCTAGTGGACAAGGATTATCGTCAGATGATTGTGAACAATCTAAAGGACCCAGTGGTCAAGGCATTTTGGGTGCACGAATACGAGCAGTGGCGTGATCAATTCAGAAATGAAGCCATAGCTCCGATTCAAAACAAGGTAGGACAATTCCTATCCACTTCTATTATCCGTAATGTCCTCGGTCAACAAAAATCTACAATCGATATCTTTGATATTATGAATGAAGGAAAAATATTCCTCGTGAACGTGTCCAAGGGTCGCGTCGGAGAAGACAACTCTGCTTTGCTCGGAGGAATGCTCATCACCAAGATTCAGCTCGCTGCTATGGAGCGTGTGCGTATTCCTGAGAATGATCGTAAAGACTTTTATCTATATGTCGACGAGTTCCAGAATTTTGCTACAGACTCATTTGCAAACATCCTCTCTGAGGCCCGCAAATATCGTTTAAATCTTATAATCGCCCACCAGTACACTGCCCAACTTGAAAACAAGGATGGTAGTAAAGTTCGTGATGCTGTATTCGGCAACGTGGGTACGATGATTATCTTCCGTGTTGGTGCTGATGACGCAGATTTTCTAGAAAAAGAATTCGAGCCAGAATTCATGGCTCAGGATTTAGTAAACCTGCCAAACTATCACGTATATCTAAAGTTGATGATCGACGGGGTGACTAGTCGTCCATTTTCTGCGAGTACTCTTCCTCCAATCAAGGTGGATCTGACAGATAATGTAAAAGAGAAAATCATTGAATCATCTCGTGCACTTTACACAAAACCTCGTGAAGAAGTAGAGAACGAGATTATGCGTTGGAGTGGTACACTCCAGGCTACAGACAACCCTGAAGCTATAGGTAAATTCAAAGCTACATGTCTAAATTGTGGAAAGGAAATAATGGTTCCATTCGAGCCAGACCCAAAGAAACCAATCTATTGTAAGGAGTGTCTTTTCAAGATAAAAGAAGGAAATCTTGAGGCCGCAAAAGGATTCATTACACCAAAGGCATTCAAGCAAGATACTGTAAATTCTGCACCACTGGCAGCATTGGGTATTGAATTCAACCAAGATGGATCACGTCTGACTACTGCATTCACTGCAAATAGGGAGAGTATTCCCCAAAAAGATTCTGCTCCACTAGTTGTCCCAGGTAAACCATTTATTCCAAAAAATAATTACCAAAAGGGTCAACCCGCAAATAATCCAGATTCAAAATTCACACCAAAGCCGTTCATTAAAAAAATAGGATCTCCTTCTCCGTTACTCAGAGGTCTATTGGAAAAGATAAAGAATGAAAAGTCTGAAAAATTAGATACTCAAAAAGTACCGGAGGTAGTAGAGGTAAAGCGGGTGGAACAAAAACCCATGTCTCTTTCTGCGCTCAAGGTGGCCTCTTCAAATCCTGTAGTAAATGCACCAATAAAGCCCAAGACCGTTCTCCTTACCCGTGAGGCATCTGAAGAAAATAAAAATGCACTAAAAGATCTTCTTGCAAAAGTGGCTACACCACAGACTACTACAACTACGACAACTACAACCACAAAGACTACAGTAGAGCCTGCGCATACTGCACCAGAAGTAAAAGTAGTGGATGCCCTGATTGCTCCTGTTGTAGAAGAGATTAAAACAGAAGTGGAAGTAAAAAATATTCCAAAGGAAATACCAGTTACAACTGAAGAAGTAAAAGTAATAGAAAAAATTCCAGAAGCATTTCCAAATCCTGTTGTAGAAAAAGAGATTGAAACAATCTTGAGTACTCCAGAAAAAACAGAAGTGGATAATACACAGAGTGCAGATCCTGTAGTGAATCAAAATGACTCCTGGCAGAAGCGTGTCCCATCAAAAGAAGTACCCGAGGAAGTATTGAAAAAAATATTAGAATAAAATAAAAAGACCGTCATATTTTTACGGTTAAATAAAAATCTATGAAAAGAATTTTAATCTGTTTTGGTTTGTTTATTGTATTTTGTGTACCATACATAGTATCGGCCTCACTTGAGATTACTGAGATAATGTATGACCCAAAAGGTGCGAATACGAATCATCAATGGATTGAAGTTTACAACAATGGATCTGCTCCTGCATCTATAGATGCGCTCAAGTGGCGATTCAATGATGGTGCCTCACACTATCTGAACAACAAAGTTGATTTCTCTGTGCCTGCCCAGTCTTACTTTATCCTAACGGGGGACAAGAATACTTTTCTGGCTGACCATGCTAGTTTTCCTGGTACAGCTATAGATACTGTGATGGTATTGGATAAGGACAGCGGCAATGTGTCACTCATAAATGATGGCACTACAATAGATAGCGTGGCTTATGTTTCATCTCTCGGCGCCAGTGAAGATGGAAATTCTTTACAGAAATCAGGTTCTTCGTGGGTTGCCTCATTACCTACTCCTGGACTTGCTACTGTGCCTGATGTATCAAATCAGAATCAGGTTTCTTCAGGTTCTGGTGGTGGCTCGTCATTTAGTTCTTCTAGTAGCTCTGTAATTGTTCCCAAAAAAGAGGTAGCACCACCAAAGATAAGTACAGAGATAATATCTAAAAATGTAGTAATCTCAGGGATTGATTTTAAGGTTGACCAAAAGACTACTGGATACAGCAAGGAGAATCTTTCATATGGTAGATTCATCTGGAATTTTGGGGATGGTATGTCTCGAGAAATACCAAATCAGAATAGCTCATTCTTGTATCGATATGACTACCCTGGGGAGTATCTTATGACACTATCTTATTTTCAGAATTATTATGGTAGCAATATTGATGCCACAGACAAGATGATCATAAAGGTAATACCTGCGAGCGTCGTCATATCTTCTGTGGGTACGGCCACTGATCCATATATTGAATTGGAAAATAAGTCTAGCTACGAGACGACATTGTCGAATTGGGTTTTGAGAGGCAAAAGTAATTCTTTTGTTATTCCTGACGGTACTATTATCATGTCCGGCAAGAAAATAAAAATTTCACCACGAGTGACAAAATTTAGTTTTGATGATTTGAGTAATATATCTATCATATCTCCGAGCGGGGAAGTCATAGCAGGATTTCCATTTATAGATATTCCTACTCCTGCAAAAGATCAAAATCCTTCACAAGTTATAAATAATAAAATTGAATCTGCACCAAGAGAAAATAATAATATAGAAAAAACGTTCCCCACAATTTCACTAGGTAAAAAAGAAAAAAATAATAATGTTATAAATCTAAATGACATAGCTGCTAGTGCGGGGGATGCAGGTCCTCGTGTATCATGGCCTGTATTTGGATGGATAGCCGTCATGATTGTGGCCTTGTCTGCTGTGTACAGTATCCGATATATACAGAATCACAAGCATCATGATGAGGGCCTAGAAAACCCAATAAATGCAAGAGATATAGACATAATCGAATAACTTGATTTTTCGGTATTTTTGTGCTATAATACTCCCATAATGTTACATAACGACAAAAATACTAATAAAAAAGACACTTCATGGAATCGCGTTTCAGGGTGGTACGACGAGCTACTAGAAAAGGATACTGACAGCTATCAAGCAAAAGTCATCGCGCCGAATCTATTACGTGTGCTTGATTTACGTGCAGGTGAAGTTGTATTTGATTTGGCTTGTGGTCAGGGATATTTTTCAAATCTTTTTGCAAGACAAAAGAACGTGCATATCATAGCTTCTGACATCTCTCGCAATCTAGTCGAAAAAGCTTCAGCTAGAACTGAGAGTGTAGATTTTTATGTATCACCTGCGCACAAGTCACCATTCCTGCCAGATGAATCTGTAAATACTGTCGTAGTAGTCCTAGCAATCCAGAATATCGAAAACGTATCCCAAGTATTCGCCGAGTGTAATCGTGTACTGAAGAAGGGTGGACGCATCGTACTAGTATTGAATCATCCAGCATTCCGTGTACCTCAGGCTAGTGACTGGTATTTTGCAGAGGGGATACAATCTCGTATCGTAGACAAATACATGTCTGAATCAAAGCTCTCTATAGATATGACTCCAGGCGAGAGTGACCCACGGATGAAGATCAAGACTATATCATTCCACCGACCACTCCAATATTATGTAAAATTGCTTTCCAAGAATGGCCTAGCCATCACACACCTAGAGGAATGGATATCTCATAAGAAATCTCAATCTGGTCCTCGTGCAGCTGCTGAAGACCGCGCCCGCAAAGAGATCCCCATGTTCATGTGTATCGAAGCTACAAAATTTTAAAATAAAAAATCCTTACCATTACGGTAAGGATTTTTTATTATTTCAATATTTTAATATCTGCCCCGATGCTATTTAGACGCTCGGCAATCTCTTCGTATCCGCGTTTGATCATGTATACATTACGGAGGATTGATACCCCTGGTGCTGCTAGCATCCCGATGAGTATGATCATCGATGGACGCAGTGCTGGTGGGCAGACTACCTGGGCAGCCTTGAGCTTGGCACCTCCTGTGACATACACACGGTGAGGATCGATCAGATTGATGCTCGCTCCGAGGCGATTGAGCTCTGTGAAATATATCGCACGATTTTCATATACCCAGTCATGGATGAGTGTAGTACCTTTTGCCTTTATACAGATCGGTACAAAGAATGGCAGGTTGTCCATATTTATGCCTGGGTATGGATTCGCATGAATCTTGTCTTCTGGTGCTGTGAGAGTAGATGGCAATATCTGTATATCAGCGAGCTTTGTACGGCCATTGTAAGAAACATAATTTTTTAATATTTTATATTTCAAACCCATCTTTTTTAATTTATATAGTTCGAGTGATAGGAAGTCGATAGGGCATCTATTTATCTGTAGTGTGGAATCAGTGGCGATAGCAGCAGAGATGAACATCATAGACTCGATAGGATCCTCGCTGTTTGTATATTCTACATCCATGTTGATATCTGGTACTCCGTGTACTACGAGGGTGGATGATCCGATACCATCAATCTTTACACCGAGAGTCTCGAGGAAGAAGCAGATCTCTTGGACCATGTAGTTTGCACTGGCAAATGATATAGTGGTCGTACCTTTTATTTTTGATGCTGCAGTCAATATATTCTCACATGCTGTATCTCCGGCTTCATACATGACAATGTCTGCCGCCTTTAATTTTTTAGCAGATACATCGTAGCTATTGTTTGTAGTCTTGATCTTTACTCCTAGCTCTTCGAGGGCATATGTGTGTGCACTGATAGTACGCTTGCCGAGCTTGCACCCAGATGCATGAGGTAGTGAAAAAGCAGGGAATAAATGTAGTAGTGGGCCCATGAGCATGACGATAGATCTGGTACGTATCGCAGATTCTACATTTATCTTGTTTAAGCTTAGTGTCTTTGGAGGAGTGATAGTGATAGAATTCTTGTCTATCCATTTGATCTCTACTCCGATACTCTCGAGTATCTCTATCACACGATTCACTTCTTCGATGCGGGCTATACCGTGGAGAGTCGTCCTTCCCTTATTCAATAGGGATGCGCATAGCAATCCCACAGATCCATTCTTTGAGAAATTTGTATCGATTGATCCGTGGAGCTTCTTGCCCCCCGTGATCTGAAAGTCTATAGAATTGTTGATAGATACTATCTGATGCTCGAGGACTTCAGATATTTTGCCTAGTATTTCAGTGCTAAAATTTTGCTCACCCTTTTCCATACGGGCTACTGCTGATTGAGAGGTAGATAGTGCAATTGCTAGTTCGTCCTGTGTCATACCACGACGCTCGCGGAGTTCTTTGATAAAATACCCAATTTTTTGTGTATCATTTGGTTTTTTCATAATATTTTTTTGATTACGTTACGTAAAAGTTATTATTTTTTTCACCACGCATATTTTTCTGTTGAAAAATTGCTCTGCTCGGCTACCCGCCTGCGCAAGGGTTCTCAAAACAATATCTTTTACTTCACTATGTATTGCAGTATATCTCATATATGATATAATTGCAATATATGGAAATACTAGAAAATGTGGATGTTCGTGATTTCTGCACATTACACAGTGGTGGTAAATTTCGCTATATGGCTAGGGTGTCTGATCCTGTTGATTTAAAGCAGGTTTATGTATTTGCTCATGAAAAAGATATTCGCGTTCTTCCGATCGGCGGCGGGTCCAACCTTGTTTTCAATGATGATGTGTTGAATGTATTGGCACTGAAGGATGAAATTCTTGGCTTTGATATTCTTGCTGAAGATGACGATTCTACAACTTTGAAAATTGGTGCTGGAGAGAATTGGGATAAATTCGTAGAGAGGGTCTGCAGTATGGGTCTTTCAGGTGTAGAGGCTATGTCTGCTATTCCTGGTACAGTGGGTGCTACTCCTGTACAGAATGTGGGTGCCTACGGTCAGGAGATCAAGGATACACTGATATATGTGGATATATTTGATACTATTAATCTAAAATACAAGACTCTATTAAAAGAAGAGTGCAATTTTAGATACAGAGATAGTATCTTCAAGACAGAAGAAAAAGGACGATATTTTATCACGAGTGTGACTCTACGCCTTTCTAAAAAAACACCAGAAATGCCGAACTATCCAGGGGTGAAGAAATATTTTGATGAAAAAAATATCACTAGTCCGAGTCTGGTGGATATTCGCAATGCGATTATAAATATCCGTGCATCTAAATTGCCAAATCCAAATCAGATTCCCAATGTAGGATCATTCTTCGAAAATCCGATTGTAGATAAAAGTATATTTGAAAAGATAAAAGAAAATTATCCTAATGTTATTTGTTTTGAATTAGACAATTCAAAAGTAAAAATTCCAGCTGGATGGCTGATTGAGAATGCAGGCCTAAAGGGGCACAATTTTGGTAATGTATCTGTATATGAAAAGAATGCTCTGGTGCTGGTGAACAATGGCGGGGCTACTGGGCAGGATTTTGCAAATGCTCGTGATCAGATCATTAAGATTGTATTTGATAAATTTGGTATTACACTTGAACAAGAGCCTGAGGTAATAAAAAACAACTAGTATTACTAGTTGTTTTTTGCCTTCAAAGAGTCAATCTTATATGTGGACTTAATTAATTTCAGGAGTTTAATTAGTTCTCCATTCACTTGTGCATTTATAAATAAATTCAAAACTTGATCTCGATCCTTAAATTGCTCTCTGTGTTTTCCGTAAATATCATCCACTATTTTATTTAATGTAGCGATTTCTTCTTTCCTACTTATCTCTATCTTATTATTTGCAATATCTTCTCTGTTTATATAAAAAGCTCCTTTTTCAATCAGGGTATTGTAGAATTTCTCTGTTAATAATCCAACGATACCTTCTTCAATATTTTTTAAATATTTTCGTTCCCCATCCCTTGAACGAACAGATATGCCACTACGGTATGCTTCTATCTTGCCATTATCTAAAACCTGAATTGCACTATATGATTTTAAGTGTATAAGTTCATGAAATAAAATGATTGAAAACTCTAAATCTGATTTAACTCTATCAATAATAACACTTCGTTGCATTGTAGAATGTCCACCTGTTTTTAAATTACCCGTTGTATATTTTTCACTACCACCATCTACTAAAATATGAATATTTTCAAGGGGGATGGAGATATGCTTTTCTCTACCGTAACTACTTAAAATTTTGTCTGCCTCATCTAAGACAAAATTGATTATTTCAATTTCTTTGGCTGTTTTTGCCACCTCGAAATCAGTGATATGTTTACCACCGATGTTTTCTACATTTTCTATAATGGACTCGTGCAAATTTTTCTCTGAATGTTCGTGTTTGTTTGGGTTTACTACGAGTTTGTCAAAATATTTATTTTCAAAATTTTCACGCATAAGTAAATAATTTACTTATTATACCAAATATTTCATATAATAAAACTCATTCTTTAAAGTATTAAAAGTGTATAAAATTTAATTACTGTTCAAGCTATAATATGAAACAAACGTTAAATGGTTTTAATTCTCTTGAAAGTCGCTTCGCTTCTGTTTGTGCCCAGGGGGAGAATCGGCTGGTACTTTTCGATTCATTAAAATGAATAGCGAAAAGTCTTTCGATTCTCCCGCGCGAGTGAAGCAGTTCACTCGTTCTAATCACAAAAAAAATGGCCGAAGCCATTAATTTTTTTGTGCCTAGGGGGAGAATCGAACTCCCACCCCTTTCGAGACACGATTTTGAGTCGTGCGCGTCTACCAATTCCGCCACCCAGGCAATTGAAAAATATAAATACGTATTTTTCTCTGTTTCGATATTCTACCAGAAAATAGGATAAATGCAATTTTGAAAAAGTCCCTAAATGGCGTATCATTGATAGATGCAGAAAAACTCATCATTGTCATATATAGAAATCTCGAAAGGGAATCTGATTCACAATATCAAGCAATTTAGAAGTTTGATTGGATCGGATACAAGGCTGGCCTGTGTGGTCAAGGCCAATGCGTATGGTCATGGTGATTCTATCGTAGTAAAAATCCTCAATTCATATGTGGATTATTTCCAGGTGAATAGCATAGAGGAATTGGATCGTGTACGCAAGGTGACAAAAAAGGAAGTATTAGTCCTCGGATATGTCGGCAAGAATGATATAGAGAAGGCTCTAATGCTTAAGGGTACTCTCGGTGTGTTTGATCTTGAACATGCACTATTAGTAAATCAAATCGCACGTAAATTGGATAAGAAAGTAAAAGTTCATCTAGCTGTGGATTCTCATCTAGGACGCGAGGGTGTAATGCCAGAGACATTGGATATGATGCTGCCAGAAATTTTGAAGATGAAAAATATAATCGTGGATGGTGTGTATTCTCACTTTGCAAACATCGAGGATACAAATGATTTTTCTCATGCGCAAAAACAGATAGATACATATGCAGATTCAATGAAGATTTTTGAAAAGCATGGAATCATTAATATCAAAAAGCATATCTCTGCTACTTCTGGAGTGCTAGCATATGAAGCCAAGAAAAATAAAAAAGATCAGAGTGCGGGTATAGTGCGCGTAGGTATCGGTAGTTATGGTATGTGGCCGAGCGTGGAACTTGAAGATCAATGGAAAAATAAAATAGAATTGAAGCCAGCATTAAAATGGGTGACTCATATCGCTCAGGTGAAGAAGCTTCCAAAAGGGCACACTATAGGATATGGATTGGCATATGTCACAAAACGACCAATGTCTGTGGCGATAATACCACAGGGGTACTCAGATGGACTTACGAGGTCTATTACTAATCGCGGACATGTATTGATAGGTGGGCAGATTGTACCGCTATTAGGCCGTGTAGCTATGAATATGGTGGTCGCAGATGTATCTGTTTTGCCTGAAGTGGCATCTGGGGATGAGGTTGTATTCATTGGAAGACAAGGGGGAATAGAGATTAAAGCTGAAGATCTAGCCCGAGAAATGGATACTATCAATTATGAGGTTACGACCCATATCAGTGCCCTTTTACCTAGAAAAATAGGGGATTAGGATCTGATTTGCAATTTTTATCGTTTTATAGTAAAGTATACCCACTATGTCACAAGATAGACTTTTAAGATTAAAATGTTCAGTTTGCAAAAATGCGAACTATTATACCAGCAAAAACAAGAAACTCGTTACTAAAAAGATCGAGTTTAAAAAGTTTTGTAAAACTTGCCGAACTAACGTAAAGCACAAAGAAGCTAAAATAACTGGTTAAAAATAAATCCCCACTATGGGGATTTATTTTTTTTGTATAAATCTAATCACTTGTAAAAAAGACTATAAAAGGGTATAAATATCAATACGGGCGATTAGTTTAGTGGTAGAACGAAGGTCTCCAAAACCTTTGGTGGGGGTCCGATTCCTCCATCGCCCGCACGTAAAAACAGCTTCGGCTGTTTTTTTGTTGGGCGATAGCGAGCAACCTGCGTTGCTCGCGTGGAGGAATCGGAAAGCTTTTCTGTAATTCTGTAAGAATTTAGAAAAGGTATACTGTTCCTGTAAGGAAAGATTACCCTCCATCGCCCACAGATTTTTTAAGCTATATAAAATAAGTTTCATTTTATACACTGTTTTTACTTTGGAACTTTGGTATAATGTTAGTATGAAAAATTCAATGGAAGGTGGACTATTCAGGAATAAAATTGATTCTAATCAGGAAGTGAAGAAAAATTTAAGGATCGAGCAACCTTTAGATATGGAAAATCTTTCAGTCGCTATTCTTAGTGAAGCTGAGAATTTGGAAATCAGGGAATCTGATAGAAATGAAAAAGGTGAATTATTGGTTTCACCTGATGGTCTTGTTTCTAATTTAGGTAAGCAAAGTGAATTATGGTGGAAAATCGCTAGAACAGAAAGTTTTAAAAAGTGGTTTGGGGACTGGCAAAATGATTCTAAATCTTCAAGTAAGGTTATCGACCAAAATCAAGAACCCCTTGTTTTGTTCAGAGGAGTTACTAGAGACATTAGAACATTTTCTGATTTCTACAATACTGATTTCTACAAAAGAGGAACAGCATCAGGAACCACTTTTGGAAGTGGAGTGTACACTACACCTCTTCCAAAGAGTGCTTTTGGTTATGCTAATCATGGTAGCGTATTCCCAGCATTTGTGAATGCTAAAAAACCTCGATACGCGGGGACTTTAAAAGGTATGATGCTGGAGTCTATAAGAAGAGGAATTTGGATGATTATTCCTGAAAAATTTATAAAACATATCCCCGAAATGCCACTATTTGATAGTGTGTTTGGAGAAAGTAATAATCCAGATAAGGAATTTACAAAAAAAGCTGAAGAGGTTTTGGAAATATTAGTAAAAAATCCCAGTCAAATACTTATAATCCCAAGTTCAATAAATAAACCTAAAGATGCTGTTGCTGAATATGCTCAAAATACAAAGAATAAGATTTTAGCTAATTCTATATAATTGTTCGCCTGCCATAATATGCATCCCTTAAAACTTCCTAGTTTTAAGGGAAACATTACAGAGGAGTGTAATTTATATCTCTATCATCCATATCACTTTTTAAGTGTTCGAGATGCATCGATTTGATATAATGAAAGAGTTAAAAATAACCTTACCTGTTTTCTGTTCCTGTAAGGAAAGATTACCTTGCCTCGCGCCCGCATTTTTAAACCATATTCTGTAAACATCCTTTCATGCACTGTTCTGTACTTTAGAACTTTGGTATAATCAAAAAGTGAAAGACATAACATTTATTACTGGGAATTCTTCAAAGGCTGAACAATTAAGCCGACACTTAGGGTATCCTATTAAACATCTCAAATTAGATATTCCCGAAATTCAATCTCTTGATCTACAGGAAGTTACAAAATATAAAGCGGAGCAAGCATATAAGCAGACAAACTCGCCTGTCCTTGTTGAAGATACTTCTCTAACTTTCAATGCTTTAGGGAAATTACCTGGTCCTTTAATAAAATGGTTTCTAATAGAACTAGATAATGAAGGATTATGTAAAATTTTAGACTCTTATGAAGATAGATCAGCACTGGCAAAAGTGTGCTTTGGTCTGTATGATGGAAAAGACTTTAGGGTATTTGAAGGAGAAATAAAGGGAACTATTTCAGTAAAACCAAGAGGAGATAGAGGTTTTGGCTGGGACCCGGTTTTCATTCCGGAAGGAAAGAAAAAAACGTGGGGTGAAATGGAGATGGATGAACAAAATGAAACTTCGATGAGAAAATTGCCTTAAAAAAATTGGAGGTCTATTTAACAACCTAACTTAATTTGAGTTCCAACCGCGAACCACACTACCCGCAGTTTGGAATGCAGTGAAAAACTGCGGGCGATAGCGAGCAACCTGCGTTGCTCGCGTGGAGGAATCGGAAAGCTTTTCTGTGATTCTGTAAGAATTTAGAAAAGGTGTACTGTTCCTGTAAGGAAAGATTACCCTCCATCGCCCGCAGATTTAGTTTTCTTAATATATTTATGCAACACAATCAAACAACAGTAATTTTATTCAGGGGTCGTCCAGGTGTAGGCAAGACCACTATCTCAAATGCTTTTGCTATAGAGAGGGGAATTCCCATCTTGAGAAAGGATGATATTTATGATGTCACAGCACTCTATGTTAATGATCACACCACTCGGAATAAAATCAAGCTATGATTCAATGTTTAAAATACTCGAATTAAACTCAGTTTTAAATTCAAAAATTATTCTTGATTTTCCTTTTAACAAAGAAGAGGAAATTAATAATCTTTATACTTGGTGCGATGATTATAATATAAAATTGATCTCTATTTTGGTTGTATGTTCTGACCGAAAAATATGGGAATCTCGATTTAATCAGAGAAGTCAGGATCCCAAGCCGAATCAATTGATCACAAATTTGGATGAATTAGAAAAACATTACGGTGATTTGAATATTGTTCCATTGGAAGGGGAGATTGTAGTAAATACAATAAATTCACCAGAAGATATTTTGAAACAATTAGAAGTTCTAAAATTCTGATATAATCAATTTATGACCGATATCGAACAAAAAATATATGCATTAGAAATGTCACTCCTTACTCCCGAGGTCAGATCTTCTGCTGCAAAGCTCGACGAATTACTCTCGGATGATTTTATTGAATTTGGAAGTTCAGGCCTAGTCTATGACAAGAAGCACATACTCGAAAGACTACCTTCAAATACAGACAGTGTTGTCTATAAGGTAGAGGATTTTAATGTTAAAATTCTATCAGAAGATTGTGCTCTTGCGACATTTAAAACTGAAAAAATAGTGAATGATGTTTTGAATTCCACATCCCTTCGAAGCTCTATTTGGAAAAAAGAGAGCGAAAATTGGAGGATGTTTTTCCATCAAGGAACTCACATAAAGTAATGGAATATAAGATAAATAGCTTAATAAATAAACCCGATAAACAGAATGAAAATATCCCCACAGGAGAAATTCAAGAATCTTCTAGTTTTTTAGTAGATGCCGATTATATAGAAAGTATAAAATCTGCTTCAGGTGGAGATCTGGAAGTATTAGATTATTTGGTTAATATCAAGACTAGTGAACTTATTGATGCTAAAAAAAGTGGCAAAATTACAACTGCAGAACTATTGGACCAAAGAAAAATTCTTGATGAAGTCGTGAATTTTAAAGACCTATCAAGTTTCAAACAAAAAGAACTAATTGATGCTTTTTCTTTTGAGGGAGATGAGAATGCTCGAAAAGAATTATTGTCATTTATTTCGAACAAGGAATCTATTACAAACAAAGGTGCTAATCAGAAAGGTGTCTATGATTTGCCCAACAATAAAATAGTTAAAATCGTTAGTGCTGGGAATTATCCATTTGAATTACCGATGGTTAAACTCACAAAAGATCTCGAGGGTGAAAATGTTATAAAGACATACGACGTTTTCACTGCGAATGATTTTACTTATGTGGTTCAGGATAAAGCAGTAGGTAAAGATGTTCACGAGTATTCCCAACATGAGATAGATGGCATTTCACAAGATCATTACGACAATCTTGTCCAGTTGATAAATATGTATGCATCACATGGTGTAGGCACTGATCCTTCTAAGATTTCAAATCTTTTTTATGATCCCCAAAAAGGTTTTAGTGTTATTGATTTGGGTGCTGCTACATACCAGCGTGGTGTGGATTATCATATAAATGGTTATTTTACGAATAATCTAGCTAGACATAAAATAGATGAGTCAATAAATAAATTTGGAGAATATAAATTAAAACCAATCCTGCCAACCCTCAATGATAAATTAAAAAAGCTCAATTTATGAATCCTGAATTCCAAAATTTAATTAAGTCCGATAAATACCAAGTTTTTTTATTTAGCTGTGGAGCTTATTTCCCATTCAATTTTGCACGGCATCCTTGGTTTGTAATAAATAAGAAGGGCGTTATTTCGCGCTTTGAAGTGGCTCATTACAAGAACAATCCAGAATCTGGCTATATGTTTTTCAATAGCTACCCACCATTTTTAGGTATTGGATTTTTCCATTTTTCAAGGATGTTTTTGCAGAGGGCTCGACTTGAAGGTCTTATAGAAGGTGATGAAAATTCTAAGGCATATGAAGCGATCGATTTTATTGAAAAATCACAGCAAACCTATCCGTATCTGCATCGATATGCTATATTAGGTCCAAATAGTAATACCTATGTTCAATGGGTCTTAAATAAATTCCCAGAATTTTATATTAAATTACCTTGGAATTTTATTGGAAAAAATTATAAATAAAAAAATATGAAATACAACAAGCTAGTCAGAGACAAAATACCAGAGATGCTGGATGGAAAAAATATTCCTTATGAAAAGAGGATTGCAGATTTTAAGGAGTACAAGATTGAATTGATTAAAAAGCTCGCAGAAGAGGCAAATGAATTCAATGCTGATGGTAGTGTGGAGGAACTAGCTGATGTATTGGAGGTGATTGAGGCTCTACGTAAATTACCCGAATATATGGATGTTGAAAAAGTCCGCCAAGAAAAATTTGAAGACAGGGGAGGATTTGAAAAGAGAATAATATTAAAAGGAGAGAAATAATAACCTATCAATGATAGGTTATTATTATTTCTTTATATCGTAATATACTAATTTGGATTCTGTCATTAATCTCTAAAATGTGGTATACTATAAATATGGAAACATTAAAAAACAACAGTCTTTGGGTTATTAGCCTAGCAGTCGTTGTCTTTGGGTTGTTATTCTTTTTTGCTGCACAAAATTTTTCAAAGCAAAATGCATATGTCGAGGTAAAAGGTCTATCTGAGAAAATCGTAAAATCTGATACCGCTATCTGGGCCCTCACTTTTGAGGTAAAATCTAACAGTATTGACTCTCTCTATTCTGATACAGAGAAAAATATCACTTCAATAAAAGCTTTCTTGAAGGAAAAAGGTTTTGAGGATACAGAAATCAATGTCGCACCAGTAAATCTTTATCAAGATACATACAAGGAGGCTGCATTCCGCTATAATTCTACAAACCAAGTATCTGTGTACACAAAGAAAGTCGACCTAGCCAAGGCAGCTTCAAATGATACACTAAATCTTGTAAAGAAGGGCGTAGTACTCACTCAGAACAATATCTCTTTTGAATTCTCTGATCTCAATAGTGTAAAGCCAGAGATGTTAGCTGAAGCTATCAAAAATGCCCAGGACACAGCTACACAATTCGCCACAAATTCTGGTGCAAAATTGGGTACTGTAAACAGAGGGAATCAAGGAGTATTTGATATCGTAAACAAGGATCCAGGATCTCCAGAATGGAAGAAAATCCGCCTCGTATCTACCCTACGTTTCTTGTTGAAATAATTCTAAAATAAAAATAGCCCCGATCGGGGCTATTTTTATTTAATAAAATCTTTTACTTTTTTTAATGCTCTCGCTCTCTCATGAGTTTCTAGGGGGTTTATCCATATAGTGTCTTTATCTCTTTTGAACCATGTCTTTTGGCGCTTTGCATAATGCCAGATTTCAGTATTGAGTAGTTCAATCATTTTTTCTTTCGATTCTTTTTTCTTGGTATCTCCAAATTTTCCTTGCAAAAATTGTGCACAGTACCTGTATTCAAGACCGAAATTTTCTAATTTTCTCCATGAGATATTTTGATCATAAAGATTTTGTACCTCTTTGATCATGCCAGACTTTATTCGAGCATGTAGACGTTTGTTTATGCGTTCTTTTAGTATTTCATCTGGCAGTGCCAGCCCTATTTTTAACACATCGTATTTTGATTCTGGATTTTTAGATATAGAGGGGACAGAGCCTAAGACTTTCGCTATCTCAATGGCTCGGATAAGACGCACCGGATTTTTTTTATCTATATTCTCTGCTCGATTTTCATCTAGCTCTTTTAGTATTGAATATAACTCATCAGTAGATTTTTTTTCTAATTCAGTTCTTAGTTTTTTGTCTGGTTTTACAGAGGGGAGGATTACATTGTCTATTAATGCATCAATATAAAAACCAGTACCACCACAGATGATTGGAATATGGCCATTTTTACTAATTTCTATTATTTTTTTATCAGCCATCTTTTTAAATTTTGATACAGAAAAAATTGTGGTAGGTGAGGCGACATCTAGTAGATGATGTGACACTCCCTGCATTTCTTTTTTAGTGATTTTGCCTGTACCAATATCCATACCTGTATATACTTGGCGTGAATCAGCAGATATGACTTCCCCGCCAATATTTTTTGCAATTTCCACTGCAAAATCACTCTTGCCTGTGGCAGTCTGGCCTAGGATCACGATGATTTTAGTTTTGCCTTTCATACACCTTATTTTTATGCTAATATCCATAATATGTCAATTAAATCATTTTTAATGTCCACAGCGCTTCGTGCAAAGGGTGTGTCAAAAGACCAAGCTGAAGCATTAGCAGAAAAACTCGCAAATAATCCAGAAATTGCAGAGAGTTTAAAAGTATTAGAATCAAATAAAGAAGTGAAAGAACTTTTTGAAAATATTCAGAAGGAGATTGAGGAAAAAAAGAAAGGAGGACTCGACGAACAGTATGCTGCTGTTCTTGTAATGGGTAAATACAAGAACGAAGTGATGAAGCATCGCGAAGCATTGATGCCACTGTTTCAATTAATGCAAAAATAAACTTTACAAAACAAAAAATCTTAGCTTTAACGCTAGGATTTTTTTGTTTTATAAACTATGAATATGCTATAATTTGTATGTTCTATATTATTGTTCATGAAAAAAACATTATCTCAAATTTTTATACTTTCAATATTTGCCACACTTGTGATTGTTTGTGGTTTTTTTATTGAGAAGCCATCTACAACTGGTGCTTCAAATAGTAAGGTTATCACTGTGACTTTTGCTACTACACCAGCATCTCCCACTATTATAAAGACTCCACTTAAATATAATAAGAATTTTGCCTTCAGTTTTCAGTTTGATGATGGTAGTTATGATCAGTATGAAAACGGGTTTAAATATTTATATGGTGGTACTAGCGCTTTACGTAGTGAATCCTATGGCGGTATTTTTTATACTGATGGGTCTGGTAGATCTGCGGCACTTTCAAGTCATCCGTTTTTAGGTGATATGATTTGGAATAGTACAAATTATAATAATGGATATGCAGACATTCATACGGGGGTGAATTTATTTACATGGGCAAATCTTACTGATATTTATAATAAAGGTTTTGATATTGCAAACCATAGTTGGTCTCATGCGTCAGCTCTTACCTTAGGTGCAAATTACGTATATTCATATCCTGCTCCACATGGCGCAAGTACTATTGATTACAATTATGAAATAGAGCAAAATCTTTCTTTGTTATCTTCAAATAGTAGTATCCCTGCGACATCAGAATTTGTACCTCCTGCTGGGGATGGAAATTATGCCGACCCTGCTTTCAATCATGGGTACAAACTTTTTGCCAGTGAAAGTTCTTCCTTTACTTATTCTGGAGGAACAGTAAATCCTTCTACTACTGGTATGGATGTGACTTCGAATATAGATTTGAATCATCTTTTTGCTTATCGATATTTTTATAGTAGTGATCGTTTTACTGGTGCTACTACGGTAAATGATTTTGTTGATACTCTCGCTACAAACAGTACTGGTAGCACTAAATTGTGGGGTATTGGTTTTACTCATCGCGTTGGTGTTGCTACTGGTGGTAGTATGAATTGGACTGATTATAAAGCTTTAATGGATCATATTTCAAATACATATGGACGTGTTGGTAATGATACTGCATGGGTTGCACCAGCTCAAGAAGTTTATGAATATTTAGCAGTAAAACAAAATACTGGAGTATCTACAAATCTAGTTGGTAATGTTTTGACTATTACATTGGACACCAGTAGTGTTCCGGCTGGATTGAGACGAGATGCTCTTTCTTTGAAAGTGACATCAAATGCAGATATTCAATCTATCTCTTATGCAAATGGGGAATTTACTGCACATAGTGAAAATCTGAATACTGGATTGATTAACGTTGATTGGGGAGCTGTGTTTACTTCTAATGATTTTACACACGTAGAGACTGTGGTATCTACAGCAGAGGCTAGTCGCTCTCAAACAGACATCGACACTGCTACAACCTTCGCAAATTTCCTGCCGGCTAGTGTTGAAAAAAATGCTTTTGTTTCTCGTATTAATAATATTGTTCCCGTCGGTAGGAGATGGCTCATAAATCTCGGGGTTAATAGTGCTACGACTGCACTAGATAGCGTGTCTGGTAGTTCCACAAATGGAATGTATTGGAATGAAGTAAATACCAACGATTCATTTTCTGCAGAAAAAGTCTCTCAGTCATTGGTAGATACTAGCAATGTATCTTCATCTTTGACTGTAGCCTTGCCACAAGCGACAAATACAAATAATGACAATTTAAAAACAGGCTCAGCTTCTATGGAAGGTGCACAAGCTACTACAGATGGAACAGGCTTGTATCCAAATGCTAAAATAGCAAAAGATATAGTTGTTTATTCTGGGACTGAATCTCCTGGTAAAATTGAAATTCGACATTTAGATCCAGCAAAATATTATAAAGTTATTTTATTTGGTTCTACAAAAAATCAAAATGGTGGATTGACCCAAGGCTATTTTACAGTACAAGGATCAGGTTCTGTATCTACTCAGGGACCACTGCAATTCTATAATAACGTAGGTGCAAATGTATCACTATCTACAGGTGGGTCTGCTTGTACATCTTCTTGTGCTACTGCTACTTTTAATTCTGTGACACCGAATTCAAGTGGAATAGTATTTATGACCTGGAACAGCTTGGAGAATTACACCAATAAATGTGATTGATATTAGTGAGGTTACACCAGCAAAACCGTCTTTAACTTTTAGTTCTTCTTCTTTGAGGAGTCAATTGAGTGGTTTAGTAGATTTTGATTATAATTTAAAAGATGATAATAGTGGTACTATAGATTTTCCTACTTATGAATATTCCAGTACTGGAGCATTTGGTGGTGAACAGCATACTGCCACACCAAAATCAAGCGACGGTACGCATAGTGGCATTACGGGGTTAACTTCTTCTCCATCTGGTATTTCTCATCGTTTTGTATGGGACGGTCTTACTGATTTAGTAAATCAAGAAGGATCTTTTTATCTTAGGCTCTTGCCTCATAGTAGTTCTGGTCAGACTGGAAATTATTATCAAAGCTCTGCTGTGAGTGTAGATTATAAATCTCCAGTTCAGAGTAGCATCAATACTACCACCACTAGTACGACAGCAGATGTGACTTGGATTACTCAAGAGAATACCTATAGTTTAGTTGATTATGGTTTGACTTCTTCGTATGGTTCTTCTTCTGGAAGTCTGAGCTCCGGATCTACTGTCATGACTCATGATACATCTTTATCTAGTCTGACTGTCTGCACTATTTATCATTATAGAATTTCATCTCGTGATCTAGTAGGGAATAATACTGTATCTGGAGATAATACTTTTCACACGGCTGGATGTCCTGATCCAGTATCGTCCGTACCTGCTGGTATTTATAATGGAACTCAATCTGTGTCATTATCTGCCACTGGTAGTAGTTTTATTCGGTATTCAATAAATAGTGGTTATCCTGCAGATTGTAGTAGTGGTACGCTATATAATGGTGCAATATCTGTATCAAGTTCACAAACAATATATGTACGTGCTTGTGATATTTCAAATAATTCTACGATTGCCTCTTTTGCTTATACAATAGATACGACTCCACCATCTGCGGCTGTGGCTAGTCCTATAGCTGGATATTACAATTCAACTCAATCAATCACATTATCTGCTTCAGGTTCAGATTCAATTCGATACTCTACATCTGGTACACCAGCAAATTGTAGTAGTGGCACTCTATACACAGGAGCAATATCTGTATCTACTTCACAGACTATCTACACACTCGCATGTGACCTAGCTATCTGGTTCTGATTCAATTAGATACTCTACATCTGGTGCTCCAGCAGACTGTTCATCTGGAACTTTATACTCAACAAATATTTCAGTATCAAGTTCACAGACTATATATGTCCGTGCTTGTGATCTAGCAGGCAATTCATCCACAGCTTCATTTTCATACACTATTGATACTGTGCCGCCGAGTACTCCTGTGGCAACACCCTCGGCAGGACTTTACAATGCAACTCAATCAGTGACTCTCTCAGCAAGTGGAAGTGATTCAATCCGCTACTCAACATCTGGCATTCCAGCGGACTGTTCATCTGGAACTTTGTATTCAACATCAATCTCAGTATCAACAACATCCACAATATATGTGCGTGCATGTGACCTAGCTGGTAATTCAAGTACCACAAGTTTTGCATATACTATCGATACTGTGCCGCCGAGTACTCCTGTGGCAACACCCACTGCTGGATTATTTAATTCAACTCAATCAGTATCACTCTCTGCTCTCGGCTCTGATTTGATTCGCTATGCTCTAGATTCTGCTGTCGCAGATTGTTCAAGTGGAACTTTATACTCAACCAATATTTCAATCTCTATTAGTCATACTATAAATGTTCGCGCTTGTGATCTAGCGGGGAATTCATCCACTGCTTCATTTACATACACCATTGATACTGTGCCGCCGTCTACACCTGTAGCTTCTCCAGGTGCTGGATTATTTAATTCAACGCAATCTGTATCTTTGTCGGCTATCGGTTCAGATTCAATTCGCTACTCTACATCTAGTACACCAGCTGATTGTTCAAGTGGAACTTTGTATTCAACAAATATCTCAGTATCAAGTTCACAGACAATCTATGTACGTGCTTGTGACTTAGCTGGGAATTCATCCACTGCTTCATTTGCATACACTATCGATACTATTGCACCATCGAGTGCTACTGCTCTACCTGATTCCGGACTATTTAATTCAACTCAATCAGTGACTCTCTCAGCAAGTGGAAGTGATTCAATCCGCTACTCTACATCTAGTACTCCATCGGACTGTTCATCTGGAACTTTGTATTCAACATCAATCTCAGTATCAACAACACAGACTATTTATGTCAGAGCTTGTGATTTAGCAGGGAACTCATCTACGACTTCATTTACTTATACTATTGATACTACACCACCATCAACACCGACAGTATCTATTCCTGCAGGTTTATACAATAGTACTCAGTCTATTACTTTATCTGCATCTGGCTCGGATTCAATTCGATATTCTACGTCTGGTATACCAGCATCTTGTGTTTCAGATAATTTGTATTCAACTGCTATATCTGTATCCACAACACAAACAATATATGTACGTGCTTGTGATCTAGCTGGGAATTCAAGTACTGCAAGTTTTGTATATACTATCGATACTGTGCCACCTAGTATTCCTGTGTCAAATCCCGTTGCCGGACTTTACAACTCTACTCAATCAGTATCACTCTCTGCTACCGGCTCAGATTCAATTCGATACTCAACATCTGGTACACCAGCAAATTGTAGTAGTGGCACTCTATACACAGGAGCAATATCTGTATCTACTTCACAGACTATCTACACACTCGCATGTGAATCTGGTTCTGATTCAATTAGATACTCTACATCTGGTGCTCCAGCAGACTGTTCATCTGGAACTTTATACTCAACAAATATTTCAG
This sequence comes from Candidatus Nomurabacteria bacterium, assembly GCA_026396015.1. Lineage (GTDB taxonomy): Bacteria > Patescibacteriota > Minisyncoccia > Phycocordibacterales > UBA9973 > UBA8515. Next base: position 24,519 of record JAPLXP010000004.1, on the reverse strand, counting down.
TATCAAGTTCACAGACTATATATGTCCGTGCTTGTGATCTAGCAGGCAATTCATCGACGACTTCATTTACTTACACTATTGATACTACACCACCATCAACACCTGTCGTATCACCAGTTGCTGGACTATATAACTCTACTCAATCTGTAATTTTATCTGCTACGGGGAGTGATTTGATAAAATACTCAATTTCAAATACACCAACAGATTGTAGTAGTGGAACTCTATATACAGGAGCAATTTCTGTTTCAATTTCAGAGACTGTATATGTCAGAGCTTGTGATACAGCTGGAAATTCATCTACTGCGTCTTTTGTTTATGTCATAGACACGACCCCACCTGAAATACCAATAGCAAATCCTGTGGCGGGTTCATATCCAACAGAGAGAAGCGTTTTAATCACAGCTGTTGGCTCTGATTCAATTCGTTATTCTACAACCGGTATCCCTACTGATTGTAGTAGTGGTAATCTTTATTCAAATGCAATAACAGTGTCTACTACGGGGACTATATATGTCCGTGCTTGTGATATTTTGAATAATTCTTCCACAGCTACTTTTGCCTATATTATTGATCCGAGCTTGTTTGTATCACCACCAGTCATCCCTGTAGTTAGTAGCGGTCATCCAAATTTTGCACCAGTTATGCATGTAGCCGCCTCTGTTGTCTCTTCGTTTACTGAAAATATAAATAATAAAAAAGAAATCAAAGTGTCTTTAGTAAATAATTCATTACCTTTTAATAACCCCACAAATACAGAATTAGCACATTTTTCTAACTTGGTTGTTGTTTCTATTAGGAAAATAAATATTACTCTGGAAACTGGTGTAGTGGGTGATAGCGTAAAGACTTTACAAGAATTTTTAATATCACAAGCTAAAGGTCCAAAAGCAAAAGAACTTAGATCAAATGGAGCGACAAGTAGTTTTGGTAATTTAACTAAGGCTGCATTAAAAGAATGGCAGGGTAAAAATGGCCTGCCTGCTACAGGTATATTTGGTCCACAAACTCGCGCAAAGATTAAAAAATTGGTGAAATAATTTATTTCTGTTATATTATCTCCATGTCACTATCTATAGGAATTGTAGGTCTACCAAACGTAGGAAAATCAACATTATTCAACGCTCTGACTAAAAAGAGTGTACCAGCAGAAAATTATCCTTTCTGTACTATTGACCCATCTGTGGGTGTAGTTCCTGTACCTGATGATCGCCTGTATAAGCTAGCTGATTTTTCAAAGACAAATCGTACTATCCCAGCTGTCGTAGAATTTGTAGATATCGCAGGCCTAGTAGAGGGTGCAAGTAAAGGTGAAGGTTTGGGTAATAAATTCCTAGCAAACATTCGTGAGACTGATGCCATACTCCATATGGTACGCCTATTCCCATTATCTGGTGGAGATAAAGAAATTGCCCATGTCTATGGCAATGTCGATCCGATGAGAGATATTGCAGTGATCAATCTAGAGTTGATTCTCGCTGACTTCGAAACTGTCACAAAGAGACTCAGCAATCTTCAAAAAGATGTAAAGAAAGGCGACAAAGAAGCTGTAATGGAGGATGATATTTTGCGCCGAGTAGAAAAAGTATTAGAAGCAGGTAAGCTCGCAAATAGCTTGGAGTACACAGAAGAAGAATTCAAAAAAATAAAAAGTTTAAATTTGCTCACCAGCAAGCCTATGATCTATGGACTAAATAAAAAAGCAGGTGTGGTGAATCTGGATGAAGAGAAGCCGGAATATTTTAAAGAGATGACCAATGAGATTGTCGCCGGGGGGTCACAATTTATTCTGATTGATGCAAAGATTGAAGATGAGTTGAAAGATTTTGAAGGCGAAGAAAAAGAGATATTCCGCCGTGAACTCGGCGGCGAGCATGATGGTATCAATGATCTGATTGGTGGATGCTACAAGCTACTAGGGCTCGATACGTATTTTACTACAGGAGTAGAAGAGACTCGTGCATGGACTATTAAGACAGGATCTACAGCACCAGTAGCTGGTATGGCTATACATACAGATTTTAAAGATAGATTTATACGTGCAGAGGTGGTATTCTGGAATGATTTGCTAGCAGCAGGTAGTTACGGTGATGCTCGTGCAAAAGGTAAAGTTCGAACAGAAGGCAAGGAATATATAGTAAAAGATGGGGATGTCATGGAGTTTAAGGTGTAGTCTTGCAATTAAAATTATTTTTTGATATATTATAAAATATGAGACAAAGTTTAAAAAATATAAACGTCATTTATATTAACCTGCTGGATTATCAGTTAGAGGGTTAATTTTTGTGTTTTTTTAAACTACTAAAAAACAAAAAAATGAGCTCTCTAACATCGTGTTAGAAGCTCATTTTTTTTGCTCATTAATTTTTGTACCTTTAAAACTAAAAACCATGGAAAACAATGACAACTTGAAAATTACCACTTCTACTGAAGAAGTGGAATTTGGTAAAAATGTGGCAAAACATGATTTACCACTTGAAATTTTTGAAAAAAATTTTCACGGACATTTTCCGGAAAAATTTCAATCAAAAAGTGTCGTAGATGAAAATAATACGACCAAACAAATGAGTGACCTACATCCAACTCATTATGAACTGGGTGATATGCCAGTTGATTTTACTGTAAATTATCAAGAAATTGATAATCAAAAGACTATTGATCATCAAAAAATTTTTGATGATCATGATTTTACTTCACGACCAGAAGACTCTGTTTTAAAAATAATAAAAACAGAAAAAAAGCCTTTTCATATTTCAAAATTAAAAAAAGATTTTAGAACAAATAATGATCACAGTGATTGTTATTAAATTTAAAAAAGCGAGTATCTCAGAATACTCGCTTTTTATTTTACCTAAATATGTGTTATTGTCTGTTTATGAAATCTGATTGGAAAAAAGTTGAAGAGGTTTTGATGGATGGCGGAATCGCAGTTATTCCTACTGATACTATTTATGGTATTGTGGCTAGGGCTCTGGATAAAAAAGCTGTAGAGCATGTGTATTCTGTCCGCGGTAGAGATGAGAAAAAGCCATGTATACTATTAGTATCTAGCTTTGGTGACCTGATAGCTCTTGGTATTAAATTGGATAAAAATCAGAAAGAGTTTTTAGATAACAATTGGCCAGCAGTCCTCAGTGTTGTTTTGCCTTGTAATTTAAAAAAGTTTGAATATCTACATCGAGGAACAAATACAGTGGCAGTACGTATGATTGGCAGCAGGAATAAGCATCTTTTGGATTTGATTAAAAAGCTGGGGCCAATCATCGCTCCATCTGCAAATCCTCAGGGTTTGCCACCAGCTAGGAATAGGAAAGAGGCAAGGAAATATTTTGATGATAATGTGGATACTTATATATGTTATGGCACGAGAGAGGGGCATCCATCGACTCTCGTAGATTTATCAAAAGGCAAGATAGATATTTTAAGACAAGGTAAAGAAAAAATAAAACACCCATAGGGTGTTTTATTTTTTCTTTTTATTTATCAATTCAGAGTGCTGCTTTTTTAGATCTGCAATCTCAGTTATTAGTAGTCCGAGAGTCTTTTCGATTTGAGATAACATTTTTTCGTCATTAGTTTTTTCTTCTTCTGTATGGTCTTCTATATCTTCAGATATCTCGTCAACGTCTTCTTGAATCTCATCCACATCTTTTTGAATTTCATCCACATCTTCTTGAATCTCTTCGACGTCCTTACCGATTTCATCCACGTCTTCCTGAATCTCTTCCACATCCTCCTGAATTTCCTCTACGTCTTCCTGAATCTCTTCGATATCTTTGGATACGGCATGGAGTTTTCTGGCTTGTCTATTCACACTCATTTGAATAAATATTGAAAGGTATATTGCTTCGAGGGATACGATAGTCGTTAGTACAAGCAATATGTTGTTCAAATCAAAACCAATAAAATACATCATGAATGACATCATGAATAGTGCTGTATGTACGAGTATAGAATTAGTGGATCCAATTGACTGTGTCGCTTTTATAGCAAAGCGCTCAATTGCGTCAATCTGACGTTTTTTGACTTGTTGCAACATGGTATTTATTATAACTCATTTTTTTGCTATAATCTAATTTATATATGGAAAATATAAACAATTCACAGCAAAATAGCGATAAGAAAACACACTCTTTTATTAAAATAGCAGTTATCGTCGCAATAGTAATTGTGTCTAATTTATTTTTTAATTATGCAGTATCACTGATTTTCAATGAACCAGTAAACGATACTTATGCAATCAATCCTCAAATAGTGGAGCCTATTCTTTCAAAAGAAAAATGTGTCATGGTGGGTGGTCAATGGACAGAGAGTATCTCTCCGATTGAAAGGGGTAAGACTGAGATCACAGGGTCTTGTTTTGAAGGTTATACAAAACAAAAAGTTTACGATGCTGCGATGAAGGTATACAATCGTAATGTATTTATCACACTAGTTATTGTGGGTGTGCTCATGCTAGTATTATCATCATTTATCGGCGTATCTCTACTATCTATCGCCTTTGCATGGAGTGGAATATTGTCACTATTGATCGCATCAATGCGCTACTGGTCAGATGCTGATACTTGGGCAAAGCTCATCATTCTCGGACTCGCATTGTGTCTGCTGATCTGGATTACAATAAAAAGATTTAATAAATAATCACGCCAAAAGATTAAACATTTAGGCGGACAAGAAATATGAAAGAATACGATCACAGTAAAATTGAAAAGAAATGGCAGAAGGATTGGGATGAGAACAATATATACAAGACTCTTGATTCAAAAAAAGCTAAGGTAAAGAAACTAAAACCTTTTTATGTTCTAGATATGTTTCCATATCCATCTGGTGCTGGTCTTCATGTAGGTCATCCACGTGGATATATCGGTAGTGATGTATATGCTCGAGTAAAGCGAATGCAAGGATTTAATGTACTTCATCCTATGGGTTATGATGCCTTTGGTCTACCTGCAGAGCAGTATGCTATCGAACACAAGATTCATCCTAGAAAGGCTGTAGATATAAATGTAAAAACTTTTGAAAAACAGCTTTCAATCATAGGTCTTTCATATGATTGGTCTCGCCGGGTAAATACTACAGACCCAGAATACTATCGATGGACTCAATGGATTTTTCTTCAGCTTTTCAGTTCATATTATGATACAAAGAAAAATAAAGCAGAGAGCATAGATAATCTAATAAAAGTTTTTGAAAAAAGTGGCAATGCAAAAATAAATGCATATCATACTTGTAAAATAATCTTTTCAGGAAAAGAGTGGAAATCTTTTGATTCTCTAAAGAAGCAAGAAATTTTGATGAATTACAGACTAGCTTACGAAGCTGAGAGTGAGGTGAACTGGTGTGAAGGTCTCGGTACAGTGCTGGCCAATGATGAGATAGTAGATGGCAAAGATGGTAAGCAAGTCTCCGAGCGCGGAGGTTTCCCTGTCGAAAAAATGATTATCAGGCAATGGTCTATGCGTATTACTGCTTATGCAGATCGTCTGATTAAAGGCTTAGAGACACTTGAGTGGTCCAGTCATATAAAGGAGATTCAGAAGAATTGGATAGGGGAAAGTGCAGGAAGTGAGATTGAATTTAAATTAAAAAATAATGATGAAAAGATAAAAGTATTCACTACTCGTCCTGATACTCTTTTTGGTGTGACATATGTAGTGCTGGCTCCAGAGAGTTATTTGATAGAAAAATTATCTGATCAAATAAAAAACAAAAAAGAAGTAGAGAAGTATATAAGCGATGTAAAGAATAAACCAGAAGAGGATCGAAACAATGCAGCAAAAGAAAAAACAGGAGTAGTTCTCGAAGGTGTATATGCTATCAATCCTGCTAACAACGAAGAAGTTCCTGTATGGGTTGCTGATTATGTATTGTCTTCATATGGCACCGGTGCTGTGATGGCAGTGCCTATGTATGACGAGAGGGATAATCAATTTGCGCTTAAATATAATCTTCCTGTTGTTGATAAACCTCTGGTTGATAAAAATGAGATCACAGAAGCTGTTGGAGGAAAAATAGTCACAAAGTATAAAATGCGTGATGCTATTTTTGCACGTCAGAGATACTGGGGTGAACCAATTCCATTGAAGAGAGATAAGAATGGGATCATATCAGCTGTGAAAAAGTTGCCACTTGAACTTCCAAAGGTTACTTCATATGAGCCTACAGGAAAGGCAGAGGGGCCACTCGCAGGAGTGAAGGCTTGGGTAAAAGAAGGTTATGAGACTAATACTATGCCTGGATGGGCTGGTTCTTCTTGGTACTTCCTACGATATATGGATCCAAAGAATAGTAAAAATCTAGTGGGGGATGGAGAGATGAATTACTGGAAAAATGTAGATATGTATGTCGGTGGAGCAGAGCATGCTACTGGGCACCTTTTGTATTCTCGTTTCTGGCATAAATTCCTAAAGGATATCGGAATAGCCGCGACAGAGGAGCCATTCAAGAAGATGAAGAATCAGGGTATGATTCTAGCATCTGATAACCGCAAGATGAGTAAGCGCTGGGGCAATGTGATCAATCCAGATGAAATAGTAAAAACATATGGTGCAGATACCCTGCGTGTATATGAGATGTTCATGGGTCCATTTGATCAGAGTCTGCCTTGGAGTACAGAGAGTATTATTGGCTCACGTAGATTTATCGAGCGAGTGTACCGATTGGCATCAAAGTCATCTAAGGATAAAAAAACTAATTCTGAGCTAGAGAAGGTTTTACATAAGACAATCAAAAAGGTAAATGAAGATATAGAAAATTTTGCTTTCAATACGGCTATTTCCTCTATGATGATCTTCGTAAATGAGGCAGAAAAGCACGAGTTTATATCTGTTAGTGATTTGAAAATGTTCCTACAGATTCTCGCACCTTTTGCACCACACTTTACCGAGGAGCTATGGCATGAGATGGGGGAGAAGAAATCAATTCATGTTTCTGGTTGGCCAAAATATAATCCAAAAAAAATAATTGAAGATAGTATTACTATTGCTGTCCAGGTGAATGGCAAAGTTCGCGCTGAAATTAAAATAAACCCAGAAGAATCTGAAGAAAAAGTAAAAGAGATGGTCTTGGGTAATGAATCAATTAAAAATTGGATTTCAAGCGGGGAAATAAAGCGTTTTATCTACATAAAAGGTAGACTCGTGAATATTGTTGTCTAGTTTTCTACTTTAAAATAGGATATAATATAAGAATTACTAATGCAGTAATATTATTAATTTATATTATTTTTTTACAATGGATTCACCTAAAGTTAGTTTCTTGGATAAGATATCTTTTTATTCGCTTATCTCAACATTCTTTTTATCAATTTTCTTTTTTGTGCCTTTCATTCCTGTCACACTAGATGCTAGTAAGGGCTTCCTCGTATCTGTGGGGGTCGCTGTGTCTGTTTTCTTCTGGTTGATTGCAAGGTTGCTTGATGGAAAATTTCTGATACCAAAGGATCGTATAATTTTTGCTGCATTGTCTATCCCTTTGGTTTTTCTTATTGCATCTTTTTTCTCTTCGTCACCTTACACTTCTTTGTTTGGTGGGGGATTTGAGCTTGGGACATTTGGCTCAATGCTAGTATTGTTTTTAGTGTTGTTCTTATCTTCTATACATTTCCAATCAGAAAAAAGAATATCTCATTTTTTCAAAGCACTTTTCTTGGGAACATTAGTTCTCTCTATTTTCCAGATCATATATCTTTTTGTTGATGTCAGTAAGCTATCCCCGACACTATTTAGTGGTATGTCTTCAGGTAATCTGATTGGTTCATGGAATGACTTTGTTTTATTCTTTGGATTAATGGTTATATTGTCGTTGTTTACTCTTGAGTTTTTGAACAACAAATTGCCTGCAAGGATAGTTCTATATATCATTGTCGCAGTTGGATTATTTTTTTTGATAGTTATAAACACACCGTTGGTTTGGTTGTTAGTTGGTATCTTTTCTCTTATCATTTTTGTATATTCAATATCTACTAATCAGATCCATTCTAAAAAGGAGGAAGATTATGCTCCAAGAAAGCTACCTGTAACATCTTTGGTTGTTATGATTGTTTCTCTTTTGTTCTTGATCGGTAGTGGATCATTGGGTGTTTTAGTGTCAAAATATGTAAACGTTTACAATCCAGACATCAGACCTTCTACTTCAGCTACATTGAATATAGGATGGCATGCTATAAAGCACAATCCATTTTTTGGTACAGGTCCAAATACTTTTAATCTAGACTGGAGTTTGTGGAAGCCAGCTGCAGTTAAGAATACAATTTATTGGAATACAGATTTTACAAACGGTGTTGGACTTATTCCTACATATCTTGCTACTGCTGGTATTTTGGGGGTATTGGCGTGGTTGGTGTTTATAATAATGTTTATAGTTCGTGGATCACAAGCTTTAAAATTCGTATTCCAGAAGAGTACATCAAATTATTTCTTTGTTACTTCTTTTATTTTTTCTCTGTATGGTTTTATAGTTATGATAATGTATACGCCAAGTATATTGCTAACAATGTTAACCTTTGCTTCTACTGGGTTATTCTTGGCAGTTCTAGTAACTAAAAAGATTCTACCTGTGTACAATTTTTCATTTTTGAATGATCCAAGGAGTAGTTTTTTCTCTATACTTGCACTTGTTGTATTGATGTTTTCTTCTATCAGCATGATCTATATCTATGTAGAAAAATTTACATCTGTAATATATTTTTCAAAAGGTATTGCTGTTAAGTACACAGATATAAACTCACTGGCCCAATCAGATAAATTAATTTCTGAGGCTATATTGCTGGACAAGAATGATTTCTATTACAGATCCTTGTCGCAGGTTTATATAGCTGAAATGGCTGCATTATTGAAAGATAAGAATGAATCAAAAGATACCCTAAAATCAAATATTCAATCATTGGTGAATAGTGCTGAATCTGCTGCTACAGCTGCTGTGGCACAAAATCCAAAACAGTATTTAAATTTGATGAATCTTGGAAATGTATATTCTGCCCTAGTTCCATTGGGTGTAAGTAATGCTTATGAAAATGCAAATATTGCATATGACAAGACTCAATTATTGACACCAAATAATCCATCTATTTTACTTGCAAAAGCTCAATTAGAGGTTGTAAATAAAAATAACTCAAAAGCAAAAGAATATTTGAATCAAGCTGTTGTAATGAAGTCAGATTATGTAGATGCATATCTAGCATTAGCTCAGATTGCTTCTGGTGAAGGAGATTTGAATACTGCTATATCTCAAGCTGAGAATGCAGCTACAGCAAGCCCTAACATTCCTTCTGTGTTTTTCCAGTTGGGGGTGTACAGATACAATAATCAATCATACGAAGATGCAGTAGGTGCATTTGAAAGAGCTCTAACATTAGATCTATCTGACGCTAGCACTAGATTCTACCTTGCAAAATCATATCAAAAAGCTGGAAGAAATGAAGAATCAGTGGCTCAATTTAAAATTTTGAATCAGATGATTCCTAATAATAAAGATATTCAAGATGCAATGTTAGGAACAAGTACTACGCCTGATGTAAAAGTTGATCTAATAAAAAAACCAGTAAAAAATAGTAAACTAACTATCCCAAGTAAAAAATAGAATTTAAAATATAAATGGTCAAGAAATTATTTAAATTAATTAATAAAGAATTTCATGGTGTAAATGAGGCCGCGCTACTGCTCGGCTCATTTACATTTGTGTCACAGCTCCTGGGTCTGTATAGGGATCGTGTGTTGGCTCATGTAATTGGACCAGGGCCTGTACTTGATGTGTATTATGCTGCATTTCGTGTGCCAGATTTTCTATATGTATCTATAGCGTCACTTGCATCTATTACAGTTTTGATGCCATTTTTAGTGGACAAGATTCATAATGGAAAAGAGGGCAAGTTGTCCGCGCAAAAATTCATAAATAATATTTTTAGTGCATATATGATGTTCATGGTCTTGATATGTGTTGTGATTTATTTATTGATGCCATTTTTAGCACCGCGCATAGCTCCAGGATTTAATTCAGAACAGTTGTCTCTATTGGTCACTACAAGTAGATGGATGCTATTGTCTCCATTGTTTATTGGACTTTCAAATTTGATTGGTACAGTGACACAGCTATTCAAGAATTTCTTTGTTTTTTCATTATCCCCAATTTTTTATAATATTGGAATACTATGCGGAATATTTTTCTTGTATCCTATATTTGGAGTTTATGGCCTAGCTTTTGGTGTAGTGATTGGTGCATTATTGCATCTATGTGTCCAAATCCCAGTCGTATTTTCTCATGGATTTTTCCCTTCATTTAAAAAAGTAAATTGGAAGGAAATATGGTCTGTGATAAAGATATCATTACCACGAACACTCACATTATCCTGTGGTAGTTTGGCCTTCTTGTCTCTTATAGCTATCGCTTCTACTTTAAAATCTGGATCTATATCACTATTTAATTTTGCTTTTAATTTGCAATCTGTTCCTGTGGGAGTCATCGGTATATCATATTCTGTTGCTGCATTTCCTGTTCTTGTGCGTTCATTTTCTTCAAAAGATATGGATACATTTATCAATCATGTGGTGGGATCTGCAAAGCAAATTATATTCTGGTCGCTGCCTGTTATCTCTCTCGTGATTGTCCTCCGTGCGCAAATTGTCCGTGTGGCCCTAGGTACGAATACTTTTTCCTGGGCTGATACTCGTCTGACGGCAGCAGCTGCAGCATTGTTTGTAGTATCATTGGTGACTCAGAGTTTAGTGCTACTATTTGTGAGAGGGTACTATGCATCTGGTAATACAATGAAGCCATTATTTGTGAATATATCTTCATCTGTCGCTACTATTATATTTGCTTTTTTCTTGATTCATCTATTTAAAAATGATTCATCGTTGCTGTATTGGATAGAGGGATTTATGCGCGTACATGGAGTGCCAGGTACAGAAATGTTTGCATTGCCTATAGCTTTTGTTTTGGGATCAGTTTTAAATTTCTTTTTGATCTGGACTATGTTTAAGAGAGATTTTTTGAAAGATATTAAGTCTGGAATTTTCAAGACTTTTATGCAATCATTTTTCGCCTCTGTGTCTATGGGCGCAGTTGCATATATGATGCTAAATATATTTGATGATATCTTTACTACTCATACAGGATTGGGAATATTTGCTCAAGGATTCTTCTCTGGAATCATCGGTATAGCTGTGGGTGGGGCAGTTCTCGTAGTTGTAAAAAATGAAGAATTGGTAGATATATATCGTGCAATACAAAAGAAATTCTGGCATTCGAAGCCAGTCGCCCCAGAGCAAGGAGAGCTATAGTTTTCAATGATATTTTAAAAATGCTTCTAAAATAAGCATTTTTTTGGTATCATGGAATAATGTTTTCATTTAAAAATATTTTTAGGCATATATGGCCTCATATAAATAAATATAAGTTCTCATTCTATCTACTTTTCTTCACGCAGACTGTCAGAGTTTTCACTTCAGTGCTCCTTCCTCCTATTATTTTAAAAAATATTTTAGACCTATTATCTAATGGTGGTGATCGTATGCAGAATTCAGCTGTGTTATTTCATTATATTTTTCTCTTATCTGCAGTAATAATTTTGGGTTATTTTATGAATCGTATCACTGGATCTGCAACAACATATTTCCAGAGTAATGTAATGCGGGATTTACATAATTATGCTTTTGAGAAATTAACAAAACATTCTTACAATTTCTTTACAAATCAATTTGCTGGAGGATTAGTTGCAAAAACTAAGCGTTTTGTTCGTGGGTTTGAGACAATGCACGATCTTTTGATTTTTGAATTTTACGTCACGTTTCTCTCTGTTGTTGGTATCTTTTATGTGCTGTTTAGAGAAGTTCCAAAGATTGCAGTAGCATTTATGATATGGGCTGTTGTATATGTAATTTTTACTTTGTTCTTTGTTAAATACAAGATGAAGTACGATTTGCTAGAAGCAGAGGCAGATTCGAAAGTTGGAGGTTCACTAGCAGACGTTATTTCGAATATTGTAACAATGAAGATTTTCTCTGCTCGTTCCTCTGAAATAGACAGATATAAAGAAGTCACTGAAGATGAAAAGAAGCACAGGAGTAACGCATGGTACTGGGGGAATATCCAGGATGCTGCTCAGGGTGTATTCATGGTGAGTATAAATATATCTATATTATATATGTTGGCACACAGCTGGGTAGACGGACTAGTTACAGCAGGGGTTTTTGTTCTTGTTCAGTCATATATGGTGAACCTTTTTGATAAGTTGTGGGGAATAGTAAAAGCAATGACAAAATTTGTTAAAGCATCTACAGATATGAAGGAAGTCACAGATATTTTTGATCAAGTTCCTGAAATTTTGGACCCAGAAAAACCAGAAAAATTGAAAATTAAAAATGGACATATAGAATTCAAGGATGTATGTTTCGAATATATAGAAGATCGTGAAGTTTTTTCTAATTTTAATCTGGACATAAAGTCTGGTGAGCGCATTGGTCTCGTAGGTCACTCTGGATCTGGTAAATCTACAATCACAAAATTATTACTTAGATTCTCTGACGTAACAAAAGGTTCTATTCTGATAGATGGTCAGGATATCAAAAATATAAAACAGGACGATTTGCGTAGCGCTATATCATACGTACCTCAGGAACCGATCCTTTTTCATCGAACTATTAAAGAGAATATTGCATATGCAAATCCAAAAGCAAAAAACAAAGAAATAGTTGAAGCTGCAAAGCAAGCTCATGCTCATGACTTTATTTCAAATTTACAATATGGATATGATACTCTCGTTGGTGAACGTGGAGTAAAACTTTCTGGTGGAGAGCGCCAGCGTGTCGCTATCGCTCGTGCGATGCTCAAGCATGCGCCTGTGCTAATACTAGATGAGGCTACGAGTTCACTTGATAGTATTTCAGAGCAATATATTCAGGAAGCTTTTAATAAATTGATGGAAGGCAAGACTACTATTGTGATAGCTCACCGCCTATCAACGATTCAAAAGATGGACCGTATTATTGTACTAGAAGGGGGTAAAATAGCAGAAGAAGGAAGTCATACAGATTTAATAGATAAGAATGGTAAATATGCCGAACTTTGGAATCATCAAGTCGGTGGATTTATAGAATAATACTCCTTTTAATTTAAGTGTTTTTCTGGTAGGATAGGGGAATAATGGATATCAAGCATATAAGAAATTTTAGTATCATCGCTCATATTGATCATGGTAAGAGTACTCTTGCAGACCGCATGTTAGAAGTGACGGGTACTATCGAGGCGCGTAAAATGAAGGATCAGGTCCTAGATTCTATGGAATTGGAACGCGAGCGAGGTATCACTATCAAGATGCAGCCTGTCCGTATGGAACATAAAGTTGACAATGAAAACTATATTTTAAACCTTATTGATACACCAGGTCACATAGATTTCTCTTACGAGGTATCACGTGCTTTAAAGGCTGTAGAAGGCTCTATATTGCTCGTAGATTCGACTCAGGGTGTCCAGGCTCAAACACTGACAACACTACAAATGGCACGCGATTCAGGCTTAGTCATCATCCCGGTATTGTCCAAGATTGACTCACCTCTGTCTCGTGTGGATGAGGTCAAAATGGAGGTAGCAATACTCCTAGATATCGATCCAGACACTATCATGCTCGTATCAGGAAAGACTGGCGAGGGTGTAGCAGAATTACTGAGTGAAATAGTGACTCGTGTCCCAGCTCCGACATTTGAAGTGCTGACTGACAAGAATACAAACAGCGCTCTCGTTTTTGATTTTAAATACGACAACCATCGCGGAGTTATCGTGTATGTTCGTATTTTTGGTGGGTCATTTAAAAAAGGTGACTATCTTAAATTCGCAGTATCAGACGAGCAATTCATCGCTCTGGAAGTAGGTACATTTTCTCCTGAAGAAAATCCAAAAGAAAGTCTAAGTAGTGGTGAGATCGGATATATTGTCACAGGTATCAAAAAACCTGGTATCGCATCTGTAGGAGACACAGTTACAAATTCCAAAAATGGTGCGACTGCATTGCCTGGATATATGAATCCTCGTCCTGTAGTATGGGCTTCTGTGTATCCTGAATCTGCAGATGATTTTACAAATCTCAAAGCCGCACTAGGCAAGCTGCGTCTTTCTGATTCTGCTTTTTCATATGAAGAGGAGACATCTGGAACCCTGGGCCGTGGTTTTCGTTGTGGATTCCTGGGTATGCTACATCTTGAGATTATTACAGAAAGACTTTCTCGTGAATTCGATCTTCAATTGATCGTGACGATGCCGTCTATCACTTACAAAGTATTGCTACGAAATGGAAAAGAAGAGACTATATATTCACCGCACCTTTTCCCTGATGATAGTAGTGTAGTAAAAGTATTCGAGCCATGGATTCATGTAAAAATCATCGCACCACTCTTGTATGTGGGTGTATTGATGCCATTTCTATTTGAGCATGAGGCAGATATCAAGATGACTGAAAATTTTGGAGACAACAGAACTCAGGTTACAGTAGATATGCCACTACGTGAATTGATGAGAAATTTCTTTGATGATTTAAAATCTCTAACATCAGGATATGGATCTATCTCTTATGAGATGGATGAATATCGTGAGGCAGATGTAGTGCGGCTAGATATCATCGTCGCTGATGAACCTGTAGTAGCATTCTGTCGTGTCGTATCTCGTCGTCGTGCAGAGGAGGAGGCTCGTGATCAAGTGGACCGTCTGAAAAAGGTAATTCCTCGTCATCAATTCGCTTTTAAAATTCAAGGTAAAGCTCTTGGACGTATTATCGCATCTGAATCTGTATCTGCTTATCGTAAGGATGTGCTGATGCATGGCAGTAAGGTTGTAGGAGGTGGGGATATCAGTCGCAAAAAGAAACTATTGGAAAAGCAAAAGAAAGGTAAGGCTCGCCAGGCTGCCAACGGAAAAGTAAACATCACACAGGATGTCTTTCTGAAAATGATGAGAAGTGGAGGGGATAAATAATCCCCTGTATTCCTATTATTTAAGTGTTGGGATATAAAGCAGTATCATGCTTATGATCACTAGTATTGCTACTACTGAAAAAGCTGTACGCATTCTCTTTTGGCCTTTCGCGCTGAAAATCATGCTATAATCATAGCAGAAATATGGCAGAATTCAAGAGAAAAAGTACAAATACATTTTGGCACTCACCGTTATCACTAATCGTGCTATTTTTGATATTGGTGATTTTTTCTTTCAATATGGTTGGATTATTCAAAAAAGAAAGAGAGACTGCTAATACAAAATCTTTAGTATTGGATAAAGTGGGTAGATTAGAGGACCGAGAAAAGTCTCTAAACTCATCTATAGAAAAATTAAAAACAGAAAAGGGCACAGAAGATGTGATTAGAGAAAAATACCAAGTAGTAAAGCCAGGGGAGAAGATGCTAATCATTGTCGATCCTAATGATACAAATACTGCCCCATCAGAATCACTGAAAGAGCATGGTTTTGTGAATTGGTTTAAAAATATTTTTAATAAAAGTTAATTTTAATATGAATCTACAAGAAGTAAAAAATGAAGATGGAAAGAAAGGTAGTCCTGTATTGCCAGTAGGGATGAAAAATTATCTGATAGATATCGATGGTACTGTGTGTGAAGACATTCCTAATGAAGAGCCTGAAAGATTTGCAACAGCATACGAGCTACCAGGTGCATTAGAATTTGTAAATAATCTACATTTAAATGGTCATATTATTACATTCTTTACTTCACGAAAAGAAGATCATAGAGACGCGACTGAATCATGGCTGAATAATCACGGATTCAAATATCACGGGATTGTATTTGGAAAACCAAGAGGAGGGAATTATGTGTGGATAGATAATGCTGATGTGCAGGCCGTGCAGTACAAGGGGGGATTTGATGGTCTGATTTAGATGCTCTTGTGTCAAGTGTTGCATGAAAATTTTTTATGATATAATAAATTTCCAAACTTATTATTAATAATTATGCCTAAACCCTAATAGGTCGGCCAAGAAAATATTTATGAGTAAAGTCACAGTATATAGCACACCAACATGTCATTTTTGCCACATGGCAAAAGATTATTTCAAGGAGAATAATGTAGCATTTGAAGATTTTGATGTATCTATGGATCTAGGCAAGAGAAAGGAGATGGTGGACAAGACTGGTCAGATGGGTGTACCTGTAATAATTATTGATAATAATGTAATCGTTGGTTTCAACAAGCCAAAGATTGCTGACTTATTGAATATCGCAGAGTAGTAAAAATATTCTTTCTATAGTATTATAAAGGCGCCTATATAGGCGCTTTTATGCCCTCATAGTTCAATGGATAGAACAGTCCCGTCCTAAGGGATAGATGTAGGTTCGATTCCCGCTGAGGGCACAAATTAAAAAATCTCCTTAGGGGGATTTTTTAATTTGTGCCCGAAAGCAATCAAACTGCTTTGATTGCGTGCGGGAATCGAAGACCTTTTCCATATGAGCGTACTCGCGAATGGAAACGGTGTACTGAAACTGTAAGTTTCGATATTCCCGCTGAGGGCACACTCGTTTTTATTTTTATATTTGGTATAATTAAAAAATAATGGAACCAGATATAAAGCAATTGTTAGAAGCAAATCTTGAGCTTTCTCGAGAGAACAATGAGATGCTCAAAAAGATCCGCAATGCACAGCGCATGGCTCAGATCTACCGTATTTTGTATTGGATCGTGATTATTGGAGCTTCGTATGGTGCATACTATTTTGTACAGCCATATATCGGAGGAGTTTTTGATATGTATAATAGTTCATCAGAATTATTACAACAACAAAAAGCAGGCCTCAACAGTGGTGCTGTACCAGACTTGAAAAGCGTCCAAGGAATACTAAACGGATTACAGAAATAAAGCACCCATATGGGTGTTTTATTTCTGTTTATTGGTTCCTAGACTCAGATTAAAATGATTCCAACTTTATAGATGCTATGTAATACTTTTGTGCCTAGACCCAGATTTGAACTGGGGACCTATCCCTCTTCAGGGGAGCGCTCTACCAACTGAGCTATCTAGGCAATTTTAACCTTAATAATCTATTTGGCGTTATCCACCAAAACAGCTATCTAGGCATATCTAAAACCTTATTCATCTGTGTATTGATATTATCAGATTTTTTGATAATTATCAATATATAAATAAAAGCCTGCAATTGCAGGCTTTTATTTATATAGATTTCACCTTTAGATTTGTTTGCTTGTTCTTATTTATCTTTGGGAGTTTGATGATGAGGAGGCCATGCTTTTCGATAGCTTCGGCTTCTTCAGGATCTACTTCTTCAGGGAGGTTGATAGTTCTTGAAAAGCTTCCCCAATAGAGTTCTCTCACGTAGTAGTCTCCCTCTTTGATTGTTCTATTTTCTTCGCGCTTGCCTTTGATTGTGATCATGTCGCGAGTGATCATGATTGAAAGATTCTCTGGTAGGACTCCTGCGATCATACTCTGAACTACGATCTCACCATTTGTCTGATATACATCTATGGTTAGCTGTCCTTCTTCCTCTTCTTCAACTACTGCAGCTTCTTCTTCCTTTTCGTGTATGTGTTTCTTTAATTCAGGAGTAGATTTTTTTGCGTGTTTTTCATCGTCTTGCAAAAAATCATCTTCTTCGTCGAATTTGATACTTCCAGTTAATTTTTCAAAAAATGATTTCTTTTTTAACATAATATTTTTAGTGTGCCGCAGTTTGCGGACTCATTCTTCTTAGTTTTTCAAAAATAAGAATATTTATAATCGCGACGACCCATAGGAAACCAAAAACAGAGAGGAAATTTTCACCGCTTCCTTCCATTATAAAGAAATTAAATATACTGTGCAAGGTGACTGCGCAAATTATTCCGATGAATAAATAAGTCATACGATAATTCCTCAAATAGAATGCTAAGCCGAGTGCACTACCAATCATACTGCTAGCGATTGCGTGTAGGAGTGTGGATCCAAGGAATCTTAAATTACCAGTTATCAATCCTACGACTGCACCACTGACTTGGAGTGGGTTGATCAAAAAGAAAATATTTTCAAGAGCAGCGAATCCGAGTGCTACAGCGATAAAGTACATAGGGTAGTCTATCGGCCTATCTGCCATGCCACTACCGAATAGTATAAGAGCTACTCCTAATAGTTTTAGTATTTCCTCGATTCCCGCCCATGCTATGATCTGCCATGTCTTATCTGTTATAAAATTCAAAGAATATTTTTCAAGGAATATAGCCAGTAGTACCATTGTTCCCCCGAGTATAAACGACATAATGATTAATCCTGTGGGCTCATTGTCATCACCATCTTCTTCTTTTAGCCAGAACCATAGCCATGCTATCGCTGGTAGTAATCCTCCGAGTATCGCGTATATTAATGTTTTAGGATCATTAAATATATTATTCATTAGTTATTTATTTTTGGCCATTTTTCTACCATTAGTAGGCCTGTGTCTTTATGAATAATGGACCATAATTCTTCTGTGACGAATGGCATGAATGGGTGTAGTACTGTCGTAATCTTTTCAAGAGTATTCAGTAGGAATTGTGCACGAGCCATTTTTGCATTCACATCCTCGCCATTTAGTATTGATTTACTCTCTTCGATTATCACATCAGCGAATCGTGTCCATGCGTATGCGTAGAGCTTTTCTCCGACTAGATAGAATTTGTATTCATCCATTTCCTTTGTAATTTCAGAAATTAAATTATCTCTTTCCTCAATTAAAGATTTTTCACTGTCTGTGTATTCATTGAATGTTGGATCACATACGATACCTTCTGTTGCTGATAGGGTAAAGCGTGCGATGTTCCAGAGCTTATTTGCAAAGTGTTTATATGCTTTGATTTTATCTTTTGATAGTGCGATGTCAGTCCCTGGTGTGTTGCCAACTATCAATGCCATACGTAGGGCATCTGCTCCGTAAATATCTATCAAATCAACCGGACTGATTACGTTGCCTTTTGATTTGCTCATTTTTTGATTCTTTTCATCATTTACCATTCCGTTTAGGTATACATCTTGAAAAGCAATTTCATCTTTTAGATAAAGCGCAAAAATAACCATTCGAGGAATCCATTTGAAAATTAGATCAGCACCAGTCTCCATCACACTAGTTGGGTGATAAATATTTACATCCTTCAAATCTGGGTATCCTAGTGCGAGCAGTGTCCACTGTCCTGATGAGAACCATGTATCAAAAGTATCTGTATCTTTTTGTAGATTACCACCACAATCACAAGTAGTAAGTTCATCTTCAAGATCAGAATAACCCTTCTTGCACTTTTCACAAATCTTTGCAGGAATTGGAATTCCCCAGATGATTTGTCTTGAAATATTCCAGTCTATTGTATTTTCCATCCAGTATTTGAAAATCTTTTCATAGTTACTTGGGTAGAATTTTATTTTTCCAGCTTCTACTACCTCCAGTGCTCTTTTTGCAAGTGGTGCCATTTTTACGAACCACTGGTCTTTTATTTGTGGTTCTATGACTGTCTCACATTTGTAGCATACCTTTACATTGTGTTTGTACTCATCATCAACTTTTACAAGTAGTCCTTTTTCTTTTAATTTCTCTACTATTTGAGCGCGTGCTTTGGATATATGCTGACCTTCAAACTCGCCAGCTATTGGCATGAGTTTTCCTTTCCAGTCTATAATCTGCTCCTTGTCTAATTTGTATTTTTCTGCGATATCAAAGTCAACATTTGAGTGCCATGGTGTTATAGTCATCACACCTGTTCCGAATTCCATATCGATACTATCGTCCTTTATTATAGTCGCCTCTATCGGTCCATTGATCCACTCAGCTATGAATTTATCTCCGTGCTCGTATTCTGCGTACCTTTTATCATCTGGATGCATAACGACATATTTATCTCCAAACTTTGTCTCAGGGCGAGCTGTACCTATTGTAAAAGGTCCATATTTGAAATAATAAAATTTATCAGCTTTTTCTTTAAATTCTGTTTCTAGGTCAGAAAGGGAAGTCTGATGCTTTGCGCACCAGTTTACAATACGATCACCTCGGTAGATCAAATCGTCTTTGAACATTTTGTCAAAAGTTTGTTGTACCGTTTTTACAACACTAGGATCGAGCGTGAATTTTTCACGTGACCAATCGCAAGAGGCACCAATGCGACGCACGTCAGCTTCCATGAATTTTTTACTTTCAATTGTAAAGTCATAAATTTCTTTGTAGAGATCCTCTGGCTTCATGTCAAATCGTGAACGGCCTTCTTTTTCTAGTTTTCTCTCGTATACTATTTGAGTCTCAAATCCAGCATGATCTGCTCCAGGTACCCAGAGAGTCTTTTCACCTTTCATTCTGTGGTAGCGAGTCATGATGTCTTGTAGTGTCATCACGAGACTATGGCCAGCATGAAGACGCCCATTTGCATTTGGTGGGGGCATAATAATAGAGAAATGTTTTGCATCAGGAGATGTCGCACCCTTTTCAATACATACATCAGGATTGAAGAATCCGCTTTCTTCCCATTGCTTGTAAATACGATCCTCTGTTTCCGCAGGATTATATGGTTGTAATAGTTTTTTATCAATATTTGGTTCCTTGTATTCCATCTATAAAATATAGCATTTTCAAGCCATATTTCCAATGATTTCAAAGTACTTTGACTTAATATTTTAAAGTGGTATTCTGAAAGAAAATTTAATATTAAATTAATATGGAAGACAAGATAGATGAAGTTAATACTTCGAAAACATCAGCCTATTCTGCTTATTCTTTGGGTAGAGCTTTAAATATGTGCTATGAATATAATTCATATGCAAGGGAGCTGCAAATAAGAGTTGAAAAACTAAAAAAGAGAAAACAGGAGGAGGCTTTTGTTCCGTTATTGAATGAAATAAAAAGTAAAATACCTGAAAAATTTATTAAATTTTTTGAATATAATTTTTCTTTTGAAGTACCCGAAAACCCTAAAGATGAAAAACATAATCTTTTTAAAATGATTAAAGAAGATATGTATGGTTGTTTTGGTATAATTATGTATCGTATTGATGTTTTTAGTCTTAAGAGTTGTGGTTTTTTAGATGTAGAGGATTTTTTGGACTCATTGCCTATTTTGAATGAATCATTCGATGGTATTTTCCATTTCGGATGCTACCAATCTAATATGCCTATTAAAGAAATAAAAAAAATGTCAAGAATTGCATTGTCTTTCAGGTTGGATAAGCCTGATTTTGTTAGGGAGAATAACAAGAAATCTATGGATTATCTGTTTAATATTGAGGAAAAGTTGAATAAAATAAGAACAGATTAATTAAAACCCTAAATTCCCGTTTGCTTTCAGAGATGAGAGTGAACGGGATTTTTTTATTGGTTTTTTGAGTGCATTAAAGTAGCCGGCGATAGCGATCATCAGACCGTTGTCAGTGGAAAGTTTTTTTGTAGGGAAGTATACAGTAGTGTCAGGATTTGTCTTCTTCACTTTTTCTCTGAGAGTTTTTTGTAAATGTGTATTCGCAGATACTCCACCACCTACTATTAGTGTCTGTATTTTGTGTTTCTCTATTGCCTTGATGGTTTTGTGTGTCAGTACCTCCACTATCGAATCCTCCACTTCACAGGCAATAGCTTGCGACATTCTGACATTCTTGAGAATATCAGAATGTTCTTTTTCTAAATCACGGATTAGATATAGGACAGCTGTCTTGAGGCCTGAGAACGAAAAATCAAAATCCCCAGAGTGTATCATTGGGCGAGGTAATGAAATTTTAAGTTCTCCACTCTGCATGTTATTTCCGTCAGCACGAATATTTTTCTGCTGAAAAATTTCTCTGCTCGTCTCGCCAGCCTGCGCAAGGCTTCCTGTAACAATATTCCTTCGTTGCGCATTTGCTAGTTTTGAAATCTCTGGTCCACCGGGGTATGGTAGGGCTAGCATTCGGGCCACCTTATCAAAGGCTTCACCGGCTGCATCGTCTCTGGTCTGGCCGATGATTTTGTATTTGCCGAAATCCTTTATGAGTACTAGTTCTGTGTGTCCACCAGATACGAGTAATGAAAGAGCAGGGAATTGTATCTCTGGTATTTTCCCTTCGTCTGTCATCAATATGGATAGTATGTGCCCCTCCATATGGTTCACTGGTAGTAGTGGTAGATCCCATGCTAGTGATAAGGCTTTAGCAAAGCTGATACCTACCCATAGTGCTGGCTCGAGGCCTGGGCCCACTGTCACAGCTATGGCGTCAATCTTTGGTTTTTTAATTTTTACTATATGCTCTAGGAATACTTCACCTAAATTATTCTCTCTTTCTAGGATTTTTAGAATTTTTGATTTGAGTTTGAGTCCTTCTCGCTCTGCAAAGGGGGAGTGGCCGGAGGCCGAGGGAGTAAACAATTCTGCATCTCTTAATGCCTTTTCAAAAACAGGCACGATATTTTTGCCGTGCTCGCGCTTTGCCATCATAGGGAATACACCTCCATAGTTCGTATGAATGGGTTGGGATTGTATTACATTTGCCATCATGTGTAGGCAATGACTTTTCTTTCCGCGTTTTTTCGCGTCTAGTATCGCTATGCCTGTATCATCACAGGATGTCTCTATTGCTAGAATCTTCATTTTTAGAATATAGCAAATATATGGCTTTTTTGGTAGTATGTCTATATATGGCAAAGATAACTATTTTTGGGTTGGCGGGGACTGGCAAGAGTACTACAGCTAAAATGCTCACTGAAAAACTTGGGTACGAGTATATTTCTACTGGCAACATGTTCCGAGAAGTCGCAAAAAATCTAGGTATGACCCTGAATGAATTTGAAGTATTATCAAAGACAACTGATAAATACGACAGAGACTTGGATGACAATACAAAACGATACGGAGAGAGTCATGACAACTTTATTTTTGAGAGTCGGTTGGCTTGGTACTTTGTCCCTGATTCATTCAAGATAAAATTGGATTGTGATTTTGATTCTCGTACTGGTAGAGTTGCGGATAGAGAAGGTAAACCAGTGGATCAAGTACGCTCTGAGACTATTCATAGAGAAGGTCTAATCACAGAAAGATATAGGGACTATTATGGTATAGAAGATTTTGCAAATGATAAAAATTTTGATTTTATCGTAGATACCAATAAAAATAATGCAGAGCAGGTTGTAGAAATTATTTTATCAGAATTAAAAAATAGAAATATTATTTAATATGAAATTACTTTTAAATGTCATCAAAAATATCGAGGTCCTAGAATCTCATGGAAATGTGGATATATCTATATCTGCTATCTCACTTTCAAATAAAGATATTGTTGAGAATGCATTATTTACAGCTATCGTCGGCAATGTCACTGATGGGCACAAATTTATCCCCGACGTTATTTCAAAAGGCGCAAAGGTTATCGTATATCAGAATGAGCTAGAGAATTATGAACACGGCGTGACATATGTGCGTGTACGCGATACCAAGGCGGCTCTAGGAGTGATCGCTCACAATTTTTACGACAGGCCATCTTTCAAATTAAAACTCTTTGGTATCACTGGTACCAATGGCAAGACTACGACGGCCACACTACTCCATCAATTATTTTTAAATCTTGGCCACAAGACAGGTATGATCGGCACAGTGGTGAACAAGATAAATGATAAATCTATCGATGCAGTGCGTACTACTCCAGACCAGATAAATCTCAATAGATTGCTTGCCGAGATGGTGGATGCTGGGTGTGAATATTGTTTTATGGAGGTGTCTTCTCATGCTGTATCTGAAAAGAGAATCTCCGGACTGCATTTTGCTGGAGGTGTATTTACTAATTTAACGCATGACCATCTGGATTATCACAAAACAATAGAGAATTATTTTAATACAAAGAAAACCTTCTTTGATGGATTGCACGAGGCATCTTTTGTATTATCGAATATCGACGATGAGAGAGGTCGGGATATGGTGGCAGATACAAAAGCTAAAAAATATTTTTATGGTTTGAAAACTCATGCAGATTTTTTTAATAGACTCGAAACAAAATTGCTAGGGGAATTCAATGCTTATAACGCACTCGCTGTATATGCTACTGCGCATATTCTAGGTATGGACAGTGAGAAGATAAAGAATATATTGGCAGAGCTCGAACCAGTAGAAGGACGATTTAATTATTTTAAATCAGCTAATGGTGTGACTGGTATTGTGGACTATGCACATACGCCAGATGCATTGGTAAATGTACTGAAGACAGTTCAGGAAATGAAAAAGGATGGCAAAATAATCACAGTCGTAGGCTGTGGTGGTGATAGGGATAAGGCCAAGAGACCAATAATGGCCAAGATTGCATATGATATGAGTGATATTGTAATTCTGACTTCGGACAACCCTCGCACAGAGAATGTGGAGGATATACTCAGTGACATGAAGGCTGGTATCCACTCTGAATCAATCGAGGTGAATAATGTAGTGCATATAATAGAGGATCGCCATATGGCTATAGCGATGGCGTGCGAATTGACACAGAGCGGAGATTTTATATTGCTTGCTGGTAAGGGGCATGAGAAATACCAAGAGGTCAATGGTGTGAAAAATCATTTTGATGA
>JAPLXP010000014.1 GCA_026396015.1 Candidatus Nomurabacteria bacterium | reverse complement strand
GGTATAGCAAGAACCGTTCTTGCTACTGGTAGATTCCTGGTGATATAATTAAAACATGTTACGTAAAGATCCATTTATCACTGGTGAATACTATCATCTATATAATAGAGGTGTTGATAAAAGAGACATTTTTAAAACTGAAAGAGATTTTGAGAGATTTATTCTACTTTTATATATTTCAAATTCTAGTAGTGAAAAAACTCCAAGGTTAGATAATTTGATTAATCATTCTCATAAGAGTTTTGATGAAATTATGATTTTAGATAAAGGAGAACCTCTCGTTTCTATTGGAGCTTGGTGTCTAATGACCAATCATTTTCATATTTTAGTCCGACAAGAAGTAGATGGAGGAATCACTAAGTTTATGAGAAAGCTCGGAGTAGGGTATTCAATGTTTTTTAACATTAAATACCAAAGACAAGGGGCTCTGTTTGGTGGGCCATTTAAATCAAAATGTATAAAAACAGATGATAATTATATGAGGCAATTGTTTGGATATATTCACATAAATCCGCTAGATATTGAATTTTCTGGATGGAATAATAGTGAAAACCATAAGCAAGAACTGTTCTTGCTACAGGGGAATAGTCAAAATGAAATGAAAAAATTCCTTGATTCATATAGATATTCTAGTTATCTTGACTATGTTGGGCAGGGTAGGATAGAGGGAAATATTTTGAATAAGACTGCATTTCCAGATTATTTCCAAAATCAGCAATCTTTTAAAGAATTTGTTGAGAATTATTTCATTAAAACCCTATAGCAAGAACTGTTCTTGCTATACAGTTCTTGCTATACAATGCCGTACAAAAAGATGTATGATAAAGGTATAGATGAAGATTAAAATAAAAAAGACCAAACAAATGTTTGGTTTTTTTTATGTACCTGCTTTCAGCTTAGGAGAATCCGTAGCCGATAAGGGGCTTTCGCCCACAGGCACACAAATACTATACCATTTTTAAAAATTAAAGGCAATATTTTTTATTTGCGATGCATCTCCTTTTACAGGGGTTGGACCGCTGTAAGGGCGAGTATATATGGACATTTTGGGAATTTATGATAGTATTGTTTCTATTATGAAAGAATATAAAAATTACCTTATAGGTGCAGGTTCAGTTGTATTAGTATTGGCTGTTATATTTGGTTTCCGTATTTTGGGTCACAAGAACGGGGAAGTGGCAGTAGTAGAGACTCCAGTGGTGAACGAGAGTATTGCAAATCCAGTAGTCACTCCTAAAAAGGTGACTCATACAAAGAAGCCAGTAGCTACTCCAAAGATGTCTTATGCTGATGCTTTAAAAGCATATAGTGGTGGCTACAGAATCCAATTTGATTCTAAATGTCAGGCTTTCCCTCGTAGTTCTGTGTACTCAAATGGTACTACAATCATGCTAGACAATCGTACAGATAAAGAGCAGGATATCAAAATCGGTGGCAGTATATACAAAGTAGCCGCATACGATTATGAGATAGCAAAGCTGGAAGCGTTAAAATCTCCTACAGAATACCTAGTAGATTGTGGATCACAACAGAATCCTGCTACTATCATCGTAGAATAGTATACTTTATTTAAAAGGTATAAATACAAAAAAGCACCGCGGGCTAGAGCCCACGGTGCTTTTTTGTTGTATTTATTGGGTATATTTCTAAAATGTTGCCTTTTTGAGGGGGATAATGTATGATAATATCATATTATAATATCATACAATATAAATATATGACTACAATATCTGTACCGATTTCTGCTAAGCTAGAGGAATCAATAAAAGGTTTAATAGAAAGTGGGTATGGCTCCAATAAAGCTGATGTTGTTCGTCGTGCCATTGCGCATATTGCAGAAGAAGAAGCGGTTCAGGTTGTTTTAAATGCTATGAAAGAACCAACACTGCGTGGAGATTTGAGAGAATTGGCTAAAAATTTTGAATAATACTTTATGGAAATATCATATAAGCCAACTTTTGTTAAATCTTTTTCAAAATTAGAAAAAGATTTACAGCAAGAGGTTTTAGAAAAGATAGAATTATTTAGAAATAAAGATAACCATATTATATTAAAAGTTCATAAACTTCACGGAAGATTTAAAGAAAATTTTAGTTTTTATGTAAATTATAAAATTCGTATTGTTTTTATGTGGGGTGACAAAGAAGAAGCAATTCTTTTAGCTATAGGGGATCATGATTTATATAAGTAACAAAAAGCACCGCGGGCTCTAGCCCAAGGTGCTTTTTTGTTGTGTATCGACATATGTATAAAAACGCATGATATAATAAATATATGTTCACCAAGCATTCATTCAAAGTGATAATAGGTTTCTCTCTTATGATCGGATTGGGTCTGGTGATTCTAACTGTGATGGATTCATATAAATAGTATTGCATTTCTACGGAATTCATGTTACATTATCTCTCGTAAGCCGTAGACAGAAGGCAATCATAAGCCCTTCCGAGGTCACTAAAATCCACTTGTGGATTGTGATTAGACGGCCTTAACAGGTCGATTTTTTATTTTAGAAACAGGTTTGAAGAATTTGGTTTTGGATTAGTATTTACTAGTCACTAGAACCTAGCTCCTAGAACCTAACATTATGGCATTAAAAAAGGAAAAGAAAGTAGAGATTGCAGTTACACTAGACAAAGCTCTAGTAGATGCTCAATCTGTAGTTTTTGTAAAATTTGATAAATTGAAGGTAAAGGACGTAAACGAACTTCGCCGCAGTTTACAAAAAGATGGCATCGGTTACTACGTTGCAAAGAAGACTCTCCTAAAGAGAGCCCTCGCTGTAAAAGGAGTGACAGGTGACATGCCAGAACTATCTGGTCAGATCGCTATGGCATATGGTACAGATTTACTTGCTCCGGCTCGTGAAGTTTACGCATTTGCAAAGACACATAAAGAGAATATCTCTATTGTCGGTGGTGTATTTGAAGGAAAGTATATGGATAAGGCTGAGATGGAAAAGGTTGCTACAATCCCATCTCGAGAAGTATTGCTATCACAGATCGCATACTTGCTCAAGTCTCCAATGCAACGTCTCGCTATTGCAGTATCTGCAGTCGCAGGCACGAAGTAGTTTCTAGTGACTAGTTTCTAGTTGCTAGTAAAATACAAAAAAGTTTATTCAATTAATTAATTGTTCTAGAAGCTATAACCTAGCTACTAGAACCTAACAAAAATATGGCAAAATTTGATTCATTTCTTACAGAACTTGAAAACGCTTCAGTTCTAGAACTCAATGACCTTGTAAAGGCTATTGAAGAAAAATTCGGAGTATCAGCGCAAGCAGTATCAGCAGCTCCAGCTGCAGCAGCAGAAGCTGGTGAAGTTAAAGACTCATTTACAGTTGAACTTACATCAGCTGGTGAGCAGAAAATCGGTGTTATGAAGGTAGTTAAAGAAGCTCTAGCCCTAGGTCTTAAAGAGGCAAAGGATTTAGTAGATGCAGCTCCATCTGTTCTAAAGGACGGTATGAAGAAGGCAGAAGCAGAAGCTCTAAAAAAGCAAATTGAAGACGCAGGAGGTAAAGTTACACTTAAGTAATCAACCTACAAAAAAACACCCCGTACGGGGGTGTTTTTTTATTGACATATTTATTTTTTATAAGTAATATGAAAAAAACATTTTATATTATGAATACACAAGCATTGCAGGATTTCTGGGCTCTATATGACCAGTACCTAGACACTAAAGACGAAAGTTTGTATCCTCAACTTTCAAAACTTTTAGAACAGGTGGAGGAAAAAAATAAAAGTAAACAATTACTTCGTCCAGAGAAAGGATGGGATAAAATACTTGCATGGCAGGTATTACGTGATCAGACATTTATATTCTCAGACACATTTACGTTTGACCTTATCGCTGGAGAAATATTGGCATGGACTCCACATTGGGACCGTGATGTTTTTCTAACAAGAAATCCATATCGTGAGACTATTTCAGGAAAAATATTGAAACCAGGATTTATCTTAACGGGAGAAGACAAAGGTGAAGCAAGTGATTATGAGTGGGATCAAACAGTCCGTTATCATGGAATTACTAATGAGAAAGGTCTTTACCTTCCTTTGTATGATTCAATTTCTGTATTGAAATTGTGCGATCAACAGATTGCAAAAATGAAGCCCAGAATTTTAAATTATCTACAGACAGAGAAATTTATAAATCTCGATGAGATTAGTATCTAATATATTCTATTTATTTAAAAGACCCCCATAAAGGGTCTTTTTTTATGTTTTTCCAGGGGTTGAAAGGCTGGGGGAGATGGAGTATACTAATACCCATGGAAACACTAGCAAAGCTGTTTGGCGGTCAGGCCAGAGTCAAGATAATGAGATTATTTTTATTAAACCCAGATACATCTTTTGATGTAGAAGATGTAGTATCTCGTAGTCGTGTCACAAAGCCAAATGTCAGAAAAGAAATCAATGCATTGGCAGCTATGGGCTTTGTAAAACAAAAATTTGTCACAGTGGAGGGTTCACGTGGATCAAAGAAGAAAATACCTGCTTGGTACCTAGATACTTCATTTCAATATGTGAATGCCATTCGGGATCTACTAGTAGACCCCAATCTACTCCTTCAGGAGGATCTAGCAGCTCGATTCAGGCAGGCTGGCAAAATCAAGCTCATGCTCGTGTCCGGTGTGTTTATTACCAATAACAAGGATTCTCGCGTAGATGTGATGCTAGTGGGGGACAAGCTCAAAAAGAATGTATTACAACAAGTGGTGAAGGGCCTAGAGGCAGAGATAGGCAAAGAACTCGACTATGTAGTGTTCGAGACTGAAGAATTCCAATACAGACTCAATATGTACGACAAGCTAGTATGTGATATTGTAGACTTCCCACACGAGACCTTAATAGACAATGGGCAGTTATCCACATATTTACTAAAAAAATAGCCTTTATGGGCTATTTTTTGTTATAATATAAATAGTACTTGAGGAGGTCGAAGCTTTATCAAAGTACGTTTAATTATTAATTAGTAAAATATATTTCTATTATGATTTTTTTACAAACATGGGGTGAGGTATTTACAGGTTCACTTCAGAGTCTATGGGTAGGTTTTATGTCTTTTGTTCCAAGTCTATTGGGTGCAGTAATCTTATTTGTTATTGGTTGGGTTGTAGGTTCTATTATTTGTAAAGCAGTTGTTCAATTGTTTGCAACTCTTAAAATCGACAAACTATTCGAGAGTGCTGGTGCAAATGAAGCATTTCAAAAAGCAGGTCTTCGTCTTGATGTAGGTGGATTTATAGGTGGACTTTTCAAGTGGTTTATTATTGTGGCTTTCATGATGGCATCATTGGAGATTATGGGTCTTACACAAGTAAATGATTTTCTACGTGAGACAGTAGTTTACTATCTACCAAAGGTAGCTATCGCTGCACTAGTATTGATCATCGCTACAGTTATCGCCCAAACAATGAAAAAGATTGTTTCTGCGTCTGCACGTGCTGCAAATGTAACTTCAGCAAATATGCTAGGTTCTATTGCAAACTATGCAATCTGGATATTCGCATTTATCGTTGCATTTTCAGAGCTAGGAATAGCCTCTGCATTTATGCAGATCCTATTCACAGGATTGATCGCAGCATTGGCATTGGCATTTGGTCTAGCATTTGGTATTGGTGGTCGCGATGCAGCTGCTCGCGCTATCGAGAATGTTTCAAAAGATATCTCAAAATAAGCACAGAATAAAGCTTCGTCATATGATTAGTGACTAGTTTTTAATAATTAGTTTCTAGTAAAGAAAAAGAGCCTTTCAGGCTCTTTTTCTTTATATTTACTAGCCCCTAGCCATTAATTAATAGAACCTAATCTAAATGCTTGACTTTCTTTTTCCGTTAGTATAGAATGCTCCTACGATGTTATTAAAGAAAAGTAATCAAAATCTGCGGAGAAGTTAAACCTCTTATGGTTTCGCTTGTACCGCCGAAAGGCTATTTTTTTTGTTTAAAAACATCATGATATTTGAAAACTGAATGCTATTCCATCCCACTGTTATCCTAAAATTTTTTAGGGTCTTTTATACGGGATGGAAATAGAGTGCAAGATAGAAATAAAAGGATACACCTTTTGCTGGGAAGCGGTTCCCGTCAACAAAGCAAAATTGTGTATCGCTTTCCTCTTATCGAGAGAGGGAAGAAAATGTGGTTTTTAAATTTCCTAATAGGAAATTAAGAGTATATGGTGGATGCCTAGACTAAAAAAGGCGATGAAAGACGTGGTATGGCTGCGATAAGTTTCGGGGAGGTGCCTAACAACCTGTGATCCGGAAATGTCTGAATGGGGAAACCCAATTGAGTAAACCTCAATTATATTGATACTTGATATCAATATGCATACCCAGGGAAGTAAAACATTTCAGTACCTGGAGGAGTAGAAAACAATAGTTATTCTCTTAGTAGCGGCGAGCGAAAAGAGAGAAGCCCAAACCGTAGGTAGTAATACTTGCGGGGTTGTAAGGTGACAATGTAGATTTATCTAGAAGAGTTACAAATTGTAAAGTTAGAATAAGTTTCTGGAAAGGAACGCCGTAGAGGGTGATAGCCCCTTGTTCGAAAATTTTACAACTCTTTGATTGTCATTCTTGAGTAGCTCAGGACACGAATAGCTTGAGCGAATCCGCCGGAACTAACCGGCAAGGCTAAATACTTTTTTAGATCGATAGTGAACTAGTACCGTGAGGGAAAGGTGAAAAGAACCCCGATAAGGGGAGTGAAATAGACCTGAAACCATATACTTACAAGGAGTCGGAGCGGACGTATTTATACGATCCGTCACGGCGTGCCTATTGAAGAATGAGCCAACGAGTTTATTTATGTTGCTGGCTAAGCTGTTAGAACAGTGGAGCCTTAGGGAAACCGAGTGTTAATAGCGCGAACTTAAAGTAGCATAAATAAGACCCGAAGCCAGGTGAGCTTGCCATGAGCAGGATGAAGTTTGTCGAAAGATAGATGGAGGTCCGAACCGGTGACCCGTGCAATAGTCTCGGATGACTTGTGGTAAGGAGTGAAAAGCTAATCGAACCTGGTAATAGCTGGTTCTCTCCGAAATAGCTTTAGGGCTAGCGTCGTGTGTTCCTCTTGGGGGTAGAGCACTGGAAGGTTTCGACAGGGAGCAATCTCGCGACACCTATCAAACTCCGAATACCAAGAGTCATAATGCGGCAGTTAGGCTATGGGGGCGAAGCTCCATCAGCCAAAAGGGAAACAGCCCAGATCTCTATTTAAGGTCCCTAAATATATGTTAAGTACAAAACAAGGAGGTAAAATTTCTCCGACAATGAGGATGTTGGCTTAGAAGCAGCCATCATTTAAAGAAAGCGTAACAGCTCACTCATCAAGAGATTTCGCACCGAAAATAATCGGGGTTAAACATATTACCGAAACTGAGGGCTTTCATTTTCTTCGGAAAATGGGAGCGGTAGGAGAGTATTCCAATCTCGCGTCGAAGCTAAAGGGGTGACCCATAGTGGAGCGTTTGGAAGTAAGAATGTTGGCACAAGTAACCGCAAGGAAGGTGAGATCCCTTCCCGCCGAAAGATCAAGGTTTCCTGGGCAATGGTGATCAACCCAGGGTTAGTCGGTCCTAAGGGGATGGCAAACGCCGCACCCGATGGACAGCTGGTTAATATTCCAGCACTTCTATTTTATTCGAAGATGGGACGGAGTGTAGTATATAAAGCTCATTATTGGATTTGAGTTTGTTAGTGAGGATGTCTTCCAGGAAAATCCGGAAGATGACGTAAAAGTAACATCCAAGCGAAGCATAAATGTGAGGGTTCGCCCTTGTAGATTTTATAAAGCACGCTTCCAAGAAAAGCATCTAAGGTTCATAAAGTAGAAACCGTACCGCAAACCGACACAGGTGATCAGGTCGAGTAGACCAAGGCGAACGAGTGAGAGGTCTTCAAGGAACTCGGCAAAATAGCAGCCGTAACTTTGGAATAAGGCTTGCCGCCCATATTTATATGGGTGGCCGCAGCGAAAGATTCTCTGGCAACTGTTTATCAAAAACACAGCTCCCTGCGAACACGTAAGTGGATGTATAGGGGGTGACGCCTGACCAATGCGAGAAGGTCAAATATCGGTGGTGCATGCAGCAATGTGTGTGCTGGCTGATATAAGCCCTCGTGAATGTCGGCCGTAACTATAACGGTCCTAAGGTAGCGAAGTACCTTGTCGGGTAAGTTCCGACGCGCACGAATGGCGTAATGACTGGAGAACTGTCTCGAAGACCTGCTCGGTGAAAATACAATTCCGGTGAAGATGCCGGATAAGTGCAGATAGACGAAAAGACCCTAGAAGCTTTACTGCAGCTTGATATTGAATATATTGTTACATTACGTAGCATAGAGAGGAGAGGTTATGTGCACGATTTCGGTTGTGTAATACTCGTCAGTGAAATACTCTTTTTTGTGATGATATATTCTAATCTGTACGGAAAAAACGGACAGAGACAGTATCTGGTGGGTAGTTTTACTGGGGCGGTATCCTCCTAAAGAGTAACGGAGGAGTTTATTAAGGTTAGCTAGGCGCGAATGGAAACCGTGCCGATAGTGTATGGGCACAAGCTAGCTTAACTGTAAGACGGACATGTCGAGCAGATACGAAAGTAGAACCAAGTGAACCGACAATTCGCATTAGATGCGGTTGAAGATTAACGGATAGAAGCTACTCTAGGGATAACAGGCTAGTTCCGCCTAAGAGTTCATATCGACGGCGGAGTTCGGCACCTCGATGTCGGCTCACCTTATCCTCCTGGTGGAGAAGCTGGGAAGGGTTTAGCTGTTCGCTAATTAAAAAGGTACGCGAGCTGGGTTCAAACCGTCGTGAGACAGGTTGGTCTCCTATCTACTGCACTCGTTGATTCTTGAGAAGATTTGCTCCTAGTACGAGAGGACCGGAGTGAACTGACCTCTGGTGTGCCGGCTCTACTGCCAAGTGGACCGCCGGGTAGCTATGTCGGGAATGGATAAGTTCTGAAAGCATCTAAGAACGAAGCCAGCTTCAAGATTAGGAATCGTTTGAGAAACCTGAGAGATGATCAGGTTGATAGGCGCTAGGTGTAAGCACAGTAATGTGTTCAGCCGAGGCGTACTAATCGTTCGATTCCTATTAGGAACTTTGAAAATCACAAACAATCTTGTATATCTCCCTACGGGGAGACACTCTATCAAATAGCATTCAGTTTTCACATATCATGACACATCGTTTATTGTTTTCGACAAAATTTGTTGATACAATACGTTAGTTGAAAATTTTGTTCTGGTGATTTGGCAATGGAGTCACACCCGATAACATTCCGAACTCGGAAGTTAAGCCCATCTGCGCCGATGATACTCATTCGTGGGAAAAGTAGGTTGTCGCCAGAACAAAGAGTTCAACTAAAATCAAAACCGTTACAGAAATGTAACGGTTTTGATTTTAGTATTGTTGTTTGTCTAAAATCCTCTTTTGACAATATATATTAATAAAGGTAATATTATGTTATTAATGTTAATTTTTTAAAAAATGGAAAATTCTGATTTATTGTTTGTGCTCGGTATTGTTGTTCTCGGAGGTCTTTTGTTTGGAGGCTTTCAGTTGGTAATGTTGTGGGGTGCATCAAATTTAACTTCAAAAATATCAAAGTTTTTTAAAGTAGATTTAAATGTTGATAAGAATTTAAAAAAAGAAGATCTTAAAAAGATGGATTTTAAACAGATAGTATCTATCTTGATTAAAATGTTAAGTAGAGTTTTAATTATTGCCTTAATATTGATCGTAATTCCTTTATTGTTATCATTTTTATTTAAATTTTTTGGTTAAAAAAGAATAGGCCTTGCTGTCGGGTCCCTTTGTTCCGACTTCACATCAGAACAAAGAGTTCAACTAAAAGAAAAATACCCAAGTGTAGCAAGAACCGTTCAGTGTAGCAAGAACCGTTCTTGCTACACTGTTCTTGCTACACTCTCATTTTAAGTGTAATAAATGTGGGACACATTTTATAACCACACTATTATTAAAAAATAAGCCTTTGTCTGAAGTTGACCTTCGTGTTAAAAAATTACTTGAGGAAATGAAAAACGAAAAACAAAAAAATTGAAATAAAATCCGCTCTACATTTGAGCGGATTTTTGTTATACTTAAAATATATGTCATGGGCAGGACGCAGACAATTTACGTATTTGACGGGACTAATCTTTGTAGTAGCATTGATTCTTTTTGTGTTATTTTACAATGTCATTTTCAAGGCTCCAAATTGTAATGACAATATACAGAACGGCAGTGAACTCGGAGTGGACTGTGGAGGACTATGTATGAAGTTCTGCTCTGCTCAGGTTTCCGAGCCTGTGGTGCTATGGTCTCGTGCTTTTCATGTGTCTGGTAGTTCTTACAATGTTTTAGCTTATATTGAGAATCAAAATAAAAATGGGGGAGCTGTGGATGTGCCGTATGAATTCCGTGTTTATGATCAAGATGGTATTCTGATTGCTACTCGTGCTGGCAAGACATTCATACCACCCAATCAGCGTTTTGCTGTATTTGAATCTCGTATAGATGTAGGGAATAGTATTCCAAAGAGTGTGACTTTTGATTTCCAGGGAAAGTTTTTCTGGTATAAAAAGGAACCTACAATCCAAACTCAGCCTATAAAAATTCAAAATAAAGTTTTGTCTGATGACTCTGGTTCACCTATCATCACAGCCGATGTCGTAAATGATAGTGTATATGACCTACCTGCATTTAATGTGATTGCTATTGTTTATGATGAGAATCATAATGCCATCGGTGTCAGTAGTACTCATGCCGAAGGGGTCAAGAGTAATGGAAAGTTCCCGATATCATTTACTTGGCCAGAACCTTTCAATGGCAAGCCGGTCTTGCAAGATTTATTGTTGTCCGTTGACCCGTTTACTACTCCGTTTTAAGTATGAAGAATAACTTACTACAGATAGACTGGCTACTATTTTTATTCTTGCTGCCTGTATTGGGCGCAGGATTAGTGGTGATGAAGTCATTCACCGGTGCAACATCACTCTTTAACCACCAATTGATTTGGATAGGTATATCTTTTACAGTATTTTTTACACTATCTTTTTTTGATTTTAGATTCTTGAAAAAGACTGAAGTACTGATTGCTCTTTTTGCCTTTTTCTCCTTGATGCTCTTGGCTCTATTCGTAGCTGGTCACGTATCAAATGGTGCAAAGAGTTGGTTCTCATTTGGTGGATTTTCTTTTCAACCTTCTGATATGATGAAGCTCGTAGTGATACTACTACTAGCAAAATATTTCTCTCGTCGCCATGTCGAGATTCGCAATATCAAGCATTTATTTATTTCTGGTTTGTATGCTTTTATTCCGTTCATGCTCGTATTCCTGCAGCCAGACTTTGGTTCTGCGATGATCATTTTCTTTATCTGGTTTGGTATGGCTCTAGTGTCTGGCATTTCCTTGAAGCATCTAGGCGCAGTAATTGGAATTGGTATTTTGACTTTTGGAATTCTCTGGATGTTTGCCTTTCATCCGTATCAAAAGCATCGTATTTTGAACTTCCTGCACCCACTGTCAGACGTGCATGGATCAGGGTATAATGTGTATCAATCTACTATAGCAGTAGGTTCTGGTCAGCTGCTAGGCAAGGGTGTAGGATTCGGCACTCAGTCACGATTGAACTTCCTACCTGAATACGAGACTGACTTTATCTTTGCAGCCTTCGCAGAAGAGTGGGGTTTTGTAGGTGTGGTACTGCTCTTTGTGTTGCTAGGTTTGATAATATGGCGTATATTACACAATGCCATGCTCGGAGCGACGAATTTTGAAATGCTATATGGTATGGGTTTGGCTATCTACTTTATGAGTCATTTTATAATCAATGTAGGTATGAATATTGGCCTGGCTCCTGTCACAGGTATCACGCTACCATTTGTCAGCTACGGAGGATCTCATCTGCTCTCAGAATTTATCGGATTGGGTATATTGATGGGGATGAGGAAGTATAATAGAGTGGCACATAAGGATGATATGAGAAACGAATTTCTGGGAATATAATTAAATTAGGTTCTAGTATTTAGTTTTTAGTGATTAGTTAAAAATCCTAGAACCTAGTCACTAGAACCTAGAAACTAATTTATGATGCAAACACAAATAATAAATGGAAGAAAAATAAGAGATGAAATATTGTTGGATGTAAAATCTGAAGTTGAGCAATTATCATTCCAGCCTGTATTCTGTGATGTCCTAGTAGGGGATGACGTAGTGTCTTCTCAATACGTAAATATGAAAAAGAAGGCCGCCACAAATCTAGGTATTCTTTTTCATGACGCGCATTTTTCAGAATCGATTTCTCAAGAAGAACTGATTGAAGAAATAAAAAAAATAAATCAAATTCAAAATATTTGCGGTGTGATCGTCCAGCTACCTCTACCGGAAAAATTCAGCAAGGATTTAGTCGTGAATACTATCGCTCCACATCTCGACGTAGACTGTCTAGGAGACGGTGCACGGATCGCTTTTTATGAGAATATGAATGACACTGGATATCCAGCTGCATTATCGTGTGTGCATATTCTAGACTCATTGAATCTAGATTTAAATAATAAAAAAATTGTGATTGTAGGTCAAGGGGAATTAGTTGGCAAGCCAGTGGCACATATACTGTCACGCAGGGGATTTGATATCACTACTATCACAAAGTCTACAGAGGACAAGGATTCTATAATTAAGTCTGCTGATATTCTGATCTCTGCTGCTGGTGTGGGTAAATTCATCGATGGGTCTATGGTAAAGGAAGGTGTGGTGATCATCGATGCTGGTACATCAGAATCCGATGGGGGTATAGTAGGTGATGTAGATACAGATAGTGTGTCTGGTGTCGCTTCGTTTATATCTCCGGTTCCTGGTGGTGTGGGTCCGGTGACAATTGCGATTTTATTAAATAATGTTTTGCTTATAGCAAAAAAATAATATGTCTTTAAATCAATCTTTATTTCACCTCATATTCTCACTGTCACATAATTCTTATATTGCAGATTTTGCTATGTTTTTATCTTATGTTTATATATATCTAATCATTATTATTCTGATTATTTGGTCATTATTTTTTGTTAAAAAGAATAAAAAAGTATTTGATTTTTCATTGATAGCTTTTTCTGGTGTATTGTCATGGTTCGCAGCTCACTTTTTAAAGATTACCATGATGATTCCTCGACCTTATCTGACAGAGAATATCGTTCCTCTATTTAGAGATTCTGGATATTCATTCCCATCAGAGCATGCTGCTGTGTGTGCTAGTCTCGCATTATCCGGATATTTTATGCACAAGCATCTAGGCTATGCATTGATGTTCTTTGCTCTGCTCATCGGATTGTCTCGCATTGTTATAGGTGTGCATTATCCTATTGATGTAGTAGCAGGGTATTGTGTTGGTGTTTTATTTACTAGTTTGGTTTTTAAATTTTTGAAAAAATAATGAACATCATCCATACAATCATACTAGGGATAGTAGAAGGCCTAACTGAATTTTTACCAGTATCTTCTACTGCGCATATTGATCTGGTTCGATCATTGCTATCTATACCAACTTCAGATTTTATAAAAAGTTTTGAAATCATAATTCAACTCGGCGCTATTATGGCAGTAGTTGTATTGTATTTTAAAAAGTTATTTACTTGGAGCACTATACGAGCACTCGTAATATCTTTTATTCCTACTGGAGTCATTGGTTTCGTATTATATAAAATTGTAAAACATTATCTATTGGGTAATACTTTTATTATCGCGTCTGCCTTACTGCTAGGTGGTATCATCATCGTTCTATTTGAAAAAAGATATGGTGATAGTTCAGAAGAGGAGAGGGGGATCGAGACTCTTACGAATAAAGAGCTACTACTCCTGGGTACAGCTCAGGCTCTAGCTGTGGTGCCTGGAGTGTCACGATCTGGCGCAGTGATTATTTCAGGAAGAGCTATAAAAATTCCTCGAAAATTAATTACTGAATTTTCTTTTATGCTCGCTATTCCTACAATGCTCGCAGCTACACTCTACGATGTGTATAAATCAGGGCTTTCTATCACTACATCACAGTGGGGTAGTATTGGCCTTGGTTTTATTGTCTCATTTATCGTTGCCTATTTTGTTATTAAAATGTTTTTGAATTATATCCGTAGTCACTCATTCGGTGTATTTGGGTGGTATCGTATTGCACTCGGAATTATTGTTTTGTTTTACCTATTCCTTAACTAGCCATAAGTCGGACTTATGGATAGTTGTTGGGTGAATAAAAAATAAACGCCACTTAGTGACGTTTAATCTTTTTTTTGTTCTTTTTAAAATTAAATTTTCTTCCAACCTCTATAATTAATAGCGGATAGAATTGAATAGAATAACAATGCAAGTGACCCTAGGTAGATAGCAGAAGCCCCAAGAGAGCTCACTCTATTAAAGTAATCAGGGAATCTGTGAATTCCCATAAAAACTTCTTGGTAACTCAAGAGCAATCCCACTACACAAGCTACAAATACTAAAATTATAAGGCTATAATGTTTTAACCATACAATTAATTCGTAACTAAAATGTAAAAAATACCTTACATTTATTTTAATTAATTCAAATAACTTTTTCATTTTTCTTTGTTTTTAAAACCATGCTACATTACAAGGTTTTCATAAGAACTATTTTATAGTTACTATGAGAGCCTTGCAATTAGGGATTAAAACCAAACCCATAAATGAACTTATATATAGTATACCACATATATGAGCATATTGTCAAGTATATAAAATAGCTTTAAAAACAAGGGTTTTATAGTTCTTTTCCCTTTAAAAATCACTAAATTTTAGTGTGAAGTGATATCTTTGATTAATATAATAAAACACACTGATAAGTTGCTTTTTTAGCTAAAACCCTATAAAATAACCCTATTATGTGGAAAACGAGAATTACAGCATTATTAATCCTTATTATCGGTTTTGGTATAGGTTTTTTTGTTTACAAGTCAGAGCTAGCACATCAAAAGCTTGCAAAGACTGATACTGCACACGGTGTAGCTAAATTCCCATTTAAATTGGGTCTTGATCTTTCTGGTGGTAGTCATCTTATTTATCGCGCAGATGTCTCAAAAATAAAATCTGATCAAGTCGCAGAATCTATGAGTGCTCTTCGTGATGTTATTGAAAGACGTATCAACTTATTTGGAGTAGCAGAACCAGTCATCACAGTCCAGAATAGTGGATTTTCAAATGGTGGCGAAAATCGTCTTATCATTGATCTTCCTGGTGTGACTGATGTATCAAAGGCAGTGTCTATGATCGGTCAGACACCATTGCTTGAATTCAAAACTGAAAATCCAAACAAGAATGCACCTCAGACTGCTACTGTAGGAAAAGATGGAAAGGTTAACTTGAGTATTGATTCACAGTACGTAAGTACAGAACTAACTGGTCGCTACCTCTCAAAGGCAACTTTGGAATTTGATCAAAATACTGGTGAACCAAAAGTTTCACTTAAATTCAATGATGAAGGTTCAAAATTATTTGAAAAAATTACAAGAGAAAATGTTGGTAAGACTGTAGCTATCTACCTAGATGGTGCACCTATATCAGCTCCGGTTGTACGTGAGGCTATCACTGGTGGAGTAGCACAGATCTCTGGAAACTTTACACCTGCAGAGGCAAAGACTCTAGTAGGACGTCTAAATTCTGGTGCACTTCCTGTACCTATTGAGCATATTGGTACTGAGACAATCGGTCCGTCACTTGGTAGTACAGCTACTGCTGCTGGAGTAAAAGCTGCATTGATTGGATTCCTTGCTATCGCAATATTCCTTATCTTTTGGTACAGACTCCCAGGATTACTCGCAGTATTGGCACTATCAATCTATACAGTAACAATCCTTGCTATATTCAAATTGATCCCTGTGACTCTTACTGCTGCTGGTATCGCTGGATTTATTATCTCTATCGGTATTGCTGTGGATGCCAATGTTCTGATCTTTGAACGTATCAAAGAAGAGCTAGGTACTGGACGCAATGTAGCAGAAGCAATCCGCAATGGATTCTCTCGTGCATGGTTGTCTATCCGTGATTCAAACATCTCAAGTCTTTTGACTGCATGTATATTGTACGCATTCGGTACACCACTTATCCAAGGGTTCGCTCTCACATTCTTCCTTGGAGTTATCGTATCAATGTTCTCTGCGATTACAATCACAAGATTGTTCCTGTACTCTCTAAATATTACAAAGCATACAAAGCTTATCAGTTTCCTTTTTGGGTCGGGTTTTACTAATGCTTCTTCTCACAAATAATTATATGTTTATCATTAAATACAAAAAAGTTTTCGTTGCAATCTCTGCATTACTCGTGTTGATTTCAATCGCTTCTATTTCATACTTTGGTTTGAATATGGGTATTGATTTCAAGGGAGGTTCATTGCTAGAAGTATCATATGTAGGAGCTCGCCCAGAACAAGTATTAGTTTCAGAATCAATCAGTAAATTAAATATTGGTGAAGCTCTAATTCAGCCAACGGGTACAGACGGATATAGTATCAAGACAAAGAATCTTACAGAAGCAGAACACCAGGCATTGTTGATGTCTCTATCTGGATCTACAGAAAAGACATTTACTTCTATTGGTCCATCTGTGGGTACCGAGCTCGCTCGTAAGGCATTGTTCTCATTTATCTTTGTATCACTCGGAATTATCTTCTTTATCGCTTTCTCTTTCCGTAAAGTCTCAAAGCCTGTTTCTTCTTGGAAATACGGTTTGATAGCTATCGCTACATTGATCCACGATATAATGATTCCAGTCGGAGTATTTGCATTCCTATCTCATACTTATGGAGTAGAGGTGGATACACTATTCGTAGTGGCAGTGCTGACAGTATTGGGTCTATCTGTGTCAGATACTATCGTAGTATTCGACCGTATCCGTGAGAATATTCGCATGGGACATTTCAAGACTTTTGAAGAGACAGTAGGGAACAGTCTGACTCAAGTTTACACTCGCTCAATAGCTACATCATTCACAGTTATCGTAGTATTGCTCGCATTGGTATTCTGGGGTCCATCTACTACAAAGGTATTTGCTATGATGCTAACTGCTGGAATGTTCTTTGGAACATATTCATCAATCTTCCTTGCAAGTCCACTACTAGTGATGGTAAACAAGAAGAAGTAGCTCATAAATTGTAGATTTTCTACATCAAAAAACTCCCTCGTAAAATGGGGAGTTTTTTGGTATAATAGACTTATAAGTGATTTATTATTTAACCTTATTTTTATGAGTACAACTTTAATTATTTTAGTGGTTTTGGGTCTAGTCGTTTTGTTTTTTATTATTAAATACAATGGTTTTGTCACGTTGAAAAATCGTGCTACCGAGGCATGGGCAGATATCGATGTACAGCTAAAGCGTCGCTATGATTTGATACCAAATATTGTGAATACAGTAAAAGGTTATGCTACTCATGAATCTGCAGTATTTGAAAAGGTGACAGAGGCTCGTTCAGCTGCTATGGGTGCGAAAGCTGAGGAAAAGGGTGCAGCAGAGAATATGCTATCAGGAACTCTAAAATCTATCATCGCAATATCTGAAGCTTATCCAGAGCTCAAAGCAAATACAAACTTTATCGAACTCCAAAAAGAACTTTCAGATACAGAAAACAAAATACAAGCAGCTCGTCGTTTTTACAATGGCAATGTTCGTGATTTCAACACTGGAATACAAATGTTCCCAGGCAATGTGATCGCATCAATGTTCTCATTTACAAAGATGGACTTCTTTCAGCTCGAGGCTGATAGTGTAGAAAAGAATCCAGTAGAAGTTAAATTCTAAATCTTATGGAGTCCTTTAAATTTTCATCAGGAGATAATGCAAAGAAAGATAATGAAGCTTGGGATAAAAAAGTTTTAGAAGAGAATAATAAAAAACAATCTGACATAGAAAAAGCACGAAAAGTTAAATTTGACGATATAAAGATCGGTGACACAGCTATGTATAAAGGAGAGATTTATTCTGTATCAGAAAAAAATTCTGATGCCTTAACTCTGAATATTTCGTCTAAAAATGAAGAGAATCCTAGTTTTGAATATGGTGTCACTGTATCGGTAGATGATATCTCAGATTACTACACTCCAAATAAGAATTAATAAATTAATATATTATATATGTACATAATTATCGCTGTTATTGTTTTATTACTCATCGCTTCTATCCGGGTGGTAAAGGAGTATGAGAGAGGAGTCATATTGTTTCTCGGTAAATCTGCAGGTATTCGTGGTCCAGGATTGATACTAGTCATCCCAGTTTTTGAACAGATGACTAGAGTGCAGCTCCGCACGGTGACTATGGAGATTCCATCACAAAAAATTATTACAAAAGATAATGTATCTATAGATATCGCAGCTGTAGCCTATTATCATGTAGTAGATCCGATGAAGGCAGTGGTAAGTATCGAGGATGTATACAAAGCAGTAAATCAAATCAGTCAGACTACAGTGCGTAATGTAGTAGGGCAATTCCAGCTAGACCAGCTACTTTCTCAGACAGGTGAGATAAACAATCAGATCAAGAATGTGATCGATGCACATACAGAGCCATGGGGAGTAGAGGTCTCTGCAGTTGAGATCAAAGATATCTCGCTACCAGAGAACATGCAGCGTGCTATGGCAAAGGAGGCCGAGGCAGAGCGTGAACGCCGTGCAAAGATCGTAGCAGCAGAAGGTGAAATGCAAGCTGCACAAAAGCTTGGAGAAGCAGCAGATATCATGACTGCACATCCTGTAGCACTACAACTCCGCACATTGCAGACTATGGCAGAGATTAGTGTAGAAAAGAATTCTACAATTATTTTTCCTGCGCAATTTATGACTACAGTTCAAGAGGCAATGAAGATGATAAAAGGGGATAATGTTAT
Organism: Candidatus Nomurabacteria bacterium; assembly: GCA_026396015.1. Classification (GTDB taxonomy): domain Bacteria; phylum Patescibacteriota; class Minisyncoccia; order Phycocordibacterales; family UBA9973; genus UBA8515. The sequence continues at coordinate 61,211 of JAPLXP010000014.1, read as the reverse complement.
CTAAGTAAAAAATGGCAACACTATATACTCAACAAACAAAGAACGTAGAAAAGACATGGCTGCTCATGAGTGGTTTTTTGATCATTGTCATAGGACTCGGATTTTTTATTTCCCAGCTATATGGCAATCCAAATATTCTTTATATTTTTGTTGTATTTAGTATCGTGATGAATATTATCGGCTATTGGTATTCAGACAAGATTGCACTCGCTATCGCAGGTGCACATCCTGCTACACGTGAGCAATATTTTGATTTGTATACGACTGTGGAGAATCTATCTATCACTGCAGGATTACCAATACCAAAAATTTATGTGATAGAGGATTCGGCGCCAAATGCATTCGCTACTGGCCGCGACAAGGATCATTCAGTAGTCGCTGCGACGACTGGACTCCTCGCAATCATGAACAAGCAAGAGCTCGAAGGGGTGATGGCTCACGAGATGAGCCACATTGGAAATAGGGATATGCTCGTATCGACTGTGGCTGTGGTTCTAGTAGGATTTATATCTATTATTTCAGACATGATTATACGTATGACCCTATTTGGTAATAGGCGCGATGATAGAGAGGGTAATATGCTATTCATGATCCTCGGCGTAGTACTAGCAATTCTAGCTCCTATTATGGCTACACTCATACAGCTCGCAATCTCTCGTAAGCGTGAGTATCTAGCCGATGCATCTGGTGCATTACTGACTCGCTATCCAGAAGGTCTAGCCTCTGCTTTAGAAAAGTTGGAGAAATATAGTGCTCCCATGAATCATCAGTCTACAGCCATTGCACATCTATATATTTCCAATCCATTTGGTGCTGGCGACAAAGCAAAGAAGATAGGAAATCTATTTTCTACTCATCCACCACTAGAAGACAGAATCAAGATTTTGAGAGAAATGTAGTTTGTGTTTCGTGTGTAAAAGTAGTAATATACTCTCTGGATGTTCTTTACATGTGGGCTCTTATTTATAAATGCCCACAACACTTAAATATGCCTGCCTTCGGGCAGGCGTATTTAGGATATGGAGAGGTGCGTGAGTGGTTGAAACGACTACCTTGGAAAGGTAGCAAGGTGTTAAAGCCTTCGAGGGTTCAAATCCCTCTCTCTCCGCAATAAAACGAAATCGGAATTCCCCGCGAAAATAAAATGCTTAAAATTAAAACTTTAAATATAAAAATTGTTATCTTGATGTTGGGATTTATTCTGCTCATTTTATTTATTTTTTTGAATCTGGATTCTAATAATACAAAGCAAGTTCCCGTAGTCTCTGTCGTAAAAATATCTAAGATAGAAGATAAGCAAGATGTTCTTCCCATTGAAGTTTCCGAAAAAGAAATTCCAGAATTAAAGAAATGGGTAGGTGAAGATCCATACCCGTTTCTAGATTGGGATAATGCAAAGCCAGAGTTACATCAAGCAGTAAAATTGTTTGAGGATAAGTGGGGTAAGAAGTTAAATATATTGCAAGTATATAGGCCCGCATTGTATGGTGAGCATATTCGTTCAGTGTGGGAGATATGGAGATATGTAAATGACAAGAGTTTTACTGAGGGTCATAATTGTAAATATAAAACACACATTGATATTTCAAAGATTAGTGAATTAAATAGTACTCAAAAATCTCGATTGATTAGAGAGGCTAGTATTCATGGTTTTATAAAAGGTCATACTCCGCCTTCTTGTGATTCAGACCATTCATTAGGTATTGCTGTAGATATTGTGCCCCCTGTTGATTCTGTTGAATATAGAGACTGGATAAGAGTAGCAAACGAATCTGGTCTATGTCATTATATATCAGGGGACATGCCTCATTTTGCATTACAAAAATATTTGCCAAAAGATACAGATTGTTTTGTTCGATAGTATTGTCATATTTTACTAGTTTCAAACGTAGTAATATATAGAGGGCAACAATAAGCCTTTTTATTATTAAAAAATAACAATTATATATATGAAAAATAATTTCAAAAAAGCATTGGTTAGTGGTTCTATGGGTCTTATGCTATTAGCAGTTGTAGCATCTCCAGTATTTGCTGCAGAAGTAGCTACTCCAGCTGCTGGAGTAAATACAGCGAATGCAGGTAGTACAGAAAAAGCTTCAATTAAAGTAGATGCTAAAGCAAAGAAAGAAGCTACAAAAGCAGAAATCAAAGCAAAGAAAGATGCTGCAAAGGCAGATGCAAAAGCAAAGAAAGATGCTGCAAAAGCAGAAGCAAAGTCAAAAATTGATGCTGCAAAGGCAGATGCAAATGCAAAGCGTGAAGCTGCTAAGGCAGAAATGAAAGCAAAGAAGGATGCAAACAAAGCAGGCACTGCTGCTCCAAAAGCTAACTAATACTCTATTTAATTAGAAGCAACAAACCCCGCATTTTTTCAATGTGGGGTTTGTGCTATTATGGGTCTTATGACAGATGAAGATCTAGTAATAGAAATACAGAAAGGGAATACTGAGCTTTTTAATGAAGTAACTGAAAGATACTTTGATAAAATCTTTCGCTACACTACAAAAATGCACCTAGGTAATACTGACGACGCAGAAGACTCAACTTCGGAGACTTTTTATAAAGCTTATAGATTTATAAATTCATATTCACCATCTATTCCTTTTTCTGCATGGATTTATCGTATTGCACGTAATACAGTTATTGACCATCTTCGCCCAAAGATGAGGCATCCAAATGTGTCGCTCGATTCATATCTAGAAAATAATCAAGATCATTTTGAGGATGCACCTTTGGATTTATCTGACAAAATGATGGTTGAAAAATTTTTGGAGTTTGTAGATGAAGAAGAGCGCAGTATTCTAGCCCTGTTTTATATTGAAGGTCTGTCTGTAAAAGAAATATCTGATTTGTATAAAATAAAAGAGAATACTATAACTGTCAAAATAAAAAGAGCGAAGAGTAAAATTAAAAAATATGCTTCAGAAAAAGGAATTAATTATGAATAATAATAAGCAGAAAATTCTTTTAAAGATAAAAGAAAACATAAAAGATAAAAAACCAATACCTTCTTGGGTTGTTCGTGGTACTCAAATCGGAGTGTTGTCTATATGTGCTACCCTGATATTGGGGGCAGTGTTTTTAATAGCAATGTTTATCTTTGATTTTTTTGAAAAGAGAAGTGTTGAAAATTTCTTGAATCAGAGTGTATATGGCCCGCAACATTTTTTATATGAATACCTTGTGGTTGCTATATGTCTAGTATTCGTATTTATATTTATTTATCGAAAATTTGACCTTCCCGGTGTAAAAGACAGAAATAAGATTTTTGCTCTGAGTGTACTGGTCGCTGTTGTCTTGGGTTTGGGAATGGCTGAATTGGCAGAGAATTTTTTTGCTATTAGAAATAGTATGCAATCGATAAAGAGTACGTACGTAAACAATGTACCAATCAGAAATTCACAGCGCTTGAAAGCACGAAGTGCCATTAAATCTAATTCCGTATATATCGGTAAATTGTCTCAAGTGAATGAATCTACTGATGTAATCGATTTTTCGGCTGTAGACAAGACTGACGGAATAAAGACTTTTAAAATAGATAAAAAATTCTTAAAAGAAGAGCTTAGAGTAGGGGATAAAGTTATGATAAAAATGTCGAGTGATGGTGGTACTATTATCAAAATAAAAATTATTAAATGATAAAAACAAAAAAGAAAATTCTAATACTCGGAGCTGGGTTTGGGGGATTGTACGCATATAGATCTCTATATAGACATTTCAATAAAAACGAAATAGATGTGACTATTGTAAATAAGACAAATTACTTTTTATTTACTCCACTACTACACGAGGTGGCTACAGGTGGGTTGTCTGAGAATTCTGTCGTAGAGTCTATCCAGCATTTCCTATCTCGCAATGGTGATGTGATACATATAGCGGATGTGTTGTCACTCGACAAAGAAAATAAGATTGTTACTACTAGTCTTGAAAAATTATCATACGATATTCTTATTGTCGCATTGGGTGCATCTACAAATTATTTTGGTACACCAGGGGCAGAGGAACATTCATTGGCATTAAAAGATTTGAGTGATGCAGTAAAGATGCGTGGTAGTATTATCGATGCATTTCAAAAGGCATCAGTACTCAAAGTAGATGAAGATCGCAAGAAAGCGCTATCATTTGTGGTTGTCGGAGGGGGTCCTACTGGCGTAGAGCTCGCAGCTGAAATGGCAGAATTTATACACAATACTCTTATGGATTATTACAAGGATTCTATTTCTTGTGATGATATATCTGTATCACTAGTGAATCGTGGGCCAGAACTTCTGGCACCTTTTCCAGTAAAGCTACGTGGCAAGGCCCTCACTGTACTGCAAGACAAAAAAATAAAAGTATATCTGAATACTGGAGTAAAGGAGGTTCACGCAGACGAAGTCGTATTTTCTGACGATACTAAAATACATTCATCATATACAGTATGGACAGCTGGAGTAAAGCCAAATACTGAAATGTTTGCAAATATTTTACCTATGGATAAAGGTGGAAGAATATTTGTAGATAAAAATCTGCACATAGCAGATAATCCAGAAATTTTTGTGATTGGCGACGTGTCATTTATCAAAGAGAATGAAAATAGTTTACCACTACCTATGACTGCTCAAGTTGCTACACAGCAGGGCCCTCATGTAGCTCAAAACGTGCACAACTTTATGAATGGATATGACCTAATTCCATTCAAGTTTGAATCAAAAGGAGAGATGGCGTCACTCGGCAGATTCGAGGGGTTAGCCAATGTTTTCGGTGTGCCTGTTACGGGTGCTATAGCATGGTTCATGTGGAGAACAGTATATCTATTCAAATTCATATCACCATTCAAAAAAATCAAAGTTGCATTTGATTGGACTATGAATCTATTTTTCTCTAGAGATATAACCAAAATATAATTTTATGAATCAGGGTCGTGCATGGGAAAAAGAATATCAGAATTCAAAACTAGTAACCAAGGCGGATGGTCCTCAGGCGGACACTTTACGATTCTTGAAGTTTCTTAAAAAGGATCAGAAATATAAATTGGATGGGAAAAATATTTTAGATCTCGGGTGTGGGACTGGTCGTAATGCGAACTATTTAGCAGAAGAGGGGAACAGTGTGATAGGTATTGAGATATCTAAAACTGCCCTCACTCTCGCAAAAGAACGTGCGATAGGCATTGGTGTAAAAGTGGATTATAGGCTGGGTGACATTGGTGAGCATTATGATATACCAGATGAATCTATTGATGTCGTTCTTGATATAACCAGCTCAAATGCACTAGATGAAAAAGGACGTGCAATATATTTATCAGAAACCTCACGTGTATTAAAAAGTGGGGGATATTTCTTTGTTCGCGCACTTTGCAAAGATGGCAATAAAAATGTAAAAAATTTATTGAAGGATAGCCCGGGTCGTGAATACGATACATACTATATGCGAGATTTAGATTTATACGAGCGTGTATTTTCTCGAGAGGATTTCATAAAAATGTATGGTCAGTATTTTAAAATTTTGTCATTAGAAAAGAAGACGTCATATCCGACAGTTGATGGACGGATATACAAGAGAGACTACTGGCTCGCATACTTACAAAAATAAACACAGCTTCATAAATTATATTCTTTTTTCAGGTCCTCGGATCTCTTCGCAGATACAAAAATATGCTCAGCCAGACCATTCAAAAAGAAAATAATTTATTGCGCATTTAAATAACATGGCACAAATAAAGACAAAAGAAGAGATTGAAAATATCAAGAAGGCTTGCCGCGAGACTGATGCTATTTTCAAAAATATCTTAAAATTCTTGCCTAGGTCCGACCTAGGCAAGACTCATAAAATTACCGAAGTGGAATTGCGAGATTTTATTTTATTTGAGATAAAGAAAAGAGGTTTAAGACCGAGCTTTCCACCTATCGTCACATCAGGCCGTAATGCAGGCAATGATATTCACCCACAGCCGACCGATAAAAAATTATCTGGTTTTGTGATTATTGATCTTGGGGTAAAGGTAAATGGCTATTGCTCAGATATGACTCGCACGATATTTGTCGGCGTTCCAACTATTGAACAAAAGAAAATTTATGATCTAGTTTTACAGAGTGAGTTAGCGGGAATTGGTGAGGTTAAAAGTGGTGTGTATGCGTTCACAGTAGACGAAGTATGCAGAAAGGCACTCGGTAGATATGCTAAATATTTTATCCATATGACAGGTCATGGAGTAGGGAAACTCATTCATGAAAATCCACGAATTTATTTTAAAATCACAAAACCAATTCTCGACGATAATATGGTCATCACAGTCGAGCCAGGTGTATATATAAAAAATAAATTGGGTATTCGTATAGAGGATACTATCCTGGTTACCAAAAAGGGTAGCACTATCCTTACAAAGTCACCAAAAGAATTGATTGTAATTTAATGAATAATGAAAATACAAAAGGAAATATTGGAGTATTTGATTCAGGCCTAGGTGGACTATGGATATTGAAGCACATCAGAGAATTACTCCCTGAATACAATTACGTATTCTATGGTGATCAAAAGAATGTGCCATACGGGAATAAATCAAAAAATGATTTGTTTGTTTTTACTACTACCGCTTTGGCATTCCTGTATGGCGAGCAGAATTGTGTAGTAGTATTGCTCGCTTGCAATACTACTAGTACAGCCATATATCCAGAGTTGAAAGAATGGGTAAGAGAAAATTATCCAGACAGATTACTATTCGGCATCGCACATCCTACAGTAGAATCAATCTCAGATTCAAACGGTGTGATGGTTTTTGCTACACACCGGACTGTGGATTCACATTTTTATAAAGAATCTCTCGAAGAAAAGAATATTGAAACTCATGAATTCGTATTGCCAGAGCTCGCCTCTATCATAGAAAAAGGAGGGGATGTGTCTGCATATCTAGATCAGAATAGAGAAGTCATACCTGCTGGTGTGGATTCTGTAGTGCTCGGATGTACGCACTATGGTATCGCTGTGTCAGAATTTAAAAATATTTTTCCAAATGTCTCAAATTGGATTCTTCAAGAAGAGATAACTCCACCATTCCTTGAAAAATACATAAAAGAAAATCAAAATTTTAATAATAAATTGGCTTTAGACGGATCGCTCATATTCTATATCACAGGAGAAAATCCTATTTTTCAAAAATATGGACAAGATTGGTATGGGGATGATTTTGAAATAAAATATTTATAAATACAAAAGCCCCGCGGCATATGCCGCGGGGCTTTTTATTTCTAATTCTCTCCGATTTGTTGTCTCCACATAGCTGCATATAGTCCGCTCTGTGAGAGTAGCTCTGTATGACTACCACTCTCTGTGACACTTCCTTTTTCCAATACATAGATGCGGTCTGCATGCATGATTGTCGATAGGCGGTGCGCGATCAATACGGTGATGTGATTTTTTGATTCACTGACAGATTGGATTGTCTTTGATATTTCTTCCTCTGTCAGAGAGTCGAGCGAGCTTGTCGCCTCGTCGAATATCAATAACTTTGGTTTACGTAATAGTGCGCGGGCGATAGATAGACGTTGCTTCTCACCACCAGAGACTTTTACACCGTTTTCACCGATAACTGTATCAAGACCTTTTTCTGCACGAGCGAGTAGTCCATCACAAGCAGATTTCTTTAATGCGTCTAGACACATCTCGTCTGTAGCACCCGGATTCACGAATAATAAGTTTTCTCTTATCGTTCCAGCGAATAATTGGGTATCCTGAGTGACGAATCCTATTTGACTACGTAGCTCATTTAGATCTACATCTGCACTCTGTATCTCGTTGTAAGAAATCTCTCCGCCTGCGGGCTTGTAGAGGCCTACGAGGAGCTTTACGAGTGTAGTCTTGCCTGCTCCAGATGGTCCTACGAATGCTATTGTCTCACCCTGCTTTACTTCAAAAGAAACATTCTTCAGAGCTTCGACACTTGCCATCTTGTGTTTGAATTTTATTTCTTTGAATGATAGTGATTTTATATCTCCGATATGTTTTGGATTCTCTGGTGTCTCTTCTGGTTTACTATCGAGGATCTTTTTAAAGTTTTCCAACGATGCTTCACTCTCACGATATGTACCAATAATATTTCCAAGTTCCTGTAGGGGCCCAAAGAGGAAGAATGAGTAGATCCATAGTGAAAAGAATTCTCCAAATGTAATCTTCTGAGCAAAAATCAAATACAGCATTATAAATAGGATAGCAGTACGGACAAAGTTTATAATCGTACCTTGGACAAATGACAGACTTCGTAGGTATTTCACTTTTTTAAGCTCCAGTTCTAGTATTTTACCTGTCGTATTGTTCAGTCTTCCTATTTCTTGCTCGGCTAGGCCTAGACTCTTTACGAGCTCAATATTGCGGAGGGATTCTGTCGTAGTGCCTGCTAGTGCGGCAGTCTCTGCTACGATAGTTTTCTGAACTTTTTTAATCTTCTTGCTCAATACATAGCTGACTCCACCGATCAATGGTATCGCGAGTATATACAGTGGTGCGATCACCCAGTAGACTTTTAATGCGTAGATAATGACAAAGACGAATCCTACGAGTGATACGAAGATCACATTTATCATGGATGCTATCAATTTTTCAATATCTGTACGAACCTTCTGTATTTTACCTAGTGTCTCGCCACTGCGTTCGTCCTCGAATTGCTGATAAGGAAGAGATAGTGAATGCGATATCCCATCAGCATACATTTTTGCGCCGATACGCTGAGTGATGGTATTCACATAGTAATCCTGGAAATTCTTGGCTACACGAGATACAAATGCTGCACCAACTGCCAATAGCAATAGGTATCCTACTCCACGCGCGAATTCTGCGAATGTATATTGATCAAATTTTGTGGCATACCCATCGATCACATGACGGAATATGAGGGGGTCAAGAAGTGAGAAGACTTGATTGATAGTAGCGAGAACTAGAGCTAATAATAGTAGCTTCCAATAATGCTTTAAATATGTAAAAAGTATAGACATTGGAGGATTATATCATACAGAGCAACACTTTTTGTGATTTGACAAATGCGTATGATTTATGCTATAATATACACAAATATATGATTTTATTATGAATAAGAAGAAAAAGTTAGTTGTGCTCCTAGAGAGCTTAGAAGGAGGTAGTGTTGATGTTTTGCTTTTAAATAAAACGTTTGAAAAACACTTGCCATCCATGGTATTGGTATTTATTGAGTATGATGATCTTGAAAATCATATTCATGAAGATTACTTCTATTTGCATTATGCAAATTTTAGCTACCCAGGGTCCGCTCCTCATGTTGTTGTTGAGCAATTGAATTCTGAATCCAAAGCTTTTTTAGCTTCGACACTTTCACCCATCAAACCAGATGGTCCTGGAATTTTCAATTTTGAATCACACAATCATTTAATTGATAAGGTTAAAGAAATTGTTAAAGATTAGAGAAAGAAAGTATTTAACCACTATAAAATATAATTTTATAGTGGTTTTTTTATTTTCCTGACCCTCGGGGTATAATGGGTTTATGAATCAAGACTTATATAATTCTGCATATAAAAAGCTAAATAAAGAGCAAAAATTGGCCGTAGATACTATCGACGGTCCAGTGATGGTAGTGGCGGGTCCCGGTACTGGAAAAACTCAGGTATTGTCACTGCGTATTGCTTATATTTTAAATAGTTCAAACCAAACACAACCAAACGAAATTTTATGTCTAACTTTTACTAATTCTGGGGTGCAAGAGATGCGTAAGCGTTTATTGAAATATATTGGCCCTCCAGCTACACAGATCAAGATTTCTACTTTTCATAGTTTTGCTATGAATATACTCGAGGAATTCCACCAGGTTCTCGACATGCAAAAGCCACCGGTGATACTAGATGAGACGAGCAATATCGCCCTCGTGGATGAGATTCTAGAGAATGGTAGCTGGGTCTACATTCGTCCACGAGGTAATTCAGGCATGTTTTTCCGAGATATCAAAAGTCTGATTTCATTATTGAAAAGAGAAAATATAAAGCCTGAAGAGTTTTTGGCATCTATAAATTTCGAGATTGATCGGATCAAGAATGACCCGGATAGTATTTCTAGTCGTGGCGAGAGCAAAGGACAACTTAAAAAAGAAGTAGAAAAGAAAATCGATGGACTCGAGAGGACAAAAGAAGTCGTAATTTTCTATCGTGAATACGAGAAATTAAAAGAGGAGCGAGGTCTCTGTGATTATGATGATGTGCTCAAATACGCATGGCATATTCTGGTAAATTCCGATGATGCACAGGCGACTATTCGCGAGCGATATCTGTATGCACTCGTAGACGAGCATCAGGATAGTAGTGCTACGCAGAATGCGATACTTCGTGCTATCTGGCACGATACAGAATTGCCAAATATATTCGTTGTGGGTGATGACCGACAGCTCATCTATGGTTTTGGGGGTGCGTCTATCGAATATTTTGAGAGTTTTAAGACGCTTTTTGGTAAAGCAAAGTTGATCACATTGGTGGAGAATTATCGTTCTACACAGGCGATTCTCGATAGTGCAGACACACTACTGCGAAGTTCGATGACACTGGAAAAACTCAAGAGTAATCATGGAGAGATGCATAAACTACAGCTCTATGAATGCGAATATCCTCGTGACGAGATCATTGCTGCTGCTATGGAGATAGAGGCGAAGGTGGCAGATGGTGTGAGTCCTGATGAATGCACGATTCTTGTGCCAAAAAATTATCAAGTCAAAAACGCTGTGCAGATACTCCGAGATCGCGGTATACCTGTGGCTTCATCAGGCATACTGACACTCTTTGGTGTACCCGAGGCAGATACTCTGATTCGGGCACTTCGAATAGTATTAAATCCATATGACAATATCTCTATCTCTGAATCTTTGTTTGATCCGATAAATAAGATACCACCACTCTCGGCACATAAGTTTTTGCAGAGTGTGAATACTTACAAGCTATCCGTAGAGGATCTCGGTGGCGGCAAAAAAGATTTATTTACAGGTATTGATCCAGTGAATTCCTGGGGTGATAAATTGAAATCCTATATTGAGGAATCCAATACTCGTGATGTGTACGAATTAGTCCAATATGTGGGCGAGAGTCTACTACTAGATACAGCAGAGAATCACGATGATCTGATTCGTCGCGTGGAGGTGGTGCGTACAGTACTGCACCTAGCGCAAGGGGAGAGGGAAAAGAGCGAGCGGGAGCATCAGAAATTCACACTGAAAAGATTTATCGACTTTATCGACCGACTCAAATCTTATGGCGAGGATCTACCACTAGACGTATTCTATGGCGACAAAGGTGTAAAGGTTCTGACACTTCACTCCTCAAAAGGATTGGAATTTGATTTCGTCTGGGTGGCTCATATGGATGAAAAGACATTGATGCATGGCAAAAAGCAGGCATTCACACTCCCAGAAGATGTACAAAATAAAATAGAAGAAAAAGATGCTGAAGTGGTGAAAAAGCAGCTCTATGTAGCACTGACTCGAGCAAAGCGATTCTGTACTTTTTCATATTCTAGATACTCATATACAGGTGGCGATCAGGAATTGTCACATATCATCGCGGAACTGCCAGAAGACCTATTTATAAAGAAAAATTTCAATCAAGTAGAAGAACAAATTCTGAGCAGGGACCCAAAATCATATGTCACTGCTGTACCTCATGCAGAGGTAGATTTTTCAACGAAAGATCTGACCGATATGGTCGCTGAGGAATACCAAAAGACAAAGGTATCGGTGACGATGCTGAACAACTTTTTTGAATGCCCATGGAAGTGGTATTTTAGGAATCTATTGCGCTTGCCGGACGTAGTTTCTGAGAGTCTAGTCTTTGGTAATGTGGTTCACGGTACGATCGAGCAAGTATTGAAGAAGAACGGAGATTTGCTTGAAGATATAATCCTCGATCAGATACACAAGCAAAATATTTATGAAGAATCAATGGTTAAAAGATTACAAAAAGAAGCTGTCGGAATAGTATCTGTCTGGGTAAAGGAAAGACTGCCCAATATAAAGAATTATATGACAGAGCGACCGCTATCGTATCGAGATTCTCGCTTTCCAAGCTTACTTTTCTATGGAAAGGTGGACCTGACAGAGGAGATAGAAAAAAATACTTTTCGAGTGACGGATTTCAAGACAGGTAGCGTAAAAACAAAATCAGAAATTGAAAAACGGGGCGAAAACGAGAGTATGAGTAGCTATATGCGACAACTCGCAATGTACTCGTACCTTATTCACGGTGCGAATAACAATGATCGAGTATCAGAATCTCAATTGGAATTCCTAGAGGCCAAAAAGGGAGACAAGAATGGTATTTACAAGACGAGTATCACAAATGAGGAGATTGATCTATTGGTCCGTGATATTACTGAGTATGATAGAGATTTAAAAACTGGTGTGTGGATAAACCGTCCATGTAATTTCAAATCCTACGGCAGGGATTCCGTATGTCCAAACTGCGCGAGGGCTAGAATATATAAATCAGCATAGAACTCAGGGGTTAGTAGTGATATAATTTAAATATGGATAAAGATTTTGATAAGTGGAATAAAAAGAAAATAAAGATTGATCAAAATGAAACATTTAATCATCCACAAGAAAAAGAAATTTGGTGGTGTAGTATTGGGATGAATGTGGGTAGTGAGGTGTATGGTAAAGGGGATGATTATACAAGACCAGTTCTTGTGATAAATGCCGAAGGTAGTGAAAGTTTTATTGGTATACCACTTACCTCAAAAGTTAAAAATAGAAAATATTCTTGTATTATAAAAACAGATGACGGTATTTTGCATACAGCACTAGTGTATCAGATACGTAGTTTTGACAAGAGGAGACTTACAGAGAGGAAATATATTCTTTCAGACGAAGAATATTCTAAAATACAAGAATACTTTAGTAAGCTTTATAAATTATAATAGCCCCTTGCGGGGCTATCGGCTCTTGCGAGCAAGAGAGGCAACCTCTCAATATTTTTATAATACCATACTGTTATATAGACTGCAAGTATAAAATCGAAAGCTCCCTTGCGGGAGCTTTCTCGGAGGCCGAAGCCACTAGTACGTATACTGTATCATAATCTATTAAATCCTGCAATATCCACACAAAACCCTTTAAAATATAGCCTTTTTAAGCTTGACTTGCAGGCATATTTTGTGATATAATACTCCTGAACTAGTGAACTAACGATCTAGTTATTTAAAAACAAAAAGATGATACAAAAATTCATCGTAGATCCTTCAAACATTGAAGGCCTACAAAAAGAAGTAGACAAAAATTTATGGTCAGCGTACAGAAAACAAAACTCTGATTACATAAATTGTCTTATTGGTTTTCACAAAATGAGTCTTAAAGATAGGATGAAGATTTTTGGATTAAAGTCCACTGAACCTGTAAAAACATCCCACCTTACCGAGTTGCATTGTGAAGAAGAAATTTTTGTTGATGAATGCGGAGGTACAAAAGAGTCAGGACTTCATTATGCAGGAGACTTGTTTACAGGGTACTTGAGTACCAATTTAAAAGATTGGAATTTAATTAATACTCAACCTAAAACGGAGAAATCCGAAATGAAAGTATTTGAGATGCACAAGGATGGCGATTACAGGACTATTTTCGGTTCTTTCAATAAGGATTTAGAAGCACTCTGTATGACCCAGGCGCAAATCAAAAACTTCTGTGAAAAAAATAAAGATAAACTTCGTACAAATGGCTATGCCACATTCTTTCTTTTTAAGGAAGGCGAAAGTTTCTTTGTTGCTGATGTCCGCTTTGATGACGATGGTTGCTTGAAGCTCTATGTGGACGGGTTTGACTACATCGATGTTTGGTGTGCGAGCAATCAGTCTCGTGTTGTTGTCCCAGCTACAGCGCTTGTTCACTCAGTAATTTAAAATTTAGACCCTTAATTTCTTAATCCCTCAGACACTTTGCGTGTACTGGGGGATTTTTGTATACTAAACTCGTATTCTTTTGATATCCTCGGTCTATTACTTAATCTTTATACTGAAACTTAGGATAAAAGGTATGTTTTTGTTATTATCCAGAATTTGAGTGGAGATATCTTCTCAAAGCGTGATCATAGTAGAAACCAATAAAAAATATTTTGTAGGTAAGATATTCTTTGAACTCTTGGTTCAAAATAAAATACAGCATTATTATGATTTAATATGCAGTGGAATAGATGGGATATCTTATAATTTCTTTGTTGCTGATGTCAACTTTGATGACGATGGTTGCTTGAAGCTCAATGTGAACAAGTTTGACAACGACACCCATATTTCGACAAGAAATTTATATACGATTCGTATTCATGCAGAATAGATAAGCGACATGATTCCGCTGAATCAAAAGTAAAATACTACGAGAGATATGCGGATGATTTTGTGATACTTTCTGATGATAAATTATATCTTGAGAATTTTTTACCTGTAATTTCAGATTTTTTAAATAAAAATTTAAAACTACAACTACATCCAGAAAAAGTATATATTAAAACTCTAGCATCAGGACTTGATTTCCTAGGCTGGGTACATTATTGCTAATAATAGAGTATTACGAACAGCGACAAAGAAGAGAATGTTTAGGAATTTGAAAAAGAATAATTTTAAAGAAGAGAGCGTGAATTCTTATTTAGGTATGCTGAAGTGGGGGGATGGGTATAAATTGAAGAAAGAGCTTTTGGAAAAATTAGGGTAAAATGCTATATTTAAACGTATGAATGAATATGAAAAGGGGTCACTTCACCCACTAACTATCCTACAGAATCAGGCCTACGATCTATTTACTGGCCTTGGATTCGAGGTATCTCTCGCTCCAGAGCTCGAGACTACTTGGTACAACTTCGACGCACTAAATGTGCCAAAGGATCACCCTGCTCGTGATATGCAGGATACTTTTTATATCAAAAACTCTCCTGATGCAGTTCTCCGTACTCATGCTACAAATACTACTGCTCGCAACCTAGAAAAGATGGCAAAAGAAAATATGACAGAGGGCGCGTATATTTCTGTTGGTAAAGTTTTCCGCAATGAATCGACTGACGCTACTCATGAGATGCAATTCCACCAGATTGATGGATTCATGATAGGTCAGAATATAAATCTTTCTCATATGAAGGGTGTGCTCGTAGAATTCTATAAAAAAGTTCTAGGTCCTGATGTGGAGATAGAATTCCGTCCTAGTTTCTTTCCTTTTACCGAGCCTTCTGTAGAAGTGCATGCAAAGTTCAATGGTAAATGGCTAGAGATGATGGGGGGTGGCATGATTCATCCGACTGTACTGAAGAATGCAGGTCTTGATCCGGAAAAGGTCCAAGGTTTTGCTTTTGGAGGAGGACTCGATCGTATTGCTATGATCAAATGGAATATTCCAGATGTACGACTTCTTTACCAGGGAGACTTGAGACTTAATCAATTTTAAAATATATGAAAATATCTTACAACTGGCTCAAATGGTATATACCAGAAATTCCCGAGGCTGATAAAATAGCTGATATTTTGACATACCACCTGACCGAGGTGGATGGTGTAGAAAAATTACCAAATGGTGATACTATTTTTGACGTGAATATCTTGCCGAATCGTGCCCCAGATCTACTATCACATAGTGGTATGGCTCGCGAACTCGCAGGACAGCTGGGCCTGAATTTCAATGACCCTGATCGTGTATACAAGATACCAGAACCAAAACCTACAAATCTAAAAATTACATTAGATACAGATAGATGTAATCGCTATATGGGGCGTATTGTACGTGGAATCAAGATTGGTCCATCTCCAGAATGGGTAGTCACTCATCTAGAATCAATAGGTCAACGCTCGATAAATAATATTGTAGATGCGACAAATTTAGTAATGTACAATTGTGGAAATCCCACTCATTCATTTGATTTGAGTAAATTTGCGAATGAAACTATTGTAGTTCGCAATGCAATTGAAGGAGAAGAATTAAAATTGGTAGGCAGAGAGGGTACCATCGCAAAATTAAAATCAAATGATCTAGTCATCACTGACGGAGAAAAAACTTTAGCTCTCGCTGGAGTCAAAGGTGGATTTGATTCAGGAGTTTCTGACTCTACTGCAGATATATTACTTGAAGTTGCGAGTTTTGATGCTGCTACAGTCCGCAAGACTGCGCGCAGACTAGGAATCCTGACTGATTCAGCAAAAAGATTTGAGAATAATCTTTCAGCTTCGACTTGCCCTTTTGCTATGAAGGAATTGTCTGCATTAATATCTGAAATGTTCCCGGAGGCAGTATTTGAGGACATCGTAGATGTATACCCAAATCCTGAAATTCAAAAAACTCTGAAATTCACGACAGAATATATTTCAAAAATGTTAGGTTTGGAAATTTCAAATCAGCAGATTGAAAAATTTATGAATGATTATAGTTTTGGTTATGCAAATGACTTTGAAAAAGGGGAATGGACTGTCACAATACCACTAGCTCGTCGCGATCTCGTGACGATGAATGACATGGCTGAAGAGATTGGACGTGTGATAGGTTACGACAAGGTCATCCCGACAATTCCAAAGCTTTCTTTTGTCTCAAAAGTGAACGATGTATATGAAAATATTTTGAAAGCAAAAGAAATTCTACTTCGTGATGGATATCGCGAGGTGATGACATATGGCTTTACAAATAAAGGGGATATAGAAGTATTAGCCTCTGCTTCTGATAAAAATTTTTTGAGAAAGAATTTGATTGATGGCCTAAAAGAGAGTTTTAATCTGAATAAATTAAATGCTCCATTCTTGGGTCTAAATGAAGTTAAAATTTTTGAAATAGGTACAGTTTTCTCTGGAGATAAAGAAGAAATTCATGTATGTTTTGCGAATAAAAAAGAAGTAAAAGAGACGAGTTTAAATGAATTTATTTATACTATAGCTACATCAGAAGTACTTTCAAAAAAGTCCTCGGATCTCCTCGCAGGAGAAAAAGGGGAGCTCGGCCAGACTATTTTTGAAAGCACTTCTGACTCCGCTTCAATTCTATTCAAGTCATGGTCAACATTTCCATTTATGACTCGCGATATTTCAGTGTGGGTACCTGAAAATGTGGAATCAGATGAATTGAAAAACATTTACAAAGAATTTGGAACAGAATTGCTCGTTCGTGAACCACAGCTAGTAGATAAATTCGTAAAACCCTCAGATGTACCGGGCGAGGTTGGAAAAATTTCTTACGCATATCGATTAGTTTTTCAATCTTATGAAAAAACTCTCACTGATGATGAGATAAATCAAATAATGGGCAATATTTCAGAAAAAATTTCTAGATTGGGCTACATAATTCGATAAAATTTTTTAAAAAAATAAAATAAAAAAAGTTATCCACATTATTCTCAAAAAAAGTATCATTTTGTGGTACTTTTTTTATATTATCGTGATATAATATAAATGTAATTTATGTTTAATTTAAAATTATTATTTAAAAAATTCTTACACACCATCCGACCACGATTTTCATTCCACTATGTTGCTTATACTCTGCTATTTTCTGTAGTAGTTTTTTCTGTTGTTCAGCTTGTGTTTGCTACTACTCCAAATCCAGGTCATGGGTGGTCAGAAGTTGGTGATGGTGTTTTTGCTGTGACAGGTCCTACTGTTACTCGTACTTTTACTTTTCCAGATGCGAATGCCACAGTGCTGACTACTAATGCAGCAGTGACTGTCGGCCAGGGTGGTACAGGAGTTGGTTCATTTACTTCAAATGGAATTATATATGGTAATGGAACTGGAGCTCTTAGTGTGCTAGCTCCAAATGCAGGTGCTACATTGTGTCTTACTTCTGCTTCATCAGGTGCACCTGCATGGGGTGCTTGTGGAGGGGCTGGTGTTACTGATGGCAACAAAGGTGACATAACAGTAGCTTCATCTGGTGCATCTTGGACAATAAATTCTGGTGCAGTTACTAGTGCTATGCTCGCTGGGTCTATCGGATATTCAAAGCTTTCACTCTCTGGTGCAATTTTAAATTCTGACCTCGCTGGCTCAATAGCGTATTCCAAGTTATCGCTTACAGGTGCAGTTTTGAATGCTGACCTAGCTGGTAGTATCGCAGCTTCAAAGCTCGTAGGTACAGATATCGCTACAGTGGGCACACTCACTAGTGGTTCTACTGGTACTGGATTTACAGTTGCCCTCGGTACATCTACTGTGACTGGAACCTTAGGTTCTACAAATGGTGGTACAGGTAATGCGTTCACTTCATTCTCAGGTCCTACTACTTCGACAAAGACTTTCACTCTTCCAAATATCTCTGCTACTATCCTCACAGATAATGCACTTGTGACTATAGCTCAAGGAGGTACAAATTCATCTGCTACTCCGACAGCTGGTGGTATCGGATATGGTACAGGTACAGCACATGCATATACATCTACTGGAACTAGTGGTCAGGCTGTAGTGTCTGGTGGATCGGGTGCTCCAACATTTTTTACTCCAACTATCGGATCAATATTATTTGCTGGTACATCTGGGGTGCTTTCCCAAGATACTACAGCTGGAGGTCAATTCTATTGGGATTCTACAAATCATAGGTTGGGTATCGGCACAATCACCCCAGCAAGTAAATTGACCATCGGAGTAGCACCTACTGCAGTTACAGCTTACGGCACATTATCTATCGGAGGAAATGCATTCGATGGGTCAACCGCTGGTAAATTTATAGGTCAAGCAGGCGGAACATCTTTAGCTGTAAATGAAGCTACGGGTTATACGGGCTCTCTTATCGATTTACAAATAAATGGATCAAGTCAATTTTTTGTGACATCTAGTTCTGCGTATGCCCCAAATGGAATGACTTCTACTATATTTAGAGCAGCAAGCAATTTGGGAATGACATTTGGTAATCAATCTATTTCTACCACTGCTGCATATGTGACACTTGGTACTGGTTCCCAGACACAATCTTCAGGTAATAATTCTACTCTTAAAATAACTCCAAATCTCAGTCAGACAGGTACAGCAGCAGCGACAGATTTATGGATCAATCGCACGGAAACAACTTTGGGTTCTGGTGCTCAATATCTGATTGATGCTGGTACTGGAGGTGGAAGTTATGTGAGTAAGTTTAATGTGACGAATACTGGATCCTTAAACATAGGTTCTTCGGATCTAGGTGCTGGTTTGGCTGGTCCAGTGTTTACTCTAGGGCGCAATACAAATGCTACAAATACTGGCGCTGGATCTATAAACTTCCAAAGTAAAGCTGGTACAGCTGGATACGTATGGCAAGATGCAGCAGGAAACATTCGCATCAATACAGCATCACCAAGTAATGCAAACGACACAGCCGGTACCGTGGTAGGAGCACAGACATCTACTCGTGATACAAAGCAAGATATAGCAGATTACACAGACTACAGTGCCTCATTGCAAATGGTTCTAGATGCACCATTGCATACATTCAGATATATTCGTGAAGTAAATGGATACGGATCAGATTCACCGCTAGCAAAGACTCGTATTGGATATATCGCAGATGAAGTAAATCCTGCATTCATGGTGGGTAATATGATTGATCAAGTATCTGTAAACGGAATACTGATGGCATCTGTAAAAGAAGAGAATTCAAAAATAGTTGCAATGGATTTGCGTGTGAAGGCTCTCGAGAATTCAAATCTTGGAAGTCATGGTGTATCTAATCTGATGTCTGATTTCTTTGGTGGAGTTGTGACTCAAGTGTCAGGCACTATGGCATCAATCAAAGATTTGACTGTGCAGACTTTGCACATAGGTAGTCCTGCAAAGCGTACAGGTATTACAATCTACGATGAGGAGACAGGTGATCCATTCTGTGTGAAAGTCGTGAGTGGTGCGATGCAGACAGTACCAGGGGAGTGCGTAGTGGTGAATGCTCCTGCTCCAGTTGTGGTGAGTCCAGAGCCTGTGGCGCCTCTTGTAGTGGATGAAAACCCAGCTCCTGCGGGGGGAGTGATTGTAAATCCAGCACCTGCGCAAACACCATCCCCAGAAATTACTCCACAACAATAAAAAATCTGCCTAGGTCGGACCTAGGCAGATTTTATTTGTTTGATACAATATAAATATGTCATTGCGAAAAACAAATTTAGTGCAAAACGAATTTTATCATATCTACAATCGTGGCAATGGAAAGAGTCAGATATTTTTAGATGATGAAGATTATGAACGTTTTACTAAGCTCCTCTATATTGCAAATTCAGAGCTGAAATTTAATTTTAGAAATTCAATTGTTAGAAATAATATTGATTCATTTGATTTTGAAAGAGGGGAAACTTTGGTAAATGTTTTAGCTTGGGTCCTTATGCCAAATCATTTTCATATTATTCTTATTTCGCCTAGGTCGGACCTAGGCGAAAAGTTTAATCCTATAACTGAATTTATTCGTAAAGTTTCTACTTCGTACTCAATGTATTTTAATAAAAAATATGGACGCACAGGCTCTTTATTTGAGGGAAAATTTAAATCTAATCATGTGGGTGAAGAGAATTATTTTAACTATCTTTTTTCTTATGTTCACTTGAACCCTGTAAAATTGATCCAAAAAGATTGGAAAATAAATGGTATTAACGATAAAAATAAAACAATAGATTATTTGAAAAAATATAAGTACTCTAGTTTCTTTGATTACTTTGTGGACAGCAGAAAGTATTCTAAAATAATAGATAGGCAAATATTACCAGATCATATTCGTGTAAATCACACGAGGGAATTGTTTGATTTTTTTGAAAATTACAGTATTTAAAAATCTGCCTAGGTCGGACCTAGGCAGATTTTTATTGTGTATGGTTTTGGTTTGGAAGGGCTGTATGAGTTTATCTTATTTTTATATATAAAAATGAAAATATCCTTATTTTAAAGGGTAAAATAGATAAAAAAACACTAGTGTAATTAGTGTTTTTTTGTTATAATATATACATAAATATCTTTGATTTAAGAGATATTTTCTTTATTTTTTAACTTTATAAAAATGGCAAAAGACGAAACTAAAAAAGCAAAAAAAGAAGGTGCATACGGTGCAGATGAAATCTCGGTTCTAGAGGGCCTTGAGCCAGTACGTCGTCGCCCGGGTATGTATATCGGTTCTACTGGTATTGATGGTTTGCATCATCTCGTATGGGAAATATTCGACAACTCTCGTGATGAAGCCATGGGTGGATATGCTGATCGTATTGAAGTAGTTCTCTTGCCTGGCAATCGTGTCCGCGTCGCCGACAATGGTCGTGGTATCCCAGTTGATATTCACTCCAAGACAAAAGTCTCAGCTCTCGAGACTGTCATGACAACTCTCCATGCTGGAGGTAAATTCGGAGGTGAAGGTAGTGGATATAAAGTATCTGGAGGTCTACACGGAGTGGGTGCTTCTGTGGTGAATGCGCTGTCTATCTATACTCGTGCTTGTGTGCACCGTGATGGTGGTCAGTATGTACAGGAATACTCTCAAGGTAAAAAGAAAGCCGCTGTTAAAAAAGTGGGCAATTCAAAATCAAACGGTACAATCATTACTTTCGAGCCAGACGTAGAAATTTTTAAAGAAGTTAAATTTGATTGGAATACTATCGTCTCTCATCTTCGTCAGCAAGCGTATCTAGTAAAGGGCCTACGTATACATATCATAGATGCTCGAGATATGGGTGAGGCAATTCTTACAAAGAAAAATACTGACTACAATGATGTTATCTGGTTCTCTGAACTTGAATTAGAGGTTCCTTCTACTTCATTCTATTTTGAAGGAGGACTCGTATCACTCGTAAAATTTTACAACAAACTCCAAAAGCCAATTCATTCTACTGTATTCTATGTAGAGAAGGAGGTAGACGATGTCGGAGTCGAAGTCGCACTTCAATATATCGATGACTTCTCTTCACACATAGTTCCATTTGCAAACAATATCTACAACCCAGAAGGTGGTACACACATCACAGGATTCAAGACAGCACTGACTCGGATATTGAATACTTATGGTAAGAAAAATAATCTGATCAAAGAGGCTGATGGTGGATTCACTGGTGATGACGTACTCGAGGGGTTGATGGCTGTGGTCTCTGTAAAACTTCGCGAAATTCAATTTGAAGGTCAGACCAAAGCCAAGCTAGGTAGTACTGAAGCTCAAGGTGCTACAGCTACAGTATTTGGTGATGCATTCACAATGTTCCTCGAAGAGAATCCTGATGAAGCAAAGTCTATCATTAACAAAGGATTGCTCGCACTCCGCGCTCGCAAGGCCGCAAAGGCCGCAAAGGATTCAGTATTGCGTAAAGGAGCACTCGAAGGTATGACTCTCCCTGGAAAGCTCGCTGACTGTCAGGTCAAGGATTCATCTAGTGCAGAACTATTCATAGTGGAGGGAGACTCTGCTGGTGGTACTGCAAAGATGGGACGTGATCGTAAGACTCAGGCTATATTGCCACTCCGCGGAAAGATTCTCAATGTCGAGCGTGCAAGATTGGATCGTATGCTCGGATCAGAGCAGATCAAGAATCTGGTCATCGCCATGGGTACATCTATCGGAGATACATTTGATCTAGAAAAGATGCGTTACCACAAGATCATCATCGCTACCGATGCCGACGTGGACGGAGCACACATCCGTACACTGATCCTGACATTGATGTACAGATACTTCCGACCAATCATCGATGCTGGATATATCTATATCGCTCAGCCACCACTATTCAAGATTAAAAAAGGTAAGGAGATATTCTACGCATACAGTGATGAAGAGAGAGATAAAATCCTCGGTAAGGATGCTGTGAATCTCGAAGAGCTTCTAAAAGAATCTGAGAATGAACAAGTCGTCGAGACAGATGTCGAAGAAGAGGAGGAAGACACAAAGAAAAAATCTACAAAGATTCATGTACAACGATACAAGGGTCTCGGAGAAATGAATGCTGAAGAGCTATGGGAGACTACCATGGATCCGGCACGTAGAATTCTAAAGCAAGTAAAAGTAGATGATGCTGAAGATGCAAATAAAGTATTTGATATGTTGATGGGATCTGAGGTTCCACCACGCAAAGCTTTTATCCAATCTCATGCCAAGATGGCAAATCTGGATTACTAATAAATACAAAAAATCACCTTCTTGAGGTGATTTTTTGTGCTATAATATTAATTATGAAAAAAGGTTTTACATTATTGGAATTACTGGTTGTCATTGCCATCATTGGTATTCTTGCTTCTGTAGTGATGGTAAGTTTACAAAATACAAAGAATAAGGCAGATGTCGCTTATGTAAAATCAGCTGCAGATGAGGTAAAAAAGGGCCTGGAAATGTACTATCAGCAAAATGGTAGGTATGGTACATATACTAGTGCTGGTAATTCAATAAGTACATATAAAAATCCTGCTGCCCCTGGGTACGGGGTTAATTTTCCTGGTGGCGCTGGGGACTGTAATATGCCATTTTCTAGGCAAGATGGTAGTAATGGTCCAGGTACTACAAGTTATCAAATAGGTCTTGTTGTTGGTAGTGCCATGTTGAGAACAAATAAAGCTTCCAATGAAAATATATTTTGGTGTGGTATATCCCAGGATGGTCAATCATATGCGATTGCTTTTGAGGGTTTAAAATCGGGATTACCAACTATGTGTGTTGATTCAAGTGGTAATGTGAAGTACTCTAGTTTAACTTGGAGTACTAATTATGGAGGTGGTGGTTATACAACTTCTGTATTTGATCCTATTACTAGTGTGTTAGATATAAATAATCCAGTTACTTGTAGATAAAATTAAAAACCGCTCTATGAGCGGTTTTTAATTTCTGTATTTATTTTTTCTATTAATGCTTCGATGGTTATTTGAATTTTTTCTCCAGTACGAGTCTCGATAGTCAGCATTCCGGATTCCTTTTCTTTGTCTCCATAGACTATTACATATGGAGTATTTCCTTTTTTACCTGCATGAATTCTTTTGCCTAGGCTGTCACCATTTGTCACATGATTTGTACGGATAGATTCATTATTCAATGCCTCTATTATTTTTATTGTATCTTCTTCATGGTTTTCTTTTACAGGTATTACAGATATCTGTGTAGGTGATAGCCAGATAGGGAATACACCAGCGAGATGCTCGATGAGTGTAGACATGAATCTCTCTATTGATCCCATGATTGCACAGTGAATCATGACTACTTGCTCCTTCTCACCCTTTTCATTTGTAAATGTTAATCCAAAGTTTTTTGGCTGGTTAAAATCTAATTGAATTGTAGCAACCTGTAGTACACGGCCGATGGAGTCATGAGATATAAAGTCGATCTTTGGTCCGTAGAATGCAGCTTCACCTGTACCATCTATCCACTCTACTCCTTTTTTCTCCATTAGACTCTGGAGTGCACCTTCTGCTTTTGCCCAAGTTTCTGGACTTCCTAGATATTTTTCAGGTGTAGCAGGGTCGTGTTTTGAAAAGCGAACTTTTAAATCAAAACCAAATGTTTTATAGAATGTCTCGATGATATCCCAGATGACAATAGCTTCTGCCTCTATTTGATTCTCACGGCAGAATACATGTGCATCATCCTGAGTGATAGAGAGTACACGAGATAATCCTGAAAGCTCTCCAGATTGTTCATCTCTGTATACCATTGTAGTCTCACAGTATCTCTGTGGCATATCACGATAGCTACGAGGCTCACAGTCGAATATTTGAGTATGGTGTGGGCAATTCATAGGCTTCATCGCAAAGGTATGATTCTCACGAGTATTTATCTTGAATAGGTCGTCGGCGTATTTTGCCCAGTGTCCTGAGGTCTCGTATAACTCCTTTTTTGTAATATGTGGAATTGTGACTTTTTGGTATCCATGTTTTTTACGGAGTTCCCAGACATAGTCATTTAGCAATTCACGGATGATTGTACCTTTTGGAGTCCATAGTGGTAGTCCAGGTCCTACGAGCTCTGAGAATACGAATAATCCCATCTCCTTACCAATCTTTCTGTGGTCTCTCTTTTTTGCTTCTTCTAATTGCCAAATGTATTTTTCTAATTCTTCTTTATTTTCAAATGCTAGTCCATAAATACGAGTGAGCATTTTATTCAACTCACTCCCACGCCAGTATGCACCAGCTACACGGTCGAGCTTGAATGAATCTGCTGGTATTTCTGCTGCAGGATTTTCTGCATGTCCACCTCGACAAAGGTCTGTGAATCCACCACATGTGTATAGTGTGATTACTTCACCACGATCTGCTATCTCATTTATCAACTCTGCTTTGTATACATTGCCAGCAAAAATTTCTAGAGCTTTTTCTTTTGATACTTCCTCATGTGTGAAAGTTGTCCAAGAGGGGATATTCTCGAGCATTGTAGCTTGGATTTTAGATAAATCCTCATCACTTAATTTATCTGTGCCAAAATCTATGTCATAGTAGAATCCATTATCAACGGCAGGACCGAGGGTTAGTTGAACATTTGGATAATTTTTTTTTACAGCTTGCGCTAAAAGGTGAGCCAATGTATGGCGGATATTTTGTAATTTTTCTGTATTTTCCATATCTTTTTACTATATCATAAAAACTTTACATTGTAAGACTTTTATATTATTGACTTTATTATGCTGTTGTGATATAATACTTTTAAATTTAAAACATTAAATATGAAAAAAAATGATATTGGGACCCGCTCGGGCTCTGGTTTGAATTCTGTTTTTCAGAATCCTAACACTTTTAATTACGCAGTAAATTGCGTGTCTTTTGATCTAAGAGAGACGCCAAGAGTTTGGTTAGTAGATTATAAATTTTCCAAATTTGAAATTCAAAAAAGAATTCCTGGAGGTAAATTTATTGGTGAGGATTTGCTTAAAGCCATAGACAATATGGTACAATGTTTTACATCTTCAGGCCATAGAGATCATTCTTTGGAATATCTCTACATGGAGATTGATGTACTTAATCGTCAGTATGTATCGGACTCTAATGGCATCACAGATTTTGCAACAGCAAATCCTATTTTTAATGAGTTTACTGCTAATTTATTCAAAAAAGTCCAAGATACTTTTAAAAATAAAAGTGAGGATCTTTTTTTGCGTTTAATCGAAGAAACTCAGATTAATTCAGTTAAAAGGGAATTAAAAGAGGAAATTGATGCAACAAGGGTCGGAATAGTATCTTTATTGTCAGTCTCAGAAGTTGCATGTCATTTTAAATTGAACTTTGTTTCTATGGACATAGATGCACCTAGTTCTTTTATTGGGTCTCCTGATCCTAAAATTATCAGGTCTTATTCTGAAGAAATTAGTGAATGCACCGGAGCATCACTATATAACGGTCATTCAAATAATTTTGAAAAAGGACTGAGGTTTGTTATTGAATCAAACCCCAAAAAATTTAATTTTTTGAAAAAAAATATCAAGGCAAGCCGTTGATTTGTCGCAAAAACAAAAAAGCCACTCATTCTGAATGAGTGGCTTTTTATTTGCATTTTATGTAAAAATCAGTATACTTGTATTTATGGTAGTACGAATGCGACATACACGTTCTCATACAGGGAATCGACGCTCACATCATGCTTTGAAAGGCACAGTTTTTGGTGCTTGTTCAAATTGTCAGGCTCCAAAAGAGACTCACTCAGTTTGCAAGAACTGCGGCATGTATCGTGGTAGAAAAGTTCTCGATGTGGTGAAGAAAGTTACAAAAAAAGCAACAAAAACAAAGTCAAAGTAAGCTTTGAGTTTTGGCGCATTAATATAGGTTTAAAAAACTATATTAACGCCTAAAGCTTTAAGCTTTCAAAAAGCTAAAATTATGGCAAACAGGCACCTTTCACGTTCAATTGTTCTACAAACACTCTTTGAGTGGGATTTCGGTGTGAATAAGGATGAATCTCCTACTGTTATGCTTGATCGCAATATAGAGGAATTTGGTCCAGGCCTCGATGATAACTCTTTCATAGAAGAGATTTTTAACGGTGTCGTAAAAAAGAAGGCTATAATCGATGAGATTATTGAAAAAGCTGCTCCTGATTGGCCAATTGAAAAGATATCTATAGTTGATCGTAATATTCTACGTATGGGGCTCTACGAGCTTCTTTTTGGTGATAGAACACAGGTTCCTCCAAAGGTAGCTATAAATGAGTCTATCGAACTTGCTAAAAGTTTTGGTGGAGAGAATTCAAGTAAGTTTATAAACGGAGTCCTCGGTGGTGTGTACAAGGAGATCGGTGAGCCAGGCAAAGATGATGTCAGCAAAAAGAAGAATCCAAAATTCACTGAGACTGACCCTGCAAAATTCCCAATTGAAAAGAAAGCTGGAGCTGTAGTTTATTCAAATCATGATGGCAAATTGTATTTTGCTTTTGTTCATGATGTGTTTGGATACTGGACATTATCCAAGGGTAGTATTGAAGATGGAGAGAATGAAGAACAAGGTGCTATTCGTGAGATAAAAGAAGAAATGGATCTTGATATTAAAATTAAGGAAATCCTTGGACGCAACGAATACATAGCAAATCACCCAGAAAAAGGAAAGATTCGTAAGCAAGTTGTATTCTTTCTCGGTGAATCAGAATATACAGAAATCACACTTGAAAAGGGTACAGGAGGTCTCGATGGGGCGCAATGGTTCCCAATCGAGGAGATAGCAGGACTACGTATTTATGAAAATATGATTCCGCTTCTCACAAAAGCTATTGAAATATTAACAAAGAATTAGGTTCTAGTGACTAGCTTCTAGTAAAGAAAATATACTAGTACCTAGTCACTAGAACCTAGAAACTAATCTAATGATTGATTTTACAAAATTTGAAAAAGATATAGGAATTATCTTTGATGATAAAAAACTTTTAGAACAAGCTTTTATTCATCGATCCTATATAAATGAAAACTCAGGATCTAGATTGTCTCACAATGAGCGTCTAGAATTTTTGGGTGATGCAGTTCTTGAACTCGCAGTCACAAATTATCTTTATCGTAAATATCCAAAATGTGACGAAGGTGAGCTAACGGCATATAGATCAGCATTAGTGAATGCTGTGATCATAGGTGAGGTGGCTGGTGAGCTCGGTATGAACAACTACCTGCTCCTCTCAAAAGGTGAATCAAAAGATATGGGTAAAGCTCGTAGTTATATCCTAGCCAATACATACGAGGCATACGTAGGTGCTGTATATCTTGATCGTGGTTATGACGTGGCCGAGGATTTTATTGCTCGTACTTTATTTGGTAAAATAGATGAGATCGTAGCCAAGAAGTTGTGGAGAGATGCAAAGAGTCTAGTTCAAGAAAAATCTCAAGAGCACGTAGGTGTGACTCCGTCTTACAAGGTAGTCAGCGAGTCTGGTCCTGATCATGATAAACATTTCACTATCGCTATTTTCTTTGGTGATGATCGCATTGCATTGGGTAAAGGTAAGAGTAAACAAGAAGCTGAACAATCAGCAGCCCGCAATGCATTAGAAGCTAAGAAGTGGTTGGATTAATTTATGACATTAAAAGCTCTAGAGCTTTCGTCTTTTAAATCATTTGGTAAAAAGAGCGTTGTACATTATACGACGCCTGTTACTGCTATCGTAGGTCCAAATGGATCTGGAAAATCAAATATCGTCGAAGCAATTCGTTTCGTTCTCGGCGAGCAGTCTATGAAATCTCTCCGCGGGAAAGGTGGAGTGGATTTGATATACAAGGGATCAAAATCTCTATCAGCTGCGAATCGTGCATCTGTATCTATTACTTTTGATAATAAAAATAAAATATTTTCTTTTACAAATTCTGGGCTCGGAGTATCTCTAGACTACGACGAGATTACAGTATCCCGTGAAGTCTTTGCAGATGGTGCCAATAAGTACAGTATCAATGGTACAGAAGTACGCCTAAAGGATGTGAATGATTTACTTGCATCTGTGAATATCGGTAGCTCAGGTCACCATATCATATCCCAAGGTGAGGCAGATCGAGTGCTCAATGCGAGTAGTAAAGATCGACGTGGAATGATCGAGGATGCCCTCGGACTGAAGGTGTATCAATTCAGAATCAAGGAGACAGATCGCAAACTAGAAAAGACAGTTTTGAATATGAAAGAGGTTCAAGCTCAGAGACGTGAAGTCATTCCTCATCTTACTTTTTTGAAGAAGCAAGTTGAAAAGCTAGAAAAAGCTCGTGAGATGCGAGAAGAATTGGGGGTACTCTATCGAGATTATTTATCTCGAGAATCCGCATATACAAAAGCAGAATCTCATAGGCTAATACACAAGAGACGAACACTGGATGAAGCTATTGTGAATATCGAGGGCCGTATTTCAGCTGTGGAAAGTAATAAGAATCAAATTCAAAATGATGAGAGTTATAAAGAAGATCTCAGAGACCGGGAATCTTTCCTTGTGGAACTACGTCGCAAGAAGGACGAATTATCTCGCAAGCTCGGACGCATCGAAGGGTCCATCGATAGTATCATGCGATCTATCAATAAAGTTCCAGAAGTGCGCGTTGATATTATCTCAAAAGAAGCATGGCAAGGATTTGCAAATGATTTAGAATCATTCCTTTCTGAATCTGACAATACAGAAGATCTCGGTGTGCTAAAGGATATCTTTGCTCGTATTCGCAATCGGTTGGCTTCTGTTCGTGTGACTTCAAACAAAGAAGAAGCAAATTCAGTCAAAGAAGAATTAAAGCGCGAATATATTGAACTCGAATCAGTACGCGAGAGTATCAACCTAGATATAGAAAATATGAGCAAGGAAGAGGGTGAGATAATTGCAGCTATAAATTCTATTCGTGATGCAGAAAAGCAAAGCCAAAATGCAAATCGTGATAGTGAGAGAGTGCTGTATGAACTCCTAGCTGAAAAGAATACACTCGTATCAAATATGCATGGCCTAGTATTCGAAGAAGAAAAACTCACAAATATCAAGAATGCATTTGAATCAGAAGTATCCGAGGCATCTGTTATTATCGGCCGTGAGGTCCTAGAATACGTACGAATGGATGTAGATGGTGCAAGTGTATCTCGCAGCTCTCAGGACGAAGCTCGCCGCAAGATAGAGCGTATTAAAATCAAATTAGAAGACTCTGGGGCTCTTGGTGGTGGAGATCTTATAAAAGAATATGAAGATACTCGTGAACGAGATCAGTTCCTAGAAAAAGAATTGGTTGATCTGCAAAAGAGCATTGAATCACTCCGTACTTTGATAGTAGATCTCAAGGATACTCTAGATACTGAATTTAAACGTGGGGTAGAGAAGATTAATAAGCAATTCCAAGAATTCTTTTCTCTAATGTTCGGTGGTGGATCTGCATTCCTATCTGTGACTATGGAGCACAAGAAGAGTCGCAAGAAAGATGAACTAGAAGAAGTAGATCCTGAAGCCGAAGAGGATACAGAGCTTGGATTTGAAAGGGGGATAGAGATCAATGTGACTCTACCTCAAAAGAAAGTCAAAGACCTACATATGCTCTCGGGTGGAGAAAGATCACTGACATCTATCGCATTGCTATTTGCTATATCACAGGTCAATCCTCCGCCATTCCTAGTCCTCGACGAGACTGATGCAGCATTGGACGAAGCAAACTCTCGCAAGTATGGAAACATGATTGAGAATTTATCCAAGTGTTCACAGCTGATCGTGGTGACTCACAATCGCGAGACTATGTCTCGAGCACAGGTCCTCTACGGT
Source organism: Candidatus Nomurabacteria bacterium (assembly GCA_026396015.1). Lineage (GTDB taxonomy): Bacteria > Patescibacteriota > Minisyncoccia > Phycocordibacterales > UBA9973 > UBA8515. The sequence continues at coordinate 30,640 of JAPLXP010000014.1, read as the reverse complement.
GTGACTATGGACGCTCTTGGTGCCTCCAAACTCCTTTCTATCAAACTCGACGACGCAGAAGTTTACGCAAAATAAATAAAATACCTCACAAATATTGTGAGGTATTTTATTTATTTAACTATATCTTTTGGATCTACGAATGTATATCCTTTTGATTTTATTTCTTTGATTAGATCAGGGAGGGCATCTCGTGACCATGGGTGCTCGTGCATCAAGATTATTGATCCTGGGCCGATACCTTTGATAACATTGGCGATAAATACTTTTTTATCTTTTGTGTTCTTTTCCCAGTCCAGTGCAGCATCAGACCAATTGAATGGGAACATTCCTTCTTTCTCAGTGTAATCTTTTGCAAAAGTCGTCAGAGCTCCAAATGGTGAACGAAAGAATATTGGCTTTACTCCAGTTTCTTTTACTATGATATCTGTGTTCATATCAATTTCCTTTTTTGCTGTTTCGTCTTTTATAAGATGTAAATTCTTATGATCCCAAGTATGGTTGCCTATCATATTTCCAGCAGCAAATTCTTGTTTAAGTGCATCTGGGTGAGCTTTTATATTTGTGCCATTGATAAAAAATATAGCATGGATGTTTGCATCTGTCAGAGTCTTCACAATATCAGATGATTGTGAGCTAGGACCGTCATCGATAGTTAGCAGTACTACTTTCTTGTCAGCATTTTTATCTGTTGGTATTACTTTAAAATCTTTTGTTATTTTATATGTACCAATATTTTTATTGTTAGTATTTTCCTTGCTCTCTGTTGCGGATTTCTGAATATCACTTTTAACTTCATTTTTTATCTCTGGTATTTTTGGTGCTTCTGCTTTTCTGTATGCAAATACAACATATGTAATACTAATTATAATAATCAATATTATGATTGCTATAATTGGATTTTTATATTTTCTTTTTATTATGATTGGCTTCATGTTTTTAAATTATTATGTAATCAATAGTCTTTTTGTTCATGTCAGCGCTTGTGACTTTGAATTGAACTGTGTCGCCTAGTGTGTATTTTTTGTGAGTCTTTTTTCCGCTGATACTCATTCTCTTTTTATCAAAAGTATAATAGTCGTCTTTTAGTTCACGCATACGGACCATACCTTCACATTTTGTAGACTTTTCCTCTACATATAGGCCCCACTCTGTGACTCCTGTAATGATACCTGTAAAGCTCTGACCAATACGAGTAGACATGTATTCTACTTGTTTGTATTTGATACTTGAGCGCTCTGCATCTGCGGCCTCCTTTTCACGGCTACTAGCTTCACTTCCCATCTTTTCATATTCAAAGAATTTTTCTTTTGGAATTATTTTATTTACCAGAAAGTCTGCGAGCATTCGATGTACGATGATATCAGGATATCTACGGATAGGTGAGGTGAAGTGTGTATAGTATTTGAATCCTAGACCCCAGTGCCCGATATTCTTTGTAGAGTATATAGCCTTTGCCATTGTGCGGATTATCGCTGTGTGTACTGTATCACGAAGGGGGCTATGCTCGAGTTGACCTACGAGATTGTTGATCTCATTTGCTGGGATGATACCGTCCTTTAATGTCACATTGTAACCAAGCTTTTTGAGGAAGAAGGCTAAATCCTGCATGCGCTCCTTGTTTGGAGTATCGTGAATACGATACATGACGATATTCTTCTCGCCTTGCTTCTTGCTGGACATCACCTCTGCTACGCGGCGGTTTGCCAATAGCATGAATTCTTCAATCATTTTATTTGTATCCTGTCTTTCTTTTGTATATACAGAAAGGGGAACACCATTGGGGTCAAGTTTGAATTTTACTTCATCTTGTTCTAGTGATATTGCGCCATCCTTGAATCTTTGTTTGGTCAATTTCTTTGCGATATTGTTCAGTATATTTAATTCGTTGAAGAATAGGCCAGTTTTTGCAGTTATTATTTCTTGAGCATTTTCATATGTAAATCTCTTATCTGAATGTATGACAGTGCGGCCGAACCATTCATTGTGTACTTGACCATTATCATCGAGTTCAAAAATAGATGAAAAAGTTAGACGATCTACACCTTCTTTGAGACTACATAGGTCATTTGAGAGTTCCTCTGGTAGCATCGGTATTGTCCTATCTACTAAATATACAGAAGTACCACGAGTGTGTGCCTCGTCATCGAGGGCTGTACCGATCTTCACATAGTGTGATACATCTGCGATGTGTATGCCTATTTCGTAATTACCATTTGAAAGAGTCGCGAATGATAATGCATCATCGTAATCCTTGGCATCGAATGGGTCGATAGTAAAAGTAGACACACCACGCATATCACGGCGTCCATCAAAATCTTTTTCTGTTATTCCACGTGCTGAGATTGCTTTTGCTTCAGCTTCAACATCGCTAGGGAAGTGTGCATCGAATCCTTTTTCCAGTGCGATGGCCTCCATCTCTGCATTATGCTCCATCGGCATACCTAGAACTTTTCTTACTTCACCAACTGGTGCTTTTTTAGAATCTTTCCATTCTGTAATGACTACGAATATCTTTTGTCCGATTTGGGCACCATTTAATTTATCAGAGGGGATTATAATATCAGCATACATCTTCAAATCACTCGGGATTAGAAAATATGTATCGTGTTCTTTTTCTAGAATTCCTGCAAAACCGTGTTTGCTGTGACGGAGGATCTCTACGACTTCACCTTTTTGAACTTCATCTTTTGCTTTTGGGTGGATTAGTACCTTTACTGTGTCTCCATGGAGTGCTGTATGAAGAAAAGCGTGATCTATTTCAACTTCATTGTCACGGCCTTTGTTGATAGTACCGTAACCTTTGTGTGATATAGATATAATACCCTCAGCATTGCGTGAAATAGGTGTTTTTGGGTCTTTTTTAGGAGTCTGTGTTTTCATGAGGGTATTATAGCATAGTATTTGGGTAGATGCTTGATTCCAAAAGGGATATGTGTTAAGATGCACCTATGTTAAAAATCAGACTACAAAGAACAGGACGCAAGAATGACCCGGCTTTCCGAGTACTTTTGACTGACTCAAAGAATTCAGCAAAAAGTGGTAAGTTTTTGGAAATACTTGGTTCATACAATGTTAAGAGTGGTGAGGTTATGTTTAAGGCAGACCGCATTAAGCACTGGATGAGTAATGGTGCACAAGTTTCAGATACAGTTCACAATTTCTTGGTAAAACAAAAATTGATCGAAGGTAAAAAGAAAAATGTGCTTTCAAAGAAATCTCCAACAAAACCACGCAAGACACTCAAACAAGGTTAATATAAAAAATTCTCCACAGTTGTGGGGAATTTTTTATTGCGTGCAAAAATAGAAATATGATATAGTTATTGTACAGCAGTCGCGTCGCACGATTGCATTGATTAGAAATATAAAAGAAAGATATATGGCAGACGACAAAGCATTCCTAGAATATGTTGTAAAGTCACTAGTAGATAATCCAAACGATGTGAAGATTGATCGTACAGTAGACGAGATGGGCGTACTTATTACTATGACAGTGAATCCAGCGGACATGGGTAAGATCATCGGCCGACAGGGTAATACTGCAAAGGCAATCCGTACACTACTACGTGTAATCGGTATGAAGAATAACGCACGTGTAAATTTGAAAATCAATGAACCAGAAGGTGGCCGCGTAGATGCACCAGCATCAGCAGCACCAGCGCAAGCTATGTCAGCTAGTGAGGCATCAAAATCAGTAGATGCAGCACTCGATGATCTAAAAGGAATCTAAGTAAAACAAATAAAAAGGCCTCATCTGCTTTGTTGCAGTCTCCGGTACTTCGGTCAATGTAGAACAACTACATCTCCCTCGTATCCTCGACTGCGCCTCGCATCTGAGGCCTTTTTCTTTGTTTTGATAAATTGAGTATTTTGTGGTATCGTAACGATATGAATTTTCACATAATAACTTTATTTCCAGAGATGTTCGACTCGTACTTAGGCGAGTCTATTCTTGCACGTGCGATAAAGGAAAAGAAGATAAAGGTGAACTTTGTGAATCCTAGAAAGTTTGTCTCTGGAAAATACAGAAAAGTTTGGCCAGATGGCAATGTATCACTACAGATAGATGAGCGCCCATATGGTGGTGGTCCAGGTATGGTCATGATGGCAGAGCCGATAATCAAGGCTATAGATAGTATCGTCAAAAAACTAGAGAAGAAAAAAACAGCAAAAACTCTTATTATAAATTTTGTTCCATCAGGAGAAAAGTTTACGACAGATTTCGCATACAAGACTACAAAGAAGTACACAGATGTGATTATGATCTGTGGTCGCTATGAGGGTATCGATGCTCGTGTAGACAAGGTATTCAAGACTAAAAAGATTTCGATCGGGGACTATGTCCTCACAGGTGGCGAGCTACCCGCTATGATACTAATAGATTGTATGGCACGTCAGATTCCCGGCGTATTGGGCAATTTTGATTCTCGAGAAGAGTCCAGAGTTTCTAGTAGTGAGATATATACAAGACCAGAGATATTTGAATTTCCTACTACTAAGAACGGACAAATAAAAAGTAAAAAATACAAGGTTCCACCTGTATTACTATCCGGTGATCATAAAAAAATAGAGAATTGGAAGCTTGGTAAAAAATAAAAAGAAACTTGAATAATAATATTATTCAAGTTTCGTGTTTTTTTAAGATAGCGACTGTTGTGCTACCATTTTGATTGAATTTTCAAACCTATTAAATACATATATTTCATAAGGTTGAACACTTGATGGGGGATTAAACGAGATGAATTCTTTTAATAATAGTATTTGTTCTGCTGTTTTTTTACTTACTATTATTGTAGCGTTTTTCTTTGAATGGGGTTCTATAATTTTATTAAGTTTTACAGAAATTAAATAAGATGCATCGTATGGATTAAAATTTTTATCCGATAATTCTTCTATTTCTGTAAAATTCGAGTAAATATTTTCCGCTAAAAATTTAGCGTAAACATTATCTGTAGGAGTGAATACTTCGTTTGTCTTTAGTTTGTTATTTTCTACAGTAGAACTAATTTGTTTAGTTTTGTCTCCTTTTGAAGATAACTCACCTGAGATCTTGTAATGTTCTCCGCAATCACTTGTGCAGCAGGGAACTACAATGATGATTAGTATGTTAAACTTTGTCATATGTATGTATTTTTAGATTTAAAAATTATCAATGTTCAAGCCAAATTAAGAAAATGATACACCTTTTTGCCTTAAAAGGCAATTCGTTGCAAAATATTGACATTTTAGCGATTTTGGTATAAGATATGCACAGATTGAATAGATTGAGTTATGACAGATTTAATCGATTTATTAACCCAATTACTAAAGCTATTTTGCAAAACAGTACAAAAGGCATAATGTAATAGTATTACACATTAAGGTTTGGTCACCTTGGTGTTTTTTCGTTTATAAAATTGATAAAATAACTATTTATTAATTTTATTTTTGTAAATATGAAAAAAACAGCAGCACGAGAGAAAAAGTATTTTTCACGGTACAAAAAACCGTTGGTCGAGTTTCCTAATTTGATTGAGAATCAAATCGTCTCATTCAATTGGTTAGTAGAGAGTGGGTTGAAAGAAGTTTTTAAGGAATTTTCTCCAATCAACGATTACTCTGACAAAAAGTTCCAATTGAATTTCACTTCATTCACTCTTGGTGAGTCAAAGTTTGATGAAGAATATACAAAAATAAACAAATTGACTTACGAGGGTCCACTAAAAACTCGCGTTAGTCTTCTAAACAAAAGCCTAGGTACAACAAAAGAGCAGGAAATCTTCATGGCAGATGTGCCGTTGATGACAAAGCACGGTACTTTCATTATCAATGGAGTAGAGCGTGTTATCGTTCCTCAGCTTACTCGTTCATTCGGAGTTTTCTTTACTGATCAGGAAATGAAGAGTAAGAGATATTTTGGTGCAAAGATAATCCCAGCACGTGGAGTTTGGATTGAAATAGAATCAGATCCAGATGGTGCTATATATGTACGCATCGATAAAAAGCGCAAGTTTTCAATTGCGTCTCTTTTGCGTGTCCTAGGAATGCATACCGATGAAGCTATGACCAAAGCTTTCAGTAAAGATGAGGCCCTATTGAAGGTAATCAATGCATGTATCGAAAAGGATCCAGCAAAGACACTATCTGACTCATATATCGAGATATACAAGCGTCTTCGTGATGGTGACCTAGCTACTCCAGACAATGCTCGTGATTTTATAACTACACTCCTTTCAAACGAGCGTTATGATCTTTCTCCTGTTGGACGTTTCCGTTTCAACAAGCGTTTTGAAAAGAACATGGATGCAAAAGAAATGGAGCGTCGTGTTATTTCTGCAGAAGACGTAGTTACTATCATCTCTCATATTACAGCTCTAAATTCTGATCCTCATGCAAAGGCAGACGATATCGACCACCTAGGTCAGCGTCGTGTCCGCTATGTCGGAGAAATGTTCCAGCAAAAAGTTCGCATGGGTATGGCTCAGATCAAGCGTAATGTTCAAGACCGTATGTCTACTATAGACGTCGGTACTACAATGCCAATCCAGATCATAAACCAGCGTCCACTTCAGGCTCGTATCAAGGAATTCTTCACAGCTAACCAGCTTTCACAATTCATGAACCAAGAAAACGTGATGGCCGAAGTAGAGCACCTCAGAACTCTGTCAGCACTCGGACCCGGAGGTCTTACTCGCGAGCGTGCAGGTCTAGAAGTTCGTGACGTGCATACATCCCACTACGGTCGTGTATGTCCTATCCACACTCCAGAAGGTCCAAACATCGGTCTTATCTTGCACTTGTCTACCTATGCAAAGATCAATGAATTCGGTATTATCGAGACTCCATACATCAAAGTAAACAAAGGTAAGATCACTTCCGAAGTGGTGTATTTGAATGCTCTTGAAGAAGAAAAGTACAACATCGCTCATGCTGGTGTAAAGTACGATGAAGCTGGAAAAATCTCTGAAGAATATGTTGAAGCTCGTATCAAGACAAATCCTGGAATAGTGAAGCGCGATGAAATAGACTTTATCGACGTGGCTACAAACCAGCCATTCTCTATTGCTACTTCTATGATTCCATTCCTAGAACACGATAACGGTCACCGTACACTCATGGGAAGTAACATGCAAAAGCAGGCTATGGCCTGCATAACTCCAGAAGCACCGTTGGTTGCTACTGGTATGGAAGAACTTGCTGCTCGTTCATCTGGACGTCTAGTCGTATCAGAGGTAAATGGTAAGGTGTCATATGTTGATGGAAAGAAAGTTACAGTTACAGATGACAAAGGCAAAGATCATACATATCCACTCGTTACATTTTCTCGTACAAACAACTTCTCTACATTCCACCAGAGACCAAGTGTGTCTATGGGTGAGACTGTGAAAAAAGGTATGGTTCTAGCAGATACATCTACTACTGATCGTGGTCAGATTGCTCTTGGTCAGAACGTACTCACAGCATTCATGTCATGGGGAGGTGCAAACTACGAAGATGCGATCATCCTATCAGAGCGTCTTGTAAAGAAGAGTAAATTCACAAGTATTTATGTTACAGAATTCGTATGTAACGTGCGTGATACAAAACTCGGACCCGAGGTCACAACTCGTGATATTCCAAACGTTGGTGAAAATAAATTGAAAGACTTGGATGAAGACGGTATCATTACTGTCGGTGCTGAAATCCGTGAAAACGATATTCTCGTAGGTAAGATCACTCCAAAGGGTGAGACAGAACTTACTCCAGAAGAGCGCCTACTACGTTCTATCTTTACTGAAAAAGCTCGTGATGTAAAAGACAGTTCTCTACGTCTTGAACACGGCAAGAAGGGACGTGTTGTTGGTATCAAGATATTCTCACGTGATCAAGGTCACAATCTAGAATCAGGTATCATCAAGCGTATCATCGTGGAAATCGCACAAATCAGAAATATCTCAGTGGGTGACAAGCTCGCTGGACGTCACGGTAACAAGGGTGTCATCTCTGTTATCTTGCCAGAGGAAGAAATGCCATTCATGGCAGACGGTACTCCTGTGGATGTTGTTCTAACTCCGCTCGGTGTTCCATCTCGTATGAACCTAGGACAGGTCCTAGAAATGCACTTGGGTTATGCTGCACACACACTCGGATACCAGGCTATCGTTCCACCATTTACATCTGCGACAGTTCCAGAAATCAAAGCTGAACTAGTAGCTTCAGGAATGCCAGAATCAGGTAAGGTTACACTTTACGATGGACGTACAGGTGATGCTTTTGACCAGGATATCGCTATCGGTTATATGTACATGCTCAAGCTGCACCACATGGTGGAAGACAAGCTGCACATGCGTTCAATCGGTCCGTACTCACTCATTACTCAACAGCCACTCGGAGGTAAAGCTCAAGGTGGAGGGCAACGTTTCGGAGAAATGGAGGTGTGGGCATTGGAAGGTCATGGAGCTGCTTATACACTCCGCGAAATGCTCACTATCAAATCTGACGATATCGTTGGACGTTCACAGACATTCGATGCGATTATCAAAGGCAAGCCAATCGGTGAACCAAATGTACCAGCATCATTCAATGTATTACTAGCATATCTCCGTGGACTAGCACTGGACGTCGATCTACGTAAGGGGAATTTTTAATAGATTAAAATTAAAATTAAAATTATGAAAACAATAGATACAACAGATTTTGATTCAATCACACTCTCCCTCGCTAGCCCTGATCGTATTCGTGAATGGTCATATGGAGAAGTTACAAAGCCCGAGACAATAAACTACCGTACAGGCCGCTCAGAGCGCTCTGGACTATTCGACGAAAGAATCTTCGGACCAGAAAAAGACTACGAATGTTACTGTGGAAAATACCGACGTATTCGCTACAAGGATATCGTCTGTGAAAAATGTGGAGTTGAGGTTACTCGCTCTATAGTTCGTCGTGATCGTATGGGTCACATCGACCTTGCATCACCTGTGGCACACATTTGGTTCCTACGTGGAGTACCAAGTCGTATGTCTACACTTTTGAACATTTCAGTTTCTGATTTGGAAAAAGTTATTTACTTTGCTGGATACATCATCATCAATGTTCACCAATCTGAAAAAGATGAAGTTATTAAGAATCTTGATAGTGAATTCAAATCAAAGATAAAGGGTGCAAATGACGAAGAAACAAAAGAAAAATTAAAAGAACTTCTTTCAAATACAAAGAGAGAGATCGGCGAGATAATTCCAGGAAAAGTTTTAAATGAAATAGCCTACCACCACTTTAGTCTAAAGTACGGTTCTTGTTTTGATGCAAGTATCGGTGCTGAAGCTATATACACAATTTTCAAAAATCTTGATCTTGAAAAATTAAAGACTGAAACAGAAGCTATGCTTCCAAAAGCTTCAACTCTAGATAAAGAGAAATTGGAAAAGCGTCTATCATTGATCCGTTCAATGATCCTTTCAGGAATCCGTCCTGAATGGATGTTCATGACAGTTATCCCTGTTATTCCTCCAGCACTCCGCCCTATGGTGGCTCTTGATGGTGGACGTCATGCGACTTCAGATCTAAACGATCTATATCGTCGTGTTATAAACAGAAACAACCGTCTAAAGAAATTGAAGGAAATCGGTGCTCCAGATGTAATCCTCCGAAACGAAAAGCGTATTCTTCAAGAAGCAGTAGATGCATTGATCGACAACTCAATCGCAAAGCAGAATGATTCGCAAGCTGTGTCTTCATCTCAAAAGCGTGCATTGAAATCTCTTTCAGACAACCTAAAATCAAAACAAGGTCTATTCCGTCAAAACTTGCTCGGAAAGCGTGTGGACTACTCTGGACGTTCTGTTATCGTTGTGGGTCCAAACTTAGATCTTGATGAATGTGGACTTCCAAAGCACATGGCACTGGAATTGTTCCGTCCATTCGTAATCGCAAAAGTTCTTGAGACAGAATTAGCTTTCAATATCCGTGGTGCAAACCGTTTGATAGAAGAAGGTATTCCAGAAGTTTGGGCAATCCTTGAAGAGGTGATCCGTGGAAAACACGTGCTTCTAAACCGTGCTCCTACACTTCACCGTCTAGGTATCCAAGCTTTCAAACCGATCCTAATCGAAGGTAATGCTATCCAGGTTCACCCTCTAGTCTGTGCTGGATTCAACGCCGACTTCGACGGAGACCAGATGGCTGTATATGTTCCACTAGGAGAAGAAGCTCAAGCTGAAGCTCGTGACTTTATGTCATCAGCAAAGAACTTGCTAAAGCCTCAAGATGGAGCTCCAATCGTAAACCCAAAGATGGATATCGTTCTTGGATGTTACTGGATGACAAAGTCTGTAGATGGTGAAAAGGGTGAAGGAATGATTTTTACGGGTCCAAACCAAGCTATCACTGCTTTTGATCTAGGTGCTATTACATTCCGTGCAAAGATCAAGGTTCTAGGAAGTGAAAAAGCTCGTTACAATAAATTCGAAGGCAAGCCATTCGAGACTACAGTTGGGCGTCTATTCTTCAACAGTATTCTTCCAGATGATTTCCCATACTTGAATGAAGAAATTACTATCAAGCGTATGTCAGCACTCGTAGATGAGATGATCATGCACTATGGTATCGACCGTACTCCAAAAATTCTTGATAAAATAAAAACTTTCGGATTCAAATATGCTACTTACTCTGGTGTTACTTGGGGTATAGACAATGTGTCTGTGCCAGAAGGTAAGACTGCTATCGTAAAGACTGCACGTGCATCAGAATTAGCAGTTCGTGATCAATACAATGAAGGTTTGCTTTCAGAAGATGAAGAATATCAGAAGATTATTCAAATCTGGGAAAATGCAAAGAAGGAAATCGAAAAGATAATCCCTGCTACTCTCGACATTACAGGTTCTACATACGACCTGATTACTTCAGGAGCCCGCGGAAATATGGGATCTCTAGTACAGATGTGTGGAATGATCGGTTTGATTGTGAATACTTCTGGAGAGACTCTAGACTTCCCAATCGTTCCTTCATATATCGAAGGTCTATCACCACTTGAATACTTCATTACTACTCACGGTTCTCGTAAGGGTGCTGCCGATACAGCGCTCAACACTGCAAAGGCTGGATATCTAACACGTCGTCTAGTAGACGTCGCACAAGATGTCGTAATCACTGAAGAGGATTGTGGAACAAAGAATGGAAAAATGATTCATGCTGTTGAAGGAGTATTTGCAAAGTATGTATCAGGACGTGTTCTACTTATGGATGTTAAGGATGGTTTTGGAAAAGTCATAAAGAAGAAGGGAACTCTCGTTACAAAAGAAGATGCAAAGATGATTGATAAGGCAGGAGTAAAGGAAGCTTTTGTTCGTACACCACTATCATGTGAGACAGTCCATGGACTATGTCGTATGTGTTACGGTCTTGATCTTGGACGCAACTGTTTGATTGAAATCGGTCAGGCTGTAGGTATCATCGCAGCGCAAGCTATCGGTGAGCCAGGTACTCAGCTTACACTTCGTACTTTCCACGCTGGAGGTGTGGCGACAGTCGACATCACTACTGGTTTGCCTCGTGTTGAAGAAATCTTCGAGCGTCGTCTACCAAAGAACCCAGCTATTATTTCTCAGACAGATGGTGAAGTTCTTGAAATCACAAACAATGGAAAAGAAAAAGTTATCAAAGTCCTATCTGACACAAAGGGTGATGCAAAGACAAATGAAATGGAATACACTGTTGCATTCCGTCGTCAGCCAGTAGTAAGAGCAGGAGACAAGATAAAGAAGGGAGATCTACTTACTGATGGATCAGCTGATATCAATGAGATAGTTAAATACGGAGGAAAAGAAACTGCAGAAGAGTATATCGTAAATGAAATCAACAAAGTTTACGATCTACAAAGTGCATCAATCTCTCGTAAGCATATCGAAATAATCATTCGTCAAATGTTCTCAAGAAAGAAGATAAAGGATGCTGGAGATACTACATTCTCACCAGGTGAGATAGTAGAATCAATCGAGCTTATCGAAGAGAATGATCGTGTAGCACCTGCAAATGGCCGTCCTGCTACAGCAACGACAATCGTCCTAGGTATCTCTGAAGTATCTCTAACAACTAAGAGTTGGTTGTCAGCTGCTTCATTCCAAAACACAAACCGCGTATTGATCAACAATGCAATCCGTGGAGGAGTTGATAATCTCCGAGGCTTGAAGGAAAATGTTATTATCGGTAACTTGATCCCAGCTGGTACTGGATTCGCTCATCACCAAAAAGACCAAAAGGAAATGGAGGTGATCGAAGAATCTATCGTAGAAGAAACAAATTAACAAATAATATATAATTAGGGAATATGTCACTTTCTGTAGTCCCAACCATAAAAGAACGCTTAAACATCGTGGATGTACTATCGTCGTACATCACGGTGGAGGGTTCAGGTAAAAATTTTAAAGCTAGATGTCCTTTTCATAATGAAAAGACTCCATCTTTCTATATTTCTCCTGAACGTAATAGTTACTATTGTTTTGGTTGCGGCGCCCGCGGTGACATTTTTTCTTTTGTGGAGCACTTTGAAGGTACTGATTTTAAGGGTGCATTGAAGATGCTAGCTCTCCGCGCTGGTGTGCCACTCGAAGATTTTAGAAATTCCAAGGAAGACAGAGATGAAAAGGAACGCCTGTATGACTGTATGGAAGAAGCGACAAAATATTTCCAAGCGGAATTCTTGAAGAATTCTGAGGCTCGGATGTATCTGTTGAATCGTGGAGTATCTGATGAATCAATCAAGAATTTTAGAATTGGATTTGCTCCTCATGAATGGCGCTCTGTATCGGATTATCTTTTGAAAAAAGGGTTTACAAAGACTGAAATTGAAAATATTGGTTTGATAAAAAATAAAGAAAATAGTTTTTATGATCGTTTTCGTGGGCGCATTATGTTTCCGATATCTGATAGTAGTGGTAGAGTGATTGCTTTTTCAGGGAGAATATTTGGACGTCCAGATGATGAAGAAGCAAAGTATCTCAATAGCCCAGATACCACACTGTTCAACAAATCCAATGTATTATTTGGTATCGACCGTGCCAAGACTGCAATACGTACTCGTGGATACAGTATCATCGTAGAAGGGCAGCTAGACCTGGTCCTGTCTCATCAAGCAGGCTTTACCAATACAGTAGCTACTTCAGGTACAGCACTAGCAGATGCGACTGAGACAAATGATGCTCGGATAAATAACCTTGGCCTACTACGCAGACTCTCTCAGAATATAATTTTTGCTTTTGATGGAGATGGTGCTGGTATTCGTGCATGTGGACGTGGGGCGATGATAGCATTGGGATTCGATATGCAAGTAAAAGTAGCAATACTCCCAGAAGGTGAGGACCCTGCAGATATAATAAAAAAGGATAGTGAAGTTTGGAAAAATATAATTAAAAATTCTGTAAATATTATTACTTTTTATGTTCGACGTATTTGTGATGAGACTGGTGATTTGAGAATCCGGGGCAGAAAAATTCGTGAAGTTGTATTTCCATATCTCGCTATGGTCAAAAGTTCTATCGAACTTGATGCCTATATGCAGGAGATAGCAAGTAATACTGGACTCGGGCAGCAAGCAATCTTTTCTGACTTTCAAGACTTTCTTAAAGTAAATAAAACTTTCTCTGAAGTAAAAGAAGATAAAGTAAAAGTGATAAAGAGCGTGGTTGATTCTAGAAAAGATGTATTACTAAAAAGACTGTTTGGAATACTGAATTGGCAAAAGAATAATATTGAAATATCAAAACAGATAGAAGTATTTAGAGAAAAAATAGACGAAGTTTTTGGAGAAAGCTATTGGGGGGAATTGGAAAATATCCATACGCCATATATAGAATCTCTTTCATTTGAAGCTGAGATGTGGTATGGTGGCAAGATAGATACACTTTCTCGGGATATAGTAGAATTATTGTTAAATACTGAGGAGGAGCTATTAAAAGAACGTTTGATCGTAGTATCAGACAATATGAATAGATCGGATAATTCACTACCGAAAGATTTAATAGAAGAATATCAAATATTAACCCAAAAGATTCAACATATTAAAAATAGTCGCTTATAATAATTTTTATCTTAATGTATGAACAAAAAGAAAAATAAAAAAGTAAATAAAATTATGAAAAAAACATCTCCAAAAAAGATTGTCGCAAAGAAGCCTGTAAAAAAAGTGGAGAAGAAAAAGGTAGTAAAGAAGCCAGTAAAAAAGGTTGCTGTTAAAAAAGTTGCCCCAAAGAAAAAGATTGTCGCAAAGAAGCCTGTAAAAAAAGTGGAGAAGAAAAAGGTGGTAAAGAAGCCTCTTAAAAAAGAAAAGGCTCCAAAGGCACCAAAAGTCCCAAAAGAAAAAAATGCCAAACAGACAGTAGCGATAAAGAAAGCTCTTGAATTAGATGCAAAGTCTAATGAGATGATCGAAAAGGGAAAGAAGCGTGGATTCATTACTTATGACGAGATCATAAAAATGTTCCCAGATATTGAAAACAATATCCTGTTCCTAGATGAGCTATATGAAAAGTTTGCTGTCGCTGGTATCGATGTACTAGAAGGTGGAAATCTTCTCGACATGGATGGCGACAATGAAAAGGCAGCACTGAAATACAGTAAAGATGCGAGTGCCTATGACTCTATCCAGATATATCTAAAAGAAATCGGTCAGTATCCATTGATTCAGGCTTCTATGGAGCGTGATCTTGCAAAGCGTATTGAGAAGGGTGATCTTGAGGCCAAGAACCTACTCGCTCGTGCGAACCTCCGCCTCGTGGTGTCTATCGCCAAGAAGTATGTCGGACGCAGTTCTGATCTGACACTTCTTGATCTTATTCAAGAGGGAAACCTTGGTCTATTTAAAGCAGTTGAAAAATTTGACTGGACAAAGGGATACAAATTCTCTACTTATGCTACATGGTGGATTCGTCAATCAATCACTCGTGCTCTTGCCGATCAATCTCGTACTATTCGTATCCCCGTGCACATGGTAGAGACAATCTCTAAATACAAGCAAGTTGTCCGCCGTCTATCACAGGACCTCGGACGTGACCCACTAGCAGAAGAGATCGCTACAGAAATGAATATCGACGTAGAAAAGATCCATGTGATCGAGCAGATCAATCAAGAGACTGTATCACTAGAGCAGCCAATTGGTGATGATGACGAAAAGTCTACACGTGGTGAATTCATCGCTGATGACAAGATTCTCCGCCCAGACCAGGATGCATCTCGTAGAATCCTATCTGATCAGATCAAAGAAGTTCTTGATACTCTATCTCCAAAAGAAAGAAAAATTCTTGAATTGAGATACGGACTAAACGATGGTATCCAGCATACCCTCGAAGAGGTAGGTGCAGAATTCGGTGTGACTCGCGAGCGTATTCGTCAGATCGAAGCTAAAGTCCATGAAAAACTCCGCACAAATGAAAAGATTGCAAGATTGAGGAATTACTTTGATTAGTAAGTTAATATATGAATATTATATGGTAAATATATTGGAAGTTGTTTGTTTTATTGTTTGTGAGTTTGTCTTTTTATTCTTGATGTCTATTTTATTGAAGGGTCATGAATCACTAATGAATCCTGCTGCTGTCATGCTTATCCCATTAGTGGTTTCATGGCTATGTGTTACAATGATTTTTCGTATTATACGCAAAAATAAATTAGAAGAAGAATTAAATTTAGTTAATAATAAATTGGATAAAATTTTAAATGAGATACGAGTTAGTCTAGTGTTTAACATTATTTTGAGTTCTATTGTATTTTTTAATATTAGTAGTCAAAATATTATTATGTTCTGTATTGAAATATTTATCTCTATTATTTTATTTATATTTTTATTTAAAAAATATAAACTATATTTAGATTTTAAAAATGAACCCTCAAATCAAATGGTTAATGATCAGATTAAAGTTATTGGTGAAATATTAGGCCCGTTGTCTTTATTGTTTGTTTTTTCATTAATTTTAAATTTTCTTTTTATTAATTCAAAGGACGAAGGTGTATTACTAACTGGAATTCCAATATTAATTGTATTTGCTGTTTCTCTTGAAATGTTCACTAGAATATTTAAGTCATCTAAAATGTATTTGAATTTAAAAAATACTCAATAATCTACTTTGGTAAAATAAATGTTGATTGTACATTACAAAATAAAAAAACTCATCCGATAGATGAGTTTTTTTTATTTTGTAATTTTACAATAGATAAGCAAGGACCGTCCTTGCTTAAATGTCCTTGCTTAAATTTAGGAGGGGTGCCTGAAAGGCGGGGTGGTGATCCCGGATTAATTAATCACCACCCCCTAGCCCCCTCCTCCGTAAGGAGGGGAGTAAATCCACCCCACCCCTGACCCCTCCTTACAGGAGCTGTACACCTTTCGCATCTGATTACGGACGCTCAAGGTCTTGCGTTTGGGTCCCTTTCCCAAACTCACCCCAAATTACTGGAGAGAGGTAAAATACCCTATAAAATATGGGGTATTTTTGTATATTGACAAAATAAGTATTTGGGTGTATAATATACAAAAATATTAATAAAATGAAAAAAATAAAAGCCGGTGACTCTGTTCGTTTTGATTATATAGATGAACAAATTGAGAAAGAAAGAGAATTTCAGATTCCCTTCACTGTTCTTAAAGTAGAAAAAAAAGATCTCTATTCTTCTGGATTACCTATGGAAAATTGGGAAGACATAGCTACTGTTGTTGATGCTAATGGAAAAGTAGTTGCTGAGATAGAAGATTTTGAATTAATTCTTTTAGATTCTCCTCAAATCGTACCAACAGTAGAAATGGATAAATTACCTGTTGATCATAAACATGAAGATTTAGAAGATGAAGAAGAATTTGAAGGTGAAGATGAAAGATGCGAAAGATTATATGGAATTAAACATCCGGATTCTCGTGACAGAGAATATGAAGAAGATGCTTTTGATTATTCTCAAATAGGTTTATAAAAATAAGCCTACCGAAATAAAAAATCCCCAAACCGACTGGTTTGGGGATTTTTATTTTACTATTTTTACAGTTGATCAGCGACTGAATCGTCTCCTGTTTTAAGTAGACCAAAGAGTAAATCTGCGTATTTGAAGTATGCATCTTCACCTTTGATTTTTCCTACACAGTCCGCAGCAATGAGCTTCTCTACAGAATGCTGGTGGATAGGGAATTGGCGGAGGATCCATTTTACATTACCATTTGATTCTTTTACTATTCTTTCCATTGTTGGGTGGAATCTTTTGCAGTATGGACATTCAAAGTCTGAGTATTCTATAACAGTCACTGCAGCATTTGGATTGCCTTGGATATGATCTGTTGGTTCAGACAGTGCTGCTTTACCATCATATTTTTTTACTACTTTACCTGCTATAGCATCATCAATCATCTTTTTAACATTTTCATAACTATCTGCTCCTTCTACACTAGTCATCACTCCATCTTTTCCGATAATGATACTGTACGGTGTACCTCGAGAGTCTTCCGGTATAGCAGCTATTACACTTGCGATTTTGTCCTTGTAAGTTTGCTCTGCATCTACTTTGCTTACACAAGCAGCTAAATCCTTTTTGCTGACTCCGACCTGCTCAGATATTGTTTTGTTCTTTGTTGAACCCATAGAACTTCCTGTGATTAATATTGCACCTACTATTAAAACTGCAGCTAGTACTATAGCCTGCGGTGTAGACAATTTATTGTCTTTTTTGAGTATTGGCGCTGCAACTGCTGGAGTTGTCTCTACCTCTACCTTGATATCATTATTATTTTCTTCCATTTTTTTATTATATCATAGACATATATTTGCATACTATAGACCGGTGTATGTTATAATATCCGCAGGTCTTATTATTAGTTATTACCTAAATACAAAATATTATGTGTAATGAAAAATGTGGTTGCATAATGGCAAAGATTGCAGGAATTCTTGTTCTAGTAGGTGCGTTGAACTGGGGCCTCACAGGAATCGGTATGCTTGCTGGTTTTAATCTTAACCTAGTGAACCTAATCTTTGGTTCATGGCCAATGATTGAGGCTATCGTTTACGTTCTAGTAGGTGTATGTGCTGTTGTAAAGATTTTCGGTTGCCCTTGCGCAACTTGCAAATCTTGTAAGGCAAGCTGTGAAAGTTGTAAAGTAGATGCTGTTCCATCAACTCCTGCAACACCAGCTCAATAATTCAAATTTGTACATGTTCTATCCATGTATATATCAAAAATCACCTCATTTATGAGGTGATTTTTGATATTGAAAAAAAAGCTGATTTGTAGTATAATACTATATTATATGGAGTTTTTAACTATAGTTTTTTATTTCCTAACATTCCTTGCAGTTTATGTGCAGGTTTTTTTTCTGGTTACTTTTTTTGAAAAAAGAAAGGATATAAACATAAGAAAAGAAGACATAGAGCTGGATCATTATCCAAAGGTATCCGTTATTGTCCCATGCTACAACGAAGAGAAAACTTTGGACAATACTATAAATTCACTCCTGTCTATGAACTATCCAAAAGACAGGCTTGAAATCTTGATTGTGGATGATGGATCAAAAGATGGTACTTGGGATCAAGCGCTGAAATACAAAGACCACCCTCAAATAAAAATATTCCATAAAGAAAATGGCGGAAAGCACACAGCTTTGAATCTCGGACTAGAGAATGTCACAGGTGAATTCGTCGGATGTCTTGATGCAGATTCTACTGTTCACCCAGAGACTCTCAAGAGAATAATCACATTCTTCTCAAATCCAGAGACCATGGCTGTGGCTCCGTCTATCGTCATACGTGACCCAAAGACATTGCTTCAATACGCTCAGCGTGCAGAGTACGACATGGCACATTACAACAAGAAGATGCTCGCATTTCTAGATGGTATTCATGTGACACCTGGTCCATTTTCTATTTTTCGTAAAAAAGTTTTCGATACTATTGGTCCTTATCGCAAGGCTCATCATACAGAAGACCAAGAGATCGCATTGCGTATGCATACACACAATATGAAGATTGATCACTGTCCAGATGGTTACGTATACACTGGCAGTCCTAGTACTATCCCGAAATTGTATCGTCAGCGCGTACGTTGGATGTATGGTTTTATAAAAAACGCGACAGATTACCGTTCACTATTTTTCAAACCAAGATATGGAACAATCGGTATGTTTACTCTGCCTTCTGGCTTCATCTCTATTACTGGTACTATGTTCCTATTGGTTTTTACAGGTATAAATATATATAAATATATAATCCATAAGATACTTCAGATTAGTACTGTCGGTCTAAATATGTCTACTGGCAATATCTTCTCTGTTGATCTATTTTTTATAAATACGCAGGCTGTCATATTCATTTCTATAATGCTATATATGCTCGTGATTGCGGCATTGGTAAATGGTAGAATGATGATAGCGGGCCGTAGGATTTTGTCTTGGGATATCCTTTTGTTTATAATAATATACAGTGTTATAGCCCCATTTTGGCTCATAAAGGCGGTCTGGAACGCAGTGACACATAGAGAGGCTAGTTGGACTGGAGAGCGTGATGTATTAATAAGTAACCCTAATAAATAATTTATGAATCAAAAAAATGATTGGGCAAAATATATAATAGTCTTTTTTATTACAGTGGCATTGTTTGCTATTGCTGGTGGATTGTCTAATTTCTTTACAGACAAGAAGGTTGAGAATATCAAGACTGTGCAGGCTCGCCTCGCTACAGATATATTGTCTTCAGAGACTCAATTTTCACTACTGTCTGAATTGTCTTGCAAGCAGGTTGATGGGGAAGATACCCTTTCTGCAGAGCTCAATGATATAGCCGACAAGATCGCATACAGCGAAAAGAATCTCAAGGCAAATGAGGAGATTACTGATTTGAAAAAATACTACTCTATTCTTGAAATCAAAGACTATCTTCTCACAAAGAAGATTAATCAAAAGTGTGGTAATCAGCGTGTACCAGTATTGTATTTTTACACAACAGCTGATAATTGTACAGAATGTACAAAGCAAGGTTTTGTTCTAACTGAATTGAGAACTAAATATCCAAATGTACGTGTGTACTCTTTTGATTACAGTCTAGATCTTTCAGCATTAAAGGCTCTGACTCATATTTACAAGATTGAGGATACAAAGCTACCAGCACTAGTGATAGATGAACAGGTAAACACTGGATTCCAAGATACTGCTACTCTAGAAAAGAAATATCCAAAATTATTTAAAATAAAAAAAGATACACCATTAGTAGTTCCTATAAAAAAGACCGTAGAACCAGAAGTAAAGGTAGATACAAATACAACTCCTGTTGATAGTAATGTTAACTAAATAATAAATTAAAACACCCACATTCGTGGGTGTTTTAATTTTGGAGCCGCTTCTCAGACTCGAATAATTCCATCATAAAAGAGATACCATTACGGTATCTCTTTTATGATTTTTGGAGCCGCTTCTCAGACTCGAATAGGACGCTTCGTTTTAGTTATGCTTTGAACAGAACCATATATTACTTACTTTGGAGCCGCTTCTCAGACTCGAATAGGACGCTTCGTTTTAGTTATGCTTTGAACAGAACCATATATTACTTACTTTTGAGCCGCTTCTCAGACTCGAACTGAGGACCTTCGCTTTACAAAAGCGTTGCTCTACCAACTGAGCTAAAGCGGCGTATATTTAAACTTAAACAGCACAACTAACATATTATGCTTACTTTTTGATATCTACCAAGACAGCATAAAGCGGCGTATATAAACTTAAACTTTAAACACTGTGCCTTCCATCTATTTTATATTTACCAAGACAGCTAAAGCGGCAAACTTAAATTTAATTCTCAAACGATAAATACAATTAAATTTATTCGGATTCTACTGCGTGTTCTTCACGAATCTTTTGCTTCAAACGCTTGATCTTTGATTTTGATTCAAGGACTGCTTTTGTTATAAATGATGGCTTCTTTGGAATTGTACTTTCAGGCTTTTTCTCGAATATTGCACTTACCTTTGGCCACTTTTCTTTTAACCATACACTAATCTTTGTGATAGCTATGAACCAGTATTTTACTACTAGGATAACTACTCCTTGAATAAAGTGCTTCAACAAATATAGCATAATCTTTTCTATTTGTCTAAGGGATAAATGCTGCACTGGACTTCCTACAATTTCCTTGTCAACTTGTCCAGTGCGCAATTCCCATGCTCGAAATGCTAGCATTCCGTATGCCGTTATTATAGCTATAAAAAATATAATAACTACAAATATCATATTATCCTATTGATTCGCGTGATATTTTTGCTATCACGGCTTTATTATTTGAAAGAAGGGTAGCGATTGTTATATCAGGATTCTTGATGAATGGCTGATCTAATAGTGTCTGCTCCTTGAAGTATGTATTGATTTTACCTTCTAGCATCTTTGCTTTGATATCTTCTGGCTTGTCTGATTCTGATACTTCTTTTGCGAACAATTCACGTACTGCTGTCTGAGCTTTTTCATCGATCTCTTCGCGTGTGATGTATGCTGGCTTCATAGCTGCGATGTGCATAGCTACGTCCTTTGCAATCTCTGCTGTACCTCCTGTAAGAGATACTAATACAGCTGTCTTGCCCATGTGTACGTATGAACCTACCACGTCACCTTCGATCATCTCAACTTTTCCAAGTTCTATTTTTTCTCCACACTTTTGCACAACAGTGTTTATCAATTCTAGTGAAGAATTCTGCATAGCCTCTACACCTTCATTTAGCGCTTTGTCTGTTAGGGTGTTTGCAAGGTTTACAAAGTCTTCATTGCGAGCTACGAAATCAGTCTCACAGTATAGTGTTAGTATTACTGTCTTGTTTCCACTTGTTTTTACTGTGATAGAACCTTCGTGTGCTTCACGATCTGCCTTTTTCATAGCGATATCACTAGACTTCTTCTTTAATACGAGAAGAGCTTTTTCCATATCACCCTCGGCTTCTTCGAGAGCTTTTTTACATTGCATGATAGAGACTCCAGTAGAATCTCTTAATTCTTTTATCAACTCTGTTGTGATTTGTATAGACATAAATAACAAAATTTAGATTATATTTAATAAGTATAACAAAAAGCAAGAAACATTAAAATCCTTTTACGCTTTCTTTTCTGTTGTTTGACCTGCTAGACCCTTGTCATATGCTTCTTTTACGTTTGAAAGGAAGAAAGAGATACTAGATACAGATGCATCGTTTGCTATGATAGGATAGTCTACATCCTTTGAATTACAGTCAGTGTTTAGGATTGCGATTACTGGGATCTTCATCTTGCGAGCTTCTGTCACTGCGATGTGTTCTTTCTTTGGGTCAACTACGATCATGTAATCTGGTATTTTTGTCATACCTGTAATGCCCTGGAAGTTCTTTGTCATATCTGCCATTTCACGGTCTATAAGTAGTCTTTCCTTTTTTGTATATTTATCAAGTCCACCTTTTTCTTTCTGATCACGTAGGTCCAATAGCTTTGCTACACGCTTCTTGATCTCAGGGAAGTTTGTAAGAGTACCTCCAACCCAACGATCAGATACGTATGGCATACCTAGAGCCAATGCTGCTTCAGTTGCCTGTTGGCGAGCTTCACTCTTTGTACCTACGAACATGATTGTCTTGCCAGATTGAGCGAGGTTTGCCACCATTGCTAGCAATTTTTCAAAGACTTCGTGTGTCTTTTCGATGTTGATAATATCTACGCCATTTTTTGTACCAAAAATGTAAGGTGCTGTAGAGGGGTGACGTCGAGACTTTGAATACCCGTAGTGAGTACCAGCCTTGAACATATCCTCGATTTTCTTGTTTACATCAGTCATAAAATTAATTTATTCTGTGGTTAATTAATAACTTGTCTTTCGACAGACAAATGCCATCCGTTTTTAAGCATTCCAGCCTATTTACAAGGGATTTTTATAAAAGGTATTAACCTTTTGATACAACGTCGACTCAGATATCGTGTATGAGAGTACTCATCCACACAATCTTCGCTAGTTGTAATAAAAAAGCCCCTCACGGAAGGTATAGCCACAATACCAGAAAAAGCATTATTTTGCAAGACCTATTACTTTGCCCAAAATGGGTTTTTAGGGTAGTATGGGGTATATGAGACAATCTCAATTATTTACAAAAACAAAGAAGGAAGCACCTGCGGATGAAGTAGCCAAGAATGCAGAGCTCCTTATTCGTGCAGGTTTTATTTACAAGGAAATGGCTGGTGTTTATTCATTTTTGCCACTAGGACTCATCGTCATCAAAAAGATTGAGGATATCATTCGTAGCGAGATGAATGCTATCGGCGGTATCGAGATGCGTACATCTATCATTCAAAACAAGGAAGTCTGGGAAAAGTCTAATCGCTGGAGTGATGATGTTGTAGACAATTGGTTCAAATCTAAATTAAAGAATGGTGGTGAGATTGGTCTTTCTTTTACAAACGAAGAAGCTTATTCAAATCTCCTCACTCAATACATCAGTTCTTACAAAGATCTACCTATCTATCCATATGACTTCAAGAGTATTTTCAGAAATGAGACTCGCAGTAAATCTGGCATTTTGCGTGGAAGAGAGTTCTACTGGAAGGCACTATATTCATTCTCTAAAGATGAATCTGAACACAATGAATTTTACGAGAAAGCAAAAATAGCTTACAAGAATGTATTTCAACGTGTCGGTATTGGTCATCTGACATATATGACATTTGCTTCAGGTGGAGTCTTTTCAAAATATTCTCATGAATTCCAAACTATCACCAGCTCTGGTGAAGACACTATCTACGTAGACGAGAACAAGGGTATCGCTGTGAACTTAGAGGTCTACAATGATGAAGTACTTCAGAATCTTGGCTTAGACAAAAATACTCTCGTTGAGAATAAATCTATTGAAGTCGGAAATATATTCTCACTCAATACGAGATTCTCTGAGCCATTTGAATTGAAGTACAAGAATGAAAAAGGTGAGGATGTGTTGGTATTTATGGGTTCATACGGTATAGGACTCACTCGTCTGATGGGTACAGTAGTAGAGGTGCTCTCTGATGACAAGGGAATCATCTGGCCAGAATCTATAGCACCATTCCAGGCGCATCTATTAGTATTGGGTGAAGATGAAGAAGTGATGAAGGATGCAAATGAACTTTATGAATTTTTGAAAGCAGAAAAAGTAGATGTATTGTTTGATGATAGACATGGTATGAGTGCTGGAGAAAAATTTGCAGATTCAGATTTGATTGGTATTCCTTATCGAATTGTGGTATCAAAGAGAAGTAACAGTAAAGATGGATACGAAGTAAAGAAAAGAACTGAAGAGAAAGGAAATATTTATGCTAAAGAAACTATACAAACAATTTTCAAATGATATCGGGATTGATCTCGGTACGGCAAATACCCTAGTGTATTTAAAGGGGTATGGCATCGTGATAAACGAGCCTTCTGTCGTCGTAGTAAATCAAAAGACAGGTCAGATCGTAGCCGTAGGTGCCGAGGCAAAGCAGATGCTTGGTCGTACTCCAGGTCATGTGCGTGCAGTCCGCCCAGTGGTGGATGGTGTGATTTCAGATTTTGAAGTGACTGAGGAGATGCTCGCATATCTGATCAGTAAGGCAGAAAAAATCTCAAAGAAATTTATCCGTCCACGTGTCGTCGTAGGTGTGCCGACTGGTATTACCAATGTCGAGATTCGTGCAGTCGAGGACGCAGCACTCTCTGCTGGTGCTCGAGAAGTGCATATAGTAGAGGAGCCGATGGCTGCTGCTATTGGCATTCGTCTTCCTGTTATGGATCCTGTAGCATCCGTAATCGTAGACATCGGTGGCGGTACCACTGACGTAGCGGTTATATCACTGGCGGGTGTTGTCCGTTCCAAGAATTTAAAAATTGCTGGAGATAAACTCAATACCGATATCATCAATTATATGCGTGATGAATTCAAGCTTTTAATAGGAGAGAAAACAGCCGAAGGTGTAAAGATTGCTATCGGTACAGTAGTAGAGGGTGATCCACTAGAGGCTGAGGTCCGTGGACGTGATATCGTCACAGGCCTACCTCGTCAGGTGATCGTGACTGATTCAGATATCCGTGAGGCGATCATGCCTTCTGTATTATCTCTAGTAGATGGAGTGAAAGAAGTACTCGAGACTACTCCTCCAGAGTTGCTGTCTGACAGTATGCACCGAGGTGTAGTACTAGCAGGTGGTGGTGCACTCATCAGAGGACTAGACACACTACTCTTTAACGCACTGAAAATTCCAATATTTATTGCTGAGGATCCACTCACAGCTGTGGCTCGTGGTACTGGTGTGATACTTGATGAATTTGATTATTATCAAGACGTACTCATAAAGACAGATGAAATATCAGTTCCGAGATAAAAAGGGAATAGAGAAGAAAAAGCGATTTATTAAAATTGCTATTATTTCTTCTATAATATTTTTAATTTTTATTACAGGGCTTGTATCTTTTTCTGGTGGATTTTTTAATTTTTTAGGTAGGCCATTGTGGAAGATTCGTAATGCCACATCTAATGAGATATCTTCTTCTGCATATTTAATCCGTACAAAGAAATCTGTCTTTGCGGAAAATGAAGAATTGAACCGCAGACTGACAGAACAAAATCTAGCGATGACAGATTATCAGATTCTCAAAAAAGATAATGAAGAATTAAAAAGTTTACTAGGACGAGTGACTGTAAAGAATTCATTTACTCTTGCGAATATTTTGGTAAAGCCAAATCAATCACCATACGATACTCTGATCATAGATGTGGGTAGTGATGTAGGTTTAAAGGAAGGGGACAAGGTCTTTGCTGATGAGCAGATACCACTCGGATATATTTCAAATGTTTATGATCATACATCTCTAGTCTCATTGTATTCAAATCCAGGAGAGACTACCGAGGCTATGATTATAGGATCAAACGCTACTGTAGAACTCGTCGGTCGCGGTGGCGGCAATTTCGAGATGACTGTACCTATCGACCTAGATAGTAGCAAGGGTACTATGGTAGTATTTCCAGGACTTACTTCAGAGGTTGTAGCTATTATGGATGAAGTCATTTCCAATCCGACTGATCCAGTTAAAAAAGTTTTACTACGTTCACCTGCAAATATTCAGCAGTTGAAATGGGTGCAAATACAAAGATAAATAATGAAAAAATTTAATTTTAAAATAGAAAAAAAGATTCCTGATTTTTTAGGGCGTGCAGGGGTATTGTCTACACCACATGGGGATATATTGACTCCATCTTTTGTTCCTGTAGGTACAAAGGCCACAGTCAAAGCTATGACACCCGAGATGCTAGTGGATCTAGGTGCTCAGGTAGTCCTCGCCAATACTTACCATCTGTATCTCCAGCCAGGAGATGATCTGATTGCAGAGGCCGGTGGGTTGGGTCGCTTTATGAATTGGCATGGACCTACTATGACAGACTCTGGAGGATTCCAAGTTTTTTCCTTGGGTGCTGCATACGGAAAAGAAATTTCAAAAGTAGTAAAGCCTGCAGATCCTAGTGTTCAAATACCCGAGAGATCATCTGCGGATGATGGCGTGCCACGCCTCGCTACTATCGGTAATGACGGTGTGTCTTTTCGATCTCATATTGATGGTAGTTTTCATTATATTACCCCAGAAAAATCTATTCAGATTCAGCAAAATTTAGGTGCTGATATTATTTTTGCTTTTGATGAATGTACTAGTCCAGCCGAGACTGATCGCTATCAGGAGGAGGCACTTTCTCGTACACACGCTTGGGCAAAAAGAAGTTTAGATGAACACAAGAAAAAGGAGGACGAGAAGAATTTAAATTCTCCTCTTGAGGAGTACCCGCAGGGGGAGGTGGATGAGTCCTATCCACCCCGTATTTTGAGTACAAAATCCACCCCTCAAGAGGGGAATAAACTTCCCCAGGCTCTATTTGGTATAGTCCAGGGTGGCCGCAGTGAAAAGCTACGCAAACAGAGTGCCGACATCATCGGTGCTATGGATTTTAATGGTTTCGGTATTGGTGGCTCATTTGCCAAGGAGGATATGAGTACAGCTGTGAAGTGGGTAAATGAAGTTCTACCTGAAGAAAAGCCTCGTCATCTATTAGGTATCGGTGAGCCTGAAGATTTATTTATGGGTGTGGAGAATGGAGTAGATCTTTTTGATTGTGTAGCTCCTACTCGTATAGCTCGCAATGGCACACTGTATACAAAGAATGGAAAGATAAATATGATGAATGCGAAGTTTGTAAAAGATTTCACTCCTGTCGAGGAGGGTTGTGCTTGCTATACCTGCGCCAATTATACTCGTGCGTATGTGTCGCACCTGTACCGATCCAAGGAGATGCTCGCAGGCACGCTAGGCTCTATTCATAATGTCTATTTTATAAACAAGCTGGTGATGGATATGCGCAATGCCATCTTGAATGATACATTTTTTACGTTTAAAGAAGATTTCCTAAAAGAGTATTTGAAATAAAAAAAGCCTGAGATTATCAGGCTTTTAAAATGGCTAGGACTATGCTGTGGCAAGGTTCCCAACAATATCCAAAAGGATATTGTATGATTTATGTGCATCCGCTTGCTAGCGATTTTATTTTACTATACAGTGTATATATCTTTTATACAATATGGAAAATAAAGTATTTAAATTAAAGAGCGATTACAAGCCAGCTGGGGACCAGCCGCTGGCTATTTCTGGTTTAGTAGAAGGTATTGAAAAAGGCCTCCGAAAGCAGACTCTATTGGGAGCTACAGGAACCGGTAAGACTTTTACTATTGCCAATGTGATAGAGCAGGTGAACAAGCCGACTCTCATTATCGCCCACAACAAGACTCTCGCTGCACAGCTAGCCCAAGAGTTCCGTGAATTTTTCCCTGATGCTGCAGTTCACTATTTCGTATCTTACTATGACTACTATCAGCCCGAGGCATATATGCCAGCATCGGATACATACATAGAAAAGGATGCACAGATCAACAAAGAGATTGATCGTCTTCGTCATGCTTCTACTCAGGCAATACTCACACGTCGCGATACTATCATCGTCGCATCTGTGTCTTGTATATATGGTCTCGGAAGTCCCGAGGAATACGAGCGTGTAAATTTGAAAATCTCTGTAGGTGAAAAAGTAGACCGAATGACAATAATGAAGAAGTTGATCGAGGTGCACTTTGAGCGCACGAATGCCGATATCAATTCTGGGCAATTCCGTTCTATTGGTCCCAAGATCGAGGTCATGCCAGTATCAGAGACTTTTGTATATCAGATAGAATTCGCTGGTAGTAAGATATCTCGCATCGCAAAAGTAGATCCAGTATCTTCACATATTCTTTCTGAAGAAGAGAGTATTTTCCTTTTCCCAACAAAGCACTTTATCACAGAGAAGGCTCAGGTTGATCGCGCAGTAAAGAGTATTAAAAAAGAGTTGGATGGACAATTGAAGAAATTTGAAAAAGAAGGCAAGCCATTGGAATTGGAGAGAATAAAGCGCCGTACAAATTATGATCTAGCGATGATAAAGGAAGTCGGATATTGTAATGGTATTGAAAACTATTCTCGCCATTTATCTGGCAAGAAGGAAGGCGAGGCTCCAGAGACATTGCTCTCATATTTCAAAAAAGATTTTCTCACTATTATCGATGAGTCACACGTCACACTGCCACAACTGCAGGGTATGTATGCAGCAGATAAATCCAGAAAGGAAACTCTGGTGGAGTTCGGTTTTCGACTACCGAGTGCAAAGGATAATAGACCTCTAAAAGCTGAAGAATTCGAAGAGCGTGTAGGTCAGATGGTATATGTATCTGCGACACCTTCTGATCGTGAAAAATCTGTGAGCGATAAAATCGTCGAGCAGATTATTCGCCCTACAGGATTGATAGATCCAGAGATAATCATAAAGCCAGTGAGTGCGGGTGGGGATTTCCCCGGTCAAGTTCAGGATTTTATTGCCGAGACAGAAGCTACAATCAAACGTGGTTTCCGTGTAATAGCTACTACACTGACAAAGCGTATGGCCGAGGACCTTTCTATTTACCTAAAAGACAGAGGAATCAAGGCAGAGTATATGCACAGTGAGATCAAGACTATCGAGCGTATTCAAATCCTGACTCAATTCCGTAAAGGTGAATTTGATGTGATCGTCGGAGTGAACCTGCTCCGTGAGGGATTAGACTTGCCAGAGGTAGCGCTCATCGGAATCCTCGACGCAGACAAGGAGGGCTTCCTACGTTCTGAGACATCACTGATCCAGACTATTGGACGTGCCGCTCGCAATAGTGAGGGCAGGGTGATATTGTATGCCGACAAGATGACCGGCAGTATGGAGCGTGCCATAGGGGAGACGACTCGCCGAAGAAATATTCAGATTGCATACAACAAGAAAAATAAAATTACCCCAAAGACAATTTTGAAAAAGATTCAAGATATTACGCAGCAGTTGGAGAACAAACATGAGAAGGCTGTGAATGCCGAGCTCGATCTAGATATCGAGCTATTCAAAAAAGCTTTTGCAAAAGATAAAAATAAAAAAGGAAAGACAGAAAAGGATTCGATTAATAATCTGCTCCTTTCCGATGAAGAGCGCAACGTTATCGTCTATGACAAGATTATCAAGATGAAGGAGAAGGAGATGAATGGTGCAGTTAAAGAACTAGATTTTGAAACTGCTGCAATTCTAAGAGATGAGATTATGATGCTAAAGAGAAAGCTGGATGCGTAGAATTCTTAGAAAGACAATAAAAAACCTTATAAAACATGCTTTTGTTTAAAAAAATATCTGATATAATTCATCTTATGAAATTCAAACATTTGGTTATTTTATTTGTGATGTTCGGTGTATTTAATATCCGACAGGGACTACAGGGATTCCACAGACTGAATGTGAGGCACTAATAGCCATTTACAATAGTACTGGTGGTGCTAATTGGACAACTAAGACAAATTGGAATACAAACACAGCTGTGAGTACTTGGTCTGGAGTTACTGTTAGTTCAGGGCATATTAGAACTTTAGGTTTTAATAATAATCTTGTTGGTACATTGCCAGCAGAAATTGGTAATTTGTCAGCGTCACACTTTAATCAATTGAATATACTAAATAATCCAGGTCTTACTGGTAGTATTCCGGCGTCAGTTGGCAATTTAAGTAATCTGGTTATTTTTAATTTGTCGAGTAATAATTTAACAGGGGCTATACCTTCTAGTGTTAACAATCTTACAAAATTAGTAGGTGCTTATCTTGCTGGAAATCATTTGTCTGGGGTTGTGCCTGACTTGTCCGCGATTACAACATCTGGTGTTGTTGTTAGTCTTAATAATAACGACTTTACTTTTGGAGACTTGGAACCAAATTTAAGTACATTTAATAGAACAGGGTTTACTTATACACCACAAAATACTGTTGATACTGCTCGAAATCTAAGCTTTGCAGAGGGAGATACTATGGTTATCACTCCATCTGTCGCAGTAAATACCAATGATTCATACCAATGGTATAAAAATGGTACTTTGATATCTGGGGCAACATCACGAATATATACAAAAACATTTCATGAAATGTTTGACAGTGGTGCTTATTCTTATCGAATTACAAACAGTGTTATAACAGGCACGACATTACAATCAGCCAATATTACTGTACCTACCGTCACTCCAAATCCACCTACACCAGATAGTATTTATTATAGTCTATCAGGAAATACTCTATGGGTAAGAGGTTCTATTT
>JAPLXP010000001.1 GCA_026396015.1 Candidatus Nomurabacteria bacterium | reverse complement strand
TTCCAAGAATATTTTGAATTATTTATTTTGTAGCTTTTCATTATCACAAAAGTAGGAGAAATGACTTTTTCTGTAATACCTAGCTCCCCTGCTATGTGTTGTGCCAGAGTCGTCTTGCCTGCACCTAGATCTCCAGATAGCGTGACGAGAGTACCACGAGATAAAGCCAAAAAAGATACTTTTTCAAGTATCTTTTTTGCGATGTCTCCCAATTCGTTTTTAGTGAATGTGATTGTCATGAGTTGTTACAGTTGTAGTTGTCGTCTTCTTTGTATATGTACGAGCTAGTATAACTATAAGCAATATTATGATGATTAACAATAGCCAGAATATCGGTCCATACTGTAGCCATGCTCCACTCCAAAATGCAGATGCTGGTAGATTGTTTGTATTTATCTGATCTACTGGTGGTGTCACAATCGGTGCAGTATCCTCTACTTGGACAGGGACATATATTGTCTTGTATCTCTTTATATTGTTTTGAATAGTTGTAGTATTTTTTACAATAGTACGAGTTCTTGTAGCACCAGGTGTAGCAAATATTTCTATAGCACCACGGAGTGTTCCATTTGAACCTTCTGATACAGCACGGTAGTAGTAGATAGTATCTTCTGATAGACCGTAGATTGCATCGTTAAAGTTTATTGTACTTGAACTACCTACTGATTTTGAAGAAGTACGTGATCCAAGATTTACAGTAGTACCATATTCAAAGTAACCGTTTTGAGAATAGTTGTATGGATTGTTGATTGTACCGTTTAGAGTAGCTTCAGTCTTTGTTAGACCTGATACTTCATTTGTCTTTATATATGTAGAGCTATTGTTTTGTATTGTAGTATTTAGCGTTGAAAAAGATACTACATTACCACGCACTATCTGTCCCCCATTTGTAGCCTGAGCTGCTGCACAATATGAGTAGACTGTGTTTGACTGCAGATTATATACAGGTGAAGACAGACTTGTACTTGAGATACTATATTGATTGCCTTGCTGATTTCCATAACATGGGAATTCCAACCATGCATTCGCATAACCACCAGAGATAGTAGCATAGCCAGAAAGTGTAGCTGTAGTAGTACCGATGTAGGATGGGTTATATGTTGTGACAGATGGGTAAATGTTTTGATTCTGAGTCTGTAGTATTACTTGTACTGTTCTTGTATCTGAACCATTTTGACCATATGCATACAGAGTGTATGTAGTAGTCACATATGGATATACTGATTGATTACCAGAATAGATACTATTTACAGCACCAAGATTTGTAATACTACCACTTGTACAGTATCCATTTGTAGTCCACGCAAGATTTGCTGAACTGCCAGATCCTAGATACACAGATCCTGAAGATCCATTGGCTGTAAAGTTTGTAATCGCACACGGCTGTGTAGTCGGTGTAGGATTTGGTGTTGGGACTGGTGTTGATGGATAATAATAAGTCGGTCTTGGAAATACGTGACACATGTCACAAGCCGACGCACGAGAAACACCCGCTATTGAAAAGAGGGCTATTAGAACCAAAATTGTTATAAATATTTTTTTCATATAATTTGCAATTTTAAACCTTCAACGCTATTAAATAATTTGAAGACTTAAAAAAGCAAGGGAGATAAATCTCCCTGCTAAAATTTAATCAAAAGCACTAAACACTAATAGTGCATCGCCCATGGATATCGCCTATTAGGGTAATAAGAACGGGTAGGCATTACGCCATTATTAGCTTGATATTGATAATTGTTTTGGTAATTATTTTGATAATTATTATTTCCAGTTGCAACATTTGGGAATTGAGAGTCAATTCCACTAGAAGAACCTGAATAATAGGTACGTCTTTCAGAAGACGGTGTTTTACCAAAATTTAATGAGCCAAAACCTGAAGCAATAGCTCCTGCATAATTTCCATTCAAGGCATTACCAATACATTGCTGCATTCCGCCACCACTCATACCTATATTCCAGCCAGATTTAACTGATTCTGTATTTTCATATACAAAATCCATATGCTTTGGTTGAGTGGTATAAGATGATGGTGCTTGATTTGAATAATTAGCATAACTAGGCTGATAAGAAACTGAGGGTTCAATGTATTGAATAATTTTAGTTACCGGAACATTCACAACTTGCTTTTTAGTAAGTTGAACTTGAATATTTGGATCTTCAGGATTCAAACATGATTTTGCTGTTTTTAAAACAGGATAACCATTGTACATTAAACATCTTACCCCATTTCCGCCCTTATAGTTAAGGTAGGTAATGATATTACCATTCATCGCTACTCCATAGTTTGTTGTGCTAACAGAAATGTTGTCATCCCAAGGGACGATTTCACCCTGACTTAATTCATAGGCTATGTCTGTAACTGATGAACCTTTTGCTTTTGTTAAAATCCTCTGCATGTGGGATTTCCATGTTTGCGGATAAAAAGGAATAAATTCCTGTCCGCTTGAAGTAAGATATTTATTACCAGTTTTAAGAGTTTCGATATTTTGTGCAATATCTGATACATCTTGCAAAGTAATTAAATAACTAGGATTTTTAAAAACAAAGTATGCTCCTCCGTTGTCTGTTTGTGCTTTTGATGTAGTTGATAGACCCACTAGGGTGATCAACATGATTACGATGTACTTTTTCATATTGGTTAGTTTTAATTTTAGATTAATTAGTTGTGTTTATTACCCTTTTTGTGGGAAACAAGCAAAACTAATCAATCCCTAACCTTTGTGTATATTGTATCACACTCGGATATAAAAGTCAAGGGGTAATACCCCTGTATTTACCTATAAAAATCAAGTATAATAACGCTATATGACCATCCAATTTAATGATGAAAAAGAGAATAAAGACCTAGAAGACATACACAGACAAGAAGAAGAACAGCTTGTAGAAGTCTTGGCGGAATCAAAATATGGAATACCTCACGTAAACCTAATAAATATACCAATAGAAAATGATGCACTTCGTACAATACCTGAAGATGAGGCTCGAAGCCAAGAAATCGCACCATTTAAAATTCTTGGTCATGATGTACATGTAGCAGTAAGATCTCCGCAAGCAGACAAGATACAAACTGTCACGGATTATTTTACTGCACACGGATATGTTCCCCATCTATATATGGCATCACTAGCATCACTGGAAAAAGCTTGGGGTAGATACAGCGAAATATCATACGCATCTGAATCTAAAGCTGGTAGTATCGATATCTCGGGTGATGTATTAAAAAACATCGCAGCAAATATCCAAAATATAGTAGACATTAAAAAAGAAATAGAAAAAACAGAAAAAGGTAAAGCCCACACAACATCACATATGCTCGAGGTAATACTCGCTGGGTCTATAGCAGTAAATGCATCTGACATCCACCTTGAACCCGAGGAACATATAGTCCGCCTCCGATATCGCCTGGACGGTATCCTACAAGAAATAACTGAAATACCCCCAGAGATTCATAAATTCATAAACTCAAGAATCAAACTTTTATCAGGATTAAAGATTACTTCACACTCCACAGCCCAAGATGGCAGATTTAGTATTGTTATGAATGGCGACGAGATATCACTCCGCGTGTCCTTAATACCTGGTGCATACGGTGAGTCTATCGTCATGCGTCTATTGAACCCAAAATCTATCCGCGTAAAACTCGAAGACATGGGTATCGAACCAAAACTCTACGAAGTATTCATGCGAGAGATCAAAAAGCCAAATGGGCTAATACTACTGACTGGTCCTACAGGATCCGGTAAGACAACTACGTTATATTCATTCCTTCAAAAAATATATTCTACAGAAATCAAAATTATCACAATCGAAGACCCAGTAGAATATCACCTTCCAGGAATCACTCAGACCCAAGTAGAAGAAGACAAGGGCTACACATTCCTAGATGGACTACGATCAGCACTCCGCCAAGACCCAGATGTGATCATGGTCGGAGAAATACGTGACAGCGAGACTGCTAAAATCGCCGTCGAATCTGCCCTCACAGGTCACCTTGTGTTCTCTACACTCCATACGAACAATGCTGCAGGAGTAATCCCCCGTCTTATAGACCTAGATGTAAATCCAAAAATTCTCGTATCTGCACTATCTCTATCTATCGCTCAGCGCCTAGTAAGAAAACTCTGTGTAGAATGCAAAAAAGAAATCGAGGTTTCTGATTCTGAAAAATCAATAATTCAAAAAACAATAGAAAATGCAAAAGCTCACAATAAAAATCTAGCCGACTATGGAGTAGATATGACAAATCCTTTCAAGACATACGGCCCTACGGGTTGTGAAAAATGTAACTTTACTGGATACAAGGGACGTATGGGAATATTCGAGGCAGTACACAACAGTGCCGAAATAGAAGCAATAATTCCAAAGAATCCTAGTGAACGTGAAATCAAAGAAGTAGCTTCACATCAAGGAAACTTGAACATGGAAGAAGATGGTTTAGTAAAAATACTCACAGGTAAGACATCATTTGAAGAAGTACAAAGTGTGGTAGATTTTTACGCAGAGTAATAATAATTAAAACACCTCGACAATGTCGAGGTGTTTTATCTATTTTCACTCACGCCCAATGGAGAGTAGGCAGCATTTGTCTCTATTAAAAATGAGTAGGCTGATTTGTAAATAAAAAAGGCAAAAAAAGAAGAAATGATGATAATAGCAGAAACTGCAGCAGAAAAACTTATTTCTTTATCTAGATAAAATTGCATTTTATATTTTATTTGACTTAGGAATATGAATGGTCTGAATATATATCATATCATCCAAGAAATGCTGTGCAGTAAAGTACACATACCAAGTGAACCCTCCTCCGACCAAAGATATAACAATGGTCGAAAAGAAAAAACTAACTTTAATATTCATATTTTTATTTTAACACAGCGGTATTTCTCTCGCTAATGCAAAAGATGGAATGCGAGAAAAATTTATTCACCTCTCCCCATCCCTCTCCTTATAAAGGAGAGGGTGTTCCATAAAAAAAACATAAATCTCTAAACAATCCTTTAAAAAACGAGTCTTAAAGTAATATGCGTTTGAAGGATAACACCAGTAATAGTAAACTAAACCAGAATGTCCTACGCGCGGATATAGAGCACGGGGCTGATTGCTTAGAGATTTATGTCCTCTTTGCGAAAATGCTATAATGTATATGTGAAGGCTAACTAAGAAGAGTATAGCATAATGCCAATATAATGTCAAGTACCCCTAATACAACTAAAGACGAAGGCTTTCTAGACCAGACACTGCGCCCAAGTGTGTGGGATGAATACATTGGCCAGGAAAATATAAAAGCAAACCTAAAAATTTTACTCCAGGCAGCTGAGGAGCGCTCTCATCCAGCTGAACATATACTATTTTATGGACCACCTGGACTAGGAAAAACTACACTAGCCCACCTAGTAGCACATGAGACACGCAGACAGATCAAAATCACATCTGGTCCAGCCATTGAAAAGGTTGGAGACCTCGCTTCAATACTGACAAATCTCGCGCCAGGAGATATTGTATTCATCGATGAGATACACAGACTAAACAAAATGGTAGAAGAAGTCCTCTACCCAGCGATGGAGTCTGGGGTGCTCGATATCATCATAGGCAAGGGGCCATCTGCTCGCACAATCCAACTTGAACTCCCACCATTCACACTGATTGCTGCTACTACTCGTATCGCACTCCTGTCGTCCCCTCTCCGATCCAGATTCTCTGGTGGTGTATTCCGATTAGAGTTTTACAATCACGAAGAAATTAAAAAAATTCTCGCTCGCTCTGCAAAAATCCTCGGGGTCACCCTCGACGATGGTGCATTAGACGAGATTGCAAAGCGTGCACGATTTACACCACGTACTGCCAATTACTTTTTAAAAAGATGCCGTGACTATGCCCAAGTTCACAAGACTATGATGGACAAGGATGCGGTAAAGAAGGCCCTGGCACTACTGGAGATCGACGAGCTCGGA
>JAPLXP010000011.1 GCA_026396015.1 Candidatus Nomurabacteria bacterium | reverse complement strand
AGGTGCAAATCAAATGTATACAATCACTCCAGCATCAGGATTTCAAATCGCTACTTTGACTGTAGATGGTGTATCTCTCGTTACAGCTTCCTCATATACATTTTCAAATGTATTGACTGCTCATACTATTGCGGCGACGTTTAGTATAATTACAACATCAGATACAACTGCACCAGTAATTACTCTCACTGGAGGTACAGTTACACTAACTACAGGTCAGACATATAATGATCCAGGGTTTACGGTAGTTGATGCTGTAGATGGTACTTGTACTTTAGGTGCTACTGATACAACTTCATCAGCTGGCACATGTAAATACAGTATATTAAATCAATCTAATACTTCTATTGTAGGTACTTATATAATTGTTTATTCTGCTATAGATTCAAGTGGAAATCATACAAGTAAAAATAGAACTGTTATAGTAAATGCTCCATCTAGCTATGATATAACTATTAACCAGGTTTCTAATGGTAGTATTTTACCAGAAGGAGTAAATAATATTTTAACCGTAAATTTGAATGCCTCACAGCAATTTAGTATTATTCCTGAAGCAGGATTTAAGGTGTATTCAATAATAGTTGATAGTACTCCAATTGTCCCAACAGTTTTTGATTCAAATAATTCCACTATTGCACTGTATACGTTTAGCAATGTTACAAGTGTACACACAATTTCTGCTTCATTTATCGCTGCTGCTGATAATATTCCACCAGTGATTACTATTACTCAGGTGAATGGATTAGATGATGTGACTATAGTGGTGGGTAGTGTAAGTACTTACACAGATGCTGGTGCTACTGCTTTAGATAATCCTGGTAATATAAATCTTACTTCAAATATTGTTGTAGTAGGTGTATCTGCTGTAAATACTCAGGTTGTCGGTGATTATAATATTCGTTACAATGTCAGCGATGCGCACTTAAATCCTGCAGTTGAAATGATTAGAGTTGTGCATATTGTGTATGCAGAACAGTATAGAATTGATGTCACTACAGGTAATCATGGTAATATAATTTCAGATGTTGGAACCGCTGATCAAAACGGTACATACATAATTCCAACTCATTCAAATCCAACATTTACATTAACTCCAGATTCTGGATTTAAAGTAGCAACTATTATCATAGATAATGCCAATCAGTCTCTATTGCCTGCTGATGGTATAAATACTTATAATTTTAATGATGTTGTTTCTAATCATACTATTGCAGTTACTTTTACTTCTGCGACAGCTCCTGCTCCTGTGATTGTGTTTACTGGAGGTTCAGACCCTTATTTAATGAATACAATGACTGTTTTTTCTGAACCAGGTGTGACTGCAAGTATTACAGATGCAGATGATAGTATTAGAGATTTAACCAGCAGTATAATTGTAACTGGTCTAACTGGTGTAAATAACCAGCATTATGGATCTTCTGGAAATAAAATTACTTATACAGTCACAGATAACGTGACTGGCGCTACATCAACAAAAGATAGAATTATAAATGTTGTTGATGTAACTCTTCCTATAATATCTGGTATTGCAACACCAGCTACAACACCTACTGCTGTGGGTATAGTATGGAAGACAGATGAATTGACTGACGGAGTCGTGTGGTACGGAACACAATCTGGTTCATTAACAACTGAATCATTGATTGATTCTACTCCCGCAACTAGTCATTTTATATCATTAGTTGGATTAACTGCTAATACAACATATTATTATGTTATTCATTCAAAAGATGTAGCAGGTAATGAAGCTGTATCTTCAGTGCAAACAGTACAAACAGTGGACTCTAATCAAACTGTATCTGTAAATGTAATATCAGGCGTACTTCAAAGTGTATATGATTCTCTTCTTCAAGAAAAACAAAATATTGAAAATAAAATAAAAGATCAAGTTACAGAATTACCGGTTATTACTAATTCAAAAATATCAGAAATTACTTCCTTTACTGCTATTATAAGTTTTGATAGTGACAAGGAAACTATTGGTGCTATAGATTATGGTAAAAATGAAGATTATGGTAAAAATGTTGCAGACTTTGCTTTTGCGAAGAACCATAAGATAAAATTGACTGGCTTAACAATGGGAACAGATTATTATTTTAGATTGAAAGCTATAGATAAATATGGTAATGTTGGGACTTTTAGTGATAAAAATCAAGTTTTTAAAACAAAATTCTTCAGTGAGAATTTACCAGAGCGTACAAGTGTAGATAACATAGAACAATTCCAATCAGAAATAGATTCAACAATAGAATCAATAGTTCCTTCTTTGATTGCACCATTTGTTCAAAAGCCAGATTTATCTGATATAACAGAGAATTCAGCTGCGGTGACATTTAAGACAAATATTAAATCTTACCCAGTTGTTAGTTATTCAAGTGATAGTTATTATACTAGTATAGTTGATGCTACTACTAGTAGTTATAATGGAGAAATATCAGATACTAGCACAAAAGAGATAAACCATAAATTACAATTAATTGGATTAAAACCTAATACTAAATATCATGTAATGGCAAAAGCCTTTTCATTGCCACAAGTTATTGGTAAATCTGAAGATGTTGTGTTTACAACAAAACCTGCAAAAATAGTCGCATCTGTCGCTGATCGTAAGAAAGATTCATTTACAGTCGTATGGGTAACAAGTGAACCAACTTCTTCAATCGTAGAATATAAGAATTTAAGAAATGGTAATATTGATCGTACCACAGATGGATCAATGAATCTTTCTCATTCTGTTAAGGTAGAAAATCTGGCTCCTGGTACTACTTATTCTGTAAATGTTTCTGGTGTAAATGATATTGGTAATATTGTCGAAGCTGTCGAGGCTTTGAATGTAACTACTTCTACTGATGTGACACCACCTGTTATCTCTAGAATAAAAATTGATAGTGCTCTTGTTGTAGGTAGAACAGATAAAACTCAGACGATAGTTTCCTGGAAGACAGATGAACCATCTACTTCAGTGGTTTATTATGAAGAAGGATCTGGTTCTCCTGATAAGGCTTTAGCAAATAAACAAGAGGATACAGAATTAACTTTGACTCATACGGTAATGCTGACAACATTGAGACCTGGTCAGGTGTATAGATTCCAAATAGCATCTTCTGATGATGCAAACAACATAGCAGTCTTACCTGTTCGTACTATTATCACACCAAGACCAAATGAATCTATTGTAGACGTTATATTTAAAAACTTTAACGAGACATTTAATTTTATTAATAATGTAAAATAGAAATTATGGAAAATAAATACCACAAAAACAAGTATATTGTATTTGTTGGAATCCTTAGTTTCTTTTGTGTTGTAATTTTTGGTCCGTATATTATAAATGCTGCCGATCTTTCAGGTACAATAGATAATGTTTATAAGTACGCAAAGGGTTCAACTGATCCGACTCTGAAGATAAACTTCGGTTTGTTTAGAGGTAGTATCCATGTTGATGTTACAGATTCGAATTTAACTGGTTTTGCTTGGGGTGAAAAAATAGGATGGGTTAATTTGGCACCTTCTGGTGCTGGGGTTTTTAATGATGGAGAAGGTAATCTGTATGGATATGCTACGTCTGAGTTTGGTGGATGGTTGAATTTCAGCCCTAATAGTGGGGGTGTGAAAATAAATTCAGATGGTGAATTTACTGGATATGCTTTGAGTCAAAAATTTGGAATAATATCTTTTAATTGTATAAATGACAATTCTTGTACAAAAGAGGATTATAAAGTAAAAACAGATTGGAGACCTATATCTTTCAGAAAAGACGGCACACCTCCTGTTCTTATTATTAAAAATATTGAACCACCAGTAGTATCTTTAATTGTGGATACTACGGATAATATTGTTATCAAAAAAGATGCTAATTCTCCAAAACAGATGCCAATTGGTAATATTGGTCAGTATGAATCTTCTAGTGATATTGTAAAAAATAATAATACCCCAGTTATAACTGGTGGTATTACTTATATAATGCCTGAAGATAGTACTCCTATTAAAAAAAATGTTAGTATATCTGGTAATAAAATTGTAAATGATATTAATATATCTGTTCCTCAAAAAGAAAATAAAAGTAATATCTCTTCTGTCATAAAAATAAAATCTACTCAAATACGTGATGAAGTTGTAAATGTTGCAAATTCAGATACTCTTGATATAGGAGCCAAAACTGTGACAACTGCCGGTGTCGTGGGAGGAAGTACTACTATCGTATCTTCTCTAATATTTAATGCGATATCTTTTTCTGAGTTTTTTTTAAATTTCTTTAGGTTGTGGAGTTTATTTTTATCAGCAATTGGTTTAAAGAAAAAATTAAGACCATGGGGAACTGTGTATGACAGTGTAACAAAGCAACCATTGGATCCTGTATATGTAGTGCTATCTGATAAGAATGGAAAAGAAGTATCGACTGCGATAACTGATATGGATGGTCGTTTTGGATTTCTTGTTCCACCCGGCTGGTATGCTCTTTCTGTAAAGAAAAATAATTACATTTTTCCCTCAAAAAAGATGGACGGAAAATCAAATGATACTATTTATGAAAATCTTTATTTTGGAGAATTGATGTATCTAGAAGATGGTAAAACTATTACAAAAAACATACCAATGGACCCAGAAAGATTTGATTGGAATGAATTTACTAAAAAAGATAAAAATTTATTAAAATTTAATTCTCCTAATGCGAGTATTTTTGCTAAGATTTCTAATTTTTTGTTTTATCTTGGTTTTGTTTTTTCTGTATTGCTAGTATTGATTAATGGTTTTAGCTACTATAATGTTGGTGTTATTTCTTTTTATATTATTTTAATGATATTTAGAAAAATAAATATAAAATCAAAAACACACGGTACGATAAAAGAAAAAGATACAATGTTTCCATTATCTTTTGCTATTATTCGTGTTTTTCAAAAAGGAGGAACTAAGGAAATATTTCATCGTGTTGCTGATAAGTATGGCAATTATTATTGTCTATTACCAAAAGGTGAGTATTATATTGTAATTGATAAAAAAAATAATGACGAATCATATACTTATATATATAAATCAGAAAATCTAATTCTAAGAAATGGAATTTTAAATAAAGACTTTGTTGTATAAATTTTAATCTGCTATAATTACTATATTAAGTATAATAGTAAGATTTAAAATGGAAAATCTAAAAAAGAAAATAAAAATTCTACTCATAGATGATGACGAGATGATGCGAATATATTTTCGTGATATTTTTTGGATACATGGAAAGAGTAATATATATGATGTTGAGATGGTGTCATCCTTTGAAAAAGCAAATGAGCTTGTAAAAAACATTGAGACGAGACCGGATACTATTTTTTTAGATGTACTTATGTCTTCAAAGGGGGCTGGTTGTAACGCTCCAGCTTATCAGATGGCACTTTCTCTTGCTTTTATTTCTGGAATCAAAAAAAATAATGAATTATCTTGCATAAATATAATTATTTATTCTGGTCAAAAAGATGAAATTTTAAAAGAAGAAGCAGTAAAAGTTGGAGTCGATGCTTATTTAACAAAGGGTGAGATAATGCCTAAAGAAATAATCTCATTTACAGATAAATTACATGCCTGATTCAATCATTAGTTTAAGAAATGTGGGTCTATGGTATGAAAAAGGTAAACCTATGGAGGTAAAAGCTTTGAAGGGTGTTACCTTAGACATTGAAAGAGGTGATTATGTCGCCTTCTTTGGTTCTTCTGGTTGCGGTAAAACTACGATGCTGTATGCAATATCGGGTATAGATCATTTCCAGGAAGGACAAATTACTATTAATAATAAAGATATATCTACTTTAACAAATCAGGAGCTTGCTATATTTAGGCAAACTGGTATTGGTATTGTTTTTCAGCAGTTTAACTTGGTACCATCTCTTACTGTTTTAAAAAACGTTGCATTGCCAATGTTGTTTGTAGGTATTTCTTCTGAAAAAGCTGACTCTGAAGCTGCAAAACTTTTGGATCGCTTGAATCTTTCTGAATATGCTCATAGATATCCTTTTGAATTATCTGGAGGTCAACAACAAAGAGTAGGTATTGCTCGTGCTCTTGCTAATGATCCGCCTATTATAATAGCTGATGAGCCATTAGGAAACCTTGACTCCGTGAATGCAAAAAAGGTCCTTGAGTTTTTAAAAGAACTTAATGAAAAAGATGGTAGAACTATAATCATGGTTACTCACGAAGCATGGAGTCTTCGTGATGTAAAAACTATTTATCATATGAAAGATGGTTCTATTACTGAAATTGAGCATATATCACCAAAAACTTTGAATGATTCAATCACAAGTCATTTAAACAAACAACTTTCATCTGTAAGTGAACCTAGTACTACACCTATTGTGGTTCCTCCATCACAAGTTAAAAAAGAAGATACTAAGATTAATAATATAGGTGATTTTGATGATGTATTAGGTGATGATATTGCCTCGCATCAAATTGCCAACTCTCAGCTTTCTGGTTATTCTTTGGATGAGATAGATAGATTTGAAAATTTTGTTAAGAATAGATTTTTTAATATTATAGACAAAAATGAGTTTAATAAATTGATGGTTAAACCTTTCAAAGAAAATGGTCTAGGTTTGCGTGGTAAAAAAGCAGAAAAGGTCAGTTCTCATGTTGAAGATGTAATTGAAAGAAGAAAAAATATGCGAGCACTAAGAAGATTAATGTCTAAAAATCCAGAGACTGATATATCTGCTGAAATTCAGAATTTAAGAAATTGGATGGTTGATGGGTATACCAGAGAATTAACTTC
This sequence comes from Candidatus Nomurabacteria bacterium, assembly GCA_026396015.1. Taxonomy (GTDB): domain Bacteria; phylum Patescibacteriota; class Minisyncoccia; order Phycocordibacterales; family UBA9973; genus UBA8515. The sequence continues at coordinate 107,433 of JAPLXP010000011.1, read as the reverse complement.
AGATGAGTTAAAATCTATTGATCAAATAGTTGCAGATAGAATTCGTAATTATATTTCAAAAGATAAAGTCGTGGAACTATTGGGTCTTACAAAAAATAAATCAGGTGCAGGATTGTCTTTTCGTGCATCTCAAATATTTGCTGAAAAATTAGAGCTTGTATTGGAAGGTATTTTGGTTAATAATAATGTTCAACAAGAAGTAAAACAAGAATCTAGTGACCTAAAAAAGATTTAATAAAATATAATGCCAAATAAACAGTTAAAATTTCATGAATTAATAATATTGTCTTTTAGATCTTTCAAGACAAAACCCCAAAGATCTTTTTTGACAATAATGGGCATGTCTGTGGGTATCGCTACTGTTGTTTTGCTGGTGTCTTTGGGTTATGGACTTCAATATATATTAATTGGAAAACTTATGACTACCGAAGACTCTTTGGTTACAATGGAAATATCTTATCCAACCGAGAGTAATCTTGTTATTAAAAAAGAAAGTATTGAAAAAATTAGAAAATATCCAGATGTTGCAGAAATAAGTCCTATTGCTAATTTTTCTGGTGAAGTTAGTACTGTGGGTACATCTAGTCTTATTGTTGATGTTCAAATGGTTGAGCCTTCATATTTTAGGCTTTCGGGTACATTACCTTCTGTTGGTAAAATATTGGGAGAAAAGCAAGGTGTTGTTGTAACTAGTCAGACCTTAACAGCACTGGGTTTGAAGATTGATTCATCTGTATTAAATAAACCATTTAATTTGAAGGTTTCTTTTCAAGATGAAAAAACAAACATAGATCAAGAGGTGAAGGCTAATGAACAGCCCCCACTCTCTGGTATTATTGTTGATGAATCTCTTGCTCCTTCTGCGATTGTATATTCTAATTTGTTCAGTGTAGACCCTCCTTTTTACAGAAAAGCATTGGTTAAAGCAAAGAGTGTCGAAGTTCTAGAAAAACTTCGTGATTTGTTGATTAATGATGGATTCATTGTGGCTGCTCGCATAGACTTGGTAACTCAAGCTCGAAAAATTACAAATATTATCACTATGGTACTAGGAGTCTTTGGTATTACTGCATTGATAGTGTCAGCTATTGGAATGTTCAACACCATGCTCGTAGGATTCCTAGAACGTATTTATGAAGTGGGTATCCTAAAGTCCATCGGTGCTACAGATGCAGATGTGCGCAATCTATTCCTCGTAGAGGCATCATTTATGGGATTCTTGGGAGGTCTGGGTGGTGTGGGAATCGGGTGGGGTCTGGGTAAATTCTTTAACTTTTTACTGAGTTTTGTTGCTACTCGTTTTGGTGGAAAATCTTTTGATTTATTTGCTGTACCATTTTGGTTTGTGCTCATTGTTATGGGTTTTTCTATTGTTATTGGATTCGTGTCTGGTTGGTGGCCAGCTCATCGTGCAGCAGGACTCTCTCCAAAAGAAGCATTCACAAGAAAATAAAAAATACTCCAGCATTCTTGCAAATGCTGGAGTATTTTTTATTTATTAAAGATATTGTAGTCTATTTCTTTTTTCCCCTCAGGTATAACTTTTATTATTACGAACTTTTCATCAGAAAAAACTGCTTTTGTTATTTTTATCCTTTTGTTGTCTTTCATAAAGAATACACTTGGCCAATTTTCGTAAGCTCTATATTTATTGTAATTTTCCCAATCGTCACCATCGATATTTATCAATCCGTCTTCTTTTTTAATTTTCTTGCATCTTGTGGCGAGTTTTTCGTCTTGCTTCTTTAATGTTATTTTTTTGTTGAAAATATCGGGTAGTGTTGAGACCAAGAGCTCCCCACCTTTATTTATGAGTTTTTCACGAAGTGTACTTTTTGTGTTTGTAATATCTATAGGTATTTCTAATTCGGTAATAATATCTCCAGCGTCCATCTTGTATACCATTTGCTGTATTGATACCCCTGTTACCTTGTCACCATTTAATAATGCTTGCTCTACTGGTGATGCGCCACGGTATTTAGGTAGGAGAGAGTAATGTATATTGATAGTTTCTAATTTGGGTAGTTTGATTAGTTTTTCTGGTAGAATTTTGCCGTATGCTACTACAATAAAAAGATCAGCATTGTATTCTGATGTTGTATTTATGAATTCATCATCGATAATTGTTGGCTTGATACAATCAATAAAATTCTTCTCAGCCCATACTGATACAGGTGAGGCAGTCTGTATCATACCACGACCAGATGGAGCGTCTGGTGATGTGACAATACAACATGGTGTATATCCATTTTCTTTTAAAATGTCTAGTGTTTTTTTTGCTACATCTGGTGTACCAAAAAATATAAATTTTTTATTTTCGTTTTGCATTAATTGAATTCATTCTCTCCATCTGATTCATGAATATTTCGAGCCTTGTCAATGAATAATATTCCATCTAGGTGGTCTATCTCGTGCTGGAAGATGTGAGCGAGTAACCCCTTGCCATCTAGTACAAACTTCACTCCATGCTCATTGTAGGCCTCTATAGTGGCACGTGTAGATCTGCGAACATTGCCATATAGTGGTCGTACGGAGAGACATCCTTCGGGCATTAATTTTCTGTCCTTTGATATTTTTGTGAAAACAGGATTGATGCATACTACGTCGCCGTGTTTCTTTTCTTTTATACTTTTCTTGCCACGGGCGAATTCTTCATCGAATACATTCCCAGATATTGTAAATATTCGTAATGCTACAGCTATCTGAGGTGCAGCAATAGCCACCCCGTCGTCTTGGGATGCTAATGCGAGAGACATATCTTTCAGGATTTTTTGAATTTTTTCAGACTTGATATCTTTTATTGGGACAGCCTTTGCTATTTCACGCAATACGGGGTGTCCATTTTGTACAATTTCTGCTGACATTTTATTTTAGATTCTTAACATACTCCAGAAGTTTTGTGATCTTTACTGTCTCTTGAGATCTTGTAGTCATGTCGCGAACGATGACAGAATTCTCCAGTGCTTCTTTTTGTCCAAATATAATAGCATAATGTAGACCCATCTTTTCTGCTACTGCAAGCTGGGATCCTAGACTGTCTTTTGAGAGTGACTGTGCTATTGGGACTTTTGATTTGCGGAGTATCTCAATGACATTCAATGATTTTAATTTTGCTTCAAATCCAAGTTGTATGAAATACATCTTGGGCTTCTTTGATACTCGTGGTAGTGGTCTGTTGTACCAAGGGGATTCGATGACTCTATCTACTCCGATACCTACACCCATACCTGGTACATCCTTTTTGCTTCCTAGCATGCGTGCGAGATAATCATAGCGTCCTCCACCAGCTATAGTCAATGGTGGTAGGCCTTCATCTTCTGGTATCTCGATTATTTCAAATACAGTGTGTGTATAATATGATAGTCCGCGTACTAGATTTTTATTTATACGATACGGTACAGCCATCTCCTCTAAATATTCCAATACTTGCTTGAAGTGCTTCTTTGCATCACCAGTCAAAAAAGATACAGCATCTGGTGCGCCTTCATTTATCAATATTGTCTTTGGGTCCTTTGAGTCTAGGATGCGTAGGGGATTATTCTTTAATCTCTCCTTGTCTATAGCACCTAGCTCATTGATGTGCTTTTTGTAGTAACTGACAAGCTCCTTGATATATGCAGGGCGAGACTCTTTGTCCCCAATAGAATTGATATCTACAACTAGATTCTTTGCACCTACTTCTTCTAGAATTGCAATTGTTGTCTTTATTATCAATGCGTCAGCAATACTCTTTTCAGTACCTAGTATCTCAAGGCCAAATTGGTGAAGCTCACGATAACGTCCACGCTGAGGATTGTCATGACGGAAAAATGGTCCGTAGTAGTACAACATCACAGGCTGAGGTAGTGACTGCATTCCGTGCTCGATATAGGCGCGTACAACACCTGCTGTACCTTCTGGGCGGAGTGCTAATTCATCGCCACCTTTTGTCTTGAAGTCATACATTTCCTTGTCCACGATATCTGTACCTTCTCCTACTCCAGATGTATATACATCTTTGAATTCAACTATAGGAGTCTTGATGGGCTTGAATCCATAGTACACAGCTATCTCTTGAGCCTTTTCAAAAAATCCCTGATATAGATAATATTGTTCATCTATAAAATCACGCATACCTTTTACGGATGCAGGTGCTTCTTTATTTGTTTTTTTATTTGGTGTACTCATTTATTTTATTTCTGGATAATATCCTGGTAGATAGGAAACAGTATCTGTCGGTAATAATCTGAGGTATGCTCTACCTACTAATAATTTTTTAGGAACTAGACCCCAGAATCGAGAATCAGAACTTGCATTTCTATTGTCTCCCATCACAAAGTATTCTCCGTCTCCTGTAGTCTTTGTGTCATAAGTATGGAAGGGTTGATTGATGTATGGTTCATTCAAGACAAAACCTTCTGGGTTTTCCTTATTTATGATCATGACTTTCCCATCTTCAATCTTTACTGTCTCATTTGGTAGTCCAATAATTCTTTTTATAAAAAATCTTGTTGTGTCATGGGGGTAGCGAAAGATAACAACGTCTCCACGCTTGATATTACCCATATGATAAGAGAGCTCATCTACGATGAGATATTGACCATCATGAAAAGTTGGGAACATTGATTCACCAGATACTATGAATGGCTGTGCGATGAATGTGCGTATAGGTATTACAATCAATAATGCTAGGGCAGCGAATTTGACTAAATCCCAAAATTCATGTAGTTGCTTTTTGATCCACAATTTACTCTTAGTTTTTGAAATTACCTTTGTTTCTTCAGTGTTATTTTCCATATAAGACACATTTTAACATATAAATATGCTTGACGGAATAGGCAAATATGTGGTCTATGCTAATTGTGATTAAATCTAAAATCTATGTTATTATATTCATATGAAATTAATCATCGGACTCGGTAATCCGGGTGAAAAGTATACAGAAACACGTCACAATGTAGCGTGGATTATTTTTGATAATTTAAATAAAAATCTAGATTGGAATTTTAATAAATATGCGAATTCAAATCTCGCTCATACAACACTCGAAAATACTGATGTAATATTTGCAAAGCCGGGGACTTTTATGAATAACACTGGATCGATACTGCCATATCTAATCAAAGAATATAATTTTACAAATGAAGACATCGTCGTAGTGCAAGATGATATAGATCTACCACTCGGCAAGATTAAAATATCGCATGACAGGGGAGATGGCGGACACAATGGTATCAAATCCATCATGACGCAGCTAAACTCTCGTGAATTCGTCCGTGTACGTGTAGGCGTATCCATCCTAGATGACACTGGTACTCTGCGCAAGCCAGATGTTCTAGGTAATTTTTCAAAAGACGAGATGTCTATACTTTTGAAAGATGTATCACCACTCGTAGGCGATATGCTGACTACAATAATCTCCCAAGGTTACGATAAAGCGATGACTAAATACAATTAAAATCACTTATGCATTAAAAAATCCCTCGTGACTTGCGCCTCGAGGGATTTTTTAATGCTATTTACAAAAAACCATAAATATTGTAATCTAAATGAAAATCCTTAAATCCTATAAATATGTTACAAATACAAAACTTTTCCGATGCCTTTGAATACGTGAACTCAAGGTATATTTACAATGCAGAGAATTACCCTGCCATGAAGCATTTAACTGAGACTGAGGCAAAAATATTTGCACTCAAACATGGGTTGCTTCATTTATTGAAATCAGTCCATAAGATTAGAATGAAGATACCTTTTGAAAAACAACACACGAGTGTGTGGGAGCGGGATCTTTTTTCTCGTCCAAATGAAAACATGAGTACTAGTGGTGTGGAATTTAGACAGGCAATGTTAAAAACAATTGTGAATATTCTTTCAATTTGTAATACTGCTGAATTCAGCAAAAAAGATTGTGAAGAATATATTAACATTAAATTAAGTGGAGAAGATATGACTCTACTAATTCCCATTGAACAATTAAACAAGAATAATCCCGTAATACCAACTTTTGTGGATACTGTAAATTATTTTATTAATAAGCTCACTGTGATATTAGAAGAAGCTGATCATAAAAATACGATTGATGGTTTAGATATTTGGGACATATCAAAAAATGTATTTATGAGTATGAATTATTGGTTTGATGATTCGTGGACACCAGATTTCCTAAATCAGATTCCTGATGTAATGAAAAGCAAATAATGAATTGTTTGTAAATATCAAAAATCCCTCGTGGCTTGCGCCTCGAGGGATTTTTTAATGTCATTTACAAAAAGTCATATATATTGTAATCTAAAAGAAAAAACTTAAAATCATGAAAAAATCAACTAAAATCAAATTAGTATGGGTATTGTTATATGCCTTAGTCTCATTGAATTATTTTAATCGCGACAGGTCAAATCCTTATGATTACATTATTTCCATTGTCTTCTGTGTTGGTATTTTTCTTCTTTATCTATTGGGTAGGTTTGTATTAAGTAGAATAGAATTAATCGATAATTTAAATAATAAACCTGAAACGACAAAAGAAAAAAATATGGAAACAATAAAATTTTTTCGTTCTTTGCGTGTTTTAATGATACTTTGGACGGCCATATCTTGCTTTTCGGTTTTTTATGACTATCGTATTATTTCCAATTTATGGTTTATCTCTAATTGTTTAGTTGTGTACGCTATTTTTTATTTCTTTTTTAAAAATCAGGATAGTAATGAATTTGTTTACTTTGAACCTCTAATTTCACTAGAAAGAATTTTAGAAATTATTATTCTTTATAAAAAAGTTATTAAAAATTATCCAGATTTGGAATTTCAAGATTCATGCCAAAAGTTTTCAGAAGATAAACTAAAACCTAATCGAAGTCAAAACCTCGGTCATTGTGAGTGGATGCTGGATCAAATGGAAATTGGTATTGAATCGGGGGTACTTCAAATTGAAGATGCTAACAGGTTGTTGGGATTTATTCAGGGTTGCCTTTGGTCAAAAGGAATTTATTCTACGAAAGAAATATACAATCATAATTTTTCTTCTTAATTTATTGTATTCTAAAATTAAAAATCCCTCGAACTTTCGTTCGAGGGATTTTTTGATCTTAGTGGAATTACATGAGTACTGTTCTTGTAAAGTTAATTGTTCACTCTTTTAAATTATAATTTTTAGGTATATAAATAAAAAGACAGGATTAGATCCTGCCTTTTTCGATTTTGCGATAAAAAAATCTTCATCCTAATCAGGAAAGTCTAACCACCATATTTTATCTTCATCTGCTGGTTTTTTAAATAAATATCCAACCCACATTATAATTACAGGAAGAACAGTCGAGAAGACTATTTCACCTTCGTATTTAAGTTGAGTAAATATTCCATAATGATTTTCGTGTGCAAAATTTGCTGCCTCACGAAGTGGTCTAACATTCATATTAGAACTTATCACACATAGCTCAATGAGAGGTATAAATCCTGCAAGTATAGCAAATAACACAGCAACGAATGTTCTTTGAGTTGAATTCCATGAGTTAATTTGATAAATACTAAACACTAAATAGAGAAATGAGAGATAGGATGCTATTAACATAAGATCAACTAGGGCAGTAGGTGCTACAAAATATAACAACAATCCGATTACGCCCATTGTTACGGCAGTGGCTAAAACAATTTTTCTAAACATAATTTTTATTATTAAAGGTGAATTTAAGATATACTTTAAATTAAAAAAGTGTAAATGTCAACCATATAATAAAAGCCTTTTTATATTTTTTAATATCATTTACAAAAAACCTTATATATTGTATCCTAAAGAAAAATCTTTAAAAATATGAAAAATTTATCAATAAACACAGGGTTCAAATGTATCTCATGCAAAGAAGGGTCTATCCTTGAAGTTTTCATTCTTAATCGCGGACATATTGATAGTAGCAAGGTGCGATATGGTGGAAATAATCATCACGTACCTAAATGGGTCACTAGTGAATTTTTTTGTGATTCATGCGGATTACCTTTTAAGCCAACAGAAAAAAATGGTTTGAAACCTTTTTTGAATAAGAAACTTGTTCAAGATATTCTTGAAAATTATTCTGAATATTTAGTTAAAAAAGATATTCCTGACATTTTTATATTGCCAGTCTTTAGCGATTCAAAAGTACCGATGGGAGGATTGATTAAGGGAACAAAGGTTTTTACTGCTAGTGAAGGAAATACATTTAATAAACAAATTCTAAATTTGTCTGAAAATATAGAAGATTATTATCTTTACCTTGATGATAATGATAAAATTCAGCTTTTTAATAAAAATGATAAGTGGGCAGAGAGTTGGAAAGAATTTTCTGAGCCAATTATTAAAAAAGCTCGAGAATTATCTAAAAAGTCACAAAAAAGAGCTGAGACGCTTTTGAACAAAAACAAAATTAAATTTAGCTGGTCTCATAACCAACTCTCAACTATTTTTTATTTAGATTCATATCCTATTCCTAAACCTAAGATTCCAGTTGGAGCCAAGCTAGCAATCGAAATTGTTCTTCTTGATAAAGATCTAAAAGGGAGGACTTACTGGGTCCCTAAAAATGCTGTCAAAAAAATACCAGAAGATAATTAACATCAAAAATCCCTCGAACTTTCGTTCGAGGGATTTTTTAATGCGTCTATTTATATAGATTATGCAGTTGCTTTTTTGTCGTCTAGGAATACTAGAGTCATTCTCTGGTCCTTTGGTTCAAATAGTGTCACTTGGAAATTGTATGTCTTACCCATCTCTAGTGTCTTCTTTAGCTTTTCCTCAGATCCAAATCCTGAATTGTGTACTAGTCCTGCTACACCTTGCTTGATAGATACCAATGCGCCGTGTTTGTTGAACTTGATCACTACTCCAGATACGATATCACCTTTTTTCAATGTAGTCTCGAATTCCTTCCATGGGTTTTCTTTTAGAGCCTTGATTGAAAGAGAGATTTTACCTTCTTTGATTTCGATGATCTTAGCTTTTACTTTGTCGCCGATCTTAAATAGCGCTCTTGGATCTTCTACTAGACCCCAATCAAGTTCAGAGATGTGTACTAGACCTTCTAGACCTTCTTCAACTTTTAGGAATACTCCAAAGTCTACGATACCAGCTACTGTACAATCGATAGCATCACCTACAGTGTATTTTCCTACTACTGCCTGGCGCTCTTCTGGATTGTTGTCTTTCTCAGAGAAGATGAGCTTGCCTTCTTTTGGAAGTGCAGAGATCATGATCACATTGATGCGCTTGCCAACTAGTTTCTTTAATTCTTTTAGGATCTTGTCCTTATCGGAATCTTCTACTCTTGGGTAGTGCTCACTTGAAAGCTGAGATGCTGGTAGGAATCCTGCGATACCTTGCCATTCAAGGATAAGTCCACCCTTGTTTGCCTCCTTTACTGTGATTTCGAGTAATGTCTTTGACTTGATTGCCTTATCAGCTTCACTCCAGATTAGAGCTTGTTTTGCTTCCTTCAATGAGAGTTCAATATAACCTTCATCGTTTCCAGCTGATACAACCTTTGCCTTTACTACGTCACCAATGTTTACCTTCTTGATGATGTCTTTTGCGTTGATGAATTCACGTCCATAGATGATACCTGTACCGTATGGTGCAAGATCGATATATACAGATGACTTCATGATCATGATCACTGGACCCTCGACTAGAGCATCCACCATCGGTGGGAGTTCAGTCTTTTCAAGCATCTTGCCGACACTTGAGAGTTCAGCTTTGGCATGTTCTACAACACTGTCTAAAACTTCTTTTTCGTCTTTTTTCATAATTTAAAAATTAAAAAACCGCCCATTCCTACATCCACCCGAGGGTGATAGGGAACAGCGGCACAATATATGGGTCTTGTAGTGCATTTATATTAATGTTGCACTCCCAAGGGATATCCACACACTGGGCTAGTAATATCAAAAAGATACCATAAAATAAGGACTTTTGCAAGCTTGACTATCTAGTCCAAAAGGTGTATAATATACACAAATTTTAAAACCATATTATAATGAATGTATTAGTTTTGAATCACAAAGGTGAATTTTCAATCTTTGCCAGAGAATTTATCAAAAATGAAAAACCGGTTATTTTAACCGAAGAGCAAAAATTTTGGCAAAAATTAGATGATCATTGCTTAGAAAAAGTAAGAAATGCAAAAAATTTACTTCTTATTGAGTTTTCTATAAATGAAAATTGTATTCAAAAAGATTCATCTTTAAATGATGAAGAAAAAAGATCATCAGTTGAATTTTTAGTAGGTATTCTTGATAAGGATATTATTGCTTTAAACGAAACTGCAAAAGAAAAAGTAAAAGAAATTGCAGCAAGATTGCATTCTTCTTACTTTAAAAAAGTAAAACATGATGAAATGACTGCACAAAAAAGTCATTCTTTAATGTTAAATTTCATCCAACAAAAAGGAGGAAGTTTATACTTTTTTTAAAAACAAGGCCCATAAGACCCAATTAGAATTATTTCTATTTGGGTCTTCTTTTTTTTTATATATTTGATATAATACTCGTATGATTATCACATACAATGGTCGCCAATTTTTTAAAATCCAGCAAGGAGATTTAACGGTGGCTTTTAACCCTATCAGTAAAGATACAAAATGGGATGGCAAGATTACACGTTTTGGTTCTGATATAGCGCTCTCTACTACAAATCACCCTGACTACAATGGCTTTGATACAGTTACTCATGGCGACAATGTGCCTTTTTCTGTTTCTGGTGCTGGTGACTATGAGATCAAGGGTATCTTTATCAAAGGTGTAGGCACAGAGGCATCTCTCGGTGGCAAAAAATACATCAATACTATCTACACTATTTCAATCGAAAATATTACTCTCGGAATATTGGGTCCAGTATCAAATGACGCATTGACCTCAGCTGTACGTGCACAAATCGAGGCACCAGATATATTGTTTGTACCAATCGGTGGCGAATCTCTGTCTGTAGCTGAGGCATACAAAGTGGGTCTGAATCTTGAGGCTAAAATTATAATCCCGATGGACTATGACGAGAAGACTCTCAAAGCATTCCTCAAGGAGGGTGGTCAGGAGAATACAAGAGCGATAGAAAAATTGACAATCAAAGCAAAAGAACTAGCAGGTCGTGAAGGCGAGATTGTAGTTCTTGATTATTAATTGTAAAATATAAAGATGAAAGACTATATCTATAAATTACGCGAAAAGCCAGAGCATATCAGAAAGCAATACATGGTTATTTTTTTGGTTGTTACTATGTCTGTAGTCCTTGGTATCTGGATATATGGACTTACAAACAGATTCGATGCACAGGTCAGTGTAAATATAGATAACGATATAAAGCCATTCACATTATTTGGTGAATCTATAAAGAATACATATAGCGATTTGACTGCTAGTGCTGCTGATTCATTAAAGAATAAGACAGATAGCAATGTAGACCCCCATGCAAATCAAAAATTGATACCCCTTACTGTAGTAAATAATCCTCAACAATAAAATGCCTAAAGAAGAATCAAAAGAAATAATAAAAGCTGAACATATAAATGTAGTAGGAGTAAATATCAGTCGAGAAATGAAAGATTCATTTATTGACTACGCCATGTCGGTCATCACAGACCGAGCACTACCAGATGTGCGTGATGGGTTAAAGCCTGTGCACCGCAGAATTCTCTACGCTATGAATGAGATGGGTCTGACCTCTACAGCTCGTTTTCGTAAATCTGCTGCAGTGGTCGGAGACGTGCTCGGAAAGTACCACCCACACGGAGATGTGGCTGTTTATGATTCTATGGTGGGTATGGCTCAGGACTTCTCTTATCGCTATCCATTGATATTCGGACAAGGTAACTTTGGTTCTATTGATGGAGACAATGCAGCTGCTATGCGTTATACGGAGGCAAAGATGTCTAAATTATCATCAATTCTTCTTCTTGATTTAGAAAAGGAAACTGTAGATTTCCGTCCAAATTATGACCAGACACGCCGCGAGCCTGTAGTTCTTCCTACTGCTGTGCCATCACTACTACTAAACGGTACTCTAGGTATCGCTGTGGGTATGGCTACAAATATCCCTCCACACAATCTGGGTGAAGTTGTAGATGCGACAATTCACATGATTGAAAATAAAGATGCAACTACAGAGGATCTGATGCAACACATCAAGGGTCCAGATTTTCCAATCGGAGGCATAGTATATGGTCAATCTGACCTAGTACATGCATATTCTACTGGACGTGGCGGTGTAGTGACTCGTGGTGAGGCAGAAATTGTAGAACAAAAGAGTGGAATGTTTCAAGTGATCATCACCTCTATCCCTTATCGTGTGAATAAATCAGCTCTTATTGAAGCTATAGCAGCCCTAGTGCAAGAGAAAAAGCTAGAAGGTATCAAAGGTCTACGTGATGAATCTGCAAAAGATATCCGTATCGCTATTGATCTCAAATCTGGTGTTCACCCACAAAAAGTATTGAACTATATCTACAAGCATACACAGCTCGAGCAATCTTTCAATTTCAATATTGTGGCTCTAGTGGATGGTGTGCCTCAGACATTGTCACTGAAGAGTCTCCTTTCTGAATTCATCACTCACAGACAGGTAGTAGTAAAGCGTCGCACAGAATACGACCTACGTCGAGCAAAAGAACGCGAACATATCCTCCTCGGTTTGAAAAAGGCTCTCGATCATATCGACAAAGTCATCTCTGTGATCCGTGCTTCAAAAGATACTGCAACTGCAAAAGTAAACTTGATGAAGGAGTTCAAATTCTCTGATCTACAGGCTACAGCCATTCTCGAAATGCGTTTGCAAAAGCTAGCAGGATTAGAGAGAAAGAACGTAGAATTAGAGCTCGCAGAAAAGCAGGCACTCATCAAAGAACTCGAAGCACTCCTAGCATCTCCAAAGAAAATGCTAAAGGTCATCTCTCTAGAATTGATCGCTATCAAAGAAAAATACGCAGACGAGCGCCGTACTCGCATCATCAAAGGTGGAGTAAAAGCTATCAATGAAGAAGATCTTATTCCAGAAAAAGAATCAGTACTAGTATTCACAAAGGGTGGCTATGTAAAGCGTACAGACCCATCTGAATACCGTGCACAAAAGCGTGGTGGTGTAGGTGTTGTCGATATCGAGACAAAGGACGAAGACTTTGTGACCATGCTCGTATCAGCAAATACACACAGTGATCTACTATTCTTTACAAATCGTGGCAAGGCCTACCAGATCAAGATGTATGACATACCAGAGGGCAAGCGTGCTACCAAGGGTAAATCTGTCATGAACTTTATCTCACTAGATGATGGAGAAAAAGTGACTTCAATACTACCGATTGACAAAGAGACCAAGAAGACAGTAGAGAGCCTGATGCTCGTAACTGCACAAGGTGTAGCCAAGAAGGTGTCAGCCGAAGGATTCAAAGATGTGCGCCGTTCAGGCCTGATCGCTATTACACTCGACAAGGGAGATGAACTCGTATCTGTACTACCAATCACAAAAGGCGACAGTGTAATGCTCGCGACAGCAGCGGGTCAATCTATCCGATTCGAAGAAGATGATGTCCGCGAGATGGGACGTGCAGCAGCAGGTGTACGTGGTATCAAGCTCGGCAAGAATGATATGGTTATCGGAGTTGATCGTGTAGCAAAGGGGGATAAAGAGAGCTCTCTATTGATTCTCGGTGAGCACGGCCTTGGCAAGAAAACTGGTATCAAAGAGTACAAAGTTCAAAAGCGTGGAGGATCAGGAATCAAGACTGCAAAGGTGACTGCAAAGACTGGAAAGCTAATCGTGGCAAAGATAGTAGGTGATGAGAATGAGATCATCGCTGTCTCACAAAAGGGCCAAGTGATCCGTGTGGATCTAAAATCTATTCCTTCATCTGGACGCCAGACTCAAGGAGTGACCATCATGAAGCTCCGCGCAGGGGATTCAATCGCATCCATTACATGTTTGTAATATAGTTTTATTTAAAAATACCCTTAAGTTTAAGGGTATTTTTATTTCCCCAAAGGAGACTCCTTTGGGTGGTTTGACGTTCTGTGCTTTTAATGATATTATATACATATGAAAAAGTTTAATTTTCACCAATCAAATATGGTCACTTCAGGGGCAGATACTAATATCTGGGGCCGTATTTTGATGCATGGAAATAAACGATAATTAACTAAAATCTATTTCGATTCATCAAAAGACTGCCCCAGTAAGGCAGTCTTTTATTAAAAATTGTTCGTTGAAAACTAAAAATTAAACAAAATTATGAAAAATCAAGAAATTATCTTTCGCAAAGGCAGCAAGGTTATATTGCGCCCGTTACAGGAATCAGACATTCCTTTGTTTCAAAAATGGATGAATAATCCAAAAGTCACTCATTTTTTGGCAAATGTTTTCCCAATTACTTTTATAGATGAAAAGAATTGGTATGAGAGCAATTCCAAGTCTACAAAAGACAGAGTTATACTCGCTATTGTCGACAGGAAGACCAAAAAGTTGATAGGCACCATGGGTATGCATAACATAGACTACATCAGTGGTGTCGCTACTACAGGATCTGTCATCGGAGATGAAAGGTATTGGGGTAAGGGCTATGGGACAGAAGCAAAAATGCTCCTTTTAGAACTAGCTTTTAATGAATTAAACCTTCGTAAATTATATTCTGAAGTTATTGTTTATAACGAAAGGAGCCTAGCGTTTTCCAATAAATGTGGATACAAAGAGGAAGCAAGATTAAAAGATCACCACTACAAGAGTGGTCAGTATCATGATCAAGTTATTTTGTCTGTTTTTCGTTCAGATTGGCAAGATGTATGGGAAAAATATTCTTCTGAAAATAAAATTAAGATTAGATAATCCTAATTTAAACTTTAAAGTCCGAATTTACTTTCGGACTTTTTTATATGTGATATAATTAAAACATGTTTGCAAATCCAGAAAGTAATATCGCACAATTCAATCTTCGCGAAGGTATGCGCGTCGCAGACTTTGGTGCCGGTTCTGGTGGGTATACTCGATCTATTTCAAATCATGTTGGTCATACTGGTCACGTGTACGCTATCGACATACAAAATACACTATTTAGAAAACTTGCTGAAGATACAAGATTTTATGCTGTTAAAAATGTAGAGTGTATTCTTGGTGATATTGAGAAAAAGGGCGGTTCAAAATTGGCTGATAAATCTATGGATGCAGTAGTAGTCTCAAATGTGCTATTCCAATCTGAGGACAAAATCGGATTGATTGATGAAGTAAAGAGAGTCTTGAAACCCAAAGGACGTGTTTTAGTGATTGATTGGATGGATAGTTTTGCTGGTATGGGTCCACAACCGAAGTATATAGTTCCAAAAATAAAAGCAGAGCATCTTTTTGTAGATAGAGGATTCAAAATTCAGGAAAATATTTCTGCTGGTAGTCATCATTATGGTATAATATTTATATATGAGTAATTTTCAAACAGTTCTTATTGCAGTTTTTCTTTCTTTTTTTGTTTTTGCCGTACTGATATTCTCAGGTATTTTGCCTATTGGTAATTCTTCTAGCAAGACCACACTCCAAGGTAAGGTTTTAGTTTGGGGAACTTTACCTTCTAGTTCTGTATCTAGTTATATTCAAAATATGAGTGCTTCGAATAATAATTTGATAATAAAATATGTACAAAAATCCCAAGATACTTATAATTCAGATTTAATAGAATCATTTGCTGCTGGCAATAATCCTGATTTATTTTTTATAACACCGGATATGGTTTTGAAATATAAAAAATTCATATATCCAATTCCTTATGCGAGTTATCCTGAAAAAATATACAGAGAGAATTTTATTGATGGTGCGGATGTATTTTTAAATAAAGAAGGGATATTAGGTTTCCCTATTGTGTCTGATCCACTTGTCCTCTATTACAATAAAGATATTTTGAGTAATTCAGGAGTAGCAAACCCACCTCATTATTGGGATGAGTTATTTAATCTAAATGACTTATTAACAAAAAAGACCAATGACGGTGTGTTGTCTCAGAGTATGATAGCTATGGGTAGTTTTAATAATGTTGACAATGCAAAAGATATTTTGTCTTTATTGTTGCTCGGTAGTGGTAACAAAATAATTGATTTTAATAAAGAAAGTGATCATCCTCGAGTGGTTGTGAACGAAAAGAATGCTTTCTCTAATTCACCACTAGAACAGTCTTTAACTTTTTTTAATGAATTTTCTAATCAAAAAAGCCAAGCATATTCATGGAATAGTTCTCTGTCAAATTCTAGAGATATGTTTACAAAAGGCAAACTTGTTTTGTATATAGGTCATGCGAGCGAGCTCTTTAGAATAAGAGAAATAAATCCAAATATAAATTTTGATGTGACTGAAATATTACAAACACGAGATACTGATATAAGGCGCACTACTGGTCCTATTTATGCTATAGCTATCAGTAATAAATCCAAGAATTTACCAACTTCTATTGGTGTCGCATCTTTGTTTGCTGATCAAGTAAATGTAAAAGAACTTTCTACTGCATTATCTATTCCACCAGCACAAAAGAGCCTATTGAATGAAAATCCAAGTGATCCTTATCTTTTTACTTTTTATAAATCATCAGTATTTTTACATTCATGGCTTGATCCAAATACAAAATCTACAGATTTAATTTTTAGAGAGTTGATTCAAAATTTTAATTCAAATAAATTGAATTCTGCTGATTCAGTAGCTAAATTTGAAAATCAGCTTAATATATTAATCAATCAATAATTTATGAAAAAAATACCACTTATTATTTTTTTGTCTGTAATCTTGCCCATAACATTTTTTGCTAGGATTAATCTATTTAATGCTAATTCAAATTATGTGTTTGCTGCCAGTGATACAAAAGCTATTGTTGCTTGTACTGATGATTGTAATTTTGATAGCTTGATGGCCACGATAAATAATATTATAAATTTTTTATTGTTTATTGTGGCAACACCACTTTTTGCTATTGGTTTTTGTTATGCAGGAGTACTTTATATGTTTTCTGGTGGTAGTAGTGAAAATGTCGGTACAGCAAAGAGTATAATTAAAAATTTATTTATAGGTTATTTATTGGCTTTATTGGCATGGGTTATTGTAAAGACGATTATGGTCAGTCTTGGTTTTAGCGATTTAGGTTTGTTTCTCAATCTTGGTTAAAAGACGGAGTGTTGTGTTTAATTAATATTAAGCTTATTATATAAAAATGAAAAGAATTATTTTTTACGGATTTTATTACAAAGATTATATTTACAAAATACTTCTTTATGTTTTTTTGATAATTCCATTTTATTCAGTGCAGGCCGATTCTGTTTTAAGTGTAAAAATAAATAATCCATTAGGAGATAGTATTACTACAATTCCAAGTTTTATTGAATCTGCTATAAATATAGTGCTTATGATTGGTATACCTATTGTCGCTCTTGCTATTATATATAGTGGTTTTCTTTTTGTGGTAGCTCAAGGTAATTCAGAAAAATTGAGTGAAGCCAAAAAGACTTTGATGTATACATTGATCGGCGCAGCGTTACTGTTGGGTTCTTGGGTTATTGCTCAGGCGATACAGGGGACTGTGAGTGATATTAAAAGTACTAGCTAATTATTTATTATATGAATTGTTCAAACACACTAAAAACTATAGCCGATGTATTTAATTTAGGAACTTGTTTTATTTCAAATTCTGTTATCCCTATGTTATTTGCTCTTGCTACTGCAGCTTTTATCTGGGGTGTAATTGTTTATTTTATAAATCCAGAAAATGAGGAGAAGAGGAGTCAAGGTAAATCTTATATGATCTGGGGTTTGATTGGTCTTTTTGTTATGGTGTCTATTTGGGGTTTGGTCAATGTTTTGTCTTCAACTGTAGGTATCAATAACAAGTTGATAGTTCCACAACTGAATAGCAACTAGCTGTATTTGTGCTTGTTATTTTTTAATTACACATGTTATAATTAGTTTATTATTATTAGAGTTTTATTGTTGTATAAAATTATGAAAAAAAATATTTTATTAAGTTTGTTTATCATTACTGTGGTGTCTCCATTTGTTGCGTTTGCTGCTGATTTAGGTAGTCTTATTTTTACTGTTAATAAATTATTAAATCAGGTAATTCCAGTATTGATCGCATTGGCTACTGTTTACTTTATCTGGGGTGTCATTCAGTACACAATGTCTACAGATGAGGAGGCAAAGACAGGTGCACGTGCAAAGATCATCCAAGGCTTGATCGGCTTGTTTGTTATTGTAGCATTCTGGGGTATTGTTGGGGTAATTGCAAATAGTACAGGTGTTGGTCCAACTCAATTTAATAGTGATATGATTCCTTGTGTTCCATACAAAGATTTTAATGGTGTTGAAACAGGCTGTTAATATATGAATTTTTATCTTATACCAGTAGCAGAGGCTAGCGTAGCGACACTCATGCAGAGTATAAATAGAGTTGTTTTAAATCCACTAATTCTATTTATGTTTTCTGTTGCTGTAGTATATTTTCTCTATGGAGTAGTGCAATATTTTCTCTCTCCAGACGATGAAGAAGTTAGAACTACCAGTAAATCCCATATGCTCTATGGGATTATTGGTATTTTTATTATGATGTCTGTATTTGGTATTATGCGTATTGTCTTGAGTACATTGGGTGAGAATAAAATTAAAATAACAGACAATGGTGAGATTAATATTTCAAATACTGGATATAGTGATATTGGTTTTCCTGCCGAAGTGAATACACCAGATCCTAATGGGCCTACTGGTAATTCAGGTAATGAGCCAAGTGGTAATGGAGGTACACATAGTGCATTTGCTACTTCTCCATTTAAAGGTAAATACAATATAGATAAAAGCTGTTGGAGAGTGGCCACATATGTCCAGAGCAATGATTCTATGTATGCTGCATTGGGTAGTGTGCAGTCTGATGCAAAACAGAAATATGCTGAATATTATCATGTGGATGTTAGCACATTGCAGCCCGGGATACCACACATCACTACAGAGATGAATATAATTGCAAATTCTACTGATATGATAAATCATGTTTATTATCATTGGTATATTGCCTACGCACCAAAACCTGGCTTGTCATTGAATTGTGCGGTGTCTCCAATGTCAGAAACATTAAATCAATCAGGTTCCACTACAACTAACCCCGTTTTTGTAAATGATAATCCATTTATTAATTCAGAATATCAGGATTCTTCAACTCATTTCAATGAAACTGGTTATGTGTCAGGTGATACTGGGATTGATTTGACCAATTCAGCGAAAGCCCTTGTGGTGGATAAAATTAAGGGAGCTATTGTCCCTAGAGTCTACGATCCTGTTTTGGCTATTGTTAAGCTCAAGACGTTGTCAGATAGCGCAAACAGTAAAACTTATTTTTGGGTTTTGATTTCTTATCCGAAGACAGTCACTACTACTCATTCACCATTACCTCTAATATTTCTCAGTAATTTGAATACTGAACTTCCTGCTCATGTGGTCCTTAAAAATATGAAGGAAAATCCATCGTACAATATGGATACTGCTACTGAGGTGCGTTTCGTAATTTCTGGTATGAGTGCTGATAGCTCTTCCCATGCGGAAGATAATGCAGATCATAATGCAAAAGTTGAGATTGCCAATTTAAGGGGACTAGCTAGTATTTCTGGCATCACTTATACAGTATTAGACCATCATTCATTTGTGGCAGGAAGTGGATCTAGCTCTGTATACCATTACTGGATTGCTGTGAGTGCTCTCAAGTAAGTTTTTTTATTATTAAAATATTTAAATCATAAAAATGAAAAAAAATAAATTTATAGCTGGATTTGCTTTGTTTAGTTTTTTGTTTGTAAATAGTCCTGTTTTTGCGTTAGGTATAAATACTGGCACAACAACAGGTGGTCTCAATCTGAATACATCAACAACTGGTGCTACTAGTGGTATAAATACATTAAACCCTGGTGTTATTCTTGGTAGTTTAAGTAAAAGTGCTTGTCTTAGTACTATAAACAATACTAAAAGACTAGCATTGTCAGCAGCTAAACAGGCATATAGAAATCAAATAGATAGTCTTAGTTCTGATTATTCAAAAAGTGTAGATGCTTTAAAAGTCACATATCAGGCAAATCAAGATCAAATTAAGAGAGATTATGATCTTTCATTGACTAGTGCTGGTAATGCATATTCTTTGGCGGTCAAAAATATTGATACTGCTAGTGATAGTGCTTTGAGTACTGCAGGGAATGTGTACAACGCAGCTATCCTTTTAGCAAATGATATTCCTATTGAAATAGCTAGAAATGAAGCTATAGCTTTGGCTACTAGTAATTTAAAGACTAAAAAAAATGAAATAGAAACAAAGCGCAAGGGTGACAAGGCCGCAGCATTGATTGTCTTAAATAATGCAAAAAAAACTGCATCATCTGCTCGTGGTATCTCAAAAGCTGAATTATCTAGGAGTAATAGCATGACAAAAGCTGAAGCCTCAAAAAATCATAATATAACTAAAGCAGCAGCAGCAAAAGCGATGGCAGTTGCAGTCAAACTTGCAAGTGATGCTTTTAATTCAGGAAAGGCTTATTGTAAATAATAATTAAATTTTGGTTTAGAGCTAAAAAACCTGCATTTGCAGGTTTTTTTTTATTTATTTTATATAATTGATGTATGAAAAAATAGCTATTGTAGGATGTCCGAAAATTTCGACCTGATATGTGTGGTAAAAGAAAGAATCATCTAAATTGGCTATTGATTAAATTTATATGGGATTATTCGTCAAGCGAGGAATACAATAAAGTCCTGGAACATTCGAAAAATAAAAAGGTTATTATGTTGCATAATACGAGAGAGGAGCGTGAGTTTGTGAAAAGTATTTAGGGTTACCGGGACCGACATTAGCCTTATCGGCGACTACATCGCCAGGTACTTTTCGCTCTGGTAAACCAGAGAACGAAAAGTCTTTCGATTCCCGGACGCATGTGACGCAGGTCACATGCTTAGGGTCACTTGTGGTCACAAGTATTTTTCTGTTGAAAAATCTCGCGACCCCGCCTCGCGCCGGTCGCGCTCCGGCCGTCACAAAAAATAAAAGCCTGCTTTCGGCAGACTTTTATTTTTTGTGACCCTACCGGGAATCGAACCCGGATTAACGGCTTGAAAAGCCGGCGTCCTAACCGTTAGACGATAGGGCCATAGAAACATTGCAATAAAATTTCAATTATATTTTTTATGGCTTTTGAAAGCCGGCGTCAGCTATAGTCTATATTGCATTAGACGATAGGGCCAAAAAACATAGAATGAGTATAGCAATTTTTAACAAAAAAGACAAATTTGCGTAGATGTTTTGTAATTTTTATTGACAATATGGCTTAAAATTTATATAGTTTTTAAAACCCTAAAATTATGAATAGAAAACTACAAGCAATCTACTTACTTTCAATGGCTATGATTATGTTTGTGAATTACTATATATTGAGTGATTCAAAATATTTACAGACATTGATTTTGCAAGGTATTTCATCCTTTGCTACTTCCTTATTATCTCTAGCTTTTTTGTATTTTAAATCAAAAGAAAGCGGTGGAACTACTGACATTTACAGATTTTTTGCAATCGTGTTCTGTTTTGTATCATTATTCTGCACTTTTTATTATTTTGTGTATCTTGTCTTGCATAGCAACGCTTATGGATTCAATATATTCAATGTCTTCATTTCTGGTTCCATCACATTTTTCTGTTCGTCATTACCTGCAGCAGCCACAGAAAAAGAAGATAAGGAAAAAGAAAGACCTAGAAAGGCTGGTGAACACGGTGTTTATCAATAAAATTTAAAAATCTGACTACTATTGTGGTCAGATTTTTTTATTGGAAAATCATAATCCATTGTGATATAATCGTCAAATAGGTTTTTGGGGATTTAAAATATTGCGCGATTATGCTGTTTTGGTAGATAACAAGTGTTTGTGAAATATAAGTTATTTAGGTTTTGAAATTTAAAATGTTTGCGCGTGAAATATAAGTTATTTAGGTTTTGAAATTTAAAATGTTTGCGCGGTTAGCTGTTTTGGTAGATAACAAGTGTTTGTGAAATATAAGTTATTTAGGTTTTGAAATTTAAAATGTTTGCGCGGTTAGCTCAGTTGGTAGAGCGCGTCATTGACGTTGACGATGTCACAGGTTCGACTCCTGTATCGCGCACAAAGTAAGCGATAGCAAGTAAACTGCTTTGCTTGCGCACAGGAGGCGAAGACCTTTTCCTTGTGAATGTAATCATGAATGGAACAGGTATACAGAATCTATAAGATTCGAAAAGTGTACTCACGGTCCTGTATCGCGCACCAGAATAGAACTAGACGGTGCGGACGAAGTTTTGCGAAAGCAATTTTCTGGGAAAAGGATTTCACAAAACTTCGGCAAATATTTTTTGAAATTCGGCGGGGTTTCGGATTTGGATTCCGCGCGCAGGAGGGGTCTGGGGAGGAATGCGCGCGGAGCTTCTTTTTTGGCGGGGGCTATGAGTTAAAAAGATAGAGGAATGAAAGAAAAAATGTTAAAATAAACTGGTTTAAACATATAATTACTTTTAATACTATGCAAGGATTAACTACAAATGAGGCGATTTCACTCCTAAAGACTTGGGGCAAGAATGAAGTTGAAGCTCGAGAGAAACAATCAGCATTTAAAACATTTTTAAATGAGTTCAAAAGTCCGCTTATTATTCTGCTTTTATTTGCTACTGTAATTTCTTTTATTTCAGGATCATACATAAGTACGATACTTATTCTTGCTATTATTTTTGCAAGCTCAATTATTGATTTCTCTATTTCTTACAAGTCGCAAAAAACGGTGGAAATGTTGCTTGCAAAAGTCGCACCAGAAGCAAATGTATGGCGAGACGGAGTAGTTATAAGAATTCCTGTAGTAAATCTTGTCCCTGGCGATTGTATAGCAATAAAAGCTGGTGATGTAGTATCTGCCGATGCCGAAATTGTAGAGGGAAATAGTATTTTTATAAACGAATCTTCTCTTACTGGTGAATCACTACCTGTTGGAAAACCAATAGGCGAAAAAATATATCTTGGAAGTGGCGTAGTTACTGGATATGGAATAGCGAAAGTAACGGAGACTGGGAAAAGAACAAAATTTGCAAACATTGTTCTTTTACTTTCTTCGAAAGAAGTTTCGAGTGAATTTGAACGAGGAATAAAGTCATTCAGTTTTTTGATTATGAAAGCCGTAGTCTGCATGGCAGTTGTTGTTTTTTTAGTAAACGCGCTTACTAAAGGAAATGTAATAGAATCTTTGTTGTTTGCTCTTGCTTTGGCTGTCGGAATAACTCCCGAACTTTTGCCTATGATTATTGCATTGAATATTTCGAAAGCTTCAATAAAAATGTCTCATAAAGGGGTTCTTATAAAGAAGCTTTCTGTGGTTGAAAATTTCGGCAGTATGAATGTGTTATGCACAGACAAAACAGGAACTCTTACTGAAGATAAAATCGAAGTTGTAAAATATCTTGATTTAGACGGGAATGATTCCTCAGAAGTTTTACGATTAGGTTTTGCAAATAGTTATTTACACACAGGAACTAAAACACCTCTTGATGAAGCTATAGAAAAGTATAAAGATTTTGACCTTTCTTTCTATAAAAAAGTAAGCGAGATACCTTTTGATTTTGAGCGTCGCAGAGACAGTGTTGTTTTTGAACTTGTTGGAGAACATACATTAGTTTCAAAAGGCGCTCCTGAATATATATTGCAATCTTCAAATATAGATAGTATTTCAAAACAAAAAGCCGATGATTTATTTAATAAACTTTCAAAAGAGGGATACAGGGTTTTGGCTATTGGTGTAAAAACTATGACTGAAAAGAAAGATTCCTATGACAGAAACGACGAGCATGATTTAAAACTTGCGGGATTTATTGCATTTTTTGATCCACCCAAAAAAGATGTTAAAGAAGTATTGGACGAGCTAAAGATAAAAGGTATTTCTATAAAAATAATTACTGGAGACCACCCGCTCGTTGCTTTACATGTGGCAAGAGAAGTAGGATTGGACACTCTCCATATTATTGAAAATTCAGAAATTGATTTACTCTCTGATGAAGAGCTTAAAATCAAAGTAAATGAAATTTCTATTTTTGCAAGAGCAACTCCCGCTCAAAAAAATCGTATTATTAAGGCACTTCAAGCAAATGGTCATGTGGTTGGTTATATGGGTGACGGAATAAACGACGCACCCGCACTTCGTATGGCTGATGTTGGAATTTCAGTTAATAATGCAGTAGATGTTGCGAAAGAAGCCGCCGATATTATTCTTATGAAAAAAAGTTTTAGCGAGTTGATTAACGGAGTAATTGAGGGTCGTAAAACTTTTGCCAATACTATGAAATATATATCTATGGCAGTATCATCGAATTTCGGCAATATGATTTCTATGACAATCTCAAGTATTTTTTTGCCATTTCTTCCAATGACTGCGGTTCAACTTCTGCTAAATAATTTATTATATGAGAGTTCTCAATTTTCTTTGTCGTATGACAATGTTGAGTCAGAGTATCTAAATAAGCCAAAACCTTGGGATATAAAATATATTAAAAAATTTATGTTTGCTTTTGGACTTACGAGTGCTTTTTATGACTTACTAACATTCGCTGTTTTATTCAAAGTATTTAACTTAGTCGGATCAGGTTTTCAGACGGGGTGGTTTGTAGAATCTTTTATAACTCAAACCTTAGTAATTTTCTTTATAAGAAGCAACAAGTCATTTTTCAAATCAGAACCTGCTCATAAGATAGTGGTGTGTGCGATGTTTGGTGCTGTAATAATTGCGCTTGGTATTGCATTATCATCACTCGGTCACTTCTTTGGATTTACTCCACTTCCGCTAGTTATTTTGTTTGTGATAGTAGGTATCACTATTTGTTACTTTATTACTGTGGAAATGGTAAAGCGAGTTTTTTATAAAAAAGTTTTGGTATAAAGGGAGTGCATCTATGCGCGCGGAATCCAAACCCCGCCGAATTTCAAAAAGAATCAGCCGAGATTTTGAAAATAGGTTCTAACTTGGTACAATAAAAAACACACATGAACACACAAATCATTATCCTTGCTGGGGGCAAGGGCAAGAGAATGAATACAGAAATTCCAAAGTGCTTGGTGTCTTTTAATGGCAAGCCAATGATAGATTATCTACTAGATGCTGTATCTCATAGTGGTGTGCAAGGTCGTCCAATTCTCGTTGTAGGATACAAGAGGGAAGATGTGATGAATCATGTAGGTAACAGGGCATTATACGCTGTACAGGAGGCCCAGCTAGGCACGGGCCACGCTGTAAAGATAGCAGAGGATTCTATTCCTGCCGATGCTGATCATGTATTGGTATTATTTGGTGATGCCCCATCTGTCACAGGTGCTATGATTGCGAACTTGATCAAGACTCATGAAGGTAGTGGCTGTGTATTGACTATGGCTACGGTAAATGTGCCTTCTTTTGAAGATTGGTATGCTGTGTTTTATAAAGCATTTAGTCGTATTGTAAGAGGTGAAGATGGCAAGATTGTCTGTAGTGTGGAATTCAAAGATTCAGATGATGATCAAAAAGAAATCCGAGAAGTGAATCCATGTTATTTTTGTTTTGAAAAGAAATGGCTATTTGAACATCTGGCCAAGATCAAGAATGAAAATGCTCAAGGGGAGTACTATCTGACAGATCTAGTAGAATACGCCGCTACACAAAAGAGTATCGCATCAGTATTCATATCTCCCGAGGAGGCTCTAGGCGTAAACACTATCGAAGAACTCGAGCGCCTCGAAAAAATAATCAAAGTTAAATAGATATTTTCCACATTCTCACGTTCTCGAGAATGTGAGAATGTGAATTCCAGTTAAATAAATAATAGTTAAAAAATCCAGAGATTGTACTCTGGATTTTTTAATTTCTATTTATTTTTATGTAACCAAATATAGATATCTTCGAGGGCTTTTACTGCATCTCCGCATGCAATGTTGTTCTGATGATATTTACCATTTGTAGCGTCTCCTGCGGCCCATATGCCGGGTATAGGAGTGGCTTGGTTCGTAGGGTCTACTATGATCTTGCCGATCTCATCTAATGGTATTACGTCCTTTAGAAATCCTGTATTTGGTATCTGGCCTGTCTCTACGAATATGCCTCCTGCCTCTATCTTGTGTTCTTCTCCTGTGTTTGTATCTTTATATGTCAGAGAGTTTACAAATTGTTCACCGTCTACTCGTAAAGTCACAGCATTGATGATGATCTTCATATTTGGATGAGCTTTGACTTTTTCTACTGTGATAGCATCCGCACGAAAAGTCTCGCTACGGTTTATTAATGTCACGCTCTTGCAGTATGCGAGGAGCTGAGCTGCAGATTCAAATCCAGCGTTCCCTCCACCAATCACGATCACATCCATACCAGAGAATAGTGGACCATCGCATGATGCACAATATGTGATACCTTTATTCTCGTATACATCAGCATTGATAGCCTCGAGCTTGCGGCGTCCTGAGCCAGACGCTACGAGCAATGATAATGATGAAAATTCTTTTCCGCCTTCTGTCTTTATTGTCACTCCTTTGTCATTCTTTACTACACTCACTACCTTTTCACCCTCGACTACATCTAGGAATGGTCCCTTGTAATACATGACATGTTTTTTGAGGTCTTCACCTAGTTGTCGTCCAGAAATCTCCGGTGTTCCGATCCAGTTGTAAATAGTCTCTGACACTGTAGACTGACCACCGAATTCAGCTGTTACTAGTAAACTTTTAAGTTGTTTTCTTGCGGCATATACGGCACCTGCTGCTGCTGCTGGGCCTCCACCGATAATAATTAAATCGTACATTGAATTAGTGACTAGTAGCTAGTTTGTAGTTACTAGTGGAATTAAAGAATAATTACAAAATTAAAATTCTGTAGTTGAATTATAATATATTTAGAAATAAAATAAAAATCACCCATTTGGGTGATTTTTATTTTATTTTAATACTAGAATCTAGTCCCTAGAAACTATAACCTAATTATTTTTTACGTCTTAGGAATGCAGGGACAGTACTCCAATCATCATTTGCTGTATCATCGATGAACATGTCGTCATCTTCGATTTTTACAGGTTCTGGTTTTTTGAAATATTCAGTTTGTGGTTCCTTTGCTATTTCTTTTACAGGTTCTGGTTTTTTGATTGTAGAAAACATATCTTCTTTTTGAACTGCTTGAATAGTTGGCTGTTCAGGTGTAGCTATTCTTTGTGATGAAGAAGAGAATAGTGAACGCTTTGGCATATCTGTAGGGAAGCCAGTAGCGATAACTGTGACTTTCATTTCTCCTTTTTTCAACTTCTCATCTTTGATTGTTCCAAAGATAACTTTTGCGTCCTTGTCGATAGATTCTGTGATTATTTTTGCTGCTTCTTGAATTTCATGGATTGTTAGATCATCTCCGCCAGAGATAGCAAAGAGTACTCCACGTGCACCAGAAATAGAAAGATCGAGTAGTGGGGAATTGATAGCTTGGAGAGCTGCCTTTTCAGAACGTCCTTCACCAGCTGCAGTACCTACACCCATCAATGCTGATCCAGCATCAGACATGACAGCCTTGATATCAGCAAAGTCTACGTTGATCGTACCAGGGGTCGTAATGAGCTCTGAGATGCCTTCTACTGCTTGTTTTAGCACTTCATCACACATTGCAAATGCTTGTCTGAATCCTACGTCCTTGCCTGATATAACGAGCAATCGGTCATTTGGGATAACTAGGATTGCATCCACCTCTCTTTCTAGTTCAGCTAGACCCATGTCAGCTAATTTCATTCTTTGGTTTCCCTCGAAGGAGAATGGTTTTGTGACTACGGCTACAGTTAGTATTCCTTGTTCTTTTGCAGCTTGAGCTACGATTGGAGCGGCACCTGTACCAGTACCACCTCCCATACCGCAAGCGATGAATACCATGTCTGCACCTTTGATCACATCTTGAATTTCAGCTTTTGTCTCTTCTGCTGCACGGCGACCCACTTCTGGGTTCATACCAGCACCAAGACCTTTTGTAAGATTTTTTCCAAGGTGAACTTTCTTTTCAGCAAGAGAGTTGTGAAGATCTTGAGTATCAGTGTTCATCACGATGAACTCTACACCTTTCACTTTTGAATTTATCATGTGATTGAGTGCATTTTTTCCTGAACCACCAACTCCGATAACCTTGATTCGTGCGAATGATTCTATGTCTGGATTTATTTTAGGCATTTTGAATATAAATTAATATTTATAATATGAATTTCTGTAATGCGGCCCTGGACTCCGGGTTACATACGAATACCTACTATAGTATCAGGGATCACGTAAAAAGCAAACTTTTGACAGTTTGCTTTTCTATGGTAAAAGTTGATTTAAAAATGATTTAAAGCCTTCTTTTAATTGCTTGAAATTTCCCTTTAGTACATTATTTTCCTCTGGATATTGATTGTGATTTTTAGTAGATAGAGCTAGTCCCAATGCTGTATACCAAGATGAATCTTTTATCTTGAATTTGGAATCTATACTCCCATCAATTGGACCGATTCTTGCTGGCAATCTCAAGTCTCTCTTTGCTACTTCGTCTATCCTAGGTATATATGACCCTCCTCCTGCAATTATGATTCCTGCTGGTAATAATCCATTTTTCTTTATCTTCTTTAAATGATTTTCTACGAGCTCAAAGATATCTGTCATTCTGGCTTCTACTATATCGTCGAGTTTTTTCTTTGGAAAATTGCCTATAAGACTACCTACCTTTACACTCTCTGCCTCGTCCATATCTATTCTGAAATATAGAGCGACGTCTTTTGTGATGTCCATACCTCCGATCGGGAATACGACTACAGATATCGGTGTGTTGTTTTCAAATACTGCCACAGACAATGTCTCGGCACCGATATCAACTAGTGCACTACCTGCATTCTTTTGTTTGTCATTCAGTATCGCATTTGCTGTAGCTATTGGTGATGGTATTACATCTAGAACTTCAATATTTGCCTCGGCACATGCTGTGATGAGGTCTTCAATATTTTGCTTCAAGCATGTCACATACAGAGATTTAACTTCTAGTTTGATACCTCGCATACCCTCTGGTCTACCGTATATTTCTTTACCGTCTAGTTTGTATTGGATCGGCATACTTTGAATAATCTTTCGATTTGGAAGTTCTAAATTCTCTTCACTATTTGCAAATGCTTTATTTACATCTAGGTGAGTAATCTCTCCGTCTGCTTTTCCTATTATGGCACTACCGATAGATGTGACAGATAGTAGACTGATACCACCCATAGATATATAGGCTTTTTTGATTTTTACTTCGCCGCAATTCTTTTCTGCATTTTGTACTGCACGTCGAATACTGTCCGCAGCGTGTTTGATATTTGTGATGTAACCGAGTCTGACTCCATCTGTATGTGCACTACCTGTACCTAAAATAGATGGTGATGATTCACCATTTTTGTGTTCGAGGACTATTACGCGTGTTGTATGTGTACCGATGTCGATACCTACAGATATTCTTTTTGCCATGAAATAAAAGAAGGATTATAAAAATATTTTTAAATATTTTTTTTCTTCTTTCTCCATTGTACTACCATGTTCGAAACCTTTCAAATGTAGACAACCGTGGATAACTAAAAATTTCAAAAAGTTAGTGTAATTCATGTCAAAATTCGGAGCATCTCTCTTTACAATATCCAATTGCAAAACGATCTCACCAGAACTTTCTGTGAGGGGGAATGAGAGGATATTTGTAGGATAGTCTTTGTCTCTCCATTGCTTGTTTAGTCTTTGAGATTCTTTTTTGGATACGCAAACGACAGAGAGTTCATAGTCCTCTCCTAGAATTTTGTTTTTCATTACGACAAAAGGCAAGCGTGGAAGCTTGCCTTTTGTTTTATTGCTAATATCAAACGAACCTTTTATCATAAAAATTAACGACGACGTCCACGTACAATCTTGACTGCTTTACCGAGCTTTAGGAGCTTTTCATGTTCCTTACGGCGTGCTAGACGCTTTAAAGTAGCTTTTTTAACTGTAAGCTTTGAAGCAGGGCGCTCGCTGTAGCGATTGCCTTTAACTTTTTGTATTATGCCAGTCTCTTGCACCTTTCGAGTGAAGCGACGAATGAGGTTTGTACCACTCTCATTTGCATTTTTCTTTACTTCTACAACTGTAATCATATTAATGTAAGATATCACATATTTTTAATTACAGCAAGTCTTCTGGGTCAATATTTAGGGTAAAAGTGCTAGATATGGCTGATAGTCTCTTGTATAGGTCCTCGTCTGCTTGTAGGCCATTCTTCAATGGTACAGGCCAGAGGGATGGATCTACCTTGATTATAGTG
This sequence comes from Candidatus Nomurabacteria bacterium, assembly GCA_026396015.1. Taxonomy (GTDB): domain Bacteria; phylum Patescibacteriota; class Minisyncoccia; order Phycocordibacterales; family UBA9973; genus UBA8515. The sequence continues at coordinate 77,122 of JAPLXP010000011.1, read as the reverse complement.
TTTGTGATGTATTCACCACGTACCTTGCCGACAAAGGCAGAGAATATCTGAGGATCATATTTTTCAAGGATTTTATTGAGATATTCACGTGCTTTTTCACCTTGGACAGCAGTGCCTCCAAAGGTTATTTTTACCAATTTCTTGTAGGGTGGGTATCCGAACATCTTTCTTTCTTCCAGGTCTTCTCTATATAGTGGTAGCACATTACCAGATAGGATATTCTTTAATATTTTATTGTCTGCCATTCTGGATTGGATCACTAGCCCTGTCTTGGTGATGGCTTGGAGCTTCTCTATTATGTGAAGAATTTTTTGCGTCATGTTGAAGCTAGGTATTGAGAATAATCCGTCCACAGATATGATGGCGCTCGCATATATATCGTCTTTTAGATAGTAGAATGCCATCTCTGTACCGATTAGAATACTACCTTTTGTATCATAGAATTTTGTGATAGCTTTTCTCGCTTCAGAATCTGTCTGAGTAGTCTCTTTGTCTATCTGTATTACATTTATGTGAGGATACAATCTTCGCACTTCTTCATATACACGGTCAGTGCCGACACCCAGAGGATTGAGATTCCAGCTAGTACATATCGGACATCTTGTCTCTGTCTTTTCTTTGTAGCCACATTTATTGCACATGAATACACGACCGCCTTCTTCTTTTGTAGCAGAACGTTGCTTTTGACCGTAGAGAACTACAGGCGATGTACAATTTGGGCATAGTAATGTATGACCACAATCATTGCAGACGGTGACGCCAGCGAGGCCCTTGCGGACAGAGAATAAAAAGATGGACTCTTTTTGCTCTTGTGCCATATCTATCATCTGCTTTACATTTGATGACAATACAGAAAAACTCTTCTTTCCAGTCTCGTCTGTTTCCTCCTTCATGTCTACGATTATTTGCTTTTCAGCATTTGTAAAACGAAATAGTGGCGGTGCTACTTCGCCCAGCTCACCTCGGTCGTGTCTGTATAGTGTCTCTGGTCGCAAGATTGTATCTCCAAATATCAACTTTGTTTTTTTGATGGATGCATATATCTCGACAAATGTACGAGTATCGATAAATGGTCTGACAAATTGCTTGTAAGAATCAGAGCTCTCATGCTCGAGGATTATCGTCTTGATATCATGACGAGGCAGTGATAGGAACATGCCAGTACCTATTATCAATATTGGATGCTCCTCATTTACACACTTTTGATAGTTAGATAGCATTGTCTTCTTGTTCAGATCATGAGAAAAGGTGAACACATAATGCTCTATACCTTTTGAAAGTATATTTTTGAATTTTTCTGTATCGTATCTTGTCGGCACACATATGAATACAGACTCCTTTTTTGAAAAAGATTCTCGTATTAATGTCTTGTACCAGCCCATGCGATCTGCGTATGTAGCTTGAAAGATCAATTTTTCTTGCTTTGCTTCGCCAAGACTTGAAATGTCGGCGGGTTTGACTTCTTTAGTATTTATTGGCTCTACTTTTTCTTTTGGATCATTCTTGTCGATATTTGTATCATCTGATTTTTCATCTCGTTTATTGTTGGACTCGATTATTGATTTATCCATGAACACACTAGGTAGTAATGTGTCTATAATCGTACCTGTACTGCCGAGTGTGTATTCTCGTAGTCGAGTACAAGCTTCAAAAAATGCATCTCCGAATGGTGCATGACCTTTTACTTTGTTTATTTTTTTAAGTTGGAATTTTGCGTCTTTGAGTTCTTGTTTGAGATTCTCGGCAGGCTCGACTCCTATCACGAGGGCATCTATTGCACGAGAGCGGACGGGTACAGAGACTATCATACCCACAGCGACGTGTGAAGCAGAGAAATATGTAAGGTATTCTTTTTTGACACCTTTGTCTATCGGAATGACAGTCAATATATACATATGTATATCCTAGCATATTTTGAAATTTGTATGCCTGTATTTTCTTATTTTTTATGCTATAATCACGGCACAAATGGCAATCTTCAACAAAAAACTTGGAATAGATCTCGGCACTGCGAACACTCTCGTATATTTGCCTGGCAAGGGAATAGTGCTCAATGAGCCATCAGTTGTGGCTGTATCTGAGCAGGATAATACAATACTCGCTATAGGTCTCGAGGCAAAAGACATGATAGGTAAAACTCCTGAGAATATTATAGTCTATCGCCCTATGAAGGATGGCGTCATCGCTGACTATCGGGTGACCGAGGCAATGCTCCGATATTTCATCACCAAGGCTCTCGGTAAATACAATCTAATAAAGCCAGATGTGATGGTATCTGTTCCCGCAGGTATCACATCTACAGAGCGTCGTGCAGTGGTGGAGGCGGCAGTGCGTGCTGGTGCTCGCAATGCGTATGTTGTAAAGGAGCCAATCCTTGCTGCTATCGGTGCAGGTATCCCTATTCAGGAATCCAAAGGTCATATGATCATGGATATCGGCGGAGGTACTACTGATGTGGCTGTGATCGCGCTCGGAGGTATTGTTGCTTCTACATCTGTAAAATGCGCCGGAGACAAGATAGACCAAGCGATAGCAGACTACATAAAAAAGACTTTTAATCTAGCAATCGGAGATCGAACTTCAGAACAAATTAAAATCAAAATCGGTGCAGCTATTCCACTAGAAGAAGAATTGACGATAACAATCAAGGGCCGTGATTTCATCCAAGGTCTACCTCGTACTGCTCAGATATCTACAAATGAGATAGTGGGTGCGATAGACAAAGAATTGAAAATGATGATCGGTGCTATCAAGAGTGTCCTCGCCGAGACACCACCAGAGCTCGCTGCAGATATCATAGACGAAGGTATCATCATGACTGGAGGTACATCATCACTACGCAATCTTGCAGATCTTGTTTATAGAAAGACTGGCGTCAAAGCCCGCCTAGCAGACGAGCCACTATTCTGTGTCGCCAACGGTACAGGTGAAGCATTGAATCACTTGGAAACTTATAAAAAATCAATCATAAGTAAAAGATAGAAGGTATGAACAAAAAATTAAAAGTACTTAAATTTATATTTACTATTTTTCTTTGCGTCTTTGCTGTGATTGGGTTCGTCTTTACGGGTGTATTTATCGCAATGCAGCTTCATCTGACAGATGTAAAAGGAAGTATCGACAGCAGAAACGAATATTTTAATAAAGTTCGTGATGAGATTACTCGCACAACACAAGCAACAAATATCCAATATGATTGGACTACAACAAGCGATTGGGATGTTCTCAAGAACGGATTGATTAAAGACAAAGAGCCAATACTCGAAGCGAGTCGTGTATCTGGCGTTCCTGCTCGTATGATCGCTGCTGTTGTTATTCCAGAACAATTTAGATTTTTTAGTTCAAATCGTGAATCTTTTAAAAGATATTTTGAGCCGTTAAAATTACTAGGTAATGGAACAAAATTTTCTTTTGGTGTAGCTGGTATCAAGACTGGTACTGCAATGCAAATAGAAGAAAATCTAAAAGATAAAAATAGTGTGTACTATGCTGGAGCAGATCATGAAAATGATTTAAATTTTACAACATCAGACCCAGATACAGAACGTATGGATAGACTAACTGATTCACATAATCATTATTTTTCATACTTATATTCAGGTCTTTTCATAAATCAAATATCTAATCAATGGAAAAATGCAGGATACAGTATAGATAATAGACCAGAAGTAATATCTACATTATTTAATCTTGGTTTTTCACATTCACAACCAAAAGCAAATCCAGAAGTTGGTGGTGCAGAGATAGTAATCAATGGTAGATCGTATACTTTTGGTGGTATTGCATATGAATTCTATTATTCAAATGAATTAGTAGATATTTTCCCTCGTGATGTACAATAGTATTATGTTTGAAGATTTATTCCCAGTACAACTAAATCATAGCTACATCATACAGGGCAATCCGGTTACTTCTCCATCAGAGCTAAAAGATTATTTAATATCTCGCAATCTTTTTGATACAGAAAATCCAGATATAATGTTTGAATTGTATGAAGCTCTGGATATGAATGAAGGCCACAAGATAAAAGAGTGGCACAGCCTAGCATCATATAAAGGCAAAAAGCGCGCTTGCATCATAGGGGCAAAATTCATAAACAGAGAAGCAGAACAATCACTCCTTAAAATACTCGAAGAGCCTGGTGAGAATACACACTTTTTTATAATCGTACCAGACGTAGAAAATGTATTGCCGACTATTCGATCTAGGTGTCATGTCGTATATCTAGATAAAGACAATAAATATGATTCTTGGGCAAAAAAATTTATAAGCTCAACCATCAAGGATCGTATAGACATGATAGCTTTGATATTGAAATCCGCAGAGGATGCAGATACTAGTGCTACTATCAGATTTGAAGCAAAGTCCATTCTAGATTCACTCGAGCTGAATTTGTTCACGGAATTCAAAAAAGATACAAATAATAAGAATACAGAATGGGTTCTAGGGGAGATTATTAAAGCAAAAAAATACTTGCGCAATCCAGGTTCATCGGTAAAAATGCTCTTGGAGCATATAGCGCTTGTGGTATAATATAAAATATATGGCATACAATACAACACAATTCAAGGTAGAATTAAAAAAGATAGAAGAATGGTTATCAAAGGAATATGGATCTGTGCATACAGGCCGTGCTACTCCTATGGTATTAGATAGTATTATGGTAGAGAGCTATGGTTCATATATGCCTATCAAAAATATCGCATCAGTATCAGTAGAAGATCCAAAGACACTGCGCATCGCACCCTGGGATAAATCTGCAATTAAAGAGATCGAAAAAGCTATCGGAGCTGCAGATATCGGACTCTCAGTATTGTCAGATAGTGATGGTGTACGTGCAATATTCCCAATGCTCACTACAGAGACACGCACAAGATTGGTAAAAGTTTTAAAAGAAAAGCTAGAGGATGCACGTATCTCTGTTCGTAAAGCTCGTGGTGATGAGATAGGAATGCTCGATGATCTGACTGAAGATGAGCAGAAAAAAGGTAAAGAGGATATCCAAAAAGCTGTAGATGAATCAAATAAAAACTTAGAAGCAATCTTTACTAAAAAAGAAGTAGAAGTAATGAATTAATATGAAAAATAACGTAAACACAATACTACTTATCATAATTATTATTCTTATCAGTATTTGTCTTTTTAAAATACAAAACAATAAAACCTCAAATATTAATCCAAGATATAATCCTACAATATATACATCACCAAATACAGGAGGTGCTATTGGTAGTGATGACGTTGCAATAAACAAAATTCTCTCAATAATCTCAAAAGATAAATCAACGCAAATTCGTGCTTGTGGTAATAATACAATTGAAAACCGTTTTGTCATTCCTGAATTCTATATGGAGGGAAGTCGTTATGTATTTGAAGGAATGGATGGTGGTTTTGATATTTATAGTAAAAATGGTACCAAAAATGAGTCTTGCGTAGTCTTTGGTGTTGGAAAGAATTCTGAACGTTGTAAAGATGTAATGTCTAATTTTAATAAGTGTAAGATTGTCTGGGATGGAAATTACGATTTATAATCTTCCTTAATAATCGCTTGGGGAAATTATACTTGTAAATTATTTGAAAATAAGTAGCCGCGATCTAGGTCGCGGCTACTTATTTTATGATATAATACAAATATGAATATTTTGATTTTTATTGTAATACTTTTAGTTTTAGTAGTGTCTCATGAATGGGGGCATTTTATTGTTGCCAAGAAGAGTGGAATTCGTGTAGATGAATTTGCTTTTGGTATGGGTCCAAAATTATTTGGTTTCAAAAAAGGGGAGACGATTTATCGTATAAACATGCTACCTATCGGTGGCTATGTGAAAATCTTTGGAGAGAATCCAGATGATGAATCTATAAATGGACCTGACAAAGATCGTAGCTTTGTAAACAAACCACGATACATCCAGGCTGCAGTACTGTTCGCAGGAGTGACTATGAACTTCCTAGTAGCATGGATACTCATATCTGCTGGATTCATGACTGGTATGCCTACATCTATGGACTCTATCCCAGCTGGACAAAGATTGACCAATCAGGCAGTGACCGTCATATCTGTATCACCTGCATCAGCTGCAGAAAAAGCAGGATTAAAGGTTGGAGATAAATTGGTATCACTGAAGACAAAGACAGACTCTACTGACACTCCTTCAACTCAGAGTGTTCAATATTTTATCAAAAAGCACGGAGCTGAATCTATAGATGTCACATACAAGCGTGGCCCAGAAGAAAAACAAGTATCCATCACTCCAGAGAAAAATTCAGACAATGTGCCAATCGTCGGCATAGCAATGGATACAATCGGAATGCTAAAGCTGAATCCTGGTATGGCTGTATGGGAGGGGTTGAAGCTATCCAAAGATTTGTTCGTCACTACTGCATTAGGATTCTTTAAGCTCGTACATGATGGACTATTTGGAAAGGCAGATATGAGTAATCTGACTGGTCCTGTAGGTATTGTTGGAGTCGTAGGAGATGCTGCAAAATTTGGATTCATATATCTACTATCATTCACAGCACTAATCTCTATAAACCTCGCAGTGATCAACCTGATACCATTCCCAGCACTCGATGGAGGTAGACTATTATTCCTACTTATCGAAAAAATAAAGGGAAGTCGTATCAATCCAAAAGTCGCAAACTGGGTAAATACTATCGGATTCGGACTACTCATGCTCATGATGCTCATCATCACTTATCACGATATTGTAAAATTAATAAAGCACTAAAATCATAGAAATAAAAAAATACCCACAGGTCTAACCTGTAGGGTATTTTTTGAGTTTGACAAAAAGATTGATTGGTTGTAATCTAAAGAAAAATGTAAAAATATGAAAATAATAAAAAAAGTCTTATTGTTATTAATGGGAGTGTTAATAATAAATATCTTTGCTGGGCTAAAAGCAAATGCACAAAAAAATTCACAAGCTTATACCGATTCACTTAAAGCATTAGATTATGTTAAGTATCAGTTAAGAAGAGATAGCTGTCAATTAGTCATATCTCAAAATGATCTAGTTAATTTAGAATTTGAATTAATTTCCCTAGAGGCTAAATCGAATTTCTTTTTAAAATCTATTGAAAAATTAGTTGACTTAGAAGATTCAGTACTTTTTTTGGGAATGAAAATAATGGAGCACAGAAGGGATGTTAAGATCACTCTTCGATCGAAATACAAAAGAATAGAAGATTTATCAAATGAGATAGCATTTCTACGTATGCGCAAGGGGCAACTAAATCTATATTTCTTAGCTTCTAGATAGCTTAAAGTAATTAACATAAAACAACATATTTTTTATCTGAAAGTATGTTGTTTTTTCTTTGCCAAGATTAAAAATTTATGATATAGTACGAGTATTAGTTCGCCATGAGGCGATTTTATTTTTAATTAATACGAAACAAAAATATGGAGATAAGAAATATAGCGATTATAGCCCATGTGGACCATGGAAAAACAACCCTTACTGATGAGCTGATGAAGCAATGCGGTATGAATAACGAGGGTACATCTATGGACTCAAATGCTCTAGAACAAGAGCGTGGAATCACTATTTACTCTAAAAATACCTCTGTAAATTACAAAGGTACAAAAATCAACATTGTGGACACACCAGGCCACGCGGACTTCGGATCTGAAGTAGAGCGTGTTCTTCGTGCTATCGACTCTGTTCTCCTGCTCGTAGATGCACAGGAAGGTCCTATGCCTCAGACTCGTTTCGTATTGAAAAAGTCTCTAGAACTCGGCCTAAAACCTATCGTAGTGATCAACAAGATCGACAAGCCAGCTGCCAATCCAGACCGCGTACATGAGGAGGTTCTTGAACTATTCCTAGAATTGGGTGCTACAGATGAGCAGATTGATTTCAAGACTATCTACGCTATAGGCCGCCAAGGAATAGCCAAGAAGAATCTTACTGACGACTCAAAGGACCTTACTCCACTATTGGATTTGATATTAGAGACAGTTCCAGAAGCTTCAAAAGACGCTGACAAGCCATTCCAGGCTCAGGTTTTCAACCTTGGTTATGACAACTTTCTTGGACGTCTAGCTATTGTTCGTGCATACGGTGGATCTATCAAGACTGGGTCAAATATCTATGTTAAAAAAGATGATGGTCATGTTCGTACTACAAAAATCACAAAGATGTTCACTTTCGAAGGTATTGTTCGTAAAGAAGCTGCTGAATTCTCAACTGGAGATATTGCTATTATTGCAGGTATTCCTGATGTATTCATCGGTGAGACTATCACTTTTGAAGCTGGCACAGAGGCCCTACCATCTATCCAGATTGATGAGCCTACAATCTCTCTGAACTTTCTTGTGAACGATTCACCGTTTGCTGGACGTGAAGGTAAGTTCGTCACAAGTCGTCAAATTCGTGAGCGCCTAGAAAAAGAATTGGAAATCAACGTTGGTCTAAAGGTAGACTGGGAGCGATCAGCGGAACTCGATCGTGAAGGATTTACTGTATACGGACGTGGTGAATTGCACATTGCTGTGCTCCTAGAAAACATGCGCCGTGAAGGATTCGAGCTACAGGTCTCACAACCACACGTAATCATCAAAGAGGAAAATGGTATGAAGGTAGAACCTTATGAAGAAGTGACTATCGATGTCCGCAATGAATTCTCTGGATCAGTTATCGAAAAGCTTACAGCTCGCCGTGGATTGATCACACACATGCATGAAAAGGAAGGTATTACTCGCATGTTGATTGAAATACCTACTCGTGGAATTCTAGGATACCGTGGACAGTTCGTAGTGGATACAAAAGGAGAGGGAATCCTCGCTTCACGATTCATTGGATTCAAGGATTACGCAGGAGAGATCAAGAAGCGTGACGTAGGATCAATGGCATCTATGGTGACAGGAAAGGTAGTAGCATTCTCACTATGGACTCTGCAAGAGCGTGGAATACTATATGTAGAACACGGAGATGAAGTTTACGAAGGTATGGTTGTCGGTAACGTCACAAAGGGTGATGAGATGGCAGTGAACCCAACAAAAGGTAAGCAACTTTCAAACATGCGTGCTTCTGGTACGGATGAAGCTGTGAATGTAAAGCCTCCTTACAAGCTTTCTATTGAGAGAGGATTGGAGACTATGTCAGACGACGAATACCTTGAAATTACACCTAAAAACGTACGTTTGCGCAAGAAGTTTTTGACAGAGCAAGACAGAATGAGAGCTAAAACAGCAGCTGCAAAGAAGTAAAAAGTGTTTAGAAATAAGGATTTTGTGTGAGTGTTGACTTTATTCGATAATAATGATATTGTAAAAATATAGCTTACAAATAATTTTTTTAAATATGGCACAAACTATAACATTTAAACCAAAACAGGTCACAAAGAGAATGCTTTCAAATCTTCCAGATCGAGCATACGAAGTTGTCGTAAACCGTTTTGGACTCACTGATGAAGCAGAGAGAAAGACTCTCGAGGCTATCGGTAAAAAATACGGAATCACTCGTGAGCGCGTTCGACAGATCGAGAATTCTGCTCTTTCATCAATCCGCAAAGGAGATACTTTTAAAAACGAAACTGCCATTTTCGAAGAATTAAAGACACTCATGCACACCCTAGGTGCGATCGTTTCTGAAGACGAACTTCTATCTCATGTATCAAAAGACAAGCTAACTCAGAACCACATCCACCTATACCTCACACTCGGAGATGCTTTTACAAAACACAAAGAAGATGAACATTTCAAATCTCGTTGGAGTGTAGATGATGCTGTAGCAGTAAAGGTTCACCAAGCTCTAAAAGATATCTATTCAAATCTTTCAGACAAGGATCTTGTTACAGAATCAGAACTCATCGCTCGCTTCCTAGATGGTCTAAAAGACGTATCAGAGCAGTACAAGAATGAAGAGATTGCTCGCCGATGGATCACTATGTCAAAGCACATCAACAAGAATCCTCTTGGTGAATGGGGTAAATCAAATTCTTCTGGTATCAAAACTCGTGGAATAAAAGATTACGCATTCCTTATGATGAGAAAGCATGGTTCACCTATGCACTTCCGTGAAGTAGCAAAATCAATCGCAGATACATTCAACAAGAAATGCCACACTGCTACTTGTCACAATGAATTGATCAAGGATGACCGCTTCGTACTAGTAGGACGTGGAATATACGCTCTAAAGGAATGGGGTTACAAGACTGGAGTAGTCCGTGATGTAATCCGTGAATTGATTAAGAAAAATGGTCCAATGACAAAAGAAGATATCGTTGACCAGGTTATGAAGGAAAGATATCTAAAGAAGAATACAATCTTGGTTAACTTGCAAAATTCAAAATATTTCAAGAAAAACAAATCAGGTTTATATACAGCAATCTAAACAAAACACTCCGAGCAATCGGAGTGTTTTGTTTTTAAAATATGATATAATAATTTTATGTATCAAAAAGGTTTTACTACAATTATTATGATAATAATAGGAATTGTGATCGCATTGGCTCTAATCGGTTATTACACTACACCAAAGGTAGATACAAATTCCTCTTTCCTAGAATCAACTTCATAAAATATTATGCTAGCAAACTTTTTCGCAACTCATAGTTTTAGTGTAGTTCAATTCCTCCTCGTGGGTATTGGATATCTTATGCCATTACCATTGGCATGGGCTGCTTTTCATCTATGGCATCACTACAGACAAGAGAACTTTATTTCAGGAATCAAATGGATACTGCTCGAGATTCAAGTTCCTCGTGATGTAGACAAGACACCAGCTGCTATGGAATTGATATTTACCAATGCCATGTACCACCAGAGTATGAAAGGATTCTGGGAGCAATTTATCGTGGGTGCACCATGGATGTGGTTCTCTCTTGAGATCGTATCATTAGATGGTCAGGTACACTTCTTTGTGCGTACACCTTCTCGTATTCGTAATCTTGTAGAGACTCAGATCTATGGTCAGTATCCTCAGGCCAAGGTCATAGAGGTGGATGATTATGTATTCCATATTCCTCAATTCAAGAAAGATGGTGAATGGTATATGTGGGGCTGTGAATTTACTAAAAAACGTGAGGATTTTTTGCCAATTAAGACATACAAGAACTTTGGTGACGAGATGAAGACTGGAGTAAAAGAAGAATTCAAGATTGACCCAATCACTCCTACCATTGAATTTATGGGTTCTATGAAAAAAGGCCAGCAGCTATGGATGCAGATAATTATCCGTCAGAACATAAAGATGTATCATAGTCATAAAACAGGCGGACACATCAATTTTTATGATGCATCGATTGAATTCATAGAGGGAATGCTCGCTCCATATATTCGTACTGTTAAAAATGATAAGGATGGAGATGGTCCGATGGATCTTCGTCAAATGGTGGGTATGCCGGATTTCCTAAAACCTGCAGTCACTGCTGTGACCGACAATATGCAATTGATTCACTTTGATGTAGGTATACGCATGGTGTGTCTTTCTAAAAAAGATCTTATTTCAGAGGATGAATTCAATAATCTTCGTCGTGATGTACGCCTGATCTTTCGTCAGTTCGCACAGCCAGGTATCAATGAAATGTGGCGTGTAAATGCTACACAGTTTGATGCTCCATGGTCTGATCCTACAGGACTTGCTATGACAAAGATGAAGAAGAGAATGCTCGATTACTACCGTCTACGTATTATGTTCCATCCTCCGATACAGTATGCCTTTGACTATCCCTCTGTACTCAATATTTTCTTTCCCGCGTATAGACCTAATATATTCGTAATGTCTACCCAAGAGCTCGCCACGATATTTCACTTCCCGGGTATGGTATCAGAGACTCCTTCATTCAAACGTATTGAGTCAAAGATTGCAAAGCCACCTTCAAATCTTCCTCTTTAATTATGAATTTAATGTCATCAATAAAAAGAATATTAGCAGAAAAACAATTACGAAATTCAATTATTCTCGTAATTGTTTTTCTTGTTATGTTGGCTACATTTGTATTGATTAGTACTCCATATGATAAAGCTCCAACTATAATACACGTTGGGCGAGGATATAGTACAACCAAGATTTCAACAGATTTAAAAGATAAAAATGTAATTAGGTCGGAAAAAGTTTTTAAAATTTTCATGAAGGTATTCCAGACAAGTAGAGGTATGCCAGTCGGAGACTATTATTTCAATGGTGAGCCCGTCTGGAAGGTAGCATTTATGCTCGCTCATGGTGATCATCATATTGTTCCGATTAAGGTCACATTCCCTGAGGGAATTACAAACGAGCAAATGGCTGGAATATTGGAAAAGAGACTACCCGATTTCAATACTCTTGATTTTTTAGTTAGAGTGAATGGTAAACAAGGGTATCTATTCCCAGATACATATTTCTTTTATCCAAAAACGACAATGGATGAAGTATTTGATGCATTGCAGAGTAATTATTCCAAGAAAATTGACAGCTTGTCCTCGGATTTTGCAAAGTCCAATCATACCAGAAAGGAAATCATAATAATGGCCTCGATTTTAGAAGACGAAGCAAAAGGAGATATAGATAACGGTACTATATCTGGGATTTTGTGGAAAAGACTAAAGAATGGTATGTTATTGCAAGTAGACGCAGCCAAAGATACATATAAGATAAAGGGATTGCCAAGCAATCCAATATCAAATCCAGGTATGAGTTCTATAAGAGCAGCACTCTATCCTGTCGATAGTAGCTATTTGTTCTATCTTCATGGAAAAGATGGAATAGTCCATTATGCTGCGACCTTTGCTGAACATAAAAATAATATTAAAAAATATTTAAAATGATAATAATAAACGAAAAACAAAAAGACTATGAACTAGTAGATAGTGGCGGAGGTGAAAAACTCGAGCGTTTTGGTGATATCGTTATATCTCGTCCTGATCCCGAGGCAATCTGGAACAAGACAAATGAATACGCATGGGACGATGCACACCTATACTACACTCGTCGTGGCAATAGTGGAGAGTGGCAGATAGGCCGTGGCAAGACTGTGCCTAAATCTTGGAATATAGAATACGGGGATTTTACTTTTATAATCAAACCAACATCCTTCAAGCATATCGGTATTTTCCCTGAACAAAAAGCTCAATGGGAATGGCTAGACAAAGTACTCACTGGTAGATCTGCAAAAGTATTGAATCTTTTTGCTTATACAGGTGGTGCTACCTTAGCTTCCGCACGTGCAGGTGCAGAGGTTGTCCATGTGGACGCATCAAAGTCTGCTGTGTCATGGGCACGTGAGAATGCTGAAGTCTCAGGTCTGACAGACGCACCGGTACGATGGATAGTAGATGACTGTATTGCATTCCTACGTCGTGAGATCAAACGAGGTAATAGATATGATTGTATAATCATGGATCCTCCGGCTTTTGGTCATGGTCCAAAAGATGAGCTCTGGAAGATTGAAGAACATTTTGCTGAGCTTATAGATCTATGTCAGCAAGTATTATCCGACAAGCCAATTGCTATAATACTCAATGGATATACCGCTGGTTACTCTGCTATTGCATATGCAAATATTCTAAAAGACATGATGGCTAATTATGGTGGTGAAATAGAGAGTGGGGAACTTGCTATCGCAGAATCAGGTAGTGATAAATTGTTACCTTGTGGTATCTTTGCAAGATGGGAAACATCTTCATAAAAATATATGGAAAATCAAAAAACAGTATTTGTCGGTGTGAGTGGTGGAGTTGATTCTTCTGTATCTGCTGCATTACTAAAGGATCAAGGCTACAAAGTAGTCGGGGTTTTTATTCGTACCTGGCAGCCTGATTTTATTGAATGTACATGGCGCGATGAGCGCCGCGACGCGATGCGCGTATGTGCACATCTTGATATACCATTCTTAGAATGCGACGGTGAAGAGGCTTACAAAAAAGGTGTAGCCGACTATATGATTTCTGAATACAAATTGGGTCGTACTCCAAATCCAGACGTGATGTGTAATCGTGAAGTAAAATTTGGTGTTTTTTGGAATTTTGCTAAATCACAAGGTGTAGACTTTATCGCTACTGGCCACTATGCACAAAATATAAATAATAAATTGGTAAAAGGAAATGATGAATCAAAAGATCAGTCATATTTTCTGTGGACCCTAAACAGCGACGACCTAGATCATACTCTTTTCCCGATTGGCCATCTACCAAAAACTGAAGTTCGAAAACTGGCATTGAAATACAAGCTTCCAACTGCAGTAAAGAAGGATTCTCAGGGTGTGTGCTTCCTGGGACCCCTTGATATGAAAGATTTCCTGTCTCATTACATCGAACCCCAAAATGGTGATGTATTAAATGTTGATGGAGAAGTAATTGGATACCATGATGGTGCAGTGTTCTTTACTCTGGGTGAACGTCATGGATTTACTATTACAGTGAAGGGCGTAAACGACGAGCCATATTATGTAATATCAAAAGACATAAATAAAAATACTATTATAGTATCCAATAACCCCTGCCTTTCTGAGGAGGGGGCAGGGGGTGGTGATTCAAATAAAGAATACACACTCATAAATTCAAATATACAAAATGTTTCTGTGATTGAAAACAAAAAACCTGCCTACCGGACAGGCAGGTACACAGCACAGATCAGATATCACGGTGAATTTTTGAATTGTGTGTTGGCAACAGTAGGTAGTAATATCAAGGTAATATTCGACAATTCTATCCTAGTGTCACCTGGTCAATCTATCGTAATATACGACAACAACGTGTGTCTTGGTGGTGGAATCGTTCAGTAAAAGTGTTATAATAAAAAAATGATACAACATTTTTTTGATCCTCAAACAATGGATATTATAAGTCGTTTAGTTGTGGCACTTTTCTTGGGTATGATTATCGGTATGGAGCGTGTATGGGCACACAAGACTGCTGGTATGCGTACATATGCACTCGTATCTATGGGTGCAGCATTATTTGTTATCATTTCTGATCAGATGATCCAGCAGTACAGCTACTTTACAGGTATGAATCCACTATATCTCGTAGGTAATATCCTCGTCGGTGTAGGATTCATTGGTACTGGATTGATTGTGACTCGTGATTCAAAGCTAATGGGT
This sequence comes from Candidatus Nomurabacteria bacterium, assembly GCA_026396015.1. GTDB lineage: Bacteria > Patescibacteriota > Minisyncoccia > Phycocordibacterales > UBA9973 > UBA8515. Next base: position 62,092 of record JAPLXP010000011.1, on the reverse strand, counting down.
CTGACTACTGCTACTGGATTATGGGTGTCTGCTGGTATTGGTATGGCAGCAGGATTCGGTATGACAAAGCTCGCAATCATAGCTACTTTCATGACATTGTTTATCTTTGTAGTACTATGGTTCATTGAAGAGCAGATAAAGAAAAGTGATTATTTTAAAGCAGACTATTTTGAAGACAATAACTAAATTAAAACACCCTCAATACGAGGGTGTTTTAATTTGCGCTTATTTTTGCTATATTATGTAAATGCAATCAAATGAAATTCGCTCAAGATTCTTAGCCTTTTTTGAAAAAAGAGGCCATAAAATAATACCTAGTGCATCACTCGTGCCTGAGAATGATCCCTCAGTCCTTTTTAATACTGCAGGTATGCAACCTCTTGTGCCATATCTACTCGGCCAAGAGCATCCAATGGGCAAAAGAATAGCTGATATTCAAAAATGTGTCCGCACAGGAGACCTTGAAGATATCGGGGATAATCGCCATTTTTCATTCTTTGAAATGATGGGGAACTGGTCACTGGGTGATTACTTTAAAGACGAAGCTATCACTTGGTCTTATGAATTCCTGACTTCTAAAGAAGAAGGTCTCAGACTAGATAAAAATCGCCTATACGTGTCGATTTTCGAAGGCGATGAGAATGCTCCGTATGACCAAGAATCAAAAGATATCTGGATGAAGATGGGCATTCCAGAGAATCGCATTTATGCACTGCCAGCTGATGACAACTGGTGGAGTCCTGGCGACAACGGCCCATGTGGTCCTTGTTCTGAGATGTTTTACGATATGGTAGGCAATACTGGCGACCTTGATCATGAAGGATTTTTAGCTGCAGTTAAAAAAGAAACTGTAATCGAAATCTGGAATGATGTATTCATGGAATATGAAAAGAAGGATGGAAAAGTCATTGGAAAACTGAAGCAGAAAAATGTGGATACTGGAGCAGGGCTCGAACGTATGACAGCCGTGATGCAAGGAGAAAAAAGTGCATACGAAACTGATCTTTTTTCTGCAGACATGGAAGATTTTAGAAATAATTGCCGTAATTACAATGAAAAAAGTGCACGAATAATATTAGACCATTTACGTGCTGTTTTATTAATGGCTTCTGACGGTGTTATTCCGTCAAATAAAGACACGGGATATGTTATGCGAAGATTAATAAGGCGTGCCTGGGTTCATTTAAATAAAATAGGCTACAATCCAATCGGTTATGTTTTAGAAAATATAACAGCCATACTTTCTAATTTTGTTGATACATATAAAGATGCTTACCCCGAACTCTTAAACATTAAAGCGAGTAATTATAAAATAATCATAGATGAAATAGAAAAATTTAAAAATACTCTTGATTCTGGTCTAAAAGAATTCGAAAAAGGAACTGATCCTTTTATTCTTGCTACTACTTACGGCTTTCCGATAGAGCTCACTCTTGAATTGGCAGCAGAAAAAGGCCAAACTATTGATCTGGAAGATTTTAAAGTTAAAATGGCTGAACACCAAAAGCTTTCTCAGACTGCATCTGCAGGAATGTTCAAAGGAGGCCTCGCCAATCATAATGAAAAGACAATCAGCCTTCACACAGCACACCATTTGTTGCTAGCTGCACTACAACAAGTCCTCGGCGCAGAAGTAAAACAAAGAGGTAGTAATATCACAGAAGAAAGACTCCGTATAGACTTCACATTTGACCGCAAGATGACAGATGAAGAGAAGAAAAAGGTAGAAGATATCGTAAATGAAAAGATAAATGCTGGATTGAATGTAATCCGCCGTGAGCTACCTCGTGAGGAAGCCGAAAAGATCGGCGCCCAGATGGAATTCGGTGCAAAATACCCAGATATGGTATCTGTATACTTTATAGAAGACGCACCTCACCCCGACCCTCTCCTTGTAAAGGCGAGGGGGCACTCAGAATTCAGTATCGAATTCTGTGGTGGTCCTCATGTGACCAATACAAAAAAGATAGGTCATTTCAAACTACAAAAAGAAGAAGCATCATCAGCTGGTGTTCGTCGAATAAAAGGAATACTAGATTAGGTTGTAGTTTCTAGTAATTAGTTGCTAGTAATTTCATAATTTGTTGTGTCCTTAGTCCCTAGAACCTAGCTACTAAAACCTAATTTGTAGTATAATAAAACTACAATATGCAATTTTCATTTCTTAAAAAAGATACAAAAAAAATAGTTGCAATTTTTGACATAGGATCTGATTCTGTTGGTGGTTCTCTTGTTGATTTCTCTTCTGATACAAAGAAGATTCCTAAAATAATAAAGTCATACAGACAAGATATCCCATTCCAAGACAAGTTGGATTTTGGTGTATTTATGGATGATATGATCCGAACATTAAAAGATGTGTCTAATCACATCGCTACTTCTGGTGCAGGTGCTCCGGATAAAATATCTATTATATTATCTTCACCATGGTATCTATCAGAGACCAGGCATATTCTTTTTGAAGAAAAGTATCCGTTTGTATTCAAAGACGGATTATTGAAAAAAATACTAAGTCAGGAGTCACACAAGATAAAAAAAGTACACGAGAAGCTGTACGGCGAAGATGAAAATGGAGTAATCATAATAGGCAAGGATATCGTACAAGTAAAGCTCAATGGGTATGTAGTTGCTGACCCGATAGACAAAAAGACAAAATCTGTAGAGATGGATATGATCCTGACTCTTGCTTCAAAAAAATGCATAAAGTCCATTGAGGATGTGATTAAATCTACATTTCATGAAATTCCATTTTATTTTAGTTCAGCGATGTCATCATTGTATCTGACTGCTAGAGACAAGTATCACAACACTGATTCATTCATGATTGTGGATGTCGGAGGTGAAGTCACTGATGTATCTATTATACTAGACGGTATTCCTAAGAATATTATATCTTTCCCATTTGGAAGACAGACATTTTTTAGATATTTGAAGAAGTGGCTTAACAAAGATGTAAAAGAGATTGAATCATTGTTTTCAATGTATCAGGAGGGCACATTAGAATCCAAAGAGCGAGAAAAGATGGACAAGGCTCTATCTCCGATACGAAAAATGTGGTCAGAAGACCTGATTGAGGCGATCAAGACTATCCCAGAGCCAAAGATAATACCTTCTGCTGTATTTATTTTGATGAATAAGGATGTTCACTCTTGGTTCTTGAGTATTTTCTCCGAGAAAAATACAGACCTTTCTGGGCTATTTAAAAATGAGTGTGAGGTGGTGGGCCTGATGGGTGCAGATTTTCTGGGTTATTGTAAGGTTGAGGACGGCCCTTGTGATCCAATGATCATGATGGAGGCTATGACCATTAAGCGCAAAGATATATTTTAAAAATGAAAAAAATTATCCAAGATATTCAAATAAAGAAACCTCTAAGAGAAAATATCCCGATAAAGATTGTGGATAATGATTTTAGTGATAACTATACAGCGGATTCACCAGTTGTTATTAAAAGAAGAATTCATGTACCAAGAACTCCACAGACTAGAATTAGAAAGAGTGGCCCACATATGAATAATTATTTGTTCATAGTGTTCATCTTGTCATTATTGGTGGGTGCACTATATTTTTCTTATATTACTTTTCAAAAGATCACCATAACAATACAGAACAAAGTTCAAAATGTAGATTTTCAGAATGAATCATTTGTAGGATACAAGGGTGGTGAGAAATCTCCACATTTCGAGATTATGATATTAAATGATTCAATGAATCAAAAAATTAGCTTTTCTTCTGGTAAGAATGTCTCCTTGAAGGCAAAAGGTACTGTCATATTTAAGAATGAGTATAGTTTAAAGCCTCAAAAGCTTGCTGTAAATACAAAGATTACCGAGGATACAGGTAGGATTTATTTGACGGATCAGGCTTTAACTGTTCCAGGATATACAAAAGATAAAGCTGGAAATATATTACCCGGTACAATCAAAACCACAGTTACAGCTCTTGAACCAGGAAATTCATACAATACAGAAGCAAAAGCATTCCTAGTACCTGGATTACAAAAGACTGATAAGTATGCCAAGATTTATGCCGTATCGGGTAGTAGTATCACAGGTGGTGCAGATGGCAATATGTACAGTCTTGATTCTGTGGGTCTCGGCACTATTGAGGCAGCAGCGAATACTGTGTTCAAAGAACAAATAAATAGAAAATTAGCAGCAGAGGTGAAAAATGGGTATATCCTATATGGTAATGCTACGAATTTCAACTATTCATACGATCCAAATACTCAATCAAGTGAAAAGGATGGAGTAGTGCAGATTAAAGGCACGATTAGTGCAGTCATATTCAAAAAGGATGATCTAGCGCAGGCTATAATACATCGTGTATCTCCAAATCTTGATAATAGGGAATATGCCGAGATAGAAATTCCAGACCTATCAGTATTCTCATTCAATTTTACAGACAAGAATCAAGCGATAACAAAAGACTTGAATGTACTGTCATTCAACATGACAGGCAAGACTACAATGACATGGAATCCTGATTTAAATTTACTCAAAGCCACAGTCAAAGGTATTAATATCAATGACCTAGATTCCACAGCAAAAAAAGATCCAGGAATAGAGCATATTTCAGCCAAATTCCGCTTCCCATGGCAGGATTATCTACCTTCCGATTTAAATAAGATTGAAGTAATAAATAGATAATTTGACCTTTGTATATTTTTCAAGTATAATAGCTATACATACATGAATGAAATTAAAACTGATGAGAATACAAAGGTTGGGGTAGTTACAGAATCCCTTCCAAACACCCTCTTCCGAGTGGATTTAGGTGGTGACAAAATCTTGATATCATACTTGTCTGGAAAGATGCGTATGAACCGTATCAAGGTACTAGTAGGAGACAGAGTAGAGGTCCTAATCGACCCCTACGGAGGAAAGGGTAGAATCACAAAGCGCCTATAAGAGGTAACGTAAGTCCAAACTACGGAGTGAGTAAATTTGGGCTTGCATTTTTTATTAATATAGTGTAGTATTACTTGACATACGATTACAAGAAGAAATATAGGGTTTTAATACCCTAATTTTATTTGTCGTTTGATTAAATTTATGAAAATCAAAGCATCAATTAAAAAGATCTGTGCGAAATGCAAAATGGTAAAGCGCGAGGGCCATCTTCGTGTAATTTGTTCAAACCCTAAACACAAGCAGAAGCAATAAAATTAATTAATAGTAATAGAAACGATTGAGTTATGAGAATTCTAGGAATCACAATACCAAATAATAAAAGACTTGAAATTGGCCTTACCGCTCTATACGGTATTGGTATTTCTCGTTCAAGAAAGATTTTAAAAGAAGCAGGAGTAGATGTCGCAGCAAAGGCTGACTCACTAACTGTAGACCAAGAGAATGATATCCGTAAGGTTATCGAATCTATGACTATAGAAGGGGCGCTAAAGCGTGAAGTTGCATCTAACATCAAACGATTAAAAGATATCAAGTCACACCGTGGAGTTCGTCATATGAAGAAGCTTCCAGTATACGGTCAGAGAACTAAAACAAATTCACGTACAGTTCGTGGAAATGTCCGCAAGACAATGGCAAGTGGTCGCCGAAAGGAAAGTAAGACATAAAATTAGTGATTAGTAACTAGGTCCTAGTCACTAGAACCTAAAAACTAACTACTAGAAACTAATTAATACATATGGCAAAAACAACAACAAACACAACTAAACAAAAGAAAGACGCTCCAAAGGCAAAAGTTCCAAAGAAAAAGGTAGTAGCCGGAACTCTGCACGTTGAAGCTACTTTCAACAATACAAAAGTAGTTCTTTCTGATAAAGAAGGAAACACTATTTTCTGGACTTCAGCAGGAGCACTAGGATTCAAGGGTGCAAAGAAGGGTACACCTTTCGCAGCCGGAAAAGCTGGATCAGTTATCGGAGAAAAAGCAAAGGCACTAGGAATTAAAGAAGTAGACGTAGTTGTAAAAGGAGTTGGTAGTGGCCGTGAACCTACAATCCGTTCATTTATGGCTTACGATATCGAAATATCCAGCATCCGCGACATGACACCAGTCCCACACAATGGTCCTAAACCTAAGAAACCACGAAGAGTATAATATATGAAAACAGCTCAAAAATATAAAATTTGCCGAAGACTAGGAACAGGAGTGTTTGAAAAATGCCAAACACCTAAATTCGTTGCATCAGAAGCACGTCACTCAAAGAACAAGAAGGACAAGCGCCCAAAAGCTCTTTCAGGATACGCTACTCAATTCATCGAAAAGCAAAAGGTTCGTTTTACATACGGAATCTCAGAAAAACAATTTGGTAATTACATCAAGGAGACTGCTGCTCACAAAGGAACTCCAGCTACAGAATTCCTATTTGAATTACTAGAACGTCGTTTGGACAATGTCACATACCGTCTAGGTCTTGCACATACACGCCGTCTATCTCGCCAAATGGTTTCTCATGGACATATTACAGTAAACGGAAAGAAGTCTACAGTTGCTTCACAGCGTATCAACGTTGGAGATGTGATTGCAGTACGTGAAGGTAGTAAAAAGAGTGTTCTCTTTACTAACTATGCAAAGAAATTAGAAGAATACACAATCCCTAACTGGTTGGCATTCAAAGCTGATACACTCAGTGGATCAATGCAAGGCAAGCCAAAGAATATCGATGCTTACCTTGATCTAAATACAGTGCTAGAGTTTTATAGTCGTTAGTTTTATTAATAGCGTATGGTTATTTTTTAATAAATAATTAATATACTGCGGGGCAACTCGCGCAAATAATATGTCTGATTTAAACATCATATTACCATCAAAAATGAATGTAGTTTCAGAAAGTGCAACAAAAGGCACTTATGAAATAGACGGTCTTTATCCAGGGTATGGACATACTCTAGGTAATTCACTACGTCGTATTATCCTTTCATCAATTCCTGGTGCTGCTATCACATCACTAAAAATTTCTGGGGTAGATCACGAATTTTCAGTTATTGACGGTGTAAAAGAAGATGTAATCACTCTATTGCTTCAGTTGAAGCAAGTTCGTTTTCGCCTTTCAACAGACGAACCTCAAACAGTAACACTAACAGCTAAAGGACCTAAAACAGTAACAGCAGGAGATATTACATGCTCTGGCCAAGTAGAAGTACTAAACGGAGATCTACACATCGCAGAAATAACAGGAAAAGAGACTCTTGTTATAGAAATGGTTATCGAAAAGGGTCTTGGATTTATATCAAAGGATGTATACCAGAAGACAAAGATGGAAGTAGGAGCAATCGCATTGGATGCAATCTTTACTCCAATCCGTCGTGTATCTTACGAAGTTGAAGACATGCGTGTCGGAGACAAGACAAACCACAACCGTCTACGTATGACAATCGAGACTGACGGATCACTTACACCACGAGAAGCATTAGAGAAGTCTATCGTCACAATGACAGAACAACTCCAAGCAATCGTAGGATTTACAATCGAGAAAAAAGAAAAGCCAGTTGAATTACAATCATCAGTAAAAGAAGAATCTGCTACTGAATCAAGTGAAGGTACAGGAAGTGAATTTACAGACATCCTAAAGACTCGCATCGACACACTAGACCTATCTACTCGCACATTGAATGCTCTAACTGATGCAAACATTCGCACAATCGGAGGTATCGCACGAAAGAAAAAAGAAGACTTACTTGAAATAGAAGGTATCGGTGAGAAAGGTATCAACGAAATCAAGAAAGCCCTTGGAAATTACAATATTACACTAAAAGAATAATTATTAGTATTTAGAATTTATTTATGAGACACGGAAATCACAACAGAAAATTTGGAAGAGTGAAGAATCAACGAACAGCACTGCTGCGGGGTCTTATGCTATCTTTGATCAAACACGGACGCATCGAGACTACAGAAGCAAAGGCAAAAGAACTTCGCCCTTACATGGAAAAGCTAGTAACACTAGCAAACGAAGGCACACTACACTCACACCGCCTTATTGTTTCTCGTCTTTACAACCGCACAGCTGAGGCAAAGACACTCATAGATAAAATCGCTCCAAAATACAAGGGTCGTGCAGGGGGGTATACTCGTATTACAAAGCTCCCAGTGAGACTCAGTGATGCAAGTAAAATGTCTGTTATTGAATTTGTATAATCTTTAAATATATGGCTACTATAAAACACACAATTGATGCATCAGGTAAAACACTAGGAAGAGTGGCTTCTGTTGCTGCACATGCACTACTAGGCAAGAACGAAGTTGAGTTTACAAAGAACAACGTTGCTGACGTACATGTAAGTATCGTAAACGCAGGCAAGACAAAAATGACAGAAAAGAGAACTCTTGAGACAAAGCACGAGACATATTCAGGACGTCCAGGTGGATTGAAATTCAAGACAAATGCAAAGATCCTTGCTCAAAAAGGCAAAGGAGTAGCAGAGCTTTATCGTCTTGCTGTTTACAACATGCTACCAAATAACAAGCTTCGCCCTCGTATGATGAAGCGTTTAATAATAACAGATTAATTATATGAGTGAAAAGAAATCTACAAAAGAATACATTCGCGCTATTGGTCGTCGTAAGACAGCTACAGCTGTAGTACGTCTATACAAGGCTGCAAAGACATCTTATTCTATCAATGGAAAAGAACTCGATGTATACTTCCCAACAGCTGAACTAAAGAAGATCGTCACAGGCGCATTCGAGACAGCAGCTTCACCAGAGAAATTTGAGATGGTAGCTACTACAAAAGGTGGTGGAGTACATGCTCAAGCTGAGGCAGTCCGTCATGGAATCTCTCGTGCTCTAGTACTAAACGATGGTGAACTACGCGTAGTATTGAAGAAAGCAAAGATGCTAAAGCGTGATCCTCGTCAAGTTGAACGTAAAAAGTTCGGTATGAAGAAGGCTCGCAAAGCTCCACAGTGGTCAAAACGTTAAGAAAAAGCCGCGTAAAGCGGCTTTTTTAGTTTTGACGGCCGGAGTGTGTCGGCACGAGGCGGGGTCGCGAGATTTTTCAACAGAAAAATACTTGTGACGTAAGCGTTAATCGCAAACAAAAGAATCCCTTCGGGGATTTTTTTGTTGAATATATAAAATTATTTGATATAATAAACTCGCTATGAAAAATGAAGATGAAATAAAACAAGAAAATATTGAAGAAGTTGATGATGTGACTTTTGTAGACAGTACTGAGGATGGTGATGAGCTGCCAACAAAGGATATAGTAAAAAAACTTCGCGAAGAAATAAAAACCCTTAGAAAAGAAAAAGAAGAGTATTTGACTGGATGGCAAAGATCCAAGGCTGACTATGCCAATGCCCAAAAAGACATGGATACCAAGATTAAAGACCTTCGTGGATTCATCACTGCAGGACTAGTAGAGGATCTGCTCCCAGCATTGGATGCCTTTGATATGGCACTATCAAACAAGGAGGCATGGGAAAAGGTGGATGCAAACTGGAGAAATGGTATGGAATACATCCATCAGCAATTCGGTAAAACACTAGAATCATATAATATTACAAAGATTGATAGTGTAGGAGTAGCTTTTGACCACAATACACATGAAGCCATAGAGAATATTGATACAGACGAAGAAAGTAAAGATCATACAGTAGCTATGGTAATCCAATCTGGATACAAGATGGGGGATAAAGTCATCCGCCCAGCTCGTGTAAAAGTCTACGCATTTAAATAAAGACAAATAAAAAAGCCACACATTATAGTGCGGCTTTTTTGTTTTAACCCATAACAACATCAGGGTTATCGTAGAAATCAAAATGTAATTGCAATTTTTCTTTTATTTTTCTTCTTATTTTTTTAGCAGTCACCATAAAGATTGGCTCTTCTTGTATTTGTTTTAAGAACACTTCCTTAGGATCTGGATCTACACCAAGCAAGCTGGCCTCATATGGAGTAATGGTGTCATGAGCACAATCTGGTACAGCGCCAGCACTAAGATAGTGATACAGAGCTATTCCGCTTTCAAAATTATATTTAGAATAAGAATTTTTATGAAAGTCCATTTCTTCCTGATTTTTATTATCAAGTAAATCGGATATTTCAGAATATTTCTTACCCTCTCTTATTTTAGCTAAAATAAGAGCCATGGTCCCATCTTTTTTAATACGATTTTTTACTTTCGTAATATCTCCTAAAAATTCATGTTGATCGTACTCAGGAAAATATTCCAATCGCACTTCTTCAACGGCATTTTTATATGGATCAGGTTTTTTATTATTTTTTAAACAAAAGAAACGAGCTAATGCAATACAAACTATAACTTCCATTTTAAGGTGCGACATATTTTCCTCCTTTTTAATTTTTTCTTATTATAACGTATTTAGAATATATGTCAAACAAGTCTTAAATCAACTTCAAAAACTCTTTTTCTGTATCCTCGTCTATGCGATCAGTGACTACGATCATCATCTCTGTGGTCAAGCCTAAATCCTTTTTAATATTCATGAACAAGTTTTCAAATGGGAGTATAGATATCCATACTGAATTCTTTACACAAATGAATCCTGCTTTTTTTAGTAGGTATCGTAGTGCTTCACGCTCACTCTTTCTATCCTCAGGAATATCGAGAATGATCATCCTCCAGTATCCGTCCCAAGACGTATCAATAATAGCCCCATCTCCATCGAGCTTCAGGCTATGCGCCTTTTTCTTGCCTTCCTTGGTCAGGCGAGCGTATTTAGATTGCCCTGAAGACACCTGCTCTATGAGCCCTGAGTCCTCTAATCCCTTTATAGAGCGAGTAAGGGCGTATGCATTTTTCGCCCCCTCCTTGTTGAGGAGGGGGTTGGGGGTGGTGATTCGAATTGGATCACCACCCCGGATTTCAGCCACCCCTCCTCCGAAAGGAGGGGATGAATGCGATACCATATTTACTAAATCATCCACCGCCACAGCGCTCTTTCCAGACAATATTTTAATGATTTTCTTTGAAAAATCTTGTTTTTTAGGCTTATTTTCCATGCTTGACATTATAGCATAGCTGAATATAATATCAACATAGTTTTAGTGGTCACTAAATACTTGTCAAAAATATAAATTGGGTATATTATGTAATATATGTTTAATTTTTTATTAATTTTAATACAAAGTACTGTTTTTCAAACTGTAATTGCTGGAGTATTAGTATTTGTTTTGAGTCAAATATTTCAAGATTACATATTAAAACCAAGACAAAAATACAAAGACACTGTATCTAAAATTGACCATCAGTTAAATTTTTACTTATCAGTAATACTTAATGACATAGAAAAAATTCCCAAAGAGATATCAGAGGAAATTGAAAATAAAATTAGAGCATTGTCATGCGACCTAGAAACAGATTACAAAAGATTAGTATTCAAAAATATTAAATCAAAAAATATTAGAAAGGCCGCAGATAATTTATGTTTACTTGTAAGTTTATCTTGGTATATATGTGATGCCAAAACAAGAAGAGAAGAGATTTTAAAAATTAGAAAATTATTAAAAATTAATGAAATAAATTAATATATGAGAAAATTAGACACAAATTTATTTACAGAAATAGAATTACTAAAAGATTTTGATTATTTAAATAATAAATTATTAAATGACATAGAAGCAACTATTAACAGTGTTGTAGATAAAGAAAAAGAATCAGGATTTAAAATAAAATATGATTTTAAATTTAATGATTCAGGTGATATTGATAATATTACTGGACTAGGTAGTGTATCAAGTTATATTTCTAAATTAATCCCTAATCTTTACTTTTACTACAATAAAATAGAGATAAACAATAAAATAAAATCAGGACTTTTAAAATTTGAAGAAGGATTTAAAGAGCATTCAGAATTTATAAAAAAATTTAACCAATTAGATGAAAAAGAAATAGGTAATTTAATAATAAAAGGAAGAAATAATTTGGATGATTTTGTTTTACTTCATTGGACTAATGAAAAAATAATTAAAAATTTTTGGAAATCTGGTAACTCATCTGGTGTATATTATGAGATTTCTGAAAAATTTCCTTTATTTAAACATTATATAGATCAAAATCGGACAAATATTATTGCAAGCATTAAAAGTTAATCAAATAAACATATATGTCAAAAATCATAGGTATAGACTTGGGTACAACAAATAGTGCAGTGGCTATCATCGAAGGTGGTCAGCCAAAAATAATAGAAAATATCGAGGGTGCTCGTACGACTCCTTCTATCGTAGCGATTGCCAAAAATGGCGATCGTCTTGTCGGACTTCTAGCAAAGCGTCAGGCTGTGACAAATCCTACAAATACAATCTACGGTATCAAGCGATTCATGGGTCACAATTTTGCTGATCCTGAAATACAGAAGACACAAAAAACTGCTTCATTCAAGATTCAAAATGGTAAAGATGGTGGAGTAGAGGTAGGCATAGGTGGTGAGATGAAGCGCCCAGAAGAAGTATCAGCGATGATCCTTTCAAAGATCAAGGCCGATGTAGAGGCAAAGCTCGGAGAAAAAATAACTCAAGCTATCATCACAGTGCCTGCATACTTCAACGATGCTCAGAGAAAGGCTACAAAGGATGCAGGTGCTATCGCAGGACTCGAGGTGATGCGTATCATCAACGAGCCTACAGCAGCAGCTCTAGCATACGGATTCAACACAAAGAAAGATGAAAAGATTGTTGTTTACGACTTTGGAGGTGGTACATTCGACGTGTCAGTTCTCGAAGTTTCAAACGATGTTATCGAAGTAAAATCTACAGATGGAGATAGTCACATGGGAGGACGTGATATCGATCAAAAGATCATCAACTGGCTAGCAGATGGATTCAAATCTCGCACAGGTATCGATATATCAAAAGACCCTCTTGCTCTACAGCGTCTCGACGAGGCAGCTGAAAAAGCAAAGATTGAACTTTCCACAACTCCAGAGACAGAGATCAATATCCCATTCATCACAAGTGGTGCGAATGGCCCAGAGCACCTAGTAGAAAAGATGACTCGTGCCATGCTCGAATCTATCGCTGATGAATATATAAAGCGTTCTATCGAGATCACAAAGCGTGCTATGGAGGCTTCACCATTCAAAATGAGTGAGATCAATGAGATCATCATGGTAGGAGGTCAGACAAGAATGCCAGCGATAGTAGAGGCTGTAAAGGCACTCTTCAATAAAGAGCCAAATCGCAGTATCAACCCAGACGAGGTAGTGGCCCTAGGTGCTGCAGTCCAGGCTGGAGTACTCCAAGGTGATGTAAAGGATGTCCTACTCCTCGATGTTATTCCACTATCACTGGGTATCGAGACACTAGGAGGAATCGCTACAAAATTAGTAGAACGCAATACTACAATCCCATCTTCAAAATCTCAAGTATTCTCAACCGCTGCCGACAATCAGACAAGTGTAGAAATACACATCACTCAGGGAGAGCGATCAATGGCTAGTGACAACAAATCATTAGGACGATTCATCCTTGGAGATATTCCACCAGCTCCACGCGGTATGCCACAGATCGAAGTGACATTTGATGTCGATGCGAACGGAATTCTGAATGTAAAAGCAAAAGACAAAGCTTCAGGAAAAGAAACATCAATTCGCATAGAAGCCTCTTCAGGTCTATCTGATGCAGATATCAAAAAGATGCAGGCTGATGCCGAGACTCATGCCGAGGAGGATGCAAAGAAAAAGGAAATTGTTGATGCGAAAAATACTGCAGAAATGACAATCTTTACTGCCGAGAAATCTATAAAAGATTATGGTGACAAAGTGACACCAGAACTCAAGGCTGGTGTAGAATCTGCAATATCTGCTCTCCGTGCTACAAAAGAGGGTAGTGATCTTGATGCAATTAAGAATGCTACAGAGGCTCTATCTAGCGAGATGTCCAAGATTGGCGAAGCTATGAGTAAGGCTGGTGCCGCTCCTGAGACAGGAACAACAGCAGAACCTCAAGCAGAAGAGATCAAGGATGCAGAAGTAAACGAGAACCCAGAGAATAAATAGTCTTTATAAAAATTCCTGAAATAAATTTCAGGAATTTTTGACTTACTAATTAGTATCTGTATAATTAAAAAATATTATGGCAAAAGATTACTACGAAACATTAGGAATAGATAAGAGCGCTTCAAAGGATGAGATCAAGAAGGCCTTTCATAAGATGGCGCATAAATACCATCCAGATAAAAACAAGGGTGACGATACAAAATTCAAAGAAGTGAATGAGGCTTATCAGACTCTTTCTCACGATCAAAAGCGTGCTCAGTACGACAGGTTTGGATCTGACGGACCTGCTGGTTTTGCTGGTGGTCAGGGTGGTTTTGGAGGGGGTCAAGGCTTCGGTGGTTTTGACTTTTCTGGCTTCAACCAAGGGCAAGGTGGTATGGAATTCGACATGGGAGATTTAGGAGATATTTTTGGAGATATGTTCAGTGGTGGGATGGGCCGCAGAGGGGCCCATAGTCGCCGTGGACGCGATATTTCTACAGAAATAGACTTGGACTTTACCGAGGCTGTTTTTGGTACTACAAAGTCAATTTTACTCACAAAGCAGTCAGCTTGTGAGGTATGTAGTGGTAGTGGTGCAAAACCTGGCACAAAGATGGACGAATGCAAGACTTGTAATGGCCAGGGCCAGATCAGAGAGATGAAGCGCTCTATCCTCGGATCATTTTCTAGTATCAAGCAATGTGATTCATGTACAGGTGCAGGAAAAATACCTCATGAAAAATGCAGTGAATGTCATGGCAAAGGTGTACACAATAAACAAGAAGAGATCAAGGTGGCAATCCCAGCAGGACTAAACAATGGCGAGACTATCCGTATGACAGGTCGCGGTGAAGCGATCAAAGGTGCTCCGTCTGGAGATCTATATATCCGCATCAATATACGGCCTCACAAGACGTATCGCCGTGAAGGTGCGAATCTGATGACTGATGTACATATCAAGCTCTCAGATGCACTACTAGGTATGAACTACGATCTCGAGACTCTCGATGGATCACTTGAAATAAAAATTCCAGAGGGGATAAATCATGGAGAATTTTTGAGGGTAAAGGGCAAGGGCGTACCATCTGGATCAAAGCGTGGAGATATCATCATCCGCATTCAGATCAAGATGCCAACCAAGCTTTCTAAAAAATCACGCGATGCACTTGAAATACTAAAGCAAGAGGGGATATAGAAAAAAGCACTTTGTATCTATTATACAAAGTGCTTTTTATTAGTTTGCTTTTTGTTTTTTATTTTCCAATAGAGCTGCGATTTCATCCAGTACCCAATTATGTGCTGTGATTGATCCAGTTAAATTGTTTATATAAAAAAATTCATTTGGTTTAATGAACGTAAAGAAGATCATCTCCTCGTGCCCCTTGTTGTTCGAGGGCGTTGGACAATTAATTTTTTCAAAATCACCATTTTGAAAACTTTCGATAATTGCTTGGAATTTTTTTCCAAGCTCTCTAATCCCAATACTTCCTGGGTCTACTGTTTCTTTACTCATTTTAAGCTTTTATTTAAAGATGGAACAAATTAAAAATTAAGTTCAATTGTACAAAAATTTCAATATATGTCAATACTTTTAAGGACTTATAAGGCTAGACTATTTACATTCCGTAAAAATCCTGTATAATAGTAGGTATTATTATTTATTGCAGGCGGAGTAAAAATCGCGTTTGCTATAAAGAGATGAATAAAAACATATCCGCTTCGAGAAAACTCTGGAAGCTTGGGATGAAAGAGTGGAACACTCAATATTTTGATTTCAATAAAGACGGTGATCTGATTATAAAAGAAGGACACAATATATATAACGTAAAATACATGGCAGAAAAATTTGGCACATCATTAGAAATATTGATGCCTTTTGTTGTTGAGGAGAGACTTGAAGATTTCCTAGATATGAATGAAGCGCTAGCAAAAAAGACTGGATACAAAGGTAAATTCTTTTACCATTATCCAATGAAGGTAAATCAGAACAAAGAGATAGTGATGTCTATTGTCGGTGAAGGCGCCCACCTAGAAACTTCATCTTTCAATGATCTTTATTTGATTAAAAAGATGCTCGAGCAAGAAAAATTTAATCCGAATATCCGCATCCTTTGTTCAGGACCAAAGACAGACAAATACATCAACCTAATCGACGACCTACAGCACAAGGGTGTAAAGATTTTTCCACTGATTGAAGGTCCAAATGAACTAAAATTCCTACAGCACTCAAAGTATGACGTGGGTATCCGTCTAGATATGCCAGTAAAAGCAGATTCATATTGGAACAAGCCGATCGATCGTTTTGGATTCTCTGCAAAAGAAATCCTAGAGATGGGATCATTCAAGAATTTGAAAATTGTTCACTATCATATTGGATCACAAATTGAGAAACTTTCTGATGTATTGGGTCCAATCAAATACGCTCTTGATATATACTTTAAATTAAAGGAAAAGAATCCATCACTAGATACACTGGACATCGGTGGAGGTATGCCAATACCTTATACAAGAACAAAGAGCTACCCTGTTGATAAATTAATGGAAAAGGTATTCCAGTTACTCAAGAATGAAGCCGAGAAGCGTGGTATGCCACACCCAAATCTAGTATGTGAATGGGGACGCTACATAGTAGCACCAGCTCAGATCACAGTATTTAAGATTATTGATACAAAGCCAATAAACAACAAAAAGGCAGGTGCAAAGAAGTGGTATGTGATCGATGGTAGCTTTATGAACGATCTTCTAGATACTTGGGCAATAGGTCAAAAGTGGTCAATCGCTCCAGTAAATGCAAAAGGGGACGATGAATTAGAAGATGTATGGCTAGCAGGATCTTCTTGTGACTCAGATGATATCTATACGGGAGTAAATGGTACAGTTACATTACCAAATTATGATAGTAGTGCAGGTGGTGATCCTATGTACATCGTAGTATTTGATACTGGTGCATACCAAGATCCACTAGCCGCTCATCACTGTATGCTCTCATCTCCAGCTAAGATCATAGTTGAGAATGGTCACGTAGTCATGGCTCGCAAGCGTGAGACACCCGAAGAAGTAGGAAAAAGTTTTGGATGGTAGATTAAAAACCTCTTAAGAAATTAAGAGGTTTTTAATATTATGGACATTTTATAAAAAATGTGTTATTATTATAATACTTACAAATGATACAAAAAGACAAAAAATTTGATGTAGTGATAATCGGTGGAGGCGCATCTGGGATGATGGCGGCTATTGTAGCTGCACGCCAAGGACGCAAGGTCTGTATCATAGAGAAAAACAAAAAACTCGGAGAGAAATTGAAAATCTCTGGTGGTGGTAGATGCAATATCACAAACAATGAGGATGATATGCAGATATTTCTATCAAAATATGGTAAGGCAAAAGACTTCCTTCATTCACCATTTTCACAATTCAACAAGAATGACACATTCAAATTCTTTGAAGATCTGGGCCTACCTCTAGTAGTACAGGCTCGCAAGCGTGCATTTCCAAAGTCAGAAAAGGCTGTGGATGTATCAAATACATTAGAAAAAGAGCTCAAGAAGCTGAATGTAGACCTAGCATTAGGTGTAAAGGTGCGCAATATCGTCCACACAGAGAGCAAGATCAAAAAGATAGAAACTACTAAAGACAATTATTTTGCAGATTCATATATCATCGCTACTGGTGGACTGTCTCATCCAGAGACAGGGTCAACTGGCGATGGATTCAACTTCCTCAAAGATTTAGGCCACAAAGTAAAAGATCCGACTCCGACTATCGTGCCTCTAGCCGTAGCAGACAATTGGGTCAAAGAGCTCGCTGGTATATCTGTAGACCTTATGAAGATTACATTCTACCTTGATGACAAGAAATCTTTTGCAAAGAAAGGGAAGATACTCTTTACTCATTTTGGCTTATCAGGACCACTCATATTGAATTCTTCAGCACAAGTTCAAGAGCTGTTATATGATGGTATTGTGACTGCCAAGATTGATCTATACCCAGACCACGACATAGCAATGCTTGATAAAAAAATACTTAAAATATTTGATGGGAATAAAAATAAAAATTTTGGAAATATTTTTAAATTGATAGTTCCAGATGGGACTCATAAATCACTCGATTCACTATTTCAGGGTATTGATTTCGAAACCAAGGTTCACAGTATATCCAAGGAGGATCGCAGAAAGATCATAGATACACTAAAGGCTCTACCATTGGAGATTGAGGGCCTGATGGGCTTTGAACGCGCTGTAGTGGCTGATGGAGGCGTAGATCTCCGCGAGATAGATATGAAGACAATGAATTCAAAAATGATAAAAAATTTATTTGTCACAGGGGACTTGCTCGACATCAATAGACCTTCAGGAGGATATTCACTCCAGCTATGCTGGACTAGTGGATACGTAGCAGGTAAGAACGCTTAGACTAGACAAAATTCAATATATTACACCTAATACACCATACTATTGACGTAATGGTGCATTTTGTATTATAATACTCAAAATCAATTATTTAAAAAATGAATAACATAAAAAATCAAAACCTCAGTAAATGGTTAGAGTTAATCTTCAACATCGAAAATGTAAAAATTATTTCTTTACATTTATCCGTATGTAAACAAAATGAAATTATCATTTCAATAAAAATATGCAATGATCATATTGAATCACAAGGCTTGGATCAAAAAATTGAAGAAGTAATCGTTGTGTTTGATCCTGTAATCATCAGTAATCCTAGGCAAGCTAAACAAAAACATTCTTCAGTATTAGAGTTAGTTAGGTACACTCAGGTTTCTACAACAATACAAAATATGTTAAAGTTCAATGATCTTTTATTTGAAAAAGAAGCTGACTTACAAGATAGTAGCGTAGTAAGCACAATTTGTATGATTATAGATACGATAGTCTTAAATTCAGACCTAGACAAAGAGGATATATTAAATAATAAATATCCATTTTCAACTGAATATAGTGAAGATGATTTTGTTAGTTGAATTAAAAATGAGCGAATCCAAAGGAGCACAAGCTCAATAATAAATTAAAATTAATAGGCGCAGGATACCCATCACAATATCCTGCGCTTTATTTTATTATATAGTGTCGTAAAAGATATATTGTGCGACACTGTGTCGTATTCTTTATGCCGCTAAATGCGGCTTTATAAAAGTCTCCCCTACACCCGAGTTTCGTGGAGGATTTGAGTTTTCAAGGATCTACACATACAGCATAAACCAATGACTTTTATATAGCAAGCGCATTTCCCTAGTTCCGTCGTCAATGAGTGGATAAACTAGAATCGGCTATTTCTGCTTTGAAGGTGCAAATCTCTCCAGAATACCCTTTACGGTCTTCCTGTCACGGCTAAATAGCTTCCCCAACGTGTTTGTGTTGTAGCTCTTTGGATCTGTCTCATATAGGGTTACGATCGCTTTATTTCGTAGTAATTCAACTTTCCCGCGACCGCCCTTGGCTTTCGGTATACTCGTACTGCTCATTAGTCCAATTTAGCACAAAACTCCCACATTCACAAATCAGCTTAAACCATGTTGTAGGCATTAAATGCTATACCTAGAGGCTCGGAAACATTTCTTGAGAATCTAAGTCCCACAAATCTTTCCACAACATCTAGTGATTCTTCTTTACTGAATCGGAGGTATTGCATTCCCGCTCGAGGGTTCGTATCTGAATGTCCTAGAATCAATCCTAAGAATTTCAGACTCGCACCTTTCTTTACTAACTCATGAGCACCACCATGTCGCAATGCGTGACAAGATATGTCTTGAGTCAGTTTTGCTTTTTCTCGCGCGATCTTCATCCATCGTTCAACACTTCTAGTAGCCATTCGTTGACTGACACCAGCACTTTCGTGTGCGAATAATGCTTCGTGTTCGAACAACATTTTTCTCTTTGCTATATATTGAAGTAGGAGTTGATGGGTTTCTGGCGACCACATAATCCATCGTTTCTTATAATTCTTCTTGCCTATTATTTCCGTGTATGTATTTTGCGACAGTATGTCGCTAACATTTAGGTCTATAAGCTCACTAACGCGTATCATTGATTCCCACATGAGTTTGATTGCTACAAGCCTCATCAAATCACTATAAGAATTTGGATTGAGAGTTGCGCACATCTTCGCGACTTCTTCAGGTGTTGCTACTGGTCGTTCCGGTTGTTGGAACCTTGGGTTACGGATCAAGAATGGGTGGACCGTAGTTATACGATTCGCTTCTAACCATTTGTAGAAGTTCTTGATCACATTGTTGTGGTTGGAAATATTGCCATCATTGTATTTTAATTTCAATGACGCTCGGAACGCTGAGATCTCCTCGAGCTTTATTTCGAGAGTATCTTTATTACCAACAAAGCTGTAGAAATGCTCGAGGAATGGTCGGTAGACTTTCGCGGCTGTGCGAGTCTCCGTTCCCTTCCAGAGCAAATAATTTTCAATTGCATCTCGAAGTAACATAAAGTTTTTTTATTAGTTGATTAAAAGCCTTTTGGTTTGAGAGTTCTAGGATTGTTTTCCGAGAACAACATCTTTAACTCCCACACCTCGGAACGAAAGAAGGCTTTGATCCGGTTATCAACGCCTACTGTGGGCTATCCCTGACTGGGACAGAGGCCATACTTATAATGAGTTTTTTAGACTCCCCCTACTTCCCTGCTCTGGCACGAGCACAAGATCATCAGGTATTTTGATTATACTCCCACATTTATAAAAAGCAAACACAAGCAAATAAAGGATACTGTGGATAAACTCCCACATTTTAGAATTATAGTAAATCAATCAGTTCAGAAGCCTCATCCTCATCAAGACCTTCTTCATCCATAAGTTCTTTTACTTTTTCGGCATCTTCAATGTCTAAGCCTTGGTTTTGAGCTATTTCGGCAATCTCTATTATTTCTTCTGGATCTTTATCTTCTAACATATATTTATTATTTTCGATCAACGAGATTTGCAGCTTTTCTGTAACTACAATAATCACATGAAAGACCCGACTCGGGCATGTCACCATCAAGACACTGTTTTATTTCATGTAAAATTCCACCCACCCATGAATCATCGCCAGTGTATGGAAGAAGATCAATATCAAAATCTAGTTTTCCATCGAACGCTTCACGATCTGTTTTTCCATTGCAGTATACAAAATATCCAGTGTCGGAAACTTTCAATCCAATCTTGCGAAGTAGCCACTGGTACATTTCCATTTGTCGTTTGTATCCGATCTGCCAATCAGCATCGAGTGTCACCTTCGCTGGTTTGCTTGTAGCTTTATAGTCAACTACAGTGACCTCCCCTTCCCTATTGACCCACAAGTCATCAACAGCTCCTGTCATTATAAAATTTGTAGGCTCGTGGTGGTACTGGATGCCTTTGAAATTCTCGCGCCACTCATTCAGCTTTTCATGCTGAAAAGGGACCATATCAAGGCCGTACGCCTTCATAAGCGGGTGCGGGACCTGCTTAGCCCTGTGTATGTCGAATTCTTTCTTTAGAAGGTGGTCTACGGCCGAATTAAGGGCAAATGGGAAGCCCGGTGGTTGCCCCACGCCAAGTCTACGATCCATATAAAAGCACTTTGGACAGTTCATGTACCCCTCGATCTTGGACCGTGACAACTTGAAAGGCTCCAAACTGGCTGGATCGTAAATGTTTCGTGTTCTGTTTGCGTTGTAGTATTCAGACATATCTTTATTTAAGATTAAAAACCATATTTATCCATACGAAGCTTGAATGCTTGTCGACCGCCTTCAGTAACTAAGGTAATTTCTTCTTTAATTATGGCATTATCAATTGCGCCAATTGCTTTAATTACACCGTGTGTCTGATCTCCTGCTTTGACGTAGTCGCAACAAACTACCAGCTCTGCATCTCCGTTGACGACAAAATTTGCACTATGGCTGGCAAAGATAAGTTGACGTTTACTTTTTGCTTTCCACACTCGTTCAATAATTTCTTTGATCATCTTACTATCAATATCATCTTCTGGTTGATCAATAATAAGAGGAGCTCCCGGCTGATTCAAAAGTACAGTAAGTAAGGCGGTAGCTTGTTGACCAGCCGATGCATCAGAAAATTCTATGTATTCATCCTTTGTTTTATTTGTGCAATAGTGGAATTTTGGATTGAATTCCAATTCTGCCATGGAAAGATTAATCCAGCGAGCGGAATCAAACTGGGTCGCAATCCTCTTTAATTCTGTATTAATAAAGAAACACTTACCATTAAGTATAGGTGTTTCTGGTAAGGCATCATTTCCTTCATCAGAATAGAGAGCGAGGGATCTGAGTTCTGATAATATGTTATTCCATTCTGTGAACGGATCAGTTGCTTCAAGCAAAATCTTACAGATTTTTTCAATTTTATCCTCCTTGATATTCATACCAGAAAAAGCTGTTTTGAGTTGTTGTGTAAAACCATCAACATCAAGACTATTTTTAATTTCCGCCTTAATCAATCCACCAGAAAGAGCAGTAAATTGCTCACATTGTTTCTCAATGGCTACAACTTTTAGGTTATGTAAAGTATCCCATTTTGTACGTAAGCCTTTATAGGTAGCCTCAGGATTTCCCAGAGCTGTAATAGCATTACGTTTATCGGTTTGTTGCTTCTTAAGTATACCGATACGCTTTTCATGTATTTGTATTTGATCTAGTTGTTGCTGATTAACTTTTGCTTTTACTTTCGCCGCCTCGTATTTTTTGTCAAACGCCACCTTGAGTTTATTCCAAGCCTTAATTGCATCATTTATATCTTTTAATGATGCTGGTTTAAATAAGCTAGATAATGCTCCAACCCCCGCTTTTATCTCCACAAACTTTGATGCAAACTTTTTCTTGATATCTTTGATGATCGCCGTGTTTTCTAGTTCAGCTTCTTCCTCTTGTGTCGCTACATCTTTATAAAATTCTGCCTCTAACGACTCAACACTTCCTTGTGCTGTTGAGAGTTCATTCTGTAAATCACCAATAATAGTTTCTTCCTCATCGTATTTTGCTTTCTGGTTGATGGTCTTCTGATCTTCTTTAGACAAACCCTTGAGGCTTTTTCTTAACTTATCAAGCTGCTCAGTTACTGAAGCAATTTCAACATTATTTTTTTCAACTTCAGTCTCGATCTCACTCATTCGGATAAGATCACCGTATGATGACCGCATTTTAGCAGCATTATCACGAACATCGGATCGAATCTGATCAAGTTCTTGTTTTATCGGAAGCTCTACAAAGCGTTTTAACTCATCAATTCTCACACCAACACTACTCAGTTGTTTCTGACTGTACGCTTGAATTGGAAGCAAATTTCTTACTTGTTGTTCAGTAGCTGGAGCAAAATCTCCATCGGCAATTTTAAGCAAAATCTCTTGTTTCTTTGAGTTTCGTTTTACAATATGATTCACATCGTTGAGAAGAAATTCAACATGCACTTCTCCATCAAATTTCTGTAGCGTATTATCGATTAAATTCTTGCGCTTATTTTGTACAATATCCATATCCTCGCTTTCTATTGGTTGATCACAAAGACCCCAGCGTAAATATTCTAGGATTGTGGATTTACCAGTTCCACGCCCACCGATGATGGCGTTGTATTGTTGGTTTAAATCTAAATCAACACGTCCAAGGAACTTAGAATTTGAAACTGTGACAGATGTAATCCATACGCTAGGAAGCTCTGGCTCAGCAAGAGAGAGTCGTGATTCTTTTGCTAGGCACGCCTGTCGCAACGCTTCAGCAGTTGGTTCTGACCATTTAACGTAAGTGATATAGGTTCCAAGATCAGAATGATCACGCTTGCGGTTATCTGAGGTCTGAAAAACAGCAATGGATTTATAGCCATTATTTTGTTGACGACCTTCTAGGATATTTTTATAGCCATCACTTGATTTTGAATAATCGCCATCCACATATCCTCCTACACACCGCATCTCTTTATAGTGTTTTGCATACCCATCACGAAAAAGTGTTTTATGTCCAGCAGTAGTAACATTTGGAAGTATGATAAATTTACCTTTCAGCCATGCATGCTGATTAAGCTTATTCTCTAGGTCATTAAATCCAGTTATTGATGCTGGTGATACAGAATCTACGCTTGCTAATTTACTTTTTACCTTATCGGTAGGAGCGATAGTAAGGGTTGTGAGAATATCACCGAATTTTGTTTCATCAAATTCTGAATCTAACAATAGAATGGCTTGGCAAGGTGGCGAGGAAAGGGTTAATTCGATGCCGGGAAAGACAACTATTTGATCTCGTTTTGGAATAGGACTTCCTACCGCATCCACTTCAGAAACTGAAGCTGCTTTAACATAAGGGAAAAAAGTAAAATCGTGATGGTCGGTTATTGCAATTGCTCCAATGCCTTTTATACGACACGACTGAATAAGCTCCTCTGCATAAGTTTTACGTTCTGCTTGTGTGGTGGCTTCAGTACCTACCCAGTTTGCATCCCGTGGAGTATGTACCTGAAAATCGCATTTATAGAAGTGTGTACCTTTATCCATATTATTTACTCCATCCTCGAATGACTTCTCTAAAGTTTCGAGGCTTTTGTTGCTGTGCTTCCCAGTCTTCCTGCTTGATATAAAGCATGTTGTACTTTGCATCGCGTTGATTTGCATTCACATCATCACACCACTGTTTCAGGCGTTTGATTTTCTCTATATCATCCAAATCTTCCCGACCTTTCGTCTCAACTACGTAGTATTCTTTGGCTGAGACTTTTACAATAAAATCTGGGTAATAATCAGAAATACTACCGTCAGCATTTTTATAATCAATCTTGAAGTGAACAGCAAAATAGTTTTTTGCGTATGAGATTATATCGTCACATCCCTCAAGAAAACTCGCAAATTCAAGCTCTAAATGACTGTCACCTATAATTTTATTAAAGACACTTTTTTTCGGAACAATATAACCCTGATCCTTTACCACAAAGGGACGACTCTTGCTGATTTTTATATAATCGCGGATCTCAGCCTCCCCTTTATCAAGGACCGTAAGAGCATTAATCTCTTTTTTGAATGTCTCAATAATAGTACGGGAAGCTTCTATTTCCGATAGATTACGAAGTGAGTTTAAGTTTTCAAGCTCAATAGGTTTTGTAAAAAGATGATCTTGAATAAATTCTTTGACCTTACCATATAGAACGTCATACCCACTTACCAGTCTAAGTTCCTTCATTACTACCTGTGTAAAATAACCAATCACGCTCTGGTAATTTGGTATAAAATTACTATCCAATTCCGTTTTATGTGTTATGTCGCCACTTGTTATATCTCGGAAGACGATCTCACGTTTTTCCTCCTCAGTAAATTCTTTAGTATTAATCTTTTGATGACTAAATTTTGGTACATCGAGCTGGGAGAGATTTTTATATTCTCGATAGATACGGGGTGTCAGCACAGGTATCTCGATCTCCAATTCTTCAATATTCTTTTTCATATTCTCACGGTCAATTTCAACTACAAGTGGTGCTTTCGGACCTGTTCCTTCACCCATTTTACGATGTTCAAGTTCAACACCCTCACTTTTAATTGATTCTACGAAATCCATAAAGGCATCAGTACCGACAACGCTCACCATTTCAGCTAGATCAGGATCGCGATACATTCGACGAAGACCTCTACCAAGTGTCTGCTCTGGTAGGATGTTGCTTTTGGAGCTGTATGCGCGCAAGCCTACAATCGTAGTCACATTTCTAACATCCCATCCTTCTTTAAGCATAAGCACGGAAACAATAACTTTATATGGATTGTCGAGGTGATCGATTGTATTGGCATTTTTACGGAGTTCCTTGAGCTCCTCTTCTTTTTTCCCTGTAGCACTTTCTGAGATTTCACCGTTGTCTTTTGTGTGAATCACAAGAACAGCATCTTTGAGATCGGGGTAGGTGTTTTCAAGATATTCAGCCACTTCGTCACAGTTTTTTGTATCGTCAGTCATGATAAAGAGTACCGATTTCTTATTTAGCTTAAGATGCTCATCATAGACTTTTTTCCATTCCAAATATCCAAGGTGGATGTAATCCTTGTATTTTTCAGTGTAATTTGATGTCTTATGTTCTTGTAATTTTGCGCGACTTGCTGGATCGGGCAGAACCGGATGCTTCACTACGTTTTGATGAATTGCTTCCACAAGTGGGTAGTCACTAACCGTCTGAACGAAGATTGATCCATTGGTATGTTTTGGAGTTGCTGTAACATCTACTTGCAAACCTAACTTACCCCCCTTCATTTTAAGGCGGTTATGAATATCTTCAATAGCCTTGAACCATGCAAGTCTCGGATCGTGAATATGGTGTGCTTCATCATTTAAGACAACAAGCTCATCAATGTTGCGTACAATATCTCCAAGATCTAATTTCGATTCATTGGTTGCACCTGTGGGCTTTTTACCAAGAAAGTAGTCCATCGTATCTCCATCTTCAAAACTAGCAGATTCTGTAGCACCATCATAAACACGGTGAATGTTGGTAAGAAAAATATTACCCGTTTTTCTTACAGTTCCGATTTCATCTTGAATATGAAGAGTAAGTTGAAAGTCGTTACGCCATTCTTGACCTCGGTATCCATTGTCTGGAACAACTGGATCGGCAAAGAAAATTTTAAGACCATCAAAGTCTGTACGTATTCGATCCAATACAATGATGTTTGGGGCGATTACTAAAAAGTTACGAGCAAGCTCGGAATCTTTTTCGTAGAGTTTATGAAAATAACTCCATGCGAGAATAAGACTCAATACTTTTGTTTTTCCTGAACCAGTTGCCATCTTCACGATATACCGAGTCCAAGTCTCGTCAAACATTCCCGGTGATATTGCTCCTGATGTATCAAAACGTATAAGATCATATTTATCATGAGCTTTAGCTACTTCATATAGCCAGATAACAGTTTCTACTGCTTCACGTTGAGCAAAATAGTATTGAAAAAGAAACATCTCACCATCTTTAGTTGGAGTTGGATGGTCTGTTAAGAACCACCATTTCAAAAGTGCTTTACTAGTTTCACTAGCTCCTTCGTATTCAGAAAGACGCCACTCTTTTATCTTCTTTCGAAGTTCTGCTACAAGCGGCGGAAGTAATTTTTCGTAGCCCTTGTCTCTAAGATTTTCATCAGCAGGAAACCAGCGAATTGCTGGATCAAGAATAGTATACGGAGATTTTGGAAATTTTTGATGGAGTGCCATAAATTTATACTGTGATCTCGATGATTTTCATCGTATCGTTACCGAATATGTCGACGACCTTGATTGCAATTTTTCTTTTACCTGATTCCAATTCTCGCGCGATGCTTATCATCTCTAAACCGCGATCTTTTTTTGTACGAAAAGATTGCCATTCATTCTCAAAGACATAGTCACCAGTCCAGAATTCTTGCACTTCCCCACTTTTATCTTTAATGCCGATTATTTCCTTTTTACTTTCAAAGTTGAAGTCAATGGCCCAATAATCGATCCAATCAGTCCATTTCTTGGTTAAAATTTCTCGCTCAAGAATACCATCTTTATCTTTAGAAATTTTAATGATTTGTCCATTTTCAATTAAAAGCTTTTTGCCACCGGCTTTTAAGTTTTCCTCAACTTCTTTTAGGGAATCTTGGTTATAAAAAACAGAAAAATCAACTAGCTCAATTGCTACCGATCGTTTCTTAACAATTGGTTTAACTTCAATATAAGAAACATCATTGAAAACTACTTGATTCTTTTCGATTGCTCGCTTATCAAAAACGTCTCTAGGTATGTATTTAAGTCCTAAATCAATACCTTTGTCTTTTGCTTCTTCCTGAATATTTGGAAACAAGCCCATCTCAAATTCAAAAGCGAGAATATCAACTTTTGTGATCTGCTTTTCTTGGCATTCTTTTATCACTTCTTCCACAAAGAGTCGTGAAAGGGGTAAATTTATAGGACCAATTGCGACTAGTCGAGAATTCTTTTTTCCGTAGAAAGTTTTGAATCCTTCACATTCCTCAGCCTTATAAGCTGATAAAACGAGAGATACAAAATCTTTTTCTTTTTGAGCAAGCTGTTTTTGTTTTTCTTCTTCTCGAAGATTCGTATTTACACCAATATAATGTTGACGCTCATACTTACCAAGATTAAGAATTTCAAATGCTCGATAATTTTTGTCTTCCTTTTTAAGTTGGCGTTGCACTCCAATCATACGCTTACGAGTAGTATGGATTCCAAATTTACCAAGGTCAGATCCTATCCATTTACGTCCAAGTTTTTCAGCAACAGCTAGTGTAGTACCAGATCCACAGAAAAAATCTGCCACTAAATCGTCCTTATTTGTTGACATGGTAATAATTCTTTCCAACAATTTCTCTGGTTTTTGGGTAGGATAACCAAGAATCTCTGGAGTAGATCCTTGTAAATTAGATATATCATTCCATAAATTATTAGCTAGTCTTCCTTCATTTTCACGCTCATTCCAGTATGCTTTCTCAGCTAAAGTATTGCCCTCAAAATAGAGTCTTCCGTCATTTTCCAAAGCTTTTAGTTTTTGAAATCTCATCCTCCATCCTTTTTTAGGACACTTCCACATTTTGCCGGTATTATCTTCGTATTCATATGTTGTTTCTGGTCCCGGGCTTCCTGTTTTTTGAAGTGGGTATAAACGATATTTTCCTCTACCATCTTTATCATCCATGCTGTACATGGCAATGGTGGTATCGGAGAGAGGCTGGTAAACCGAATTTATTATGTAGTCATTAGATTTTGAGTACCAAAATATCGTATCTGTATCTCTTGAAAGATTTTTTGAAATGGTTTTACCACTAGAACTCCTTTGCCAGACAATTTCGTTGTGAAAATTATCGTTACCAAAAATTTCCTCTAAGACTAAGCGTATGTAACTATTCACGCGAGTGTCGCAATGCACAAATATACTTCCTTCAGGTGCTAAGAGATCTCTCATTAATAGAAGACGTTCATAAATCATAGCGATAAAGCTATCAGCTCCCTTACCCCACGTATCACGATAAGCAAGTTCTTCTAGTACCGATGGTTGTTTTGTAAAAGCTTCGTCCCCGATTTCTATATCCATTGAAAAATCAGCACCTACGTCAAAAGGTGGATCTATATAAATTAGCTTGATACCTCCTTGCTCCTCAATTTCTTGTCGAAGTGGACCATTCTTGAGGCTTGAAAGAATCAATTTGTTGTCACCCCAGATAAGTTTATTCGTCCAACCTTTTAGTTGTCGGCCACGAGTATCAATATCAAAAAGTGTTGCTTGGAGTTTTATTTCTTTCTCACTTCTTGGCTCATCAATCTGCTCAATGATTTGAAAAGGGAGAACGACATTTGTGACATCATTTGTTTTTCCATTCCACACAAGCTCAACTTCACGCTTATCTTCAAAAAGTTGAAAGCGGTATTTATCCGGCAATGGCTTGTCGGCTTCAATGTATTTTATAATGTCTCGTTTTTCGTTATCTGGTAGTGCCATAAATTTATATTTTTACATATCTAGTTTGCGGACCTCGACCGGTACGTTTTACCTTACCTAGCTCCATTAATCGCAGGAGTGATTGTCTGACCGTTGCAATAAGAATACCGGTCTCTTTGGTAATTTCTGCCGGACTTGCTTCACCGACACCCGAGAGGTACTTCCATACTTCGTATTGTTTTGGTGATAGTACATCTTCGAACTTTTCTTCTTCAAGGTATACGAGTGCTTTTGTTGCCTGCTCCTTCACTACTGATAGGAAGTAATTAAGCCATGGTGCGATGGTATCGTGTTCTGTTTTGAACGATTCTTGAGATTTTCGGAGTGCAAGATAGTATTCATCTTTTCTTCGCTCAACAATCTGCTCATGTGAGACGTACTCTACGAATTGGTATCCTGATCGCAAAAGAAGCATGTTCGTGAGGACACGAGACATACGACCGTTTCCATCTTGGAATGGGTGAATCTTCAAAAACTCCACGAGGAAATTTGCGATGACAAGCAGTGGATGGAATCTATTTTTCTCTAATGCATCAAATGACCAATCAACAATCTCAGTCATTTCCTTCGGTGCAAGCCACGCAGGTGTAGTTTCGAATATAATTTTAGTTACTTCACCTTTGTCATTGGCAACACCAACAAGATTTTCCTGTTTTTTATAGCTCCCTTTGTGGAGTTTATCTTTGTCGGAATACTTCATCAATTCATTATGAAGTGAAGTAATCACACCTTCACGAAGTGGCAATGCTTGGTAGCTGTCGAATACATTTTGTAATGTCTCGAGGTAACCCTGTACTTCTTGCGAATCACGATCGGAGAATTTTGAGATTGAAAGTTTACTGAGAATTTCTTGCACCTCCTCGTCGTTTAATTTTGACCCCTCGATACGAGTAGACGCTCCGGCTGAAGTCACCAAAACAGACTTTTTGAGGCTGGTTATCGCTTGTGGTGTCATACGAAGTCCTGACTTGAATTCCCCTCTTATGCCGTCAATTTCAGCCAAAATAGCCACAATATGTGGCTCTGGGCTTTTAATTCTCTTATCAAATTTGTCTGTGTGATCGTTCATACGTATCTAATATAAGCTATATAGTAGATAGTATCACATAGTTGTATATAGAGCAAGCGTCAATGCCTGTGGAAAACCTAGCTACTTACCGGCGAATGGCTGGCTTCCATCCCCCTTATTGGCAAAGTAAAAAGCGAATGCCATCGATGCTAGGGTCAAGAAATCCTTGGCATCGATCTTCCCGATAAGCATGCCCGCGATGGTTGCGACTGCCATGAGAATAAAAACAATTTTTGAAGCTGATTGGTAAATTTGCATAGAATTAAAGTTGATTTATGAGGCTAATAATTTGTGATTTTATTGAGTCCTTGCTCGGTTGTCTATTTGGAAATAGGCGAGCAAGAAGATTGGTGCGAACGATCTCTGGCTTTTCTTTGTAGTCGGCAATGTCGCCATGAATAATGATATTTTTTTCATCGAGTATAAATCCAAGCGATACATCTGCTGATAATGATTGCACCAGCTCTGCGAGTGCTTTGTATTGCCATTCTGTGATATCACTTTCATTTGGCTCGACTGTGCCATCTTGATCCACGTCATATCCGGCTGCGAGTTCAATGCCGATGCAGTATTGATTCGGATTCACGTACGTTCCGTCAAGATTTTTCAGCATGACTTTTTTAGCTCTGTCATTTGGATTGCTGACATTACCGGCGTGCCATGCGATGTCAGTGTTTTTGACAAGTTGAATGTTCTCGCCCTCATTTCTTCCAATGACATAATGGGCAGAAGTTCTGTTTGGTCTGTTGCCATTACAGAGCCATGAGACAGCTCCGTTATATGCACCGAGAGTGAGATGGAGCACTACAACTAACTTCTTAGTGGGACCTGTTGCGTAGTTGGGTGTTTGTGTAAATGGTATATTCATATATTTTTTAACTTATTTTTATTAATCTTTTAATTTTTGCCTTTGAATAAGCTCTCAAACAAGGCGAACAGTCCTCCGACCGCCGCCGCAGTTCCTATGAGATACGCAAAGACCTTTCCGAATCCTCGAACATTCGTCCCGAGCTCTATTGTTGGCTGGGCGCGATCCTTCCACTCATTGTCAGATTTGATGTAGTCGTCGACCTTCTTATTTAGATTGTCGATTTTTCCATTAACAGTAATTTCAATCTGTTTTGAAATGGTTATTTGAAGTTGTTCGAATTGTTCGGGGTTCATTTTTTCTCAGAAAGTATTTTCTTTTCAACGTCCACTTTATTTTTTAAATCCTGATCGCTCATTTCGACGATATCACCCTCATCTCCAATCTTTTGCAGAAGCTCGACCTTTTGTGCATGATCAAGTTCATCTAACCCTAGGGTTGTTTGAATTTCTTTCTTTGCATCTTCGATGACTTCATGGAAGTTAAGAGAAAGCAAAGCAGATGGATTTTGAAACAATGCTTTCTTGATTATTTCTTGAAATTTTTCTGGACGTTCATCCACAAGATTTGTTGGATCATAATTTTTCCCATCCGCAAGAGCATTTGTCAGTTGAGTTTCGTCATCACAGGTCTGACAAATAAAACCGTTGTGATTCTCGATTGAGCTTTGACCTACTATTTTTTCGCATTTTGAACATTTGATTTCGTATGTTTGTGATTCCATAATTTTTAAACACTAAATGTATAAAGTGTGCCTGCATTTCCGACAGAACCTGCGGCACCGTTAGCTCCCGCTCCACCTCCGGCAGAAGGAGAGCCACTTGATCCGACTGTTCCTGCTGCTCCACCTGCAAGTGAGTACGCAAGCGTCCCAGTGAGTGATTCGTAAATAAGAACACCTGAACCTCCATTGCCTCCCGCACCTGCTCCACCACCTCCGCCGGCACCTCCAACTGAGCCAGTCGCACCGGCAGCGTTTCCCCCATTTCCACCATTACCTCCAACGCCTCCGATGAATTCAAAAAGATTACCGCTTCCACTCATCACGATATTTTTTGCAGCAATGAAGAAGTTCCCAGCGTGTGATCCAGATCCACCACCTCCACCTCCGGCTGCGCCATAGTTCCATTGTGGTTGGCCAGTATTGAATCCCCCGCCTCCTCCACCTCCACCACCTGAGCCACTACCCGCATTTGCTTCATAGGGAGTTGCTACTCCAAGCACAAAATCCACCATCAATTCGGCGTTTACAAGATTGCGAGGCTTTGTGGTTGCACCTGTTGCAGTACCTCCCGAGCTTGCACCACCTCCGCCCCCACCACCGTAGTTTGTAGCATTGCCACCGTTACCCCCATTGCCACCACCGGCACCGTTACTTCCAATACAGGATGATTTTGCATCGCCAGTTGTGCCAGCACTGCCAGATGATCCACCACTTCCATTTCCACCCCCACCTCCACTACTTGCTCCATTTTTTCCTGCTGCGGACCCTTTGAGTGTTCCGTCTCCGACACCAGAGCCACCTGCTCCACCTGCGACAGAGTTATTTCCTGATCCATTGTTTGCGCTTCCACCTGTATTTCCAGTGCTTGCATTATTTCCTGATCTACCAATCTTGCCTGTACCTTGCTGAGTAAGAGTTGCTTTGACGTGAATTTTATATCCTGCTGAATTCAAAACAACGCCTGTCTGAATAGTCAGGTTGTTGTAGTACATATCTCGAGACAATCCTGTGTTACTTGAAATCGTAACATCACCGTCAGAACCATCTCCAAATAGAAACTGTCTAGCTTCTATAAAATTTCCATTCAAATCTGATGCGAGAACAATCTCGCCTGCGTTCCAAGTTTTCATATTAACTTACGGTATATTTACAGCTGACAAAAAGACTCTGGGCGTTCGACTTCACCCAACCACCAGTTGCGACGTAAGAAAACAACTGCCCGGTGTTTACAGTTGCTGTCCCATCAATCACATTTCCAAACTCTGTATATGTTCCGTTTGTATCGCCGGCTGTGTAGAAAAAATCTACATACGCGATGTTGTTATCGAATGTTTGACTTGCGGCAAGTTTACGAAAGACTTCAGTGCCAAGTTGTGTACTGCTATTCGCAGGGACCGGACTTGCTTGCATACCGAGTAATCCATAATTGATTGCGCCTGTGTATGTAGTATTTCCTGCAATTCTGCGAGCGAGTACCGTTCTCCCCGCAGTGGTGATCAAGTTGTGTCGATGTGAATGCTTGATAAGCGCTCCGGTCTTTCTGAGAACAGACAAAATACTTTTTTTACCTGTCTTCACATATTCACGAAGCATCGCTATTTCTTTCCCTACTTCACTCACCCATTCTGCGAGAACGAACGTGTCTATGTTTACTTTGATTGTCATTTCACTTTTTAAATTCATATATGTTTAATAAACTTTTAACGAATAATCTAAACGACCCATGCGCTTGGTATCTGTCTGAGCTGTCGGTGTGTAATTACCAAGTACCCACGTCGGCTCTATACCTGCGCCGAGCGGATCATTGAGAATGTTTTCTGCAATAGTGACTACTACAAAATCTTGATAGGGAGAGAGTACGGAAATAAGTTCATCAATCGTCACTTCAGCAGTATCAGTCTTTATGGTTTCGGCTACTTCCGTATCATCAGCTTGTCGAGGATCTGGTAATAAGAGCTGTTGTAAAAGTTCTATGAGACCGAATTGTCTGGTTGTTACAAGATCAACAGAGTATGTAAAATCATTGAGAGTTCGAGCCTTGAATGTGACTTTGCTTATAATGAAATCTGTATTTATGTTTCTGCGTGTACTCGTAATGTTTATAACCATGCCTGTACGCAAGCCCGCTGTGTATGTCTCGAAAGTTCCTTGATTGATTGCATCTTTGTATGTATCCACCTCAGCAGAGGCTCGTTTACGGGCAACAGTAAGGTCTTGGATGCTTGTATCGCGTATCAACTTTTCTTTTGCACCATAGAGAGCTATCGAAGCGGGATCGCTCGCAATTGCAAGGACTGGTATTTTTGGGTTACCCGAATACTGGATGAGATCGCCATCGGTAAGTACGGCATTCCACCTGATTGTTTTTTCGGCAAAGTTATACAGGACATCTTTTGTCGAGAAGTCATCGATGTTATCAATACCTACTGTTTTACTCACAGCATTCAAAGTGATCACAAGATTTGAAAACCTATAAGGGAGTAGAAATGATTTTGTGTTGCTTCCTTTTACTGTAATTTTGTCGGTGTATGTCGCGCCGTCATATTCACCGCCACGAACCTTTACCGTGTTAGCAAGTTGCGTGCCATCAATCTGACGCTCAAGAGATTGGTTGACGTAGTTGCCACTTGTATCAGTGAGATCATAGGGAGCACTGTTGGTGAATTTTGAGAAAAAGTGAACGTCTTTATTTTCGTCTATATACCAGTCATAACGAAGTACATCCGCAAGACGTTTGATACATTGACTCGCTGGAATCTGATTGAACACAATTTTTGTGATCGTGAAAGTGCTTGATGCGTTCACTGAGGTAAAACCTGAAGTATATTTCGTGAGAATGTCATTTATGATGTATGCGACAGTTTGGTTGGCATATGTTTCGCTCACCAATTTACTATCAAGAAGAAACGTGTAATCAACAGCACTCACTTCATAGAGTAGTCCGTCGGCTGAGTTTATTTCTGTCTCTTTTATTGAGGTTATCGTGCCACCGAATATCTTCGTTGTGTTTTGGTATATGCCTATGTCATCGCCGACTGCAGGGACCAAGGTTCTACTTCCATATTTACGATACTTAAAGACAGCCGTGTCTGCCTGTGATGTGAGTATCTGGTCTATTTGCAGAGTGTCTCTTTCAATAAGTGAAGACCTATCTGTACCATTTATTTTAAGGATTATCATATGCGTTGACTTGCCTTAAGCTGTCCCATAATGACTGAGCTGATATCCTCCGCCATTTTTCTGATATCAATCTTGCTATCGACCTTTGCGTTGATATTTAGGTTCAGTATGTTTTGGTTATTTGTTACCGATCCTCCACCAGTTAGACTTTTTAAACGATCAAGAGGTATCACTGCTTCAGCTCCCGCCTCACCCATCATTGCGAATGTTGGCTTTGTAATTATTCCACCATCTGCAAATCCAAGAGCATGCCCGACATTGGTGAGACCTTGCCCGACAGCATTTATACTTTTACCAACAAGCGAACCTACTGATTTTGCTCCACCAATTACTTTATTGATCGCGTCTAGAAATGGTTGAATAAGACCCATCAGCCAATCGATTGCTTCTTTGAAAACATTTTTGATGTCATCCCAGACTTTCTTGAAAAAGTCTTTGACCGCAGTGAAAATCTCTACTGCTTTTTCTTTCAGCATGCTCCAGTGATCCACGACCCATAAAACGCCTGCAACAATTCCGCCGATGATTGCACCACCAATAATGAATGGTGCGAGCGCCACGGCAGCAGCTATAAACGCCGTTACTGCTGCATATACTGCAGGGACCAGAGCTCCGATAATTGCTCCGGCAATCGCATACATAACAGCAGGGTGTCCTTTCAGGAATTCAATCAGTTGTTTTGCTTTATCAATCCATTTTGGAAGTACGTTTACTATGAAGTCTGTTGCCGCAGTCGCTAGTTTTGTAAGTGCCGGTAGTACCTGATCCCCTAGTGATTCTTTAAAATTCTCAAAGGTGACAGAAAGCACTGCCATCTGTCCTTGGAATCCTCCCGCGAATGCCTGCGCTTGCCCTCCAACTTTTTGTTGCAATATCCCGAGTGCTTCTAGCGGAGTGGCACTATCTTTGATGTCGATACCGAATTGTTTCAACACACGACTGTTGCCACTCATTACCATACCCACGAGACTGCTCGCCATTGATAGCTCTATATGTTTTGCTCGAGCTAGATCCATTGCTGTAGCATTTAGTTTTTGTGCTTCAGTCAAATCACCAGTACGTTGATACAAACGCGCCAAGCTCACTGCTGCATCTTCATCATCAAAGCCAAGCTGTACCGCCGCTTGAGACATTTTTATGATTGAGTCGTGTGCTTCCTCTCCGCCTTTTCCCATAGAGCGGAGCGTTGCATCCATACTTGCAATCTGCGACTGCGCTTCAGCTGCCGCTTTTACAACACTGTATCCAAATCCAACTGCTGCTACACCAACACCAAGAAGACCAAGGGCAAAACCCTTGGAGGCTCCTTCGGCATCTTTTAAAGACGAGCCAAACTTTCGCATCGAGTCCGATGCCTCATCTTTTACTTGTAGCAATATTTGTAATACAGTCTGATCCATAATTATTTGTCTTTGTTATTTGCTCTCGCTTCGGACTGAAGCATGTCGAGTATCATGTCTATAAACCAACTCGGACATTCAAGATATTCTTCATATGTCCATTTCATTTCTCTACAGATAACTGCTTGCACCATTTCGTGAGTAAGATCGGCTCTACCTGAGGCGAAGTAGCGTTCCCATTGGTACGTTACTTCGCCGCGATTAAATTTCCCTTGTTGACCTCCATTGCTTCCTTGACTGCGAAGTCATATTCTTCTGGTGTTGAATCCAAAAGTCGATCAATAATATTTTCTGTACTTCCATCGTAAGAAGTCACAATCACTTCAAGCATTTTTCTTTCTGAAATCTCGAGTGTATTTCCTGAAAGTTCTGCCGTTCCTATTTCTTTTCCCTCAGTGTCAAATTTCATA
The DNA here is from genome assembly GCA_026396015.1 of Candidatus Nomurabacteria bacterium. GTDB lineage: Bacteria > Patescibacteriota > Minisyncoccia > Phycocordibacterales > UBA9973 > UBA8515. The sequence continues at coordinate 25,090 of JAPLXP010000011.1, read as the reverse complement.
TTGCCTAGAAGGATTGATCGCAATTCGTTTCGCTCACGCGCGGTGACATACTCTTTTAGTACGATTTCCTTTCGAAGCGGAGTCTGTAATGTTTTTGTTGTACGTTCCATAATTAGTAAGAAGTTATAAGGTTCGTTACGACTATTTGAACCATTTTTGAATCTGTCTGCGAATAATGTGCTTTGAAGTTGAGTTGTTGTTTAACCATGTCATTCACCTTGATTGGACGTGTGACTGGTTCGAAGATAACTTTTGCAAGATCAATCTTTACTTCTGGGCGCGCTGATGTACCGATCGTCACATCGGTGTTCATAATATCGATACGCATTGCTTTGTATGTACCCGCAAGCACGAATGTTTTGAAGTCAGATTCGTTTTGCCACAATGCTTCAAGCGTTCCACTTATCGTGAATTGCTTATTGAGAAAATCAGCGGGGGAAAGACTGCCGAGAACATAGTCATCTTCTATATTGTTTTCGAACTTGAGACTAAGCGATTTGATCACTTGTGCTGAAGCCGCACCAAGACCGGAGTATGCGGATGCGAGTTTGAAAGTCACATGCTGAGGAAGAAAACGATTCTCTACTGTCGTTGATGGTGAGTTTGTCGTCGACGCACCTTTCTGTGTTTTTACAGTGATGTTGTACTCTAAAAACTTACCCATATCGTAGTGAATTTCTAGGTTTTCAATCACACCATTCGCATTCTTGTAATCAGCTCCGGAAAGCGGATCATCAAGAAAATACGTCAGCGATTGATGCTGTGCGCTTTGAGCGACCGTGATTGTATGATCTCTCACGTTACCGCTTGCATCTGCATTGGTTGTTGTACTCAGCGAGCCGAGAACTGAGAGAAGAATTAACGGAAAATGTCGATCACCTATTGGTGCTTTCATCTTCCCTTCCGCCCATTGTTTTGTAATCGTTTGATTCTGTGAATCTTCAATCACGCCGTATGATTGATCGTCGACAATTTTTGAATCCTTTTCTTCAAGCGCAAGCTCGGAGAAAGGGATCCAGTATGCTGCCGAGGATATTGCAGTACCGCGTGTTGTTTCTTTTGCGATACCTACTTGGAACAGTCTGCCTATACCTTTTGACATATATTTTTTCTAAAAATTAATAATAATTAAACTTTGACCTTTACCCTTCGTGCTTCCCACAATTTCTCTGCTTCTTCGCGGGACCCTGCTTCGACCGTGAGCGGTTCATATTCCATACCGCCCGCAAAGTGAAAGGAATTTATTGTGGTTTTAATTTTTCCTTCCTCGACCTCCTTATTTGTGATTGCTTTGTTTGGATTATTCATTGTTTTAGTAAGTTAGATTTTTAACTGCATTTGCCTTTACCGTGACCATGAAGGCAATATAGTTTTTGCCTGCCGAGGACACTGGCTCGGGCGACGACGTGGACGGTTCGACTGAGCCGTCCGCCGTTCCTTGTAATGTCGGATCATTATCAAAAGCATTGATAACATTTTCCATCAATGTTTCGACTTGATCGGGTGATGTCACATCTTCAGCTTTTGAGAGAATAAGAATGTTGAACGTATGCGCTCTCAGGTTGTCACGGTTAGTAAGTATGGAGTTTCCAATCGCAGCACCCGAAAGAATAGCGACAGGGAATTTTCCGAAGTCTCGGTACAACACACCAACTGAAAAATCATCTTCTTGTACTGACGCAAGGGTTCCTGCCGTTACCAGTGCATCGAGTTTTGCTTTTATTTGTATTTTTATATTTCCTACAAGTGTTGGCATAAATTTATATTGATGTGCGACCTGAAATTTTTTGTGTTGCTTTTCGAGTCGCGTCTCTGAATAATGAATTAATATTTTCTTTTGCTTTTTCTCCGACCTTTGGCATGAATGGATTCGCCTTCAATCCCCTACTCGTTCCATCGTGAACAAAAATTGCGTAGTAAGCAGTCGGGTACCATTTCGCGAGAAGATCTCCGGTGGTAAATCGAAACGAAAGAAGAAGATTTCCTGTTCGCCACGGGATCGGATCATCTTTCAAAGTTTTACTTGCAAATATTGCGCCGGACGCTACTACCGCACTCTGTAGTAGAGGTTTTATGATTGATGGCGCTTCATCCATTGCCTTAATCAGCTCCTTCATTCCTTCAATTTGTACGTTATAGCTGGACATAATTTAAGAAAATACTGGGAATCGTTTGTAGTGTGCGACCACTGCCTTGTCATCGGGCGATAATTCTTTGCTCCAAATCACTCGATTACCGTTGAATATCTCCTCATCTTTGCCTTCTTGATCGCGCTTTTTAAAGAGCTTTGTTACCAGTCGCTCGCATAAGTCGGTCAAATCTGCAGGCAATGTGTGAGTAGCAGTTCCAAAGTTCGGCCAGTCGATCTTGTATCCGGCTGTGTAGGTCGCGCGAATCTTATTCACGCCATACGGAAGGATGTTATACATGCGGACCAGTCCGTTGCCTCCGTCATCAGCAAGCTCGAAGTCATCGACCAAATAGCTCGTCCAGCTTTTATTTGAAGGCGTGCCTACTCCGTATTGCAGTTGTGTGAGAACAGAGACAGGATAGTGTTTCAAAAACAAATGATTCTGTTTGTGTCCATGTATCGAGTAGACTTCTTCGGTATAAGTACCTTCAAGGAATCTTCTATGGCATTGGCTTTCTATGAAATCAGTGACCACATTTATCATGCGCAATAAATTTGCATCATGGTCTGTGACCGTGATTGTCATTCTGTCTTTCATTCTTTGCACTGTCGTCAGTGCGTATGTGTAGATTGTTTCTGCCATAAATGTTTCGGGGATTTTATTATTAAGTCCCCGCGTCGCGCCCCCGTTGCCGAGAGCGCGTGAGCCGAGACTCAATCCTGACTAAGCAGGAACTGAGCTGTTGCTAACCGCATTCTGGAATGCACGTCCGAGGAGCGCATGTCCGGAAATAAGCGCTTTAGGCGTTGTACCACCTGTCAATGCAGGAGTAATCAAGAGCTTAAAGAAACGCTTGCGTCCGGTATTCAATGCTTCAACACGAATCTGTGCAGATTTATTATCTGCAACGATTTGTGTGATTGCTGAACTCGGGATGTCGACGTATGTACCGCCTGACGTGTCACATTCCTGCACCTTCGCGTCTACTGTGTAGCTCGTTGGTGTTCCTGTCGCAGCACCATTTTCAATCACAAACATTGCGCTGTTGTACCCTTGGGTATCAATAGCTGCACTTGTCTGAACTGCAGATGCATTAACTGGACGAATTGCGATTAAAGATTTAACTCCGTCATATACTGATCTCATATGTTTTTTTTGGGCTTACGCGTTATCGTGATTGACACCATCCTCGTCCTCGACTTTATCGCCTGCGGTCGCAGGTGTGGACTCCGGAGCAACTTCTTCGTGTTCTTCTTCTTTTTCAGGTTCATGTTCATCTGCAGGCTCATCAGTTTTTTCTGACTCTGCCACATCTGTACTTTCTTCCTGATCAGGAACAAGCTTCACAAATTCGTCACCAATATTGCGCGCCTCATCATCTGTCAGCTCCAACATCTCACCGATTTCTCGGCGACCAGCGAAGCCAACAGGTTTTATTACTTGGTAAGTTTTTGTCATGGTTGTTGTTTCTCCCGACTACACTGTCTGCGAGGAATCACAGACAGAAAGTCGGGAGAGTTAATTACTACTAAGAAGCCGAAGTCTTAAGAAGCACAAACGCCGCACCGAGTGTTACCACTACGGCATGACGATGTTTAATCACAAGACCCGTCTGATCGGAGAGTGCAATTTCCTTGCCTCCGAAAGTTCCGGACTGGTACTGCGCGACCTTCATCTCACCCTTGTCTCCGTACGCAAGAGCCTTAATGTTGCCAAAGATGGCAAAAGTAGTGCTGATTGCTGAAGCGGAGTTTGCGGGGAGATGGCGAGTTGTGTAGACCGGATAGCCGAGAATAAAACCTTGCGGTTTAAGTCCCGATCCCACACCGAAAGATACAAAGTCGGTATTGTAATAACCGAAGATGTAGTTGCCTGCGGTGTCTTTCTGCGAACGAATCTTTGCCCATACTGTGCGGTTGAAGTAAAACGCCGCACCATCAAGTAAAGATTCTTCAAGGTTCGCGATAGCGTCCGATGCTTCCGCAATATCAAACAAAGCGAAAGTTGTTTTTCCTGTCGCCATTGTCTGTACGGTCACAGTCGGATGATTCATGATTCCCACAAAAGGAGAACCTGCGAATCCGCCACCGATGAATCCTTCCTTGTCGGTTCGGTTTGCAAGCGCCTCACCGGCGAGTGCAAGAAGCCAATCCGCAAGATTCACACTGGCATCCGAGAGAAGATCATTACCCAATGCAAATGCGAGCTGCCACTTCTTTGCTATCAAAGCGACTTGCCCGAATGTCATTGCAGTAATAGAACCTGCGGCATCATAGCCTAGGTATTCACCTTCCAAGAATGCACCTGTGAATGCAGGGATTCCGAGCTCATCAGTTGTCATAGGCCACTTTGTAGCCTGTGCCAAGACGAGGCCAACAGTTGCCGCAATCCTCACGATCGCTGCTGCAACTTCAGTTTCTACAAGGTATCCGCCCGCGCTATCTTGCTCCTCAGTTAATGCACCTGCCTTAGCCTTATCACCAAAACCTACAGCTTTTGCAATTTCTGCAAAATTTGTTTTTTGATCATTGGTAAGACCGGACACATCACTGCCGAAGAGAGAGCGCTCGATGCGCATCTTTTCCACGATTGAGCGGGTTTCTTTAGCGACCATGGGACCTACGGCCTCACCGATCTTCTTTTCGAAAGCCTCATCTACAACTTCGCGGAATTTTGCTTCTATAGCTTTGAGTTGTTCCTCATTCATACTTATTTGGAGCGATGCTTCTCATTAAATTTCTTGAGAGCATCACTTGTTACGTTATTAATTAGTCGCAAGAGCTGTCGCTGTGTAAGCCAATCATTGAGAGCTTTCGCTTCATTGTTTGGTTCACCAGTATCTGTCCCTGCGTCATTCGACCTTTCGTTTGGGGCATCCCCATCTGCTGGATGTTCCTCCCCCTCGTCACCCTTGGCTCTAGGTCCGTAGGCGGCGATTGCTTCTTGTAATGTTTTGATGGCATTGGTAATTGTGGTGATCACTTCCTGTGCAGTCTCTTTATCGTTCGGTGCAGGCATGCACACAAGTTTTCCGTCCGGATCTGCCTGCATCGTGCCGTCAGTTCCGTCTTCGAGTGTGCATGTATCGCCTTCAGCTTTGAATGTGATGCCTTTCATTGCGAGCATTTCCGTATCAAAGCCCATTTCTTTTGCTGATCGGAGGGAGAGTGCATAAGGATTCGCAGGGACCGGAACGAATGAAAACTCGAGGAGCTGTGATTCGGTGATCACATTTTTCTGCATATTCTTTGCAATAAATCCGACCGATGTCGCCCGCACGATCCCTGCATCGTAGAGTCGGCGTACTTGCTGTGCGAATGGATTGGCATCTTCAGGAGCAAAGCGTCCCTTTGCAGTAAGATTTCCATTGACAAGCTTTACTTCGTCAGCCACTCCGATTGGTAAAGAGCTGTAATCGTGAGCCCACAACACGATCGGGTTTTTCATGAAGTGGGAGAGATCCCATCCGTTTTGATCTACCACTTCACCTTGACGATCTTGATCAGCGGTTGAAATAATCACTTCGAAAGTACCCGAGTCTTCCGAGGCTTTTGTCTTTGCTACCGTCTCGAGAATTTCTTTTGTCTCAAGAGCGGTCTTTACTTCTTCTGTTAATTTTTTATATATTTCTTCCATAAATTTTTACTAATAATTTTTTATAATGATTCATTCGACTTTTAAGGGATATAATTTCCGATTATCCAGTATTCGACCCCGTCGGAATAAAATCTTGTACACTGTAGGTTTTTCCCCATATAGAATGGGTGGTGATCGCCATCTATATTTGTGCCTACAGGTTCAGGGTCGACATTTGTGTTTGGACTAGCCCCGACCTTTTTCTTTACTGTGTATATATGCCCTGCGGCAGAATTCGGATCTGGTAGATTAAGCGTTACTGGATCTGTTGTTTCAATGAGAATCACCTCATCTTCAATGTGGATGTCATCCGTCCCACCGGAAGTGATAACTCTGTACTCTTGATTGTGAGTTCGATACAGTTGCAACTCGCAGGTGAACGGGTTTAACTTCTTATTGAATTTTTTTAGATTAATTGGTGCTGGCATATAATTAAATTGGAATTGTTATATTAAAGATGTAGTCATATCCCAGACCTTCACGATTATTCCAAGCACTTCCGTAATCCATGTTTATGTTTGAATTTCCACCTGCATAGCGATAAGTCGGATTGATAGGATCGTCATTGTTTTCTTGGAGGATGTACCAGTTGTTAAGTGAGTCAGCGAATCCGTAATAACTTACAAGAGGATCACCGCTGTTAGTTGAGATGTCATGGATTCGATACTGAGCAAGACCTTTGCTTATTGCCACTCGCACAGTTTCATTACTGATTCCATTTTCTGATTCAAAGTTTTGTAGTGTTGAGAGGATGGTATCGCCGGTTTCTTCCGTCATAGGATTAATAGCCTGATTGTTTGTATTTTTCAGACCAACTACTGAGGGACCGCTTCCTCGTCCTGCTTGAATGTTTATAGGGCGCTTGAAATCCATAACTTTTCCGTCTTCGCCGATCACGACCACGAGCTGAGGCTTTTGCCTTTCTCCCTCTGCGAGTTTTGTCGTGAATGTTTTATTTGCAATCTTTGTGAGTAATTTTGAGAGAGTGGCAAAAAAGTCTGTAAATATTCCGGCAATCCATGTAGGTTGTTTTTCAGGGTCAGGAAAATTTGTGATTTCTATCGCACCTTCAACTTTTTGCACTTCAGGCAGCTCTGGCAAATTGGCAATGCTGACCTCCCCTACAATTTTTTGGACTTCGGGCAAGTTAGCGATATGCACCTCACCAGATACTTTTTGGATTTCAGGAAGATTATTTATCGCTACTTCCTTGATTTGATTTTTGACTTCGACTTCACCGTGCATTTCCATCTCATCAGGAAAAACTAATTTTTCTACGATAACTTGAGTTTGAGGCGGGCGGTTTTTAAGGTCTTCATTTTCTTTTGTAAGCGTTTTAATAACCTCGTTTTTATCTGCGAGTTTCTTACTGATTTTTCCCTTCAATTTTTCGTAGTTATTCTTCATTGATGATTGTTTCTAGTTCTTTGACCTGATCCTCAGAAAGATCAGGGTCTTCTTCGACCTTTGGAGCCTCCGGTTCTTCCTGCATTTTTCCTTCAAGACTTATTTCTTCCGGACGTATATAACATCGGCAATTCACATGAAGTGGAGGATTCTCAACATTGCTATATGAAAGGTCGAGATTCCCACCGTCTGATCCACCGACGCTGTCGCCTTTATCAAAGAAGTTTTCTTCTACGGCTACTACTGTCCCATCCATGGGACCGCAATATTCACAAACTTCTTCGTCTTCAGCTGTGTACCACTTCACACTTCGAACAACGCCCGAGTCTTTCCACGACTGTCTAGTGGCATCATTGCCTATGCGGAATGTTTCGGTTCTAGCTACTGCTTGCGCACGCACTTCATCACTGAATTCATACACTTGAGATACAAGATCCTTGAGCTGATCGATGCTAAGTCCGCTTGAAAGTGCTTGTTTTATTTTTTCTGTTAGTAAGTCTATGGTTGTGCTGTGATAGCTTTCACTCATAAGTTCCATTGAACGCTTGAGAGCTTTCAATACTTCAGGAGTGAGTGTTTCAGCGGGAGTTAATCCGATGAGTTTGTACGCCTCAGCTGATTCTGTTTTATACAAGTCGCTCATGATCGGTAGTGATGCATTCACTGTGGCCATAACCCAAGCATCTTTATTGAATAGCTCTAAGGTATCTGCTTTATTTATTTTTGATTTGATCAGATTTGGAAGATTTCCAATAACTTCTTTTTTCTGTCCTTCATTTATTTTTTTGATCGCTTCTCGCTCCGCATTCTCATATCTAGTTGCTCGAGCGTTGAATGCTTTGTAGATGAGTCCGTATTCCTCATGAGAGAGCTGAGTTATGTCCTTTTTCTTCACTTCCTCCGTCTTTATCTCGATATTCTTGAGTACCTCAGTGGCTTTTGAGGCAAGATCAGCGACTATTTCCTTTCGTTTTTTGGCACTTTTTATGTATCTTGGCTTGAATACTTTGCTCTTTGAGGTTGGACGATTCATACTTTTCTCTGGTATTCCGATCGGTTGAAGGCTGAAATTACCGCGAACAGCGTCACCATCAGTGATGGGTGCAAGCCCGAAGTAGGCTTCACGAGCTTCATTTACGCTGATTGCTGCCTGTTGTCCTAGCGCGGCCTGCATTTCTTGTATTCTCTCTGTTCGGTTTTCTGGCACAGGATCTTCGAATGATAGTTCTAGGTTTTCGCCATAACGAGGCACGAGAAACTCGTTGAGATATTCAACAATCAATTGCATTGCGGGCTTTACCGTTCGTGCAGCAAAAACATAATTGGCTGTTTCTGCAGTCGCACGATTCGTTTCGCTCTCAGCAACACCGAGAATTGTTTTTGGCACACGAAAGCCCGCAAGAATACGATCTCGCATTTCAGTTGCAAGATTTGCGAAGTCCATGTCTTTCGGAGTCTGTCCGAGCTCCTCATATTTCAATCCATATGGAAGCGCTCCAACTTTGTAAGCATTTTCTACGCCCTTATAAATACTTTCGAATGATTTGCGGAGATACTCCACTTGCTCAGTTGTGATTTCATTTTCACTTGTTATGAGTCCGCTCAAACGAGCACCATTCTCAAAAAACTTTTTATTTACTTCTGTTGCATAGTTGTCAGCTTCGATCCACTGATCAATCGCCTGCACTGTACCTATGCCTTCGTATGGATCATTTGGATCAGGTATTCTGAGGTGTAAAATTTCGTATGGTTTGAATATCTTTGTCGTATTACCTACTTTATATTCGTAACCGGTCACAAACTCTGGTGCCGGTGCTGACAATACTTTTATAAATTTTGGATTGAGTGGATAGATTGCTATCGGCTGACTGCTATCATTTTTTACCCCATCAAGAAGCCAGTAGCTATTACCAGCAAGTTGCATGTGAGCGGCTGTCATGTACTTCAATTCAAAACCCGTCATGTATGGGTTCGCAGCATTCAGCATGTCGAGCAATTCGTGATCAAATATTTCTTCTCGGTTTCCTTCACCATCAATCTCGTAGAGTTTGAATGGTATGTGTGCTACCGCTTCAGCAATCGCACGCACGCAGGCGTAAACCCAGCCGGTATTCACTCTCATTGCTTGATCTGCCTTCATCTTTTTTCCTGTACGCCAAGTACCAAAAAGGTCAGAGCCTCCGTATGCTTCAGAGAGCCTGACTTGTTGCAGACCTTTGCGAGAGAGTCCTATTTGGCTGAGTATTTTGTCGATAAAATTCATATATAAATAAAAAACAGGACCTCAAAAGTGTCCTGACTTCGCCGATTCCTTGCGGGACCGTCAGACTCCGCGGAGTCTATGCTGATCAGAACACATTTGAAGCCCTGTATTGCGCTACAAGACCTACATCTAAATTGTAAAAAATAAGGCTGCCTTAAGCACTGCAGAGATTTCAGTGCTATTAATACCGTATCTTGGTTTATTTTTTTAGTAAAGCGTGGATAATTATGCGATTGGTATCGTACCGAATTTGGTACGAAAATCATCCCCTTTGTCGAGCGGTATTTTCTTAATTACAAGCTCTACCTGCACTGGACGTCCTTCATTAAGAATAAGTTTGAGATGCCCAGTACCAATACGTTCAGCGAGCTGAATTAAACGATCCCATTCGGGTGACACTTCACGCATTACTTTTGTTTTTTGGATCATAGTATTTTTATTGCTTCAAACTTTTGAAATCCTTTCTCTGCTAAACCGAGAACGAGATACACGAATGAGTCTGCGAGGTCGTCATGTTCTTCTACTCCAAAGTACAGGAGCTGACTCAGTAAATCTTCGCATCCAGTTTCAGGAAAAAGTATTGTGCCATTTTGAATAAAGGCTGCGACTGATTCTAGACGCGCACGCTTATCTTGCCCCGCTCTCATTTCTAAAACTGTCAGCATCTTTCTTCTCGCTTCTTGTATTGCTGCTTTCTGATACGCAACATCTTCTATAAAAAAAGTTGCGATGATTGAATAGATGCGGAGAGCTACTCGCAAGCTAAGCATTTGCTGTATTGTTTCGTGTAGAGTCAGATGTTTGTTTATTGGTGCAGGTAGTATGAATATCCTTGGCATGCCCTCGATGTATGTTGCTAGACCTGTTGTCATGGCGGTAAAGTCCGCAGTTGTTTTCTCACTGATCGCAAGATCCACACCTACTCCTATTTTATTTACGGCAGGCGGAAGTGTTTTGTAGTATTTTATCCATTCCTCTTTTATAACCTGTCCTTCCGGCGGGACCACCTTTAGCATGTACTCTCTGAGCCACATTGTGCGTCCTACTTTTTCTTGCTGTTCAATGAGCGACTGTGGCGTTGGATATTTTCCTTTCCATGTGCAATGCTCCCAATCTTCTATGGCATCTCTAAAAAGTGGATATGCAACATAATGGAAGCTTGGATGTTTTCTCAAACGCTCCATGATTGCATCCATATGCAGCTTATTTCCAAGGACAATTAAGCGTGCGCGTGATTCTTCAATTGCAGGAATAACAATACCTCTGATCCATGCTTCGGTTTTGTCACGGTATTCTTTTTTCTGAACTTTTTCTACTTCTTCAGCGTCATCAATTACTACTAATCCCGGACGATACTCTTTATGACGTAGACCACGAATCTTTTGCCCTCGCGAACGTCCAAGGATTCGACAGCCGTTTGATAGCACAATATTCTTTTCATTGAATGATGTTAGCTTTGAGTTTTTCTTGATCTGTTCACCATAGTCCGCTTTGATATATTCATTATGCTCTAGCTCCTCACGGATGTTGGCGATGGTCAGCTTTACCACATCGTCAGTTTCATTGACAAGAATAATAAACTTTTCTTTTCCTTCAAGAGCAGCCCAGAGAACAAGCGCGACAGCCGCATACGAGCTTTTAGCACTTCCACGGAAGCCTTCAATTGCTAGAAAGCGTTCGCTCCAATTTTCAAGCAATGATAATAGCTCCCGGTGAAAATCTGCAGGCTCTTTGGTTAGATAATGTGGTAAAAATACTGTACAGAAACCAAGAAGCGACTGTGCCATCTCACGACGAGCATCAGAACTGTCGAGTATATTACTGATCTGCTGTTCCTCCACTGTGTGGGACGTCATATATTTGTTTTGCATCAATCGTTTTTGCTTCGACTTTTATGATTCCATAGTTTTGCATGGCTGCAATTATTTTTCTTTTGGTATCTTCATCTACAGTTAGGTTGTGACGTACTTCAAATTCGCCGAGCTTTCTTTCGAAGATTCCGGCATCCATTTGATGGTCAAAGAACTTGCGCTCCATATCCATGATTGCTACACCCGCGCGAACCTTTGCATTGTCATCTGATCGCGAGTCAAGAAGTATCTTCCACATTTTCTCTTGCACCTGTTCCATCTTGTCCTGCATCTCAGCGAGACGTGATTGTACTTTTCTACGATCAAATCGAACTTTACGTTCAGATTCTATTTTATTTCTTATCTTGAGAATATAGTGCAGGTGAAGCGGGCGATCAGCCTTTTTGAGCATTTCTTCGATCACATAGATACTCGCGCCCGGCTTTACTACCAGAGCCTGACGGACGAGCTCCATGTGTTCTTTTTGTTTTTCCTTTCCGTATCTACTCATTAATTGATTTTTTGTGCCTTTTCTCCGGTTTCTTTTTCCCATCGAGCGATGGTTACGTCCACATACTTTGGTTCATATTCCATCATGCGACAGATGCGTCCGGTTTTTTCAGCAGCGATTAGAGTGCTTCCTGATCCACCAAAAACATCAAGGATTGTTTCGTCACGCTGACTTGATGCTTTGATTGCTTTCACTACGAGTTTGATCGGCTTCATAGTCGGATGTTCTTTTGATCTATTTGGTTTTTTCTCACGCCAAATATCTACGCAATCTTTTTTTCTACAAACACGCCCTTCTATTCGCCCATAAATTTCCAAGTGCTGATCCCCTATTTTGATTGTCGTTTTTTCTCCATCGAATTGTGGCTTGAGTGTTTCTAAGTTTTCCCATACATTGCCCTCATCTCTAAACCCGACAAAGTAGTGGTTTATTTTATTCCCATTCCATCCGTAGAGAATAGGTTCGTACTGATTTTGCCAATCGGAGCGGGAGAGTGTGAATGTGTTTTTTACCCAGATGATAAATGCTTGCCAGTGGCCACCATTCTGTTCGAAGACATCTTTCAGACTTGAAAGCTCCTTGCTCGACATGCAGATATAAAACACACCGTTGCAATGGTCTAGCATATTTTTAATTGCATCACTCAAGAAGTCACGAAAGTCTTCAGCACTCATTTTATCGTTCTCGATCTTCTCACGTTTTGGTTTTCCATTGTCTGCGTAGCTTCCACCACCCTCATAGTCCACGTTGTATGGCGGATCGGTGAAAACAAGGTCAGCCTTTGCTCCTTCCATCAGTTTTGCTACATCTTCAGCCTTAGTTGCATCTCCGCACATGAGCCGGTGCCTACCGAGGGCGTACACGTCGCCTACTTTCGCGTCAGGCTCGCTTTTACTCCCGAATGCCTCATCAGGGTCGAATTCGTCTTCATCCTCGTCACCAAGCCCGAACATCTTGTCCATTTCGTTACTGGTAAAGCCAACATCCAAGAGCATGGTTTCGCCAAAGGCTACGAGCAGATCGTAATCAAATGCTCCAGTATTTCTGTTGAGACGAAGATTCAACTCCTTTTCTTTTTCCACTTCGGGAATATCTATGTAGACGACAGGCACTTCGATATAACCGAGCTCCTTTGCAATATGCATACGAAAGTGTCCACCGATCACGATGTTGTGTCGCTCTGGTGCGCCATTTACCACTATCGGATCGACCATACCGAATCGGGTCATGCTTTCCTTTAGCTCTGCAATTGATTTCTGATCCCATTTTCTAGGATTGTAATCAGCAGGCTTCAGATCATTTATTGGTACTTCTACAATCTGCAATTTATTTTTCATAGGTTGCTAAGAATTCAATCTTGCGATTCAGTCCCTTGAGCGATTCCTGATAAGTTTTTATTCGTCCACGCATTTCACTCAGCGTGGCATCGTAGTTTGCATTCCTCGAACTCTTTTTCTGGTAGTCGGCATGCAATTCTTTTTTCTTGTCACGGAACGCTTTCGTCGTGTCGTTGCTTTTTTCTGCTTCTTCCCACACGATGCGTGCATCATCAGCTTCTTTGAAGATAGGTTTTTGCTCATCTTCAAGAACGGCGATTCCACTGATAAGAAAATCTAGGTCAAACTGTGTACGCCAGATTTTCTCTTTTACTTCTTCGGTTGCGTTTTCCTTGTATGTCATAGTGATATGTTTATTTATTAATTGTCCCACTTGAATCCATTGCCAAAATGTCCCCACTCGGCCGTCTTTTCAAACTGAGGCTTTTGTAAATCAAGAAATTCAATAATGCCTTTAGGTGTAAGATCATAACCGACGATATTCTGTTCAGCATGTCCGTCAGCTACAATAGTTGCTTGCACCGGCTCTGTCATACCTATTGCGTATGCGAGCTGTACGAAGACAAAATCACCCTTATTCTTTTTTAGGTAATCCACTGCAATTTTTCGCGCCATGTATGCCGCACTTCTATCGACCTTTGTGGCATCCTTTCCAGAGAATGCACCGCCACCGATCGGAACTAATGGACCGTAATTGTCGACAATGAGTTTGCGACCAGTGAGTCCTGTATCAGCTTCAAAGCCACCAATGTTCCAGTCGCCGGCAGGATTAGCAAGTATCTTCCATATTCTGTTTTTTGGTATCACCCTTTTTATAATTCCCCATTGCATGACTGCGTCTTCTAATTCTTCACGATTTGTATTTTGAAAACTTGCGACTACTGTTGTGATTACTCCATGCTCGCCTAGAGTGATTTGAGTTTTTCCATCGTACGGAAAACGCTCGTACAAAAACTGTGCGAGTGATCGTGCGAGATAAAGTTCTTGCGGGATCATATCTTCATTGTCTCGACATGCGTATCCGACCATGATTCCTTGATCGCCTGCACCTCCGTTGTCTACTCCTTGCGATATCTCAGGACTTTGCATGACGATGTTTGATTGAACGCCATATTTATGACCTGCAATTTTACGAGCAATTTCACGCACACTAATTTGTGCCTTTGTTGTAAGCTCACCGGTTATAGTAATAACTCCATGTCCGCCCATTGTCTCAATCGCCACTCGACTTGTTGGATCTTGCTCAAGACAAGCATCGAGGATCGCATCTGATATGCGGTCACACAACTTATCTGGGTGATTTGGTGTTGTACATTCTGCTGTTCTCATATTTTTTATTTATTGTTTTTAATTAATAATCTTTTTGCTATCGCACTCACTACATTTACTGTCACTGCATTCCCTAGGGTTTTGTAGCGTTGAGTGTCGCTTACCCCCGTAGTCCAGTTATCTGGAAATCCTTGCAGTCGTTCACATTCCTTTGGTGTAAGTCGACGGATCTTAATATCCTTTGACCACACGATCGGAGTTTGTCCTCCGCCTTTTCCCATCGCTTGAGTTAGTGTTGGAGAGTTGCCATCTTTTCTAGGGACCTGATGTTTTTGTAAACCACCCACTGCATACAATCCTGTCTTTGCTCCTAGCCCTCCGGCTTGGCTTGCAAGTGTGGTTGATATTCCTTTCGGATCGTAGACTCTATTGCCCTGACTTCCACCTATGATTTGACGTGGCGATCTTTTACCAACATAAGTTCCGTTCGAGTCTGCGGTAACGCGTGTCGTGATGGTTGGTAGGACAATATCCTCGCTGTTGTTTTCGGTGAAAGGAAATATTTCCGGTCGGGATACTTTTCTAAGACTTCCAACAATGAACACTCTTTCCCGATTCTGTGGGACTCCGAAATTCTTGCTGTTAAGCACTTGCCATTGCACGTTATACCCCAGCTCATCAAGCGAGCGGATGATAGTTGCGAAAGTTCGCCCTTCGTCGTGAGATAGTAACCCTTTGACGTTTTCAAGAAGTAGAAGACGTGGTTGCTTTTGTTTAAGGATGCGACATATTTCGAAAAACATCGTACCTCGAGTGTCGTGAAAGCCCTTTCTTTTCCCCGCGATGCTAAAACTTTGGCAAGGGAAACCGCCGCATAGGAAGTCAAAGTCGGGGAGTTCTTTTTCTTTAATTTTGATAATGTCTCCATAATTTTTGTGAGTCGGGAAATGTTTTTTGTAGATTTCAATTGCGTACTTGTCGATCTCTGAGTAACCCACACAAGTAAACGATTCTTGTCTTCCGCGCATGCCGTTATGGTATTCGCTAGACTGTCTTCTCTTTGCATCAGCACTTTCAAATTTCTGGTGTCTTTTACTATTCCCAGTCTTCGAAGTCTCTTTGCTTCTTCTGTTCTTCTTTCTGTTAGTTGCTTCCACATACGCTTTTTGTATCCCTAACTCAAATCCTCCAATTCCACTAAATAATGATAAATATTTCATAAGTGTTTAAAGTGATCATTCACTTGAGCATCACTTTCTAATATCGCCCCGCAGAGACTGCATCTTTTAATCCAGACCGTATGATGACAACTCATCTGCCTTTTTTCTTTTCGATCTTCCTCTGCTTTGATTTGTGATTCATAGTCTCCAATGAACTTTGGTTGTTTGAATCTTCGTACTCTTTCTCTGCGCTGTTGATCAATGACTGCCTGTATCTCTGGGATCGGTAGGAGGACAGGAACTTTTTTCTTTATCCGGTGATGTTCTCTGTAATAAATCACCGTAGTCCTATCGATGCCGTACTTTCGTGCTATGTGACTATCCCTGTAAATGCCTATGAGTTTGAGTATTTCTTTTATCTTCTTGGGATCAATAGATCCCCTTCTTTTTTGGTTTTGCATTTATGTCGTATATGTCGTTATTCCCTGCTCATTTTTAAGGTGATTTTTCCCATTTTCTTGAGTAATTGCTTGGATTATTCATGGACATCTTCCTTGCGAGCTCTCTGGTCATTTCTCCTAAGTTATCCACAGGGTGACCTATACTAGATTTCTCTTTTTTTCCTTTGTTTTGTGTGTTCAGTAGCTGAACCGATAGTGGTCTAGTAGCTGAACTACTTTTGGTATAGCTACAAAACTGGTTCACTAGCTGAACTACTTTATCCACATCCATATTCAGGTTGATTTGGTAGTAGTTTCCCTTAGCTGTACCTCGTACCATAATTGCTCCGGCGTTCATAAGGTTTTTGAGACCTTTGGCGACTGAAGCGCGAGCCAAACCTGCCCCATGATCAAGGATCCTTCCTTCTCGCGTTTTAATTCCATTTATGAATTGAGAAAAACTTATACGATCTGCCTCTCTGTGGAAGCCGAATGTTCGGCGGCAAATGTATAGTAGGCATCTCGACTCTGCTTCAGGGATGCGCGGAAGAATTAGATCCAAAACAACATTTGGGACCTGTGTACTATTTGGTATGAAATTCTGTGTTTTGTGTTCATCCATGTTGATTGAAGAAGAGAGAAACACCGATAGCCCTATCGATGTCTCTCTATTTTTTTATAAGACCGGTGAGGATTTACACCTCACATGACAACATTTTTTCTCGACCTGCGAGGTAGTTGTCTTACGTATAGTCTTTCGACTTCTACGCGTGCCATAAGCGTCTACTTATTCCGCCACGGGCTTATATCAGGGGGATTAGCCCCTGATCTCAGCCTTCGTGCCACTGCGACCAAGGCTGAGTCAGTGGCCAATTTATTTATTAGTCACCTTTCTTCGCCTTGTCGGCATTCACTTTCGGACGCTTAGGTTTTTCCTCTTTTGAATCTCTTAAATCTTTATCAAACTTTTCTGCTGGTGTTGGCTCTGGTACAAGTTCACCTTTTGCTTCAGCTACTTTTTGTTTTCCAAATTCCAACACTCGAGCATATCCATCCTCAAGAATGTCTGGTTGCATCCCTTCTATTGCGGACCAGCTTCTTGTTTGGAATGCGTATTCAAGTGCATCAGTTTTATTCTTTTTCTCTGCTGCGCTTGAGCTTGGCCAGACTGATACGAGGTAGCCCTCGATTTCTTCTAGCCATCGCTTCTTTGATCTGACCCATTCACGCTTATCTTCTTCAGTCTTGATCAACTCACCTGCATCTTGCGATGCGTGGCTGAATCGAGCTGCTATCGGATCTTTGATGATTGCTTCAATTGCCGGTGCAAAATCTTCATAGGTTGGGTTTTTAAATACCGCACCGTCGAGTAGATTGCCTCTGCCTTTGAGAACAATTGATTGGCGCCAGACTTCTCGCTTCTTTCTTTGGATGAGCTCATGTCGTTCCATGAGCACCAAGACATCAAATTCGTACGCAGCGTTTTTCTCTGCCTGCATCTTCACTCCGGTCTTGGTGAATTCCTTTCGACCATCTTCATCCACTTCCTGCTCCATCCGATCCGACACTCGGCCGGTTGCTAGGATGTGCAGAGGTGATTGCACGAGTGGAATCGAGAAGTATTTATTCCACTCCGACTTGATCGACATCCAGTCTTGTATCTGGAATACCTGTCGGTTAAGTTTCTTCTTATAAGCTTCTTGGAAATCCATCCAGATGTGGGTGATGCTGTCGATCACCATGATGTCTGAATATCCGTCTGAGCAGAGCTTCATTGCCTTTACCAAGTCAGCGAGCGAGTGTGTCTCGCGTACCATCGCTTCGATTCCGTGTTCTCTGAACAGCGGGACCAAGAACTTTGATGCTTTCTCGGTATCAATAAGCACAATCGGCTTTTTGCTCCCAATCTTCTTATGAAGACCAATCGCTACTAATGCGGCAGTCCAACTTTTGCCGGTTCCCGGCTCTCCTTCAAATGCCGCTTTGAAGTATGGTTTTGTATTCCCGATAGCTGTGAAGAATGAATCTTCAGTCGCCATGATCGGGGATACGCTTCGTTCTAGTGTTTGCATATATTTTTTGCTTGACTCGACGAAGGGGTCTTTGATACAATGTATCTGTTAGTAAGAGGCTCCCTTCGGGGGGTCTTTTATTTTTTTAATAATTTAGTAATTCTTTTGTCAGCTTCCGCTAACATCGTCTTAGTAACTTGATTGATAATCTCTTGAAACAATCCGTCACGAATAATTCCGTGAGCCATTACGATTGCTTTCTCATTTTCGGCATCAAGGTTCGTTAATTTCCCCATGATGTCGCCTGTGAATTCCGCTACCTCATCAAGCATGTGAGCAAGGATCTGCTCATCGACTATTGCCGGAGCTTTATCCTTTACCAATCTCACTGCTTCTCTTGAGAGCGTTCTCATTTGTACTTGTTTTGTTGTCATAGTTTTTTGCTTTCTCGGAAAAAGCAATTTTATTTATTACCGGAGTACAAGCTGATCGGTTGAGTAGAAGTCGGAAAAGAATTTTTTATACTTTTCAGTATTTCCTTTTCCTCCAACTCGCCACTCTTTGATCTCCTCTGGCGGACATTTTTCTTTGTAGTCGTATATAGTGACAATCACTTTTCCGTCTACACTTTTGAATGCCCACTCATATCTCACTTTCCCGTCGCCTGAGTACCACGCTCCACCGTCTTTGGTGCAGTCATTTGGTAATCCGAATTTTTCACACAATTGATTGAAAGTTGTCATGATGTATCCTTTGCCGCCGGTACCAGTGCGATCTCGCACAGATGCTTTTATGAATTTCATGTGATATGAATTTGTTTTGATTAATAATGTTCGACCCTGCCAAATAAAATGGCAGTCATGAGTGAATGACTCGGGTGTGAATCATTCACTCGTGACTGCCACGAAACTTTTAAGGGGTAAAACAAAAAACACCCTTTCGGGTGTTTAATGGGAGAAACTTTTATTTATTTACGATATTGTGCGACACTCACTTATAAAATAAACCACCCTAATAAAGGTATTAGAGTGGTTCCCTAAGGCATTATTTAAGAGAATTTATGCACGCATTAAAACTATTTACTTCCCCATTAAACTTGGTTATCTGTCCGCGTAGCTTGGCGAGGAGTGAATTGTATTCTACGACGAGATTGTTGTATTGCGCAATTTGCTCATTCTTGGTCATTCCGCCTACGACTCCCCCACTGTCGATATCCTTTTTTTCTTGAGCAAGAGTTTTTTGAATTTCATCCAGTTTTACTTTATTCATGTTGATTGATGCCTCCAAGGTTTTTTCTATAGTAGGACATTCATCCTTTGGTGTACCAAAATGCTGCACAGCGAGCCACACTTCACGGCCTTCGAGCATTCCTTGACCTACAGCTGATCCAATCTCTGTATAGTGACTGTTGAGGATATTTGCTCTGTGACCAGGACTATCCATCCACGCCTGGAGTAATGCGGCATTGTCTTTGAATACTCCCATGGCTAGATTCTCACCGATCAGTACATACTCATAACCAGCTTCGCTACCTAGATCAGATACTCCTTTTTTAGTGACTGGTGATATGTGTTCAAAATATTGATTGGTAAACATTTCTTTTACCTTATTCTGAGCAGATGTGTCTAGCTTTGAATTCTCTACGAGTGGAGGTAGGTTTGATACATCTTTTCTATTCTTATTTGTCTCAAATATTATTCCAGAACGAGTTATAGTCTTGTTATTTATATCACCGGTGATTATAGGATCTAATACACGTAGAGGTTCTGGTGTATTGATTATTTTTTTGAGGACATCTAGTTTTGATTGACTCTTGGGGTCTAATTCAAATTTAGAAATGGTGTTTGAATCTACGACACTACTAGTGCTGACACTAGAGAATATGTTGTTATAAAAAGTCTTGATATCAGATCTAAAATAGGATGCTGCGTATATGATAAACACAATAATTATTATATTTAGAATTGTTCTCATTTTATTTACAAGAGTTTGATGGCATGTAGCCAGCTTTTTCTGCTTCTGATACAGAAGAGAAGTTAATTATATTTTTCTTGGCTATCCTGTTGCCAGCCTTGCACCCATAACTATAATATAGTTTACCATTTTTAGATCCAAAATACTCACTATTTTTAATACTAGGGTTATCGGCTGACACATCTGATTCATTTGTAGCCTGTGCACGCTCTGAATGTCCCATTTTACCCGTATTTTTACTATAAACACTCATTTCTTTCTCAACACCAACTGGAGCATTCTCCGCAGAATAGCGACCTAGATAGAACGATGAGATGCCAACCACAACAACGATACCAAGATACAACATAGTAGTAATGTCAAGGATCTTAAATAGTCCCTGCCCCTTGATTTTATTCAAAAAGTCATGTATACTCATACAAGTTTAATTATAAGGTATTTATACATAGTTTTCTAGGGTTTTACACCCAAAAAGACAAGTTTAACATTATGGCACATAGAAAAGCTGGCGGTAGCGCTAAAAACTTAACAGATTCAAATCCAAAGTATCTCGGTACTAAGCTTTATGCTGGTCAAACTGCAAAAGCTGGTTCAATAATCATACGTCAGCGTGGTACAAAAATACTTGCTGGTACAAATGTTGATACTGGTAAAGACCATACTCTCTTTGCATTAAAGGAAGGTAAGATCAAATTCACAACAAAAAGAAAGATAAACTTCAATGGCACAACAACAGTCAAAAAAGTAGTGAATGTAATCTAATTAAAAAAACCTCTCATTTGAGAGGTTTTTTTAATTGTTGATACATTTATTTTGTTACTATTTTAATCTTGCAGTCACCTGTCGCATCCCCTTTTTTAATCTTAAATGAGTGATCTCCCAATTCTTTTATTGGAGTGGTAATGACGATTGAATGATCGTCAACTTCTTTATTTAGCTTTTCCTTGATTAGCTTCGCAATATCTTTTGCTGGTACTGCAAAAAAAAGATGACCTTTCTCGTTGGCTTTTACAGTCAATTCTAGGCCAATATTATTCACCTCAGAGATCAAATCATTGAATACTGACATTTCTTCATCATGTTTCTTTTGCATAGATTGCTTCTTTGCTTGTACTAGGGATACAGCATGAGGAGTAGCGAGCTCAGCTAACCCCTTGGCTATCAACACATTACGAGCATATCCATCTGCAAATTCTTTTATATCGTATTTTTTACCTACTTTTTGTATATCTGACAATAATATTACTTTCATATATAGAATATAACACTATAAAATACCTCGTGCAAATACAATAAAACACCCACATTCGTGAGTGTTTTATTCTTATTTTATTTAGCTAGTAGCAATTCTACTGCTTTATCCATCTGTGGATCAATCTTTGCACCTGCATCCTTTTGAGTAAAAGGAACTACAAAATCCGGAGTTAAACCCTTTTCGGATATAGAGGTACCATCTGGAGTGAGCCATTTTGCTATTGTCACCTTCAGAGATGTCTCTGGGGTGATATCTACTAGCTCCTGCACTGAGCCCTTGCCAAATGTCTGAGTACCTACTAGAGTTGCCACGCCATTCTGCTGTAAAGCTCCCGAGAGGATTTCCGAAGCTGAGGCAGAACCACCATCAACGAGAATTACTATCTTGAACTTGTCATCAAATACACGTGGACCATGACTCTTTGTAATATCTGGCTTCTTCTTTGTTCCATAATCTTCTGTCACAATTACCTTACCTTCGTCTAAGAACCAGTTCGCGATACTTACAGCGGAATCTAGGTATCCTCCAGGATTACCACGTAGGTCGATAATCAATTTTGTTGAATTTGTTTTTGAAAAATCCAACAATGCTTTACGAAATAATTCTGCAGAATTCTCTGAGAAGCTATATAGGCTGACAACAAATATACCATCATCACGCATCTTTGAGTCAATAGTAGGAATATCAATAGTATCTCGGACGATACTGAAATCTCTCGTACTCTTTTCTCCCTCACGAAATATAGTGAGTGTGACAGTAGTACCTTTTTCTCCACGAATCAGGCTGATGGCCTTGTCTATCGTCATCTCCGTAGCATCCTTTTTGTCTATCTTTACGATCTTGTCTCCAGATTTTAGACCAGCTTTGAAAGATGGTGTGTCTTTTAGTGGAGATACGATAGTTAATATTTTATCTTTTAGACCAATCTCAGCACCAATACCACCGAATGATCCATGGATTGTGTCATTGAACATTTTATTCTCAGCTGGTGGAAAGAATACAGTGTATGGATCACCTAGTGATGAAGCTAGACCCTGTACTGCACCCCAGACCTTCTCTTGATCAGTCTTCTTGTTTGCATAGATAGACTTTTCATTTATTTTTTTCCATACCTTCCAAAATGGAGCAAAGTCAGCATTTTTTATATTTTCAGTATCAGTAGTATTTGCTACGTTCAAGACTAACTTGTCTTCATTTGGATGCATTTTCCCAAAATAAAATCCACAATAAAACACACCTAGAGTTAAAACTAGTGATACTAATACGTAGATATATTTGTAATTTATTTTTTTATTTTCCATATTTTATTTTAATCATTATAAAAAGCACTAGGCGTATAAACATTCTTTGGATCCCAAAACATCCAAGATATTATGCCATTATTTTCCGATGAATCTATTTGTGCACGAACCATATCTGCTGTATATTTTGCGCCCATATCAAAGTCTTGCAACCATGGACGTATCTTTGATAAGGGTAAGTTCATCATTACTGTTTTATTTATGGCACCATTTAAAGCATGATCGATTACTTCTTTTGGATGTGCCGCCGGATTTGCAAATCCATATTGTCCTGCAGGATAGTGGGACGGATATATCATCGGGCAAAGAAAATCAAAATATGGAAGAGCCTTTTCCCAAACTTGTCCTATGCCCATATCATCTCCTGGTTCTACCTCAGTAGTCAGACCAAAGAGATCACCTGAGATTGGAATATTTGTTTCCTTCTTCATATCCAGAGATAAATTCTTGAAAAAGAATTCAATATTGTCAGCACGTTTTACTCCTTCCTTTAAATGATAATCAATATTCTTTAAATCCCCATCGGATGGATACCTAATGTAGTCAAAGTTTATCTCATCAAAACCAAGAGCATAAGATGCCTTGGCTATACGCACTACATATTCACGTACCTCAGGCTTTGCTGGATCCATGAAAGATAGGCCCTTGCGATCTTTCCAGACCTTACCATCACTCTTTCTTGTTATTGCCCATTCAGGTTTTACTTTTGCTAGATAAGGATCCTGAAATACCGATATACGTCCGATAACATAAATATCTTTTTTGTGTAAATCATCAATAAAAGATTTCATATCCTTTACACGATTCTCTGTGGAACCGATCTCATTTATCAATTTATCATCAGTCTTGAATGCTACACGCCCAGTAGCATCTTTGATATCAATAACGATAGAATTAATTTCTGTATCATCTGCTATTTTTACAATTTTTTCTCTTCTGGTAGGCACTCCAGCAATCCAACTAGACATATACAGAGCCTTTACCTGAACAGGAGTAGCGATATGGTCTACTGTATATACTGGGTTGGAATTTATCTGATTTTGATCTGTTGCATTATCTGCAGATTTTGAATCAGATGCCAGCTGATTGCCATCGTCTAATATTTTATTTTCTTGGGAATTGAAAATATAAGGTTTTACAAAAAAGTACAGAATACAACCCAGTATGATGATACCGAGTGTGTATAAAATTAAGTTAAAATATTTTCTTTTTATTACAATAGCCATGATATATTAAACGATATTTTGACTATCTAGAAATGGCTTCATAATCGAATCATCATTCTTCATTTTATTACTCGCAATAAAATGAAAACGATATCCAACAAAAAATACAACTAGACCCAAAATACTTATTAATAATGATCTAAAAAAATCTGGAATCCCAAGGTATGGCAAAATAACAATCAATATACCTGCGATTAAAAGTATGCGTTCTTTTCTCATATTTTGATTATAAACTATTTAAGAGTGAGCTACAATGACAACAAATTCGCCACGAACCTTATCAGTATTTTTTATGAAGTAGTCAAGGACGTATTCTGCATCACCCTTTACAAATTGTTCAAAAGTCTTGGTCAATTCACGGCAAACTACGACAGTACGCTTTTCATCGAGTGCTTTTGAGAGTGATTCTAATGTTTTCATTATACGGTGACTGGATTCATAGAATACATATGTACGCTCTCCTGTAGATATCTCCTTGAACAATGTCTCTCTTCCCTTTTTATGTGGCAAAAATCCTAGGAAGATAAACTCTGCAGCTGATATTCCACTGGCAGATATTGCAGATACTAGAGCACTAGCACCAGGTATTGGCACTACGCGAGCCTCTGTGCCGAATGATTCATATACCTGTGCTACCAGCATGACACCTGGATCAGATATACATGGAGTACCAGCGTCAGATACGAGTGCAAGATTCTTACCCTCTGACAACATCTGAATAATCACATTTTCTTTACCTTTTGTGCTGTGTGCATGGTAGCTCACACATTTTGTATGTATGTCGTATTTATTTAGAAGTACACGTGTAGTGCGTGTATCTTCGCATAGTATAGTATCTACTTCGCCTAGTATACGAATAGCCCGAGGAGTCGCTACTATATATAGTGTACCTTTTTCCATATGTGGATTATATAGGAAAACAAACTAAAAACAAACCAGCCCAAAGGTAACCTTTGGGCTGGTTTTTAAATCTTAAATAATTCTATTACATGAACATGAGGAGTGCGCCGATGAGGGCTACGTTCTTCATGAATGCGATTTGATCATTCATCTTAGCTTGCGCATCCTTTTCTTCCCAGAAATTGTGCATCATGAATGTAGTTGGAATCATGAATAGTACTAGAATCATAGCTGATGCCTGATTATATACATAATCTATACCTAGAACCAATCCTGCACCACCGACTACTAGCATCACACCTGATACCAATACTGCCAATTCTGGCATAGGCACTTTCTTGAACTTTGCATAACCTGCAAGATTCTTTTGATGTCTAAAGTGATTGATACCTGAATAAAGAAAATACGCACCGAATA
>JAPLXP010000009.1 GCA_026396015.1 Candidatus Nomurabacteria bacterium | reverse complement strand
CGAATAGCCCCAAAATAATTGCCGAGATGCATGTCCCCAGTAGGTTTTATACCTGAAAGTAAAATTTTCTTTGACATGTATATATAGTATCAAAAATCCCAATTTTTTGCACATATATATAAAATAAACAAACCTCACTAATTATAGTGAGGTTTTGAATATTTTTGTTTTTTAACATTTAAATTTTTGCCATCCATTGTATTTCCAATGATTACATAAACCAAAGGAAAATCCAATTAATGGAATAAAAATTAAAAAGCTCATTAGTAATGTTTCAGATGTGCTTTTAGGAAAATTTGGCAAGACTCCTTTGTTTACAAGAATCGCAAAAACTAAGTACATAGGAATTGCAAAAATAATTGGTCCATTGTACTTCAACCAAATAATAATTTGATTGGAATAATGTGATAAGAATTTTAAATTTTTCATGTTTTGTTTGTTTTTAAGTTTTTAGATATAAGAAATTTTCAGAAAAATAAATATTAATTCCTCTGAAAATTCCTCATACCTTTAAAAACAAACTGCTCAAAGAACTAACCTTATGAACATATTATACACCCTTTCGCTTATTTTGTCAATAGATGATTTATCCCCATATTATTCAGCATCTAATCCAAAACTTTTGCACATATGGCAATAAAAAAGCCCACCTTGTTAGATGGGCTTTTGTTTTAATTTAAACTTACAATTTTACAATTTCATAGCTATAAACACCAGTAGCTTCATTACTTAATCGTAATGTACCACGATCATATAATCTACGATATTCTCTTTTTTCTCCTTCTGGGACTACAAATTTTTCTTCATTATGCATTACAATTGATGAGACACTGTAGTAGCGCCCTTTTTCATCGTTATATCTTCTCAATTTATAGCCTCTTTCTTTAAGCCATTCATTTAAAATATTATCAATGAATTTTTTACGTAACACCGAACCAGCCTTAAAATCAATAAGTTGTCTTATGTACTTAGTAAAAATTTTCTTATGCAAAAAAATTTCACAGGAAAACTTTACAAGGAAAGAAGATTCTTTGATTTCAAAGTCTGACCATTTTAAGTCTATTGCTCCATGAGAAGTTATAAACATTGAAGTATGATTTGCGTTTCCCAAAAAAGTATTACGCTTTTCATTAAATAAGTCTCCTGGTGAAAATGAATCAATGTATTTAATAATATACCCTGCTTTTTCATTTCCATTCTCTTTTAGATTTTCTAAAATTTTCCATTTTTCTGGATTTAATCTAATAAAAGTAAGGAAGTCTAGACTAAATACTTGAAAAATTTCTATTGTCTCACTGTCTGCTTCAAATTTAATAATCTTTTTTTCTGCATTATTTATTTCTGTATCCATATATAAAATTGTTTATTTTTTACCATATTACATCTAATTTATATTTTTGTCAAGTATATTTTATCCCCATATTATTCACTTATTTATCCCATTTTGAGTGTTTGCGATATTTTCATGGATTGATAGAATAGACGAATGGCTATCAAAAAAGAAAATCTCAGAGTCCCCCCACAGAGTGTGGATTCAGAAAAAGCAGTCCTCGGATCTATCATGCTCCGACCAGGTGCAATACACGAAATCACAGATATTATAAACAGTGATTCTTTTTATGCTGGCAAACACGCACAGATCTGGAATATCATGAATGAATTATCTGCCAAGGGTGACCCTATCGACCTTATCTCTGTATCACACAGACTAGGTGAAAAAGGCATGATTGATCAGGTGGGTGGTATCGGATATCTATCAGAATTGACCAATGCAGTCCCCGCTTCTACAAACATCCGCCACTATGCAGACATAGTAAATAAAAAGCATGTACTCCGAAAAGTCATCGAGGCTGGATCCGATATTTCAGAGCTAGGATTCAAAGAAGACATCGAGGATATTCTCGATGTAGTGAATCAGGCGGAGAAGCGCATCATGGGCGTGGGCGGATTTTCAAAAGGTAAGACATATCAATCACTCAAAGAATCATTACCCGAAGCTTGGGAGCGTTTGGAAAAGCTCCACGAAAATAAAGGTATGCTCCGTGGGGTGCCTACTGGATTCCGAGATCTGGACCAATTACTCTCTGGTTTTCAAAAGTCTGACCTCATCATCCTCGCTGCACGTCCATCTGTCGGTAAGACTGCCTTTGCATTGAATATCGCTCGTCATGCTGCATCAAAGCACCAGATACCTACAGTCATATTCTCATTAGAAATGGGAACTCAGCAGCTAGTAGACAGAATGCTCGCCGCTGATGCCAATGTGAATGCGTGGAATTTAAGAACTGGAAATATCTCAGCTGAGAGTGAATTTTCAAAGATTCGTGACTCTCTAGACAAGCTAGCCAAGGCTCCGATCTTTATCGATGATATCGCCGGCAACACTATAGGCCGTATGCGCTCTGTGTGTCGCCGTGTGCACGCTGAGCATGGTATAGGATTGATATTGGTGGACTATCTACAGCTAATGTCTACGTCTAAAAATTATGACAATATGGTGAACCAAGTGACTGAGATATCTCACTCTCTCAAGGCACTCGCCAAAGAGTTCGACGTACCAGTCATCGCATTGTCACAGCTATCTCGTGCCGTGGAGCAGCGTGGAGGCAAACCTCGTCTTTCAGACCTGCGTGACTCTGGATCTATCGAGCAAGACGCCGACGTCGTGATGTTCATCCACCGCGAGGACAAAGGTAAAGATGAGAGTGAGCGTACAAATATCGCCGAGATACTAGTGGAAAAGCACCGTAACGGACCAGTAGGTCATGTGCAGCTATACTTTGATGATAAACTCGGTGCATTCGTGGATCTTGAAAAAGGCAATCTAAACGGCTTTGCAGCAATGGCAAATTCTCAGATATCATCACCTCAAAATGGATTGGATGGATTTTAATTATGAATCAAATAGAAATACTCGCACAACTTTTCAAGGAATTCCCAGGTATTGGTGAGAGGCAAGCCAAGCGTTTTGTCTATTTCCTACTACACAAAAATCCCATATATGTGAATGATCTAGGAGAAGCGATAATGAAGATCAAGAGCGAAATTCGCCAATGCCCATCTTGTTATCTTTTTTTTCAGTCAGAGCGTAGTGTATTGTGCGAGACTTGTGCCAATCCAAAAACAGATCATACTTCTCTCCTGATCATTGAAAAAGATGCAGATTATGAGAGTATCAAGAAAAGTAAAAATTACAGCGGTATGTATTTTATATTAGGAGGGCTGATACCTATAGTGACCAAAGACACACCAAATTTTGTGCGGGTAAATGAATTGATGAAAGTCGTTGAAAATAGATTCAAGAGTGAAGGACTAAAAGAGATCATCATCGCTCTATCATTGAACCCCCAAGGAGAAAATACTGATACACACATACGTGAATTATTAAATGAATACGATGGAAAGATAAAGATATCGAGTCTAGGCCGTGGACTATCTACAGGATCCGAGCTCGAATATGCCGACAGTGAGACAATAAAAAACGCCCTTAGGAATAGATCCTAAGGGTCGTTTGTTTTTTGTTTAAATTCTAATGCGAGAATCCACGAGGATTAGTATTCCCCACGTTATATCGAATAACGAGTGAAGATTGTATGTCTTCCAAATTAAAATCATTGGTAAAAAATTTGATACCAACACCTAATTTGTTATCCAACAACTTGTGATTCCTCAATCCTAATTCTAGTTCACATACACTTTTTTCACCACGAACCTTTAATAGTCCTTCAACAAAATAATCGAATCCATTTACGCCCTTTTCAATTTGTTTTGTTTGAAAAAACAACAAATATTCTAAGCCGCTATTAAAATGAGAGATTGAATCATTACTTAGTCCCACACTCTTTGTAAATGTTGGATATATAACACTAAATCTCAAAATATTAAATACTTTATGGATTGATTTAAAATCAGATGGCATAAAAGTTACATTTGGACCCATATAAATAAGATTTGG
Organism: Candidatus Nomurabacteria bacterium; assembly: GCA_026396015.1. Classification (GTDB taxonomy): domain Bacteria; phylum Patescibacteriota; class Minisyncoccia; order Phycocordibacterales; family UBA9973; genus UBA8515. Next base: position 27,334 of record JAPLXP010000009.1, on the reverse strand, counting down.
ATTGTGACCAGTCTGGTCATTACCCATGGAATAACCGAAATCAACTGGCCAATTTCCATACGTAAAGTCCATTGTCGCATCGAGAAAGTTTAAACCTTTCTCTTCTTGTGATCCAGTAGCAAATACGCGACCAGTACCAAGAGGCCATCCGAATAGAATCTGAAGTGCTTCATTGCCTGTATGGTTCCAGGCTGCTGCTACTTCAAATTTCTCAACGAGGAGAACATTTTGAGATTCAGACCCAAATTTCCATTTATTGGATGATTTTGTTGAATCATTTCTCTCTGTCAAATGATCATCTTCATCATTTCCACTTTTTGTTTGAGCGTTAGAATTCAATGCAACCAGCATTGGAATTACTAGTATTAAGTTTTTAAGTTTCATTTTTTTGCTATTATTTGTCGATACAATAACACAAAAATACAAAAAAATCAACCCCGTTAGGGGCTGATTCTTTGTGAGTGTGACTTATTTAATAGCTGATATCTTTACTTCTACAAAAGGCTGTCTGTGACCGTTTTTCTTCAAATAACGACTCTTTTGCTTGTATTTAACAACCTTTACTGTTTTACCGCGACCAGCTTTTTGGAATAATGATTCCACTTTTGCTCCTGCGATATAAGGTGCACCTATTGTAGTGTCTGTACCATTGTCTACAAGGAGTACTTTTTCAAATACTATCTTGTCCCCTAGGGTAAATTCCCCATCGAGTTTCTCGACTTTAAGTACATCGCCTACTGCGACTTTATATTGCTTTCCACCTGTTTCAATAACTGCAAATTCCATAGTGGATACATAATACACAAAAGTTTTGAAAATTGCAAGGGGGGCGGTATAATATACCCATGATTTCAAAATATACGTATAAGGGCCTTACTTGGGTAGACCTAGAGTCCCCAACACAAGAAGAATTAGACCATATAATGGATGAGTATTCAATACCGTCTCTTTTAGGTGAAGAATTGACTGACAAGAGCCTTCATGCCAAAGTTGACGTATACTCAAACTTCATTTATTTGATATTAAACTTCCCTAAACTCTCAACTCAAAAGACAAAAGGTGTAGAACAAGAGATTGACTTCATCGTTGGTAACAATTTTATAATCACAGTACACTATGAATTCATCGACACACTATATGAATTCGCAAAGCGCCTAGAGGTAGAGCTTTCTCTAGAAAAGAAGATCGACGTGGACCACGGCGGACTCATATTCTTCCATATCGTGAAGACACTATATATGCATTCTCGTGAGGAACTCATGGGTGTAAATTCTCAGATTAAAGAAACAGAAAAGAGTATCTTCAGTGGAGAAGAAGGCAAGATGGTGCAGATGCTCTCACACATCAATCGTACACTACTGGACTTCAAGCAGACATTGCGTTTTCACAAGGATATTCTTGAGTCTTTCAATTTTGCAGCAAACAGATTCTTTGGTGAGAAATTCAATTATTATACAGGTGAGATCATGAATGAATACAACAAGAGTATCTCTGTCATCGAATCTCACAAAGAAATAGTTGATGATCTGAGAGATACAAACGACTCTATTCTTGCAAACAAGACAAATGATACGATGAAGGTTTTGACAATCATCACATTCTTGATTTCTCCAGTAACCGTTATTTCTAGTTTATTTATGATGAATACAGATTTTATTCTAAATACGACTCAATTCTACTTTATTCTGGCTGCGATGTTTGTAACAAGTGTAATAATATTTATTTATTTTAAAATACAAAAATGGCTCTAAATCTATACAATTCTCTATCACGCAGTAATGAAATATTCAAGCCGATAGAAGAGAATCAAGTTACGCTATACACCTGTGGACCTACAGTCTACAATTATCCTCACATAGGAAACTACCGTGCATATATTTTTGGCGACATGTTAAAGCGTACACTGTCATATCTCGGATACAAGGTAAAACACATCATGAATATCACAGATATAGATGACAAGACTATTCGTGATTCAATAGCACAAGAAAAAACACTAGCTGAATTTACAGAATTCTATACAGAGGAATTTTACAAAGATGTAGACTCCCTCAATATTATTCGCGCAGAAAAATATACAAAAGCTACAGACTATATAGACGAGATGGTCACAATGATCGAAGCTCTGATTGAAAAAGGTTTTGCTTACAAATCAGAAGATGGTTCTGTGTATTTTGACATTGCAAAGGATGCAGAGTATGGAAAACTCTCACATTTCACTCTTTCTGATTTAAAGGAAAATGCAAAAGGCAGAATGGCAAACGATGAATATGACAAAGAAAATGCTCAAGATTTTGCCCTATGGAAATCATGGGATGAAAATGATGGAGAGGTATTCTGGGAGACACCTCTCGGTAAGGGCCGCCCTGGATGGCACATAGAATGCTCTGCTATGAGTACAGCCGAGCTCGGTGATACTATCGATATTCACACAGGTGGAGTCGACAACATGTTCCCCCATCACGAGAATGAGATCGCTCAATCCGAATGCGCTACAGGTCACCCATTTGTAAAATACTGGATGCATAATGAACACCTGATGGTAGATGGCAAGAAGATGAGCAAGAGCCTAGGCAATTTCTATACCCTCCGTGATATAGACAAGCTAGGCATCACACCGCAGGCCTTCCGTTATTGGCTCTATACGGGCAATTACGACACAAAAGTAAACTTTACGATTGAAGCTGTATCTGGAGCTCAGACTGCATTAGAGCGCCTTTATAGCGCATACAGAGAGGTATTGGATACTGACAATGGAATCATAAATACTGAATACAAAGACAGATTTACAGAGGTATTATCCGACAATCTAAACACACCAAAAGCTGTAGCAATACTCTGGGAACTCGTAAAAGATACAGATATCTCCTCTTCAGATAAAAAGGCCACAATGCTAGATTTCGATCGTGTATTTGGATTTGGATTAGATAAAGTTTCAGCAGAAAAGCCAATCGAAATTCCAGTTGAGGTATCAGCACTAGCAGATGCTCGTACAGCAGCTCGCAATGAAAAGAATTGGGCTAAGAGTGATGAGCTCCGCGACCAGATAAAAGAATTGGGTTACGAGATTAAGGATGTAGAAGGAGGATACAAAATTACAAAGACATAAAAAAATAAAAAGAGTAGATTTTCATCTACTCTTTTACTTTCTAATTAATTTCAACTGCCTTTTTAATCAATAACTCAATAACATCCTTTTTCCAATTATATTTTGAAATAAATTCGGTAACGGTCATAAGCGTTCTTTCAAAAGCATCTTCTTTCGGGATGAATTCACTAAGCTTGCAGTCTTTTGAAACATAAAAAAGCATTACTTTTTCTTTACCTTCAAATCGCATAGTTGCAAACGGTTTAGCATTTTCAAAGGTAGCACCACCCTCTTCATCAACTTCTCTCTTAAGAGAGTCAATTAAGTCTAAATCTGTAGTCTCAACATGCCCACCAGGAATATCCCAACCTCGTTCATTTCGGATAGCAACAATTTTGTCATCAATAAAGCCAATAAGAAATACCGCACTTACCGTATTTGAATCCGGCAATGATCTCTCTTCAACTATACGAATGTGGATATTCTCTATTAGAAATTCATTTTTTTTGAGAGTTGCCTCGTTTCCATTTGAAATCATATGAACAAGCATACCATTTTTAAGACTTGATGTTAATTCTTCATTTACATGAATCACAAACTTAATTCTTTGATCTTCATACACTGAATATTGCAAGTGATTGTGCGAACGATCTTTTGGATGAGTAATAATCAGTCCAATTTTCTTTGTTAATCCTTCTGGTAAAGAATCCATTACTCAATCTATGTAGTGCATTTTCTAGAGTTTTAATAAACATTGGCAAGCTTTTTTCTTCATTCCTAATAGGAACTCCAATTGTCAAAGAATTTTTTTTCATAAGGCTATCTTTTTATAAAAGAATACATCACATCCGAATATATGTCAAATTTAAGCACGCTTAATGTAAGTACACATTCTTTGATCAATAAATAATAAACTGCGCGACATACGTCGCGCAGTTTTTTGTATTATTGCCTAGAAACTAGCTACTAGAACCTAATTCACAGCGTCCAATTCTATAAAGAATGTAGATCCGAGTCCCATACCTGGGGATTCTACCCATACGCGACCCTTGTGTGCATCCACTATTTCTTTTGCTAAATAGAGACCCAATCCTGATCCTCCAGTATTCATTTTTTGACCTTCACCACGAGCAAATTTTTGGAATAGTGTAGCCATGATCTCTGGTGATACCCCCATACCAGTATCCTTTACTGATACGAGAACTTTATCATTTTTATTTTCCAATTTTACTTCGATTGTTCCCTCTTTCGTATACTTGATAGAGTTGTCGATGAAGTTCAGTACTACCTGACGAAGCTTTTCTTTGTCACCATTCACATTATGATTACCGGAATCAGCGCTGTAGCTCAGTTTTATATTTTTCTTTGCAGCCATGATAGACAGATCTTCTGCTGTAGTCTTTACTATTTCTGACATGTCAAAATTCGCCTTTTCGTATTTCATACCACCGGATTCAATCTTTGATACGTTTAGCAAGTCTTCGACAATGATGGTCAGATTTTGACTTGATTCAAATATTCTTTCTACAGCTTCTTTTGCTTTTGGTGCTACTTCTCCAAAGTCTCCATCCTTTACCATCGATGCATACCCCTTGATAGCTGTCAGCGGACTTCGTAGCTGGTGTGATGCGAGTGAGAGGAATTCTGTCTTAAGTTTATCAAGTCCCTTCAATTTTTCATTAGCCGTTTCCAAATTTATGTTTGACTCTTCAAGCTTTAAACGGAGTCTTTCTAAGTTCTCTTTTTGTTCAATTTCCTTCTTAACACTCATAATCAACAGATATCCAAAAAAGACAGCTAAAACAAAAGTAAATACTGTAATCAAATGAATAGCCACAAGATTATTTATCAACAGCAAGGAAACTATTGCTAAATTCAAGAAAATAACAAGAATTTGAGTAGAAAAAATACGAATATTAAACAATTTAAAATTTAAAATTAAATAAGTAACAAAACCAACAAAAGCCAGTAATCCGAGTGGTCCAAAAAGATTTAAACTATAATATTGATAGTATTCACCTACTAAATTTGAAATAGAAAATACAAGTAAACAGATAAATAGAGCAACAGAGAAAATTCTTATTTCTTTTTTTCTTTCAGTGTATTTAGGATTTTTAGACTTAATAAAACCTGCAATCAAAATACTAAATGGAAGGATCAATTCGAATGCATAAATAAAATACCAAACATAACCAAGAATACCTTCACAGCTTTCGAAATCGTAGGAACTTATATTTAAATAAGTTGGAGTTAGTACTACCATCACTAATGTGATAAAGACAAGTGCGAACTTTAATCTTTTTGTAATGTGCTCTTTAGTATAAAAAGCTACAAACAAATGTAAGGCCGACAAACAGAGTCCGACTTCAAAAAAAGCTGTCATTTGCCAAGCCATTAAAATCAATTTATTTGGAACAGATATCCACTGCAACAAAATATTTAAAACCCAAAATGAATAGAAAAAAGTAAACAATACTAATGCTCTACTTATTAAATTTTTTCTATCTTTGAAATAAATAAAGAGAACCAGACTAAGGGCTATAATTACAGCTGGAACATAGGAATAAAGCAATAAAGATGGAGTTGATTCTAATGAGAACAATTGACCCGCCTGATTGACATCACATGTTCCAGCAGAATTCAAAAATTGAAAAATATTGTTATACATACTAGTATTTATAATACCATGAACACACTTCCTATATCAAACTAAGATTTTTTAATAATAAATTTACTCAAAAAAGAATGGGGTTTATATTTAAGTTTTGAATTTTGTAATCCGATTATTCCTAGATCTTGTTCCCAGTTGTAATATTTTACTTTTTTAGTATTTAAAATTTTTGCTTCTTCCCAATTCAAAATATCATAAATAGCAGAATGATGTTTTGTATCTGCCTTAGAAAAATGAGCGATCGCAAAATCATTTGACAGCACCTCATAGGCAGTAAATCCAATTAGGATATCATTTTTATACAATGATACGAATTCAATATCTCCATTACTTATATCAAGGAATCTAGTGAATGCAAGATATTCATTTGATTCAGTATGATTTTTTACATCTTTATTTTTTGCCCATTTACTAAACAAATCAAGATGTTTTTCCTTTTTCAAATTTTCAATACTAGAAAATTCCACAGTATAATCAGAATGCAATTTTAAAAAACTCTCAATACCTCTACTTGCTTGATGTTCCACCCAGTTATGCATTTCCCTCAATCGTTCAATACTAAATATATAATCAGTGGCGTTTACATCAGGAAGAATACTAAACCCGAAATCATTTAGCTCACTCACCATTTCTCCTGGTACCAACATCAAGGAATCAGTATTGTAATTTTCTACAGAGAAGTCAATCAATCTTGATGCAGTATCACATATTTGATTTTTACCAATAAATGATAGAAAGGGGTTCTTTGTAAGATAATCCGCAAATTTAACCACCAAATTCCCATTTAATTGAGATATTTGCATTTCACCTTTAGTGTCCCAACTCCACATACTAGTAAAGTTAAAATCAGAATACGGCGGATATTCTCTAGTTATTTTTTCGATATCTTCCCTATCTGAAAGCTCGAGATGTTTAAATTGTGGGAATTCAGGAATCATAAATTTAGGATTTTACTTTATATATACTACATTATTTAAATAAAAACACACTACCTACAATCATTATTATTATTGCGAGAATTTTAGGTATTAAAGACTTACTAGAAATATCTTCCTTTACAATGTGTGGGAAAAATTTAGTTCCAATAACAGTCAGAATCAATACAACAGCAGGCTGGAATGTACCCACTATATACACCATAGTCACAGGTGCCAATATCAATGCAAAATTTGTAAGCAAATTTCCAGATATAGTAGTCAACTCACTAATAGTATTTACTATAAATATTTTCCGTCCACCAGCACGATTCATGTTCATAAATTCATCTCTATATTTTGGTACAAAGATATAGATAATCAATCCTGCTACACCTAGCCCCGTATACTCCCAAAAAGATGATAACCAAAAATCACCCTCAATCGTCACATATTTAAAAATAATTCCAGACAATGCGACAAAAATACAAGCCAGTAGCATGTATAATACAGGCTTCTTCTTTATGTGCCTCTTTTCTCCTGTAAAATTTATAGACAACACTATCATGCCGATCAGTATGATACCCGCTCCGAGCATCTGATGATGATTCAGAGTCTCACCCAAGAACAAGTATCCAAAAAGATATCCGAATAATGGTACAGTCAAGAACCACGGTGCTACATTGGACACCTCTTCTATTTCTAGTGCATACAGATACAAGACAACCCAAACTATAGTCAGAAATCCGGTGATAGACAGTAAGAATATATCAAAAATAGGCACACTAAAAATTCCACGGGTAAATATGGCGATAAATAACGCAATAAATAGACCAATTAAACTAGAAAACAACACAAGACCACCAGAGCTATGTTCCTTGGTACGGTCAGAATATTTAGATATTAGATACTGATCAGCTATATTGACCATAGCCCACAAGAATGGAGCCGCCAATGCAATTAAAAACCAATTCATATGAATATCATTATACCACTAAAATATAAACTATTCTACTTATTTTAATCTTTTAAAATTATAAAAACAATAAATCATGATTCAAATCATCTACCTCGGTGCCGATTTTTTGGCGCTTTAAGAATTTGTAGGTAGAGGCTATCCAAAGGTATTTCCTGTCCTGCGGTGTCGGAAAAATAGCAATTAAAATCAATCATCTCTTCAGCAATACCTATTTCAAAAGAATTGGACTAGATGAGAGTGCTCTTAAGAGTAATATTTAATTCACTAAATAATTAACTTAATTTAGTTATTATTACTGAACCAATAAAAATAAGGAGACCTCCTATATAAAAATATATACTAGGGGATGTACGAAAAATCAAAAAACTAAATAAAATCACAAAGAATGGATATGCTATTTCAAGTATTGACGCATGAGAAGCACCCAAAGATTTAATACCAAATAAAATAAGTAGATTCGCTGCAATTGCTAATACAATAGTAATAGAAGCCATAGTCAAATTATCCTTTCCACTATTAAAAAAAGATTTAAATAATTCATTATTATTTAATAACATGAATGGCAATAAGACTATTACAGAGAAAACTGAGTAAAAAAACATTAGAGATATTGGTGATATATGCTCGAGAACTTTTTGATCAAGAGCATAGACGACACCCCAACATACAGCTGCACTCAGTGAATATATTAATCCCATATTTTCCATATGTTTATATTATATCACACTAAAATACAAAGATTAACTATTTTTCAATCTTGTAATAATCATCTTTTAGGTGTATATTTTCAACAAATAGTTATAACATACAAAATACTTTAAAAAGGAGGTTTTAAATGTCAGAAGACAATATAGGCATCTATCAACAAAAGATAGAATGCACTATAGAAGAACTAGCTGATATTATAAAATTATCACTAGGAAATGTATTAAAGAAAGTAAGGATTACATACCGGGTCAAAAATGCAGAAGACTTAAAAGCAAAGATTGTACGCAAGCAATTCGATAATGTTTTTTCAATACACGATGTATATGGAATACGTATAATAGTTGGATCTGTCAGCCAAGCATATATAGCTCTTGGAATAATGAGGGACAACTTTCCAGGATATCTAGCCAATGATTTTATAAAGAATCCAAAAGTTTTATCCGACCTAGGCCTTGAGGGCAAAAGTTTTAAATGCCTGCGCTTCGTAGCATACAAGAACAATACATCATTTGAGATACAAATCACCACTGAAAAATTCCACAGGGTGAATGAATCTCATCATGATGTCTATCACAAGACAACATACAATCTATAAAGCTCGCATTTTTGTGAGCTTTATTTTTTTATACATTATTGATACTATTTAAATATGAAAATCGTACACATTGTCCGACATGGTGAAAGCTACTCAAATACTAGTGATTTTTGGATGAGTGACGATGTTGGGCTAACAGAAAAAGGAATCAATCAAGCCAATGCTGTAGCATCTCGTTTTGAAAATTTACCGATAGAAATAATTTTTTCCAGCAATATACAGAGGGCAAAAGATACAGCCCTTATAATAAAAAGCAAGATAGATAAGCCAATAGAATATCATGATCTATTCAATGAGAGAAAGTGGCCGAGCGAACAAAATGGCCTACACAAAAAAGGCGAGGAATCCAATAAAATGAGTGAGAAAATTTGGAAAATTTTTCCTAATCCAGAATTGCGTTATTCTGATGAAGAGAATTTTACAGATTTAAAAGAAAGAATAAAGAATATCCTTCTTTTCCTTGAAAGTAGACAAGAGGAAAACATAATGATAGTGACTCACGGATTCATATTGAGAATAATGATGGCATACATAGTGATGGGTGAAGATTTGAGTCCAGAAGAATGCGATCAATTTATAGATAAATTCCACACAAAGAATACTGGGATTACTACAATACACCATGGAAAAACCAACAAAAAAACAAATTGGCACCTTTCCTCATGGAATGATCACTCTCATTTATAAAAATACTACTTAGTAGTATTTTTATTTATGTACTCCATGATTGCATTTACCACATCAGCCTCGACTTCCTCCGGTTTTTGATTTGCATTTATTTTTACCATATTAGGGTTTTTTTTCAATTCTTCATTGAACAGATTTACAATATGAGAATTGAAATCTTTATCAGATATATGTGGAGGAAAATTATCATTATTCAAGAACATTCTGTGTTTAAGATTTTCCTGAGATACATCTAAAATAAAACTCAAATCAGGCCTTATTATTTTTGTATCATCCCACAATTTTTTAGCTTCATCATAAGTACCAAAATTGGTAAAATGGTTCGCTGAATAATCAAAAGCAATACAACTCAACGAGGTACGATCAACTAGTATGATTTGTGGATTTAATGATTTAAAATTATCAAGATCACCAATCCTCTGCTTTTCTATTTCAGTAAAGAAGATTGATGCCTCCATCGCTTTTTCTCTTGATACAGGTGGATAAGGAGGAAATTCTGTACCATTTCTAGTAGCATAACTTTTATACTCCCCAATAATAGGAGCATTAAAATGTTTTGCTAACTTGTTTATCAATGTAGTTTTACCAGCTCGCACGAGACCATCAAACCCTACGACAATTGTATTCATATTAAAAATATTATTTGTTAGCTATTAATTTTCTGTTTTATTCTTTGTAAGTTTTTTACCAAAAGTTATACTGTACACCTCCATAAACATAGAAACAAAAGTCGGCAAGCTAGAGACGATAATAATCAGAACAGATAATATGGGCACAAATACATAATCTAAAATATTAAAATACTTTGCATGTCTACCCGTAGTATATCTTATTATATCCTCAAATCTATAAACAATAACGAGATATTGTAGTGGTGCATATATAAAAATCAGAAAAAATAAAATTTTTGCCATAAATAAATGAATATTCAAATATGCAAAAATTAAGCCAAATAATAGTATCGGCCCTGAAAAAGACCAAGCGGTAGCTGACAGTATCCCCTGCAGCATTATGACAAATGATTTAAATGAATTCCTACCATTCAAGAAATTATTTTTATAGTACCAATAATAATACGGATAATACATAGGACCCCAGTACCATATATATTTTTGATACAAATTACTAGATATTGTTTTTGGAGAAATTATATTTTCAAGATATGGTATTGGCTTTATCGCATGACCTGTGGATCTAATAAGGAAACCGAGGAACAGATCCTCTGTCATCGTATTTTCTGAGAATTTTCCTAGACTTTCAATTATTTTAAAAGGGATAAAAAACCCATGACCAATACAGTGCGCATTAGAATATTCACTTACAAGTGTATTAGAAGATAGGGTCCTCATAGACCTTGGAATCTCGTGAGCCAGAGAAAAGCGCGTCTGGAAAACTGCAAAAGTTTTTAAGAATAATCCATTGACGGAATTGCCGAGTTCTTTAAAATTCTGCAACACTGCAGAGTATTGCTGATATATCTTCAGATCATAATCTATTGAATCATTCAAAATATAATTGAAAGTATCGGGATGTGGCCTAGAATCTGCATTGTAAATAACAATATAATCAAATTCATTAAATACCCCCTGATCTCGGAGCGAGTTTATCGCATAATTTAATTGGTGAGATATACCCCCTTCTGTCTTTGGATAATGCAGATTAAATACATTATGATAACTTTTGTTTGAAATTTCATTTCTAATCACATCCCAAGTATAGACTTCATTTAAAATATTTTTTTCTTTTTCAGTAGTTACAGCATAGATAGAACAAATATCCTCTATCGGCTTACAAATTTTATTCAGGTATTCCAGAGTGCCCTTGATGTTATTTTGTTCATTCAGACAGGGTATCAAGATAAAAAATCTAACTTTCTTATTTCTATTTGACACATTTACAACTTTTTGATTTTTTTCAAGAAAAAATAAAGAGTACAATAAAGCAATCAAAGTTCTGATCCCTTGAAATCCAAAAATGAATATTAAGATAATTAAAACTAATTTAGTTGTTTCCATCAAATTAATCCATACTCTCAAGTAAAAACACTTTGTATTTAATAATTTTAATATTATACAATAAAATCATTAAAATATCAATGTTAGCTAGTAAAATTTTGAGTACATATTTATCATCACAGGAACAATAAATTCTGATCCAGGTCATCTTACCTCAGTGTCAACCTTTTGTCGCTTTAGTGATTTATCAGTAGAGGCTAGGTGATGGTTTGGATAGATTATCCTCTAAGATTACGACTTCAGTATCTCAGCGAAGCCTCCTTTGGTATTTTTTAATGCAGTAGACCCCCTGGTCACAGTAGCGATACCTACCCCCAATTTTTTAGATATATCATGCTGATTCACACCAGAATGGAGCATATTTACTATTTCCCATCTCTTATTTATTTCTTCGTACTCCTTTGGAGTCAAGATGTCGAAAAGAAATTTATCCAACAATTTTGGATTATTACCGATTGAAATAATGACATCTACAATTTTTTTATCTTTCATAATTAAAATTAATATTTATAAACTATTTTATCTTTTAAGACATCAATCTTATGATGTGCTAAACTTTTAATCTTTTCAGAACAAATAAATACAAAATCTTTGGCTGACATTTTATACATTTTATAATATTCGTCCAGACATAATTTATCAAAATTTTTATAATTTATGTTGCTATTATTTACTGCAAAAATATTTTTACCATCAGAAAATATCATATTCATCGCCGTGTAATCATATTTTTTTTCAATATTTTCCTGTATAGTTTTTATTTTTTCACTCAAATTTAGACATACGTCCTTAGATTCGATAAATTGATTCAAGAAATACATTGAGTCACTAATAGATTTATCCTTTTTATCATTTCCATAAAATACAGTGCCATTATGAGAAAGAGATACACCACCATATAATAATGGCTGAATATTTTTATATGCATCCATACCTGCTGTTTTCTTTCTCAAATGAGAGACGACTATCTCAGGTTCGATGTCTTGTATGATTTTTAGTATTTTATTAAAATTTAAATCATCTTTAATTGAAGACAGTGATTTATAGTGCAGACAGACATCTCCACCCTTATATAGAATTAGACCCCATCCATCATTATGTCCAGGCTCAATACCATGAGGGACACAGCCATTATTGGCCAATAACAAAAATTCCCTTAATGACTGTATTAAAAGTTGAGTTGTTTCTTTTGGTTTTTTAGTTTTATAGGCAAATAATCTACACATATATAATATTTAAAAAAAAATTGGAAAGCCTGCAATGAGACTTTCCAATTATACTATTATAAATATCTACAACACAAATCTCTACACTCATTTGCCCATTTATTTATTTTATCTAGATCTGGAGTAGATCCAAACATCCTAAATTCAATAGTGCCATGAATCGAGATTCTAATCAGTGTCCAGCATTTTCTTGGGTCAAGAGAGTACCCTTTTTCGACTGAATCCTCAAACCAGGATTGCATAGATGTATGACTTCGAGGATTTGTCTCTTTCGACATCAGCTGGTAATAAGAAATTCTTTCACCATTTGAGTTATCTCCCATTTTAGTCAAATCATCCACGTGAGGACATAGACTGTTGTACACACGCAATGCATCCTCAGCTGAAGGCATACCGATGTGTACATGAGTACCTGCGACATAGCATGCTGCGTGCAATACATCCTTACTCAGAGAACTGGCTATTTTAGCATACCTGCCAGTAGGATCAGGATAAATATCCAAAGGTATTTCCTGTCCTGCAGTATCGGAAAAATAGCAATTAAAATCAAGCATCTCCTCAAAAATTTTTCTTTCCATTTCAGATTCCCTGAGGCCATTACTGACTTCGAATTGATGATATGGACCGTATTTCATCTCGATTTGACATGCAGACAGCTCATAACCAAAAATTTGGTATTCGGGTTTTAGTATATCAATGATTGGCAGCACTTCGGGTGCTATGGGCAATATCTTGCCCTTTCTCGAGGTAAAAGCTTCTCTCTCGATTCCAACAAAAAGCGCTTTTGATGAATCAAATTTAAACTGTTCAAAGAACAATTCCATTTCATTTGTTTTCATAATAAAATAAATATTTGTTTTCATATATACTAGCATACTAGTATATAATTTACAACCTTAAATACAGCAAATTGGATTAAATATACTGTCTACTGACATATACCAATACAATATAGCCTCTATTTAATTTATATCCCCTTTTTGATATAATCAATTCATGAAAAAATATTCATTTATTTATTTTTAATACATATCTATTAAAATTTTCTTTTACATTTTCTTCATTTAATTCAAAGTTGAGTTTTATAAATATTTTTTTAGCATATATATTATCTTTATGTATAACAACTAAAATCCTTTCAGCTTTATAATTCCATTGTGAATTTTTAATATAATTAATTATTGATATTGCTATTTTAAGACCAAATCCTTTATTCCAAAATTCAGGTAACAGACCAAAACCAATCTGAATATCCGCATTATCTCTTTTTAAAATATGTGCTGTTCCTAAAAAACTTAAATTAGATGATATTAATAAAATTTCATCAGGAAAAGACACGCTTTTTGTTGCATAATTTAAATATTCATTAATACTAGACAAATCATTATATGGCTTCCATGTGAGGAATCTAGAAACCTCCAAATTTATTACATACATGGAAATATTATCAAAATCATGCAGTGTTATGTGTCTTAGTTTTATCACTTTTACAGCATAACAAATAGTTTTAAATACAAACAGATATTGCCTAATATAATTTAATGTGTTAAAATAATACTAAAATAAAAAGGAGGTAATATGATCCACTTATCAATGCCATTAAATCCAAGAATTAATGTTAGGTGTGAATATATTATGACACCCCTATCAATATCAATGGAGAAAGACGGTAAAAAAATATTATGTATAACTGATATTAAAATAAATAGAAATTTTGATTCATCAGAAAAATACATAGAAACATTATCAAAAAAAATAGGTTCTTTTGATCATGTAATTAAAGATTCCAATTCTGATTTATTAAATTTTACAACCAAAATAATACAAGAAAAACTTTTACCCTACAAAGAAAATGTTAATGTTCTAACTTGTGCTTGTGGTGCTTACGAGGAATTAGTAAACATTAACATGTTTAATCTAAGAAAAGTAAAAAATAACACCTGTATCATCTGTGGATGCGAAATTAAATCAGAAAATATTGAAGCTCTTATTTCAGATATAAAATGGCCATTAAAGGAAGATTTTCTCTTTAAACATAATTGGTCCAAATTAGATTTTACTCACTTTTTAAATCGTCAAGGAGTGAAACATAAAATCAGCAAAAGAAATGAAGTGATCAAATTTTCATCTGAATTTTCTAATTTTGGTATTCGTTATCAGTTTTTATGGGCAGCGATGATCGTCTATCTATGCAAAAAAGAAAATGACAACAATGTAACCATGCATTATGTGCACAAAGTTCAAGACAAAGCATTTTATGTTTGTTCGTTGGTAAAAATGATGAATCCAGATATCAATTTTTACTTAAAATCAATACCTGTTGTATGGATAGAAGACTCACCCATTATTTCAGAGTGTCTTCCTTCTCACATAAAACTTCTAAGTAAAACACTAGAAACAAAAAGAAAAGAATTGAAAGTATCACTTAAGAATTGGAGAAATTAAAAAGGAAAACTTAATTGTTTTCCTTTTTTTGTACTAAATTTATATAAATTTAGTAATTAAATTAGTGGTATTTTCATCATAAGATGAAAGACTATGTCCAACCCTAGGAAATTCCCATGATATATTATTATTATTTATAGATTTCTTAAGACTGTAAGATATATCCCAAGGAACAGAATTATCAATCTTTCCATGAATAATCAATGTGGGTAATTTTAAATTATTTAAATGATTTTTAATATTACTTTCAGATTGAAAAATATTTTTCCCATAAATAAAATCTTCCACTTTACGTGATTGGTTAATCCTGTAGGTGTAAGGATAAGCTTTCTTTAGTAAAGAAATAAGTGATCTCATCTGACTATGGAAATCAAAACTAATTATTTTATTTATATCTTTTTTATTAAAAAGTAATACTGGGGACAATAAGATTAGCTTGTCAACAGAATCATCACAACCTAATAGTGCAATATTTGAGCCAAAACTCATGCCAGACAATATTATTTTGTTTTTTAACCCTAAATTAATTTTTTTTCCGAAATAAAGCTCAGTAACATTTTCTAATTTAGCCAATTTTATAAAATTTTTAACATCTTTAACGCTTTGTTCTCCACTAAAAAAACCTCCACTATCAAATGTGCCTGAAAAATTAGGGTATATAACGAAACAACCACAAGACAAAAATGTATTAATAATTTTTTCTACATTGGACGACTTAGGAAGACCCGGTAAAAGTAAAACAATTTTACCACTTTTTATATTGGGGATATATAAATCTGCTATATAATTTTTATACTTTACTTTATATGTGACCATAAATTTTACTGCTTTTTATAATATAATAATACGACATTATTTATAAAGGAATTAGAAGTAACTAATTTTTTATTTACTCCCAATATCCTACTTAAAATGTATTGTGCCTGTTTTATGCTATCAAATTTAATATCAACAGTATAATCTTCTCTAAAAAAACCAAATGATTCAAATTTTTTCTGTATTCTTTTTACTCTTTTTAAATCCAAGTTAGGAAAAAGTTCAGTAAAATTATCCCTTCCCTCTATTCCAATTCTTATTATAACACCACCTGGAACTAAAACCCTATTCATTTCTTTCAATGTTTTTGATAATGGAAATGACCCCCAACTTATAAAAATTGTATCTACACTATTATCTAAAAGAGGGATTTTACTTGCCGATGATAGCAGATAATTAATTTTATTGTTTTTTTTATATTTATCTCTCGCATAACTAAGTAATGATTCTGAAATGTCTAGAGCGTAAGCTTTTTTAAAATATTTTGAAAATAAATTTGTTTTATGACAAGTACCACAAGCAACATCCAATAAAATATCTCCGTGAAATAACTCTCTAACTCTATTTGTTAATTTATCAGAAAAAATCTCGCTAGAACTAAAAACATCATACAAATCTGCATTATTTTTATACACTGTATGGAAATTTGTACCAAAACCTCTTTTCATAAATTATTTTATATAATTAACTGTATACCCTCCATCAATTACAAAAGAAGATCCTGTAATATAAGAACTTTTTTTAGATGTTATAAAAAAACATAATTCAGCAATTTCTTCTGGTTTACCAAGTCTACTACAAATAGTATTTGATTCACCATACAATTCTAATTCTTCTTCTGAAATACCCTGTCTTTGTGGGGTATCAATAGTTCCAGGCAAAATAGAGTTAACTCTAATTTGGGGCCCAAAACTTTTTGCCATCACTGCAGTTAAGGTTGGAATTGTTGATTTACTTATAGAATAAGCAATATTATTTGTTCTTGATATCGCTGGTTCACCACGAATACTTCCAATATTTACAATATTATTAAGATTCTTACATTTAGTAGCGATTAACTTAGATACGTTAACAACACCAAAAACATTTACATTAAAAACATCCACCCAATCAGATTGATTTAACTCAAGTATACTACCTCTTTTTAGGATACCAGCATTATTTATACAAATACAAATTTTTTCAATAATAGAAGAATCAATGCTTGTAAATAAATTAGTTAATTCAGACTCATTTGTAATATCCGCCCTAAAAAAAATATAATCTTTATTTTCCACGTATCCGCTAATCAAAAGTTTATCAATGACAATTGAAATATTTTTACCACCATTACAATAATTAATTACAACAAAGAATCCCTCTTGAATATACTTTTCAACAAGAGAAAAACCAATTCCAGAAGTTCCACCTGTTATAAATACTGCTTGTTTATTTTTATCCATATATTTTCGATATTTTTCTTTTTATCTATTTCAGACAAAAAAATACCATTTTTTTTAAAACCCTTATAAACCTCCAAGATATTAATATTTAATATATTTGGAAAAATATAATTATCAGTTAGTAGAAATAGAGAAAGTTTGAGCATTTTTTCATATCTTGAGTTAAATTTTTGATCTGCTTCTTTATCAAAATATGATTTTCTTAATACATAAACATATTCTTTCATTCTTTCAAAAATCGATTTTTTTAATTTAATCAAACTAAATTCTGGAAAATCAAGAAATATATTTTCACCAATTAAAGTAACACCATTCTTAAACGAAGAAACCAAGTGAACTCCGTGACCACCAAAATAAAAATTTTTATTTATTTCTTCTTCTTTTATTAAGGATATATCGTATTTTTTTAATTCCGAATTGTCTTTAGTTAAATATAAAAAATCCTCAAAATGATTAATGGAAGTAACAATAGCTAAATCAATATCTTTTGGTTTTTTGTTATCCAATGATGATCCAAATAAAATTACACATTTAATAAATTTTTGTGTATGCGCCAATAAAAGAATATCGGGTAACATTATTTTAGAAATCTTTTTACTCATATTTTAAAATTTGAAAACATCATAATATTCAACTATTATTATATTATACAACGAACAATATAAAATAGCAATAATGCTTAATAATTTTAAAATTTCAATCTACCTCCCCTTTTTGATATAATCAATTCATGAAAAAATATTTAGCAGAATTCTTGGGTACGTTTACATTATCACTATTAGTAGCATTATCACTGATCCATACGATACCATTGATCACACCAGTACTAGCAGCATTGGTCCTAGTATTGTTCGTATACTCTATAGGCAACATATCTGGATGTCATATCAACCCTGCTGTGACTATAGGATTGTTTTTTATAAAAAAAATATCAAGAAAAGAAGCTACAAATTATCTAGCAGCACAATTCATCGGTGGAATTGCAGCATTGCTAGTCAGTGGCTTGATCATCGGCAATCCGATATCACTAGGCAATATGGCAAACAGTAGTCTAGTAGTATTTTTTGGTGAATTGATGGGTATGTTCCTCTTTGCCTTTGGTATCGCCTCTGTGGTGTATGGCAAGGTAGAGAGTAGTATGAGTGGAGTAGTAGTCGGTGGATCACTACTGATGGGTATCCTATGTGCAGTCATGGTAGGTTCAAATGGAGTACTGAATCCTGCAGTAGCAATCGGAATACAATCTTTTAACTTCATATACCTATTCGCTCCTATCATAGGATCAGTACTAGGAATGAAAGCTTACGAGTATTTAGATACAAAATAATACAAAAACAAAGGAGCCACAAGAGTGGCTTTTTTGTTGCATTACTCTCCTATTTTTTGTACTATTACATCATTAGAATAATATAGGTTTGCGTCGCGCCAAAAGGACTTACGCGACGTGATTCCGCAGAATCAAATATTACAATGGTAGATTCAATCATCAGTGCAAAAAAGGTAGACGATGCAGATGTAGTCATCTTGTCGGCTGCATACGAAAAGACAGCTTCTAGTCGCAAAGGTACAGCTACGGGACCCAAGGCTGTTATGAAGATGCTCGATAGCAAACTCGAGCTCTTTGACCGTAATTACAAAAAGAATACATGCGAATATGTAAAGATAGCCCACAAAGATGTCGGCGATATCAGCAAGCTAAAACCACAAAAAGCTCTAGACAAGATAATCTCTGAATCGATAAAATTGATCGATAAAAATAAGTTTGTATTTCTACTCGGTGGCGAGCACTCTGTATCTCTCGGACTCCTCACAGCACTCTCTAAAAAAGTGAATCCAAAAGAAGTCACAGTAGTACAGATAGATGCGCACTGCGACCTACGCAATGATGACAGCGACTACAGCGACGATCCTACCAATCTCGCACACTCATGCGTACTACGCCGTGTGAATGAGCTAGGCTACCCACTAGTGCAGGTAGGTATTCGCACATATTTCAAAGGTGAATACGAATATTTCTCTGATCCAAAGAACAACATCAAGACTTTTGAATGGGGCAATGGAAACAAGATCCCAACGATAGATGAAGTAGTAAAATCAATCAAGACAAAATATGTGTACATCACTATCGATGTAGATGGATTTGATCCTGCTCATATGCCAGGCACAGGCACATCAGTCCAGGGAGGACTCGAATGGTGGTATGGTGTAGAACTCCTAGAAAAGATCATCAAATCAAAAGAGCTAGTAGGTGCAGACATAGTAGAGGTAGCACCAACAAAAGACACAATTCTGACAGAATACGGCGCAGCCCAACTCCTCTATGGAATGGTAGCCCACAAATACAGAGACAGATTGAAATAAAAAAATAAAAAACCTTACAGGCAAGACCTGTAAGGTTTTTTATTTTATCGCAACTATGAGTATTTCTCTATCAATGCATTGGCTAGAGATGGATTTCTCTTTGCTTCTAGTAGTGCAGTGATCATCAGTGGTGCTACGATTGTAGCGTCTGATTCGACTACGAACATTGGAGTATCTTGTGTCAGCTTGTCCCAAGTGATCTTTTCATTTGGAGTAGCTCCAGAGTATGATCCGTATGAAGTAGTAGAATCTGATATCTGACAAAAGTATGACCATGGTTTTACATCATTCATCTCCATATCATATTTTAGTGATGGTACTACGCAGATTGGAAAGTCCCCTGCTATACCTCCTCCGATCTGGAAGAATCCTACACCTGCACCCTCTGAAAGTTTTTGATATTGATCATACAGCTCACCCATGTACTCTACACCAGACTTTGCTATAGATGCAGATGCATCGCCATGCTTTACATGAGAGGCAAAAATATTTCCAAATGTAGAGTCTTCATATCCTGGTACTACTATTGGGATATTGTTTTGAGCTGCAGCTAGTAGCCAGCATTCTTCTGCATTACCCTCGTGCTTTTCCTTGTCGATAGCCTGGATCAAGTCATAGAAATATTCATGCCAGAATTTTCTTGTGCCGTTCTTTGTAGCTTCCTCCCATACAGGTACGATTTGCTTTTCCACTACACGGAATGCTTCGTCCTCGGGGATACTAGTATCTGTCACACGACGCATACGATTCTCTAGGATCTTTGTATCGTCTTCTTTAGTAAAGTAACGGTAATCTGGGAAGTCGCGGTATGAGTGATGGGCCACCAATCGGAATAGTGATTCCTCTAGGTTTGCCCCAGTCACAGACATACCATGGATCAATCCTTCGCGAATAGCAGGTGCTAGTGTGATGCCTAGCTGTGCAGATGACATTGCTCCGGCTACTGCCCAAAACATTTTGCCTCCACCTTCTACATGGCGCCAGTATGATATAGTAGCGTCTTTTAGAGCACGAGAATTGAAATTCTTGTAATTTTTAAGGATAAATTCAAACGTAGGTAATTGTGTGTTTTCCATGCAAAAATTATACTCCATACGGGCCTGTGATGCAATAATTATTAAATGATGTATACTCTAAAATATATGGAAACAGAAAACGAAGATGAAATAATAGTTCGCGATGCGAACGGTGCGATACTAGCCCACGGCGACAGTATCACATTGATAAAAGACTTAAAAATCAAAGGTAGCTCCACTGTGATCAAGAAAGGTACCAAGGCCAAGAATATCCACCTGACAGATGACGAGGAGCTCGTAGAGTGCAATATTGATGGCATGAAGGGCATCGTACTGCGCACAGAGTTTATAAAGAAGGCATAAAACACACTAGACTGTGGATAACTTTTGACTTTTTTAGTATTTTTGGTATACTACATTTGTCTTAGGGTTTTATCCATAAAACTTTAAGGGTATTACATCCAAGGGTAGCCCTCCGCAAGGAGGGCTACTTTTTTTATATCTTTTTTCCTTTGTGTTTCAATTCTCTACCCCAAATATCTTCTTCTACATTTAGAACATCAAAATATCCATCACCACCGGTGCGTAATTCTTGAGAAACATTATTTTTTGAAGAGAAGATAAAAACCTTCTTTCCTCCATTTCTTAAATAATTAACCAGTGCTAGAAAATCCGAATCCCCAGTAAATAGAACAGCATAATCATATTTTCTAGAAAAATGAATAGCATCAATAGTCATTTCGACATCCATATTTCCCTTTTCTTGCATAGAATCCCCAACATCACCATGTTCGACTATTCTCTTTAACTCTTTCTTTCGTACAGTAAAACCTAATCCTTTTTTGAGATATGTAAAAAATTTATGCTTTCCATCTTGGCTCTGCTCTCTGGTACCTTCCTTTGGATAAGCCGTATAGTAAAATATTTCTATTTCTGATGCTGTAAATTTTTGTTTGAGAAAAATTTTTAATTTTTCATAATCAAACATTTTGCCTTTTGATTTTTGGGCTTGCCATAAATTTGAAGCATCAATAAATACGTATACAATTTTATGATCTTTTTCAGTCATATATTTAATATATACAAAGTATGGCAGTTTGCATCTTTTGGGTCAAGAGATGTATATAAACTTAAAAAACGTAAATATGGGGTTAAAATGAGTAACATTTACGTTTTTTAAGCCTTTTCAGCAAGGAGGAGTTTCAATTTCGCCTCAGATCCTCCACGATTGTATTGCCCGACGTTTTTGACTGTCAGGTTTTTACCCGTCGTGCCTGCGGGCACGACACGATGACACGGCACATCCAGCAGGAAATTATTTTTTATAATAATCCCAACCACCCGCGCTGCGCTCGGGCTACCCGCGCGTTTTGCCACCTCGCCATACGTCATAGTCTTCCCAACCGGAATCTTACGTACAACATTTAAAACCTTATGAGTAAAAGTGAGCATGTAATTTTTATTTCCAGCAAATTTCTGAATTTTCCCCTGTAGTATCTTTAAGATATTTTTCAATCTCATTCATCCCACCAATCTCATCTACAAGACCAAGAGATTTTGCTTTTTCACCTAGTACAGTAGAGCCATCAGAAAAACTTTTCACTTTATCTATTGGTATTTTACGATTCTGAGATATTGCTTCCATAAAATTTTGATACATAATATTCACATCTCTTAAAAAGATGGCTTTTTCATCATTAGTCATAAACTTATTTGGATTTCCAGAATCTTTGTATTTTCCAGAAGCTATCTCTTGGTATTCGTACCCATCTTTTTTATTTTTACTTACGTTTGTCAGATATGAACCCGTAATACCTATAGCCCCTACATTAGAATTCTTTGATGCAAATATTCTAGTAGCACTACTTATTGCCCAATACGAAGACGACGCACCAGTCTCTCGGATATAACCCACGACTGGCTTGGCGCTATTTTTGACAGCATTAGATATTTCTTCTCCAGCAATCGGTGAACCTCCGCCTGAATCTACTTCAAGAACAATAGCCTTTATATTAGAATCATCATCTGCTTGTTTAATCTTTGCCACGATATCTTCACTTGCTACTGAATTATAATTAAATGTTGGATCATTGTCAGAATGAGCTGGGATATATGTAAGTAAATTTCCATGCAAATTTATACCTACGACAGAACAGTTTGAATTTGATGTATTGTCAGAATCACCAACAACAGAAGACTTATTGGATCCATCGTCATAATACCAGTTATAAATAGAAACATAGATAAAATTACCAACTAAAACACCTAAAATAATTATCAAGACCAAAATAAAAGAAGGCCTGATTTTTTTCAAGAATTTGTTTGTTTTTTCCAATGTGATTTTTTCTTTAGGTGTTACTCCTTCCATAAACTATAAACCAATCATATTCCTTTTAAAAAAGGATGCAAATAGACCATACAACACCTAGCCCATCAGCACTTTGATTAAAATCTTTTTTAAGATAACAAGAGGTAAGGCAAATGCTATGGCCAAAAGAAAAGTAATTATCCACCTGTTGCGCTTATTTTCTTTATGAACTTCACTATAAAGATTAAGCTTTCCCTGAATCCAGGAAATAATTCTGCTTAATAGAAATGAATAATCTACAAAAGCAGACAAGATTCCTATTTTTTTAAACCATTTTAATAATCTATATAAATACTCATATTTCTTTCCAATATCATTTTCATTAATATCTTTATGAAATTCATCAAGCAGCTGGTTTTCATAAAATTCCTTATTCTCTTTAAGATCCATTAATTCTCTTTTGTGAATTTCTTCACGAAGTTTCTCTATACTACTCTTAGTATTTATTTCTTCTTCGTCTATATTTTTCCGTAATTCGTCTAGATTCATAAATTATTTTCTATTAAGTTTTGGTCCAGCAAAAGATGCAGTATGATACCATCTCCCATCAGCATGTTTATGCTCGGAAATAGGAGTCCACCATAATTTATCTCCATTAGGACTTATCATACATGGACTTCTCCATTTACCATAATTAATCCTCTCTAATTCCAAATCACATGCGCAATGAACGGGAACCTTACCATTATACCTCTCTTCGACTATACCTCTATAATTATCACACTTAGAGCACAATTGTATATCTTTCTTTATTATCTCCATAAACTAAAAATTCCTCTATTAAGAGGAAAGATTTTTCTACGTGGACTAGACGTAAACTTATCTTTCCTAACACTTTTGTGTCTGGTTGGATTTAGCACCTTACTATTCGCAGGTTGCTGTGGGGTCATCGAGCCAATTCTCTACCATCACTCTTGATACAAACTATTCAGTTGTCGCACGTGTCTATTGTAACACACTTATGAATAAAATTCATAAGTAGAAAATTAAAACATTGTGCCGTTGAGAGGAATCGGACCTCCATCTCACCCGCTTCAAGGGTATGCTCTACCACTAAGCTACAACGGCAATTTAAGAAATAAAAAAACGCACATCTCTGTTCGTTTTAAGGCCACCTAAAATAATCACAAAATGTGATCAAGGTGGCTATATAAATCTAAATTGTCGCTGTAATTTCATTACTATAAAAGCATAACACTATTTGTGTAAAAATCAAAATTAATTTATTGTATACGTCACAGTCTTTCCGGCGAATATTTTCCGTACAACATTTAAAACCTTTTGAGTAAAAGTGAGCATATGAATATATTAATAATCTTGTCCTCTAAAATTAGAACGGGTTTCGTCTAAAATTTTAATATCATCTATTAATTTCATTATTTCACATTCAGCTAAATTTCTTTCATATGCAGAACCGGCTTTTGTATAATAAACTTCTGCCAAGCAAGCAGTATGATTGCTTTTATTTGAAGCATCGTACCAATCCATAAAATCTTTATTTGAATTATTATCATTTACAAGAACAACATTTTTCTTATCTGTCTTAAATAAATTTGAAATTTTTTCAAAGTGAGTTACTTTTTCTAGTTTTACTTTAACTAATAAATTCTGAACACAATTAGTATATGCATTATTAGACATACTATTATTACAACCATTATTAAGAATATATTCATACGTAGAAACTGGTAGTATTTTTTCTGTGCTATTTTTTTCGGCATTATAATAAAAATAAACTATAACACAAATTAAAACTACAATGACTACAGTAAATATACTAATTATTATTTTCTTTGATTTCATATATCAAATCATATTCCTTTTAAAAAAGGATGCAAATGGACCTTTTTTAAAAATTATTTCACTAAATTATTAAAAAACTTCCAGAGGATATACATTACCTCTGTGTCATTTTTACAATACAAGAGCATCTGCTTTTTCTTTTCTTCCGCTTCAGCACCACTCAATTCACCCTCTACTATCTGCCTGTATGATTCAATAGCATCAGTACCACTCTGAACATCCAGATCTTTATATGAAAATTCTGGAGCTAATACTGGCTGAACTTTTTTAATAGAAGAGCTACCTTTGAATCCATGATGCACATAGTATTGCTGTTCGACAATATCCATCAGGTCATATGTGCGATCTATCACGCTATATAGGAATTCATGATGCAGTGGTACTAATCGAGCCAACTCTCTGTTGCGAGCATTCTCAAATGCTTTATACCAAGATATGACACTACCAGTATCACCAATGATAGACCTCAGGCCCTCTACAATACGCTCTGCAGGGTCACCATCAAGGACTAGCATCTCATAGTGCTCGTATTCTGAATCCTCACTCCTCAATACATCTAGAGAGTACTGGAA
This sequence comes from Candidatus Nomurabacteria bacterium, assembly GCA_026396015.1. Classification (GTDB taxonomy): domain Bacteria; phylum Patescibacteriota; class Minisyncoccia; order Phycocordibacterales; family UBA9973; genus UBA8515. The sequence continues at coordinate 1,628 of JAPLXP010000009.1, read as the reverse complement.
TACTATATGCTGATATGGATGGTATCCGTCATACACTGGTATAGCTGTAGGATATGTCTCGTAGTCCAGGAAGTAAAGTGGAAATGTCAGAGAATTCAATTCAGATCGAATAGCATCCAATTCAATGATCGGCTCTTGTGATTTATGAACCATTACTTGATTCAGCTTCCTAGGTTTACCTGGTCTGCCGTCTTTTGTCTTTGATAGTTTTGGTATTTGATCTTCCTGCACATGCTCTATCTTCAGAATCCCATCATCGAGCAAACTTTTTAATAATGCTTTACTATTCCCTATTCTATTTAAATCATGGACACCGTATGCGGGCACGTCCGGATTGATATATTTAAAAGCAGTACAATGCGAACTACGCCCACGATAGTAGCAAGGGCATGGACCAGCAGGCATCTTATCTTGAGACAGATATTCATACGCCTGACTAATTTCAAATTTTGTATTTTCAAATAGATTATTTACCTGCTCAGTTTTATCTTCTTTGATAAAAAGTTTATTTTCTGAAAAATCCAAGTCTCCAATTTTAATATATTCTTTATTTAGTCTGACAAGATATTTATTATTTATCGGCACACCACACATAGTAAATACATTGACCTGAAAGGTCATATCGTATTCGTATTGCAATTCTTTCTTTTTATTTACTTTCTTTGGCTTGCCTTCCTCTTCTTCATCGTCATCCTCCTCTCTAGTTGAAGACATTTTTATCTCATACAGATCATACATATCTGCATCAGCATTCCAGACCAACACATCTGCCGCTGCCAAGTATTTATCTGTAGCACATACAGCCTGAAAGATTACAGGTGTTTTTTCTGATATCAATTTCTGGGTATATTCTCTGGCTTCTGATCCACGACCCTCCACCATCAGACCACCTGGGAACATGCCTCGAGCCAGTCTTTCCACCTCATTACCCATCACCCCTAAAGATTTTTCAAATTCAGATATTGGGAATTTTGCATATTCATCAGGTTCATGAATTTTCACCCAAACATCATTCGGGCATTCACGATATAGTATAAAGTCTGTTTTGGAAAGAGTGCGCATATAGTTTACTTTAAATTATTATTTAATTTTTCAAATCCTTTTTCATCCAAAAATTCATTATAGTATCCATATTGATCTTGAATTTTTAGATCACGCCATTCAAAAACTTCAGACTTTCTAGGGTTTACCCAAAAATAAAATCTATAGGCACCTGAACTAGAAACATTCTTATAATTTTCTAGTTTATTTATTAATTCTTTTGTAGGGATAATAACAGTGTATGGTTCTATATATAATCTTCCATTTTCATCTTTATCGAACTGTTCAATAATGTGCAGTAAAAAAATAAAGTAGTCAGCTGTAGAATTTTTAATAGCTTCTTTTTTTACAGATATGAAAGTATTTGACCCTTGACCGTGTTTATTAATCTCTGATTTTGTAGGTTTATACGCCTTACTTCCTTTGATTTGAATTGTCAGTGTTTTTTTACTTTTTACATTAACCAAAGCTAAATCTACATCTTTCATTTGAGAGTTCAGTGGCATAAAAACCTCAACATCTTTATTTAAATTACTTCTTAAAATACCAGTCACGACAGCCTCGTCGGTATTTAAACTCCAAAAATT
>JAPLXP010000003.1:105563-262157 GCA_026396015.1 Candidatus Nomurabacteria bacterium | reverse complement strand
AAGTCTCATCGGTTCGAGCCAACAATTGCCCTTTTGCTCAAAATCCTGCAATTTATTTGAAAACTCAATTTTTTGATTGAGGATTTTTTGTTTTTTCACCACATACTCGTCTTTTGGAATAAGTCCGTCGAGATGAGCATCGAGCAACTTTTCCATTCTAATATCTAAATCCTCAATTTGAGTTTTCAGATTTTGAGCAAAAGTCATTCCGTCTTGTCGCTCTTGCTCGCGTTCTGTTTCGAGTTTCGCGAGCATACTATCTACCCAAGACGGCGGTAAAGAAACTTTTTGAAGGACATCATTTATCTGGTTGACGAGTAATTCTTCGCGGATATACCCTTGTCCGCAATTTCCGCGTTTTTTCGTACAGCGATAATATTGATGTCCTTTTTGTATTTCGGAAGTAATGGCGCACCCGCACTCTGCACAATTAAGCAAATTCCTCAGTGTCTCTTTTGCTATGTTGTGCTTTTTTGGTTTATATCTGTTCGCCATTACTTCCGAGCATTTATCAAAAAGTTTCTTTGAGATCATTGGCTCGTGTTTCCCGTCGTAAAGCTCGCCATTATACTTTAAAGCACCGTAATAAAATGGATTGGATAATGTGTGAGCAATAAGGGAAACAGATGGGACTTTTCCACTTTTCCCAAACAAGCCGATCTGGATTGCAGTATTTTGTAAATCTTTCATTGAATAGTTTGTTGTTGCGTACAATTCAAAAAGTTTCTTGACGAGGCGAAAACGCTCGGGGTCTTTTACCACATTGTGCTTTACTTTATCATTCAAATATCCCAATGGTGCCCAGCCGGGCCATTCGCCTCGTCGTAACTTTTGACGCAAACCACGCTTTGTATTTTCTGAAAGATTATCAACAAAATACTTCGATTGTCCAAAAGCAATAGATAGCATAAATTTGCCTTGGGGCGTGGCTTCAAACCAAAATGTCGGGAATTTTAGCGCGGTTATTTTTAGTGAGTCTACAAAGTAAATTATCCGTCCACCGTCTACACTATTTCTAGCTAGTCTGTCGGGGTGCCAAGCTAAAATTCCTTCGGCTTCGCCACGCTCCATACGATCGAGCATTTGATTGAATACTGGCCTGCCGGGGCATTTCGCTGTTTGCGATTCGCGAAATGTCTCGGCGACAATCAAATGCTCGCGTCGGGCAAATTCATTCAATTCAAATTCCTGCGACTCAAGCGACAACACTTGGCGGTCGTCCTCGTCGGTTGATTTGCGGATGTATAAAAAATATTTCATATTGCTTTTGATTTTACAATTATCGCTTTACGATTGGCTCACAAAATTACTGTTTTGAATGATGTATTCATCATAGAACCCTCTCCCTCTCCTCGCCAACCGCACTCTGGTATTAACGCCAAAAAAATCTTGGGAAATCCTTTTGAATTCTTGGAATTCCGCCACACCCGCCACATCACCGCGCGCTTCGCGCGCGCCGAATTTTTGGGCATGTACTACGATGCTCCCTCTCTACCACAAAATCCGAACTTTTTTCGCCGAAAATCCAAATGAAGAATTCTAAAAATGGACTCGGCAGGGCGAAACATTATTCTCTGGGTATCGCTTCGCCCTGCCTCGACTTCTTTTCGCGCGCAAGGAGGGTCTGGGAGGAATTGCGCGCGGGATTCGGGGGTGGGAGGGGCTATATTGTATTATATAACAATATTGTTTATAAAGACAATTGAGAATATAATTCAACTGTGAATTCAGCTAAAAAACTAGGAGAAAATATGAAGAAAATCCGTCTTGCCAAAGGCATGACGCAAGGCGACATTTGCCGAGCTTTAGATGTTGATAGAGCATATATCAGCAATGTTGAAAGTGGCAATAAAAACCCTACACTTTCAACCATTACCAAATTAGCAAAAGCTCTTGGTGTTTCTATTGATGAGCTATTGAAATAAATTTATGGAAAATTATTATCTCTGCAAATATTTTATTCAAAATTTAAAAGGAAATAATAATATATTTTTGACCATTCTAGCAGGAGTTTTTGTGTTCATTTTTAGTCAAATAATTTTAGAATTTATTTTAAAGCCTCTGAGAGAATACAAAAATATAAAAAATGAAGTTTTTAATAAATTAAAATTTTATTCAAATACAATCACCAATCCGCTATCAAAAGAAGATTTTGTAATAGATAAAGGTGGGTACAATGTCATTATTAGTTTAGATTCAGAAGAGAAAAAAGATTTTGATAAGATGAATAATAAAAGAATATTTGAAAATTATTTAAATATATCAAATGAAATAAGAAAGCTTTCTTGTGATTTAGAAATTAGGTACCGTGATAATTATGTTTTCATGAGAAGTATGTTTATTAATGAAAACATGAATGATATAAATAATGCAGTTGGGTGCTTAATTAGAATTTCGAATTCACTTTTTGAAAAATCAAGAGCTACAGCCAATAGTGACGATATTGATAATATAAAAAAATATTTAAATTTAAATAAGTAATTTTATGGAATACAACGCTCAAAAAGAACCAACACTAGAAGAATATGGATTGGAACTCGATTCCTATTTGAAACATAGAGAACAAATTAATGTTTTAATTTCTGAGAGAGACTCAACTAGTTTTTCTTTCTGGAAATATTTATTTTATATAATATTACCAGTATTGTTAATATTTTATTTCATTTTTAGTGTTCAAATCATTATCTTAATTATTTTTGTAATTATTTGTTTGCTATTTTTTGAATCTGTCAAGGATTATTTTAATAAGATAAATGAAAATTATCAGGGAATTTGCAATAGAATAAAAAATTACAAAGATAAAACAAATGTTGGATCTTTTGAAGATAAATTACTAAAACATTATATTGGGTATGTAGATTATTATTATAGAGTATATGTATTTAGAAAACACATAGGTAGAGGTGAAGGTATGTATTTAGCATCTTTGATTAATGAAACAAAAAATGTAGCTAAATTTTTTAATTCTCCGTACTCCAGTGGATACAAAGAATATCTAATTAAAAGATTTAATATTAATCCTGATATAAATTATGAAATAAATAGTAATTATTTTAGTTTTACTAAAATCTTGCATTCAATAAATGGGATTAAGTATGACAATAAAAAAATAGATACGAATAATGAAAATAAAATATCCCAAAATCAAAATACTGAACTCTATCAAAAAGTAGCAGAAACAATATTTAAAGAAAAGCAAACACCTATTTCCAGTGTTACAAATAATAAATTAGAAAAATCAGAGAATGCACCAAGCCAAAAACAAGATAATGAAAACAAAGAAGGGGTCAATTTTTGGGGAAATTTAATGAAAGGTACTAATACTGAGATAGATGGAGCAACTACTCACACCTCAAAAACAAAAGAAATAACTAATACCATCGACGTAGTATCCCCTGATAAAAAATATAATACTCCAAGGAAAATTGACTGGGAAAATATAAATAAAAATAAATCAATCACGGGGTTAAAGGGTGAAGAAATTGTTTTTGAAATAGAAAAGAATTATCTTAAATCTATTAATAAAGAAGATTTGGCTGAAAAGGTAAAACATATGTCTCTTGAGGGTGACGGATCTGGTTATGATATATTATCTTTCTTTCCAGATGGGCGAGAAAAATACATTGAGGTTAAGAGTTCAAAAAATTCTAGTGGTAATTCTTTTAATATATCTAGCAATGAATTAGATTTTATGAAAAGAAATCAAAATAATTATCATATATACCAAGTATTTAATATAAATGATAATGAAGAAACACCCACCCTCAAAGTTCATAGAGCAAGTGATATATTAGAATTCAAAAAAATTACCCCTGTTCAGTATGTAGTTAAAATGGAATAATATTAATTTAATTAATGAAAAACCTATTAAAAAAGAAAGATAAAATAATTATACAAACCTCAGCAATCGCTGTTGTAGATGGTTTAGTTTCTGCGATTGATAGCTCTTTAAATGGTGGTGCGCCATTACTGGGTATTGCTTGGGGCCTATCAAAAGGAATGTATGGTGCAAACATTCAATTAAGACAAGATAGGGCTATTGAATTTGTTGAAATGATTAGAGATAATTCTGATATTTTTACAAAAGAAATTTTGAAAACTGAAGAGTTTCAAGATGGTTTTGTCTATACATTTCAAAAATACTTAAGTGAGAGAGTTGCGGAAAAAAGAAAGATTATAAAAGAAGTTTTTTGTGGATTTACAAAAAATGAACACAAAGAGAATTTTAAATTAGAGAGAATACTTTTAACAATAGAACAAGTTTCTATAGAAGATATTGAGGTTGTTAAAACATTCTCAGATGGGACTATTAAACAGTGGATTGTAAAACAATTTCCAGAAATGGAAGATACTGACATAGCAAGAACAGTTCTTGCTATACCTGGCTACCATCAGAGTGTAGCAAGAACAGTTCTTGCTACACATGGTTGTTATCTGGCAACTTAAAGCCATTAACAAAAATAATGAGAAGTTAGCCGAAAGAATGATAGGTGTTTCTTTTATTCTTTTATCTATTTATATTCTTATAGAGGTATACTTTTCGCTTACCTCGGGTATTCATTCACAAGTATCTCTTCTTGGTGGTATCTGGCTTTTTGTTACAGCCTTAGTAATGTTTGCTCTTGCTTATGGTAAATCAGTTGTTGGTAAAAAATTAGACAACCCAGTATTGAAAGCTGAATCAAAAGTAACTGTCATAGATGGTCTACTTGCTACCTCAGTTCTTGTTGGATTACTTCTTAATGCTGTTTTTGGTCTCTGGTGGGCAGATGCTGTAGCAAGCTTGGTGATTGTTTATTATGGAATACAAGAAGCCATTCACACTCTTTCTTAAGATTTTTCATTAGTAACTACTTTTCTAATATCCTCCAACATTCTAAAAAAAAAATTAGTTATATTTTAAAATGGTAATTTTTGATACCAAAGTAGGAAGCTCGAACCTGTCGTAGCAAGAACTGTTCTTGCTATACCTTCTTGCTATACCCTCTCGTAAGTTGTTATCAAGGTTGATTCACTTTGTTATCAGAACTGATAACAAACTCACCGATTTCTACGACCCAAAGGTCATAAAGTTGGCACTTTCGTATTTTCGTACAGCTTTCTTGAAAAACCATAGAGAAAGCATAAACCAAAAGATTGATAGCACTAAAAGTAACAGCATTTTGGGAAATGAGGTTTGAGTAATAGCTTCAACTGGCAGAGTTCCAATTAAGAGTGACGGTACAAGAAAAGTAAATACGAACCGTGTTGTACCTTGAAATGCTCCACCATGAAATAGTGATGGAGTGAAGAATAGTTCAAATACACTTCGCGTTACTGCTTCTGGATCAGTAAAAAAGAAATTGATAGATTGTATTGCAATCGTCACACCAGTAAATGTAATCAAGGCAATGATGATTAGAAGAAAAGTCATCCCTATTTGTGATAGTGTTGCGGAGATCATAAAAAGATATATCACTATACAAATAATTCCAAAGAATACATCACCAACTGCGGAAGCACCGAAAGATGAAGTTGCTATACGAGTAAGTAGATTTTTGGGAGAGATTAAAAACTGATCAAATCTACCTCCCGAAATGAGTTGTGGCATTTCTCGAAGACCTGAACCAATTGAGTACACAATACCAAATACTAGAGCTACAAAACCTTGTAGTCCGAAAATATCGGCTTCGCTCCAACCTCCAATACTTCCAACTGTTTGAATGAGAAAAACCCATAATATAACAAAGGATATATTATTGATCATCATTCCAAAAACATTCATCCAGAAACTTGTACGGAGTTCTGCACTACTCTGGATATTCTTTTTTATTGCATATATAGCAAAATTGATTTCTTTTTTCATATAATTTTATCCTCCATTTACAGAGACTTTTTTGTGCGCTCGACCGAACATATATGAAACTATGATTCCAAGTATGACAATCCAAAATACTTGTATTCCGATCATTTCAGCATATCCAGTTCTCCAAGTGTCATACACAGTGTGTGTCACAAATTGCGATGCTCCAAAAGGACTCCAGATTGCAATCTGATACATTACCTTTGGAAACAATGCTACGGGTAAATATGAACCTCCGAGAATCATCACCGCTTTGTCTACGATCCAATATAACGGCTTGATGTCTTCTATCCAAAAAGCAAGTAAACCCACCACCGCATATACGAGTAATGACAAAATGATCCCTAAAATAAATACGATTGAAAGAGTGCCTACGAAAAACCAACTAGACATACTTGCAGGAATACCCACAGCAACGACAAGAGCGATTGTCCCCAATACTACCGCAACAAAGAATGGATATAATCCTGCACCTAACTGCCACCACATACGATATGACAAGTAGTTGATTGGCTTTGAGAGTAGTACTTCAACAGTTCCAGACTTTATGTCTTGCATAATTGATGTTGCAAGATCTCGCAATCGCAGTGTCATAAATGCAAAGTACAAGAACATACTCCATGCAGTGATTTGAAAAGTGAGTCCATTGATTACACCACCTCGAGTACTGAAAATGTAGTAGTAGAGTATCAATAAAACACCGCATCGTGTGGCGATACCAAATGTATCAACGATCAAACGAGCAGGATATTGTATCCTGTCCTTGATCATCATTTTTACTATGCTATTTGCTAATCGAAGTTGCTTCATACATTTCTCTGATTACCGTCTCAAGATCGACATTGTAAACATCTATGTCTGAAACAGAAAAATATGGGAGTATTTTTTGTAGTGCATCAGATACACCGAGAACTCTTTGATCAACCGCAAGAGTTATTTTATTGCTATCTTTTTGTACATATTTGATTCCTTGTGGAAGTTCAGGAAAGTTTTTTGGCTTTGCCTCAAGAGTGATGTCAAGATACTTTTCGTGTACAAAAGATTTTGAAAGTTCATCTGTAGGCATATCACGGACGACTGTTCCGTGATTGATTATGATTGTGCGATCACAGAGAGACTCAATATCTCCCACATCGTGAGAAGTCAAAAAGATCGTAGTCTTTTCTTCCTTGTTTATCTTGATCAAAAGTTCACGAAGTGATTTCTTTGCAACGACATCGAGGCCGATAGTTGGTTCATCAAGAAATATGATCCTCGGCTTGTGTATCAAGGATACTGCAATTTCTGCACGCATTCGTTGACCAAGTGAAAGTTTTCGCACTGGCTGATCCTTGAATGAAGCAAGGTCAAACTGCTCAATGAGTTCGGCAGTTCGTGATGCAATTTCTTTCTTTGATAGATCATACATAACACCGAAAAATTCAAACGAATCTGTGATCGGCAAGTTTGGAAATAACTGACTGCGTTGTCCAAAGACAGTACCGATCTTGTACGCAAGTGCTTTACGATCAGTAGTTGGATCGAAACCAAGTACAGATATTTTGCCTTTCGTTGGGAATAGAATACCAGTCAACATTTTAATAGTTGTTGATTTCCCGGCGCCATTTGGTCCAATGAAAGCAATACGCTCACCCTCTTCAACTTCAAATGAAATATCATCAACTGCACTGACAGTCTTTATTTCAGGAGATACTAGATTCCTAAAAAACGAAGAACCATGTTTCTTTACAGAAAAAGAAAAGGTTTTGGAGAGATTTTTTACTTCAATGATTTTAGGCTTCATAAAAGCCATTTTAGCATAAAAGTAATGCTTTTTACAGTTCTTTGTGTGAGATTCTGTAATCAGAAGTGATGACAAATAGTAATCAGTTCTGATTACACTAGGGAAAGATCTCCTTACATATCCAATCGATTCTAGCCTGCTATATTTACCAAGCCATTTCTTCTCCGGAGTTCTTGGAGTTTAGTCTTTACCTCTTCGTGAGTAAGGTGCTCATAACCTGTCCTAATTGGCTCTGATTGCTCGATACGCACACGATTGGTGTACTCATTGGGATATTTGCGTTCCAAGAGCCACGCAGCGGCCTGCCAGGATCTTTGAGCAGCCTTTTGAATGATCTTTACTTGATCCGTTTTGAATTCGATCTCTTTTTACTACAGAAAAATTACCAGTTGAATATAATTCAAACATTTTTTTTACAAGTGGGGCCGTCTCATTATTTATCACATGTATTTTATGACCTTTTTCTCCAATAGTTTTATATCCAATTGGTGGCTTGGTGGGTAATCCTCCTAGTGTAGCAAGAACAGTTCTTGCTACACTGAAAAGAAAAATTCAATAGTGTAGCAAGAACTGTTCTTGCTACACTCACTCTTTATAATTCAACTATAACACTAGAACCCGAGTCTGGAATTTATAACATTGGCTCAGAGCAATCATTTGATGTTTTAGTAAAAACTGGAGACGAGGCTATAAATTCTGTGTCTGTATCTATTAAATATAACCCTGATTCAATAAAAATTAATGATTTTAATACTGACAATACTGATTGTTCTTATATAATTGAAAAAAATATAGACAGTAAAAATGGTATCCTAAATTTAAGTTGCGTACTTTTAAATTACAAAAAAATAGGACAAAAAAATCTATCAATAGGAAAAATAATTGTCACACCCCAAAAAACAGGTTCGTTTGATTTAACTTTTGATATGGATGATACAAAAGTTCTAGCAAATGATGGCCTGGGTACAAATGTACTACGTGTGGCTCAAAGCGGCGGATATCGTGTAGATAATTTTAATTTAGATTTCACTAAAGAAAATAAAACTGGCCAGCGTTCATTCGTCGTATATTCTTCAACACACCCAAATGAAAATCGATGGTACAATGCAAAAAATGTAAAATTTGTATGGATTGGTAAAAAAGATGCAGTATATAGGTATGCATTTGACTCTGAACCAAATACTATACCTTCAGGCAGCCAAACTACAAATGAAAATACAATAGCATTTAAAATACCTACAGATGGAGTATTTTATTTTCATCTTCAGCTTGATTCAGGTGGTCCGATTGCTCACTTTAAAATTAAATCCGATTTTACTCCTCCAACTATATTGTCTATGATTAAAAGTACAGATGATGTGTATCAGGGTGACGTCGTACGCTTTGCATTTAACGCAATAGATAATGTGAGTGGTATTCAAAAAAACTATTATGTAGACTTGGGAGGTCACCTGTTTCTACCAGTGGGCTCAGAGATGTTTGTGCCGTTCTTGAGCTTGGGTAAACAAAGTATTACATTGCGTGTTTATGATACAGCTGGTAATTATGCTGAACAAATGGAATCTATTAATGTACTAGAAAAATAAACTATCAGCAGTAAATAGTACCTCGCAAGAAAGGTTCCGACATAGTAAGAACAGTTCTTGCTACACCCACTAATGTTGCGTAAAAACCACACTACTATTGCTAGGTATCTTATTCTCAGAATAAGCATCTTTGACCCCCTCCTCCGTCAAATATAAGCTTGATTTATTTACTATTAGGCATATGATTAAGGTATTAATTAAATAACTTAAATTTACTATGAAAAAACTCATTACTTTCTCGGTTCTAGCTATGTTTATGTTTGGTCTATTTGCTTTCAGTATCAATAAAGTTGATGCTGTGACTCGCGTAAAAGGCTATACAACAAAGACTGGCACATATGTCATGCCTTCTTACCGTTCTAGCCCCAATAAGGTAAAGTACGACAATTATTCATCTAAAGGAAACTATAACCCCTACACAGGTAAAAAGGGTTCTGTTAAATGGTAATTTATGAAAAGTAACAGCGAAGAATTTATAAAATTAAAAGAATTGATAAGTGCAAAAAAAGTTGAGCTGCGGTTAAAACGGTTTATAAAGGACCCTTTTGGTATTTGGATTTATTATATATGCAAAACCAAACTATCATCTTTATATTTATTTTATATCTATTGGCCACTCTTAAACGTATGGGTTTGGTTTTCTCTTTCCATTTTTTTAGCGTTTAAATTAAATTGGGTATATATATTATTATTTTTAGTCCCTATACTTTTAAAAAGACTACTTAAGCCAATTGGACAAGGTCTTATACTTGCTGATGTAGAAATAAACGAAGAAATGCTTAATGGATTATGGCAGTCAAAAGCTATAGTTATTTGTAGTACAAATAAAATTGATAGTGTTATTCACAAAGGTGGTGTACCATCCTTTATTATTAATTCTCATGATCAAAATTGGAGATATGAGATTAGCCAATTAGATATGTAACTAGAGCGGTTCTCGGTAAATCAAATCGTAGCAAGAACGGTTCTTGCTACACTAAAGCTAGACTCGAATCAGGATTGACTCAGGTGCAGGTTGCTAAGAAATTAAAGCGACCACAATCTCATATTTCTAACGTCGAATCAGGTCAGCAAAGAGTTGATGTTGTCGAACTTCAAACTTTTGCGAAGATCTATAATAAAGATATTAACTATTTTATTAAATAAAATTATGAAAAAATATACTCCTATCATACTTATTTTTACATTCATGATCCCTTCTGTAGTTTTTGCTTCTTGGTGGAATCCATTTAGTTGGAAAGTTTTTCAAAAAAAAGAAGCAATACAAAAAATACAGAATCAGGAACAAAAAATAAGTGAATTTCAAAAAAAGATAGATAATTTAAATAAAGAGCAGTCAAACTCTCCTTCTGAAATTATTAACACAAAATCAAGTAGATCTACTCAAAAATCAATTAATACTAACGTTAGAAAAAATTTTAATTATATTTCACTTGCGTTGTTTGATTCTCTTATTAAACGTAATAATGAAGATATTGAATATGTTCAAAAAAATATTCTTATTATTGATAAGGCAATTAAGGATACCACAGAGAGGAAAGATCTTATAAATTCACAAAATATTTATAATGATAAGGCTTTTAGTTTGATAGTTAAACAACATGAAAATTATATAGAATCATATTTAATTTATAAAAATTATCTTGAAGGAATGATTCCTATTTTAAATAATAATTTACTTGTAACAAAAGAAGGTAGAGCAAAAAATGAATCGTCTTTTATTGAAGATGAAAAAACAGCGAATGAATATTCATTATGGTTAATGAAGAGTCAAGGTTATCTTAATCAGCAAGATGTAAGTAAAAATATATTACGTGCAAGTGATGACTTTATAAAAAAATATGAAAAAAATGAAGCTGATTTTAAGCAAATGTTAATAATGTATAAAAATTATATTGAGACAAATAAACAAACAACGAGTTTTACTCTTCCTACATCTTATTACCAACCAACTATAATTCCTAAAATTCAAATACCAAAAACTACTTACTGCACAATGAGAGGCACGGGGGTAAATGGAACCTACGATATAAGCTGTAATTAATATTATGTTAAAATTTTTTAACAATCCTTGGGTAATTGGAGTTGGAACAATAATAATTGCAACGATTATTCTATGGTTGATTGAAATGATTAAAATATTATTTTTGGGAAACAAAAAACTAAAGCCAGTAACAGACACAAAAGATAATAGAGCTTTTAATTTAAATATTGCAAATCTTCAAAAACAAAAATTTGAAGAAAATAAAAAAAATTATTTAGATCCACGAAATTCAAATAGGTAATATTTTATAAATAATTATTTTAATTAAAATGTCAAAAGAAATTACATTAGATGAAACAAAAGATAAGATTAGAGAAGTTGTTTGTATTAATTGCGACAATACTACAAACAACATAGTTTGTAGTTCCATAAAATCTCATTGGGGTGACAGTAGTGACGATATTCAAGGTATCGATATATATGAAATAATTCGTTGTTTAGGGTGTGATGAAATATCTTTTCGTGTCAGTTCAAGTAATTCCGAAGATTATGAACCTGATAATGATGGTAATTGTATTTATAATTATAGAGAGGAAATATACCCCAATCGTTTAATGGGACGCACAGCTCTTCAGGATAGATATTCATTACCAGAAAAAATTCGTTCAATATACATAGAAACCCATAAAGCATTATGTACTAAACTAAAAATTATTTCAGGTATTGGAATAAGAGCTTTAGTTGAAGCTGTCTGTTCTGAGAAAAAAACAAAGGGAAGAAATCTTGAAAAAAAGATTGATGATTTAGTTACAAAAGAAGTTCTTACAAAAAATAATGCGACTATTTTACATAAAACTCGTTTATTAGGAAACGAAGCTGCTCATGAAATAAAAGCTCCAACAGATGCGGAATTAGAAGTAGCTTTTGATATTGTTGAAAATCTTTTAGAAACAGTATACATAATACCGAAGAAAGCAGAGCGATTAAAGTAATAATTTTGCACCAATTATCATTTTTAAGTGTAGCAAGAACAGTTCTTGCTACACACTACAGAAAAATTACCAGTTGAATATAATTCAAACATTTTTTTTACAAGTGGGGCCGTCTCATTATTTATCACATGTATTTTATGACCTTTTTCTCCAATAGTTTTATATCCAATTGGTGGCTTGGTGGGTAATCCTCCTTGTGCAATCTTTTCTTTTAGTGTAGCAAGAACTGTTCTTGCTACACTAATATTTATCTGTGCGTACACCCTGCCCAACAGCATGGACGGCGGGCACCTTTGTTGAATTTATCAATCATGATTTTTATCCGGCGCTCACGTGTCTCGGATTTCTTGGCATCCTCGATCCAGCATATCCACTCATTGCGAGCCAATGGTGTGATATCATTCCATGTTTCGAGTACTGGCGCCTTTTCTGTAAAAATCTTTTTCAGATCAGCAGGCACCCTATGTACTACCCCATTTGAGATTTTATTTTTCATGCTCATATTATTTTATCAAAAAATACAAAAAGCACCACAGTCGTGGTGCTTTTTGTATTTCTTAATGATGATCTGTAGGGCCATGCTTGCGAGACATAACACGAATGATGATAATAATCACCAAGATGAATATAATTGTCAATAACCATTCAAATACTGTATCGGGCATAAAACTATTACTTCCACGTAGAGACAATGCTGGTAGATTGTTTACACTAGCCTGATTCATATCGCTAGCACTTATCACTCCTACATTTGTTCCAGCTACTTGATTCTGCGATACTGCTACGGGTCTTGCTTGTGTGTTACTTGCTACGACACGACGTACTGTTGTAGCCTTTGTTGTATTAGTATTTGTAAAAGTATTACTTGCGACTACTGGATTGTTCACTGGTGGATTGTTTACTGGTGCAGCATATCCTGTCTGTGCTCCGTAATTCTGATTGTATTGCTGTCCGTAGTTTTGATTGTAAGGTTGCTGGTATGTCTGATTGTATGATTGCTGAGGGTACTGTTGATACTGATTACCATATGTCTGCATATAAGGTTGAGCATATGGCTGATTATTATAATTGTATCTTGGAGTTCCATAGTCATCTGAAGTCACAGCAGCAGATGCGTGAGTTGCAAAAACAAATACAAAAGCTGTGAATGCAAATGCTATTAAGTTTTTTGTTTTGTTATTCATACTGGTATTATAGCATATTATATGTACATTTGTCAAGTACCCTATTTATGCTTAGTTTATATGGCTTTTTATGCTAAAGTACTATTATATATGAACAATCGAGTAAAAGTCATGGTTTTTGGAGTATTTGATGGTATCCACGATGGGCACCGCTTTTTCCTAACGGAGGCCCAATACTACGGTACAGATCTGACTATCGTAGTCACACTAGACGATACAGTAAAATGGCTCAAAGAAGTATCTCCCCAATTCCCTCTCACAACTCGCATAAAGAATCTAGAAAAGGAATACCCTCGTGCGACTGTGATACCCGGTGACGGTAAATCAAATGTATGGAATGTGATAAAGGAGCACACACCTGATGTCATTGTTCTAGGCTATGACCAGAACCGTATGGAAAAAGCTCTATATGATATGCAATTAAAATTTGGTTTTGAAATCAAAAAAGTAGAAAAAAATTTCAAAGGTAAAACTCTACATTCAAGTTTGCTTCGTGAAAAGTAAGGTGTATAATCTAGAAATGAATAATCCATTTCAAAACGCACTCTCACAGCTTGACCGTGCAAACAAAGTAAAGCAGTTCAGCGCAGAATTCATGTCTCGTCTTCATCAACCCAACCGTGAGCTACACGTAGCTATCCCAGTAACTATGGATGATGGTAAATTAAAAATTTTCGAAGGTTACCGCGTACAGTACAACAATGCTCGTGGACCATACAAAGGTGGAATCCGTTATCACCAGGATACAGAGATCAATGAGGTAAAGGCTCTCGCTTTTTGGATGGCGCTGAAATGTGCTGTTGCGAATATCCCGATGGGAGGAGGCAAGGGTGGAATCACAGTGAATCCAAAAGAATTATCAAAAGGAGAACTCGAGAGACTCTCTCGTGGATGGGTAAAGATGATGGCTCCAAATATCGGACCACGAGTAGATGTCCCCGCTCCAGATGTAAATACTACTCCCGAAATCATGTCATGGATGGTAGATGAATACGCAAAAATAACTGGTGACACTAGCAATGCTACATTCACAGGCAAGCCACTAGAAGTAGGTGGCTCAGCTGGACGTGGACCAGCTACAGGACTCGGAGGATTCTATACTTTCAAGGTAATGCAAGAAAAGCTAAATCTTCCAGCATCATGCAATATCGTAATCCAAGGTTTTGGTAACGTAGGAGGCAATGCGGCAGAGATACTTGCAAATGATGGACACAAGATCATCGCACTATCAGATTCAAAAGGTGCGATAGTAAAGGAAGATTTGTCTGTTGGCTTTGATATCGCAGCACTCAATGAATACAAAAAGGCAAACAATAAAATCGAAGGATTCCCTGGTTCAAAGACAATCACAAATGCACAACTACTAGAGATAGAATGTGACGTATTGATCCCAGCAGCACTTGAGAATCAAATCACAGCAGACAATGCCAACAATATAAAGGCAAAGCTAGTGATGGAATTGGCAAATGGACCAACAACTCCGGAAGCAGACGATATACTATACAGCCGTGGAATCCCAGTCATACCTGATATATTAGCTAACGCTGGTGGAGTGACTGTATCTACATTCGAATGGGAGCAGAATCTAAATGGCGAAAAATGGAGCGAGGAGGATGTATTCAACAAGCTGAAGAAGATTATGGATGAACAAACAAATATCATCTATGCTCGATCACAAGAGCTTCATACAGATGTCCGCCGTGCCGCATTCATCGTAGCCCTCGAGCGCATCGAACAAGCAACAAAATAAGAACACAAAAACAAACAATCTCAACTTCTATCGTTGAGATTGTTTTGCTATAATGACCCCATGAAAACAACCACCAAATCTAAAAAAACATCAGTGCGATTAGTAGAACATGTCACCCCTACTCGATATAATCTGACATTGAAACCAGACCTTGAAAACTTTGTATTTGAAGGTAATGAGACTATCGATATAGCTCTAGATAAAGATGTAAAATCTATTACTCTACACAGCAAGGACATCGCTATATCTACGGCGGGAATAAAGATCGGCAAAGAAATACAATTTGCAGACAAGATAGAATACGACACAGCTGCCGAGACTGCGACTTTTACATTCAAGAAATCTGTTAAAAAAGGTAAGGCAAAATTGTCTATTGTATTCACAGGAATTATCAATGAATCATTGCGTGGATTTTACCGTAGCCGCTACGAGATTGATGGTGAGACAAAACATCTAGCGACAACACAATTTGAGGCTACAGATGCACGCCGTGCATTCCCCTGTTTTGATGAGCCAGCACAAAAAGCAATCTTTGATGTGCACCTTGTAATCCCTGGAGATAAAATTGCGATATCAAATACACTACCTATCCGAGTAGCTGAACACGAGAGTGGATATAAAACAATATCATTTGCACCGACACCAAAAATGTCGACATACCTCCTCGCATTTATCATTGGTGATTTTGAATATCTCGAAGGTCAAACAGCCGGACCAAAGCCTACACTAGTACGTGTATACACTACACCAGGTAAAAAGCACCAAGCGAAATTTGCTCTTGAGGTGGCTATAAAGTCTATAAACTTTTACAATGAATATTTTAAAATCCCATATCCACTAGATACATTGGATATGATTGCTATACCGGATTTTGAATCAGGCGCAATGGAAAACTGGGGTGCAGTCACATATCGCGAGACTGCAATACTAGTAGATGAAGAACATTCATCACTAAATAGTCGCCAATGGGTGGCATTAGTTATAGCACATGAACTAGCTCATCAATGGTTCGGCAATCTTGTGACGATGGAATGGTGGACAGATTTATGGCTCAATGAAGGTTTTGCTTCTTATATAGAATACCTAGCAGTAGATAAAATATTCCCTGAATGGAATATATGGGATCAATTTCTCACTTCAGATACAGCGGTAGCACTACGACTCGATGCACTATCCAATTCACACCCTATCGAGGTGGCAGTGCATCACCCAAGTGAGATCAATGAGATATTTGATGCTGTATCATATTCAAAGGGGGCCTCTGTAATCAAAATGCTCGCAGAGTACATAGGCCAAGATGCATTCCAAAAAGGATTACAACATTATTTAAAAAAGCATAGTTATAAAAATACTCATACAGTAGACTTATGGGACGCTTTTGAGAAAACAAGCAAAAAACCTGTCAGAGATATCATGAAAAATTGGACAGGTAAAATAGGATATCCACTACTTTCACTTTCAAAAGAAAAATTAGGATACACTCTGTCTCAAGAGAGATTTTTCTCAAGTAGAATTTCTGCTCAAGAAAACAAAGAAAAGACTGTGTGGCAAGTACCAGTTTCTTATGAGAGCAACAATGAATCATTGAAGATGCTCACAACAAAAAACAAAGTACCACTGATCGGTTCATCGATAGGAAAAATAAATAAAGGAGAAAACACACTCGCACGTGTCAGATACGATGTAGATACCTTAGCTCGAATCGCAAACGAGATAAAGGAAGGTAAACTTTCTACTCATGACAGACTAGGAATAATTCGTGATCTTTTTGCATTGGCGGAAGGTGGATACATAAAGACTATAGAAGCATTAGATTATGTTCATCATTATAAAGATGAGACACAATATATCGTATGGGCAGAGATATCTAGTGGTATAAACAAAATAAAACATGTTCACACAGACGAAGGTACACAAGAAATATTTTCTAAATATGCTCTTTCAATATTCTCACCCTTGGCAAAAAAAATGGGTTGGGATAAAAAAGATGGAGAACACCATTCAGATGTATTTTTAAGAAATCTAGCATTAATGAACGCAGGTACATACGGAGACAAAGATATAATCAAACAAGCGCAAAAATTATTCAAGGCAGGCAACATACGAGCTGATATACGCAATGTGGTTTACAGTATCGTAGCACTATATGGCGGAGCAAAAGAATGGAAGAATTTTGAAAAATTATATATTACAGAAAAGATGCATGAAGAAAAGAATAGATATGGAAATGCTCTGACAAATTTTAAAGATAAAGACTTACTAACAAAGACACTAGAATTTTCATTATCAAAAAATGTCAGAATTCAAGATGCTCCACATATGATCGTAGCTACTTGGTCAAATAGCCATGGAAGAGATATGACATGGGCTTTTATAAAAAATAATTGGAAAGAATTGTGTAAAAAATACGGAGAAGGTGGACATTTCTTATCTAGACTTTTGGTCGCTATGGGCACACACACAAACACAAAAGACTTGAAAGATATCCAAAAATTCTTCAGCAAGAATAATGCCCCAGGAGCAGATAGGACAATAGAGCAAGGACTAGAAAAAATAAAATCAAATATTGCTTGGATAAAGGATGACAAAAAGGATATTAAAAAATGGCTAGAAAAGAATTACAAATAGGAGTAGAATACGCATATGAACATACATCCAATTTTCGTGCATTTCCCTATCGCATTACTAACTGTTTACGCAATATTAGAATTGATCAGATTCAATCAAATTACAAGTCAGATATACTGGTTTTACGTCAAAGCATCAATCCTATTTGCTGGTGCACTAGGAGCATTTGCTGCACTATCTACAGGTGATGGAGCCGAGCATGCAGTAGCAAAAGATCTACGACCATTAGTAGAGATTCATTCTACCTTTGCAGCTATCTCTACATGGATATTCGCATTCATTGGTATAATTTATGTAGTAATGTGGGTAAACAAAACAGACTGGAATCAACAGATTTTTGATAGTCGCTTTTCAAATATTTGGGGCACAATACTAAATATTGCAACAAAGATATACGAGAGTTACTTTATCATAATCCTCGCATTCTTGGGATTAGTGGCTATCACTATGACTGGCGCCCTAGGTGGTGCTATCGTATACGGACCAAACATTGATCCAGTAGTGTCATTCTTTTACCATCTAGTAATGTAATATGAAAAAAGTTCATAGATTTATCAGCTCCTACACAGTGATAGAAAATAAAATAGAGATAAGAGATAAAGAACTCATTCATCAATGGAAGAATGTTTTGAAATTTAAAATTGGTGAGATTATCACCCTTGCAAATACTGACCAAGGTGAGGCCCTCTGTACGATCACTGAATTATCAAAATCTGGAGCGACATTATCTGTAGCCGAGATAAACAAAAATTCACGTGAAGGAAATAAAAAAGTTTTACTATATTTAGCAATATTGAAACGAGAGAATTTTGAACTTGTGATACAAAAAGCCGCAGAGATAGGCGTATCAAAAATAGTACCAATAATAACGGAGCACACAATAAAGACTGGATTAAAATATGATCGCCTTAAAAAAATTGCGCATGAGGCAGCCGAATTGTGTGGTCGCAATAGTGTACCTGTGATAGCAGAAGCCATGAAATACAAAGATGCACTCACAGATTGCAAAGACACAGACAGGCAAATAATCTTTGATATATCTGGCGGTCAATTCAAGGGTATAAAAGAAAATAGCTGCGCACTGTTTATCGGACCTGAAGGTGGATTCACAGATACAGAGATTACTCTTGCTCGTGAAAACAATATTGAGACAGCCTCACTCGGATCACTCATGCTCCGTGGAGAGACAGCAGCAATAGTGGCAAGCTATACAGCAATAAACTAAAATGAAAAAATGCCTAGGTCAGACCTAGGCATTTTTTCATTTTATATTTTTCAAGAAAGTTTTACGGTGCAGAGGGGTCATCCCGTGTTTTTTAATAGCTAGGTAATGAGCTGCTGTACCATAACCGACATGATTCTCAAATCCGTAGTCAGGATATTCCTGCGCATATTTTTCCATCATACTATCCCGAGTGACCTTGGCCACGATAGATGCACAAGATATCACAGGATGCAGCTCATCCCCTTTTATGATCGTCTCTTGATTCACATATTCTAACGGAGCTTTTAGTCCGCCATCTAAAAAAACTTGCACAGATTCCAGCGAAACAGGATTATGATAATTTTTAACCGTGTCGGAGCCCTTTAGGGTAAAGCGGGGAAAATTATTATAATCCTGTGAAGCTGGATTATTTTTTGTAATAACCTTTTTCAAAGAATTATTCAAAGCTCTCTGAATTGATGGTACGATTCCTATCTTGTCTATATCAACAGCCGAGACGGCAGACACAGAGAAATCGCAATTCCCTTTTTCTTTTTGATCTTTAAAATAAATTAGCCATTTATCTTTTTGTTTTTTAGTCAATTTCTTTGAATCACGTAGAGGTAATTTATTTTCAATACTGTATTGCCTGATCTGATCTTCAAAATCTGGTGCCAAAAACAAAAAAGCACCGACCATAACTGGTCCAGCTACAGGTCCTCGCCCCACCTCATCTATGCCGATAATAAACTTTTTATCCATTAGATTATTATACCAAATATTCAATTTTTAAAGCCTTTGAAGCTCTGCCCCCTAAAGGATTGCATTTTCTAAGAATTGGTTACAAATTTAAGAAAATTCTAGTATAATACCCCTATGTTAGACTCAAAATTCATACATTTACATACACATTCACACTATTCCCTCCTCGATGGATTGACCAAGGTGGAAGTGATGGTCAAGATCGCAAAGCAATCAGGGATGAATGCTGTGGCTCTTACTGACCACGGTAGTATGTATGGTGCAATCGAGCTCTACAAGGAGTGCAACAAGGCTGGGATCAAGCCAATCATCGGATGTGAGGTATACGTCGCAGAAAGAACTCGCTTTGACAAGGAGCCCGGTATCGACAATAAACGCTATCACCTTATCCTACTCGCAAAGAACATTCAGGGATACAAAAACTTGATGAAAATCGTTACTCGTGCTAATCTCGAGGGTTATTATTACAAACCTCGTGTAGATATGGATCTGCTCCGTGAACACAGTGAAGGAATCATTTGTCTTTCTGGTTGTATGGGTGGGATGCTGTCAAAATCGATACTCGCAGGAGATATGACTCGCGCAGATGAACTCATAAAAACTCACCAGGATATTTTTGGGAAAGAAAACTATTTTATTGAAATACAAAATCACCCTCATATCGAGCGTGATGCAGAGCTGCGAGGTAAACTCCTCGAGCTTGCAAAAAAGCATGGAATAAAACCTGTAGCAACTCAAGACTCGCACTATCCATGCCGTGATGACCACAAAGCTCACCATACATTACTCCAAGTAAATACTGGTGCTGATGTAAAAGACTCTGGAAAATTTGAATTTCCAGATGATGATTTCTCTCTTATTGATGAAAAAACCGCACGTCTATATTTCAAAGATTGCCCAGAGTCTGTAGACAATACTAGATATGTAGCAGACATGTGCGAGGCGTACGACCTGGAGCTAGGCACTGCTTACTTCCCTGATTTCCCAATTGAAAATGGACAGACAGCAGACGGAGTCCTACGAGATCTTGCTTATGCTGGATTTGAATTTCGTGATATTAAAATTGATGATGCATACAAAACACGTCTTGAATACGAATTAGGAATTATCAAACAAAAAGGATACCCAGCTTACTTTTTAGTAGTTGGAGACCTTCTCAAGTATGCTCGCGAAAATGGAATCCTGACAAATATCCGAGGATCGGTCGCCGGATCACTGACGACTTATCTTATTGGAATTACAAATGTTGATCCACTCATATATAAACTCCCCTTTGAACGTTTTCTAAACCCAGAGCGTCCATCCCTACCTGATATAGATATGGACTATGCTGATAACAGACGTGATGAAATTATTGCTTATGCAAAAAGAAAATATGGTGAGGATAAAGTAGCTCAGATTGGTACTTTTGGTACAATGATGGCCAAGGGTTCTGTGCGTGATGTGGCTCGAGCTCTAGGTCATCCATACTCTATTGGAGACCGATTATCCAGCATGATACCTCTCGGATCCCAAGGCACAGCTATGACTATCGATCATGCCATGGAGATAGTACCAGAACTAGCAGCCGCATATAAAAATGAAGCTGAAACAAAAGAGATCATAGACCTCGCTCGCAAGATGGAGGGTTGTGTTCGACATATCTCGGTCCATGCTGCTGGTGTCGTGATCGCCCCTCGCCCACTATCAGACTTTACTCCTGTTCAATACGACCCAAAAGGTGGTGATGTGATCACTCAATACGACATGTATAGTATCGAAGATGCTGGTCTTCCAAAGTTTGATTTCCTGGGTATTCGCAATTTGGCCATACTCGCAGACGCGGTCCGGCTCGTAAAACAAATCCATGATATAGACATAAATATCGACAAAATAGACCTAGAAGACAAGAAGACTTTTGCTATGCTTACCCGTGGAGAGACTATGGGTCTTTTCCAATTAAATGGATCTGGAATGACTAGGTATTTGAAGGAGCTAATGCCGTCTACAATACATGATATAAACGCCATGGTGGCCCTATACCGCCCCGGACCAATGGAAATGATACCAGAATACATTGAGCGTAAACACGACAATTCCAAGGTCAAATACCTCGATCCAAGAATGGAAGAAATCCTAGACCAATCCTTTGGAGTTATCACATATCAAGATGACGTTATGATGATTGCGATCAAGCTCGCAGGATACTCGTGGCTCGAGGCAGACAAGCTCCGCAAGGCCATGGGCAAGAAAATTCCAGCAGAAATGGAGGCCCAAAAGAAGCACCTCAATGAAGGATTCATCGAGCATGGCCTCACTCCTCAAAAAGCCAAGAAGCTCTGGGAACTCATCGAGCCATTTGCCGCCTATGGATTCAACAAGGCACATGCTGCAAGCTACGGTCGTGTATCCTACCAGACTGCATACATGAAAGCCAACTACCCCGTTGAATACATGACAGCTATTCTGACAGCTGAATCTGGAGATGTAGAAAAAATTGCTGAAATAGTCGGTGAATGTGAAAAGATGGGAATCAAAGTCCTACCACCAAATGTCAATGAAAGCTTCGGAGGGTTCACGGTGATTGTAGGTAGCAACAATGAAAAAGATCGTACCATACGATTCGGACTCTACACAATTAAAAATCTAGGCACGGACATAGCCAATGCAATCATTGAAGAGAGAAAACGTGGCGGAAAGTTTACAACACTAGAAAATTTCTTTGAGCGAATCAACCATAAAAATCTTAATAAAAAATCAGTAGAAGCCCTCACTAAATCAGGTGCTATGGATGATTTATCAGAAAGAAATATGATTATCGGCAATCTTGAATTACTAATAGAATTTAATAAAGAATCCAAAGGTAGTGGAGCACAAGAATCGCTCTTTGGAGCTATTGGTGGAATCAAAGCACAATTAAAATTAGTATCTCAAACAGAAGCAACTCAAACAGAAAAATTATCTTGGGAAAAAGAATTACTCGGATTATATATCTCGGGTCATCCATTAGATATATATAAGGAAAAGATTGAAAAATTTGGAACTGTAATATCAGAGATACGAGCAAACGTAGAAAAAGAAAAACCAGTAGTCGTAGCGGCAATCATCGACACAATCAGAATAGTCAACACTAAAAAGGGGGATCGTATGGCATTCATCGCGATATCAGACTATACAGGCACCATGGAGGCAGTTGTATTCCCGAAATTATTTGAAGGGTCAAAAGATATACTAATTGAAAACAATATCATAGCCATCAATGCAAAAGTCAGCGAGAGGAATGGTGAAAAGAGTCTAGTTATTGAAAAAATGAAGAGAATATAAAAAAATAACACCCACGATACCGTCGTGGGTGTTATTTTAAAACTGATAGAGCTTATATAATATCTTCATCCGAATTAATTACTTTCATAATTCTGATGACTTGTTTTGAGTATCCAGGAACAATAGAATCTGGATTATAACGTTTTAAAATTTGAGTAGTATTCATGTCGTCCGTATAGTGCGGAGCCTTTTCATTGTTTCCTCCTAGTGTCTTTGAGATATATTCGATAGACTCATCAACAGAAGAGAAGCCACGTTTACATGAAAACCAACCGAAGTTATTGTTTGGGGCTTTTGAACTCTTACAAGCGTCTTTACCAGCGTTTGATTCACGTGTGGCAATAGCAGGTAGAAGTCTCCAATCAATATCATTTTTAGCTGCCTCGTCTACGAACTTTTCTCCGTATCCAGCAAGCGGAGCATTTCTTGATTCAAAGAAGTCATTGACGTCTTTGATATGCTCTGCACGAATCTTGGCTTCTTCTGGGGTTAACAGTGAGCTTGTGATTTGTGTTGGTTCTTGACTAATCGCTACAGCCTGGCTTTGAATAGCAGTCACTCCAGCAAATGGGAGTGTTGTGGCAAACAATGGTATAGCCACAAAAGACTGTAGAAACTGTATAATTTTTTTGTTTTTCATAATGTAGCGGTTGTGCTCCGCCAAACATGTGTCTGTGTATATCTTGAACCGTAGCTCAAAATAAAAAACCCATATATATTACGATTGAACATAACATACTTGGGACTTGATATATAATAGCATATTGAGCTACAAAAGTCAATGGTTATGCCACTGTTTTTCTATGTGTCAAATACAAAAAACCCTTATAAAATAAGGGTTTTTTGTTCAATAGTACTTGACATACTAGGGTATTTAATTGTGAAATAATGCCTATTTTGTAAAGGTTTTAGCCGTTTTTTGACACATTTACGACTTTGTCCTATAAAAACCCTTATTTACCAACGAAATTAGCTATTTTTCTTGACCATGACACTTCTTATATTTCTTGCCAGAGCCACATGGACATAGATCATTGCGGCCTACTTTATCCCCTGATATAGACGGTACAGAACCACTCTGATCGTCAGTTGAGAGTATGATTGTCGGTGTTGATGGTACTTCTTGGATACCACCATTGTTCTCAGTGATGTTCAATGTGCGGACAAATGATGCAATTTGCTCTTTGAACATTGCCTCCATTTCTTTAAACATTCGCAGACCCTCTTTCTTGTATTCAATGAGTGGATCTCTCTGGCCATAGGCACGTAGGTTTACTGAAGATCGAGTATGATCCATAGATTCTAGATGTTCAACCCATAGATTGTCTGTAGTATATAATGCGATTCGGCGGATAGTCTCATAAAATGGACCTTCACCTGACTTGGCCTTCTTTTCTACTATAACATCAGCCAATTCTGGGTATTCAGCTACTATTCCATCAAGGAAAATCTGAATATCTTCAGTCTTACCAGTGAGCATAGTTCTGCGGCGTCCATATACGACACTTCTCTGGTGGTTCATCAGATCATCGTATTCTAGAGTATGTTTTCGAGAGTCAAAATGGAAACCTTCAATTTTAGCCTGAGCATTCTCAAGTGTTTTTGATATGATACTGTTCTGAATAGGCTGATCTTCCTCTACTCCTAGTCTTCCCATCATAGCCTTTACGCGATCCCCACCGAAGATACGCATTAGGTCGTCTTCGAGTGATACGTAGAATTGAGTCTCACCTGGGTCACCCTGACGACCAGATCGTCCACGTAGCTGGTTGTCGATGCGACGAGCTTCATGTCTTTCAGTACCTAAAACGAATAGTCCACCTAGATCACGGACCTTGTCATAAGATTCTTTTGAGTAAGGTACACCTCCTAGCTTGATATCAACTCCACGTCCTGCCATGTTTGTGGCTACAGTAACCGCACCATATCTACCGGCGTTGGCGATGATCTCACCTTCGTGTTCATGGTTCTTGGCATTTAGGATTGTATGAATCACTCCGGCTTGTTTTAGATAAGCAGATAGTACTTCGTTCTTTTCGATAGACACAGTACCAATCAATACTGGCTGACCCTTGATCTGAAGTTCTTTTACTTTAGATACAATAGCTTTATATTTACCCTCTTCAGTCTGATATATCAGATCTTGTTTATCAAGACGAGCTACATCTCTATGTGTAGGTACAACAATAACATCGATACCGTAAACTTTTTGGAATTCTTCTTTTGATGTATCAGCAGTACCAGTCATACCTGATAGTTTCTTGTAAAAACGGAAATAGTTTTGGAATGTAATAGAAGCGACTGCTCGAGTCTCCTTTTCTATTTTTACACCTTCCTTTGCCTCGATAGCCTGATGCAACCCTTCACTCCATCGGCGGCCCGGCTGCAGACGTCCAGTAAATGCATCAACGATGATTACCTCACCTTCTTTTACTACGTAGTCTTTATTGTTCTCAAATAATGCACGTGCACGTACTGCAGTCTCTAGATGATGAACATACTTGATACCCTTCTCTGTATAAATATCAGAAATACCTAAAAGATTTTCTGCATTAGTAATACCTGCATCAGTCAGAGATATCGCGCGGAGTTTTTCGTCCACAGTATAATCATCTTCTTTTTTTAATTGTTTTGAAATATCAGCAAAAGTATAATAAAGATCTTCTGAATCTTCTGCTGGTGATGATATGATCAGTGGAGTACGTGATTCATCTATCAAGATAGAGTCCACCTCATCGACGATAGCATAGTGATGACCCCTTTGAACTAGATTGTCTACATGTTGAGCTAAATTGTCGCGAAGGAAATCGAAACCGAATTCATTGTTCGTACCGTATGTGATATCAGCGGCGTAGGCTTCCTTTCTACTGCAAGGACGAAGACATTCGTACTCAACTTTAAATGATCCTGCATCACTCTCTGAATCAGATACTTTATCGATATGGGATGAATCGTATATGTATGATGTGTTCTGAGAATTCACAACACCCACAGTCATGCCGAGCATAGAAAATATTGGACCCATCCACACAGCATCACGACGAGAAAGATAATCATTCACTGTTATGATATGTACACCTTCACTTGAAAGTGCATTCAGATATGCGGGAGTTGTAGCAGTCAAAGTTTTACCTTCACCTGTACGCATCTCGGCAATATTTCCAGCTTGCAATGCACATCCACCGATCATCTGCACATCATAGTGACGCTCACCTTTTGTACGGTAGGCAACCTCACGAACCACTGCAAAAGCTTCGGGTAATACATCATCAAGTGATTCACCCTTCTGGAGGCGACTTCTCAACTCAATAGTCTTATCTTTGAATTCTTCATCTTTTAAATTTTTGATTTTTTCTTCTAGGGAGTTGATAACAGAAACAGTCTTTTTAGCCTTCTTTACAAAGGCGCTACTCTCATCCCCAAATATACTCTGTATAATACTCATAGGAACCCATTTTAACACATATAGACCTTTTTTAAAATATTTGAAATTTAAAAAAATATGATATGAAGCAAAAAGAAAACCCCCGATAGAGAGGGGGTTTTCTTGGTTTTGAAAGAAGTTAATTACTTCTTCTTTGCAACTTTCTTCACAGCCTTCTTAACTGCTTTCTTTGCAACTTTCTTTACAACTTTTTTAACTGCTTTTTTTACTACCTTCTTTTTTGCTGCCATATATTTAAAAAAAAATTAATTTTTAAAGGATGTGTGATATACGACCTTATAAAAAATTTTAAAATAAAATAAATTTATAAAAAAATTTATCACACTCACAATTACATTATCGTATATATAAAAAATATGTGCAATACTTTTTTAAATAAAACTGTGGATAACTTTTTATTTTTAAATTTTTTTAGAAAAAATATTTTTTATTTTTTTAATAAATATTTTAATTAAAATAAAATTACATCGAAATAAAATAATTATCTTCAAGATAAACAAATAATTATCTACATAAAATAACTTATTTCAAAAAGCACGAATATTTTTCTGTTGAAAAATATCTCTCCCTATTGCCTGCTTCGCATCGGCAATTTCGCTTCGCGAACCGGATTAAATAAAAAGCAGTTTTTATTTAATCCCCTCAATCAAGAAAATAATATTCGTAAACTCATTTATTTTCTAATCTCCTGCGCAAGACTTTTTCAATAATTATTTTATTTCGATACAGACTACAAACTAAATATAAAATCACCACGATTTTCATCGTGGTGATTTTATATTCTGTGCTCAAGTCAGCGGGTGCTAGACTCCAACACAAATGACTATGTGAGTGCAGCCGCTGACTAGAACACACAAGCGACTACGAATACTATTATAATATAAATATAAATAAAACACTACACGGCAAACAAAAAACCACCTTGCGGTGGCTTTTTGCTAGTCATTTGTTTTTATAAATTATCGGAACCCTTTCACTCACAATGCTAGTATAGCAAATCTATATTATTTGTCAAGTGTTTAGTGTGCGTGACCGTGTGCATTATTGTTTTTCTTTGCAGTAAGTTTTCTTGCGATAAAGATTATAAACAAAATAAATATAATAAAGAGTAACCATCCTACGAGAGTACTAGGTAAAAATGAAACTAGACCAAAGCCAGCACCAGCTGCAAGATTACTAGAATCTATATTTGAATTTTGTGAATCAACATTTGAAACATCTGATGCACTAGCATTATTCCCTAATAGTGATTTACTATTGGCAGACACATCATATATACCATTTTTACCACCTGAATTTAAATTATTGTTTTGATTTGCAGAACTATTCACGTAACCATTGTAACTATTTGATGGTAAATAATTTACTGGATAATATGAAGAAGAACAGACCGAGCAAGTAACCATACCTCTAATTTGTTCATAATTATTTAAATTTCTATTGCAGGAATAATCATACCAAGAACAATCATTGTTGGTTCCACCACAATTGTAATTACAAGTGTTGCAACTATAACTACATGGTGGATTACAGTTATAATTTCCACAACCACCATTCCATCCACCATTGTTTCCCTCTCCGTTATTTACGACAGTGATAGTCACAGATTTTGTATCATTATTATTCGTACCGTATGCATAGAGTGTATAAGTCGAAGTAGTGCTGAGTGTCACGGTAGCAGATCCTGACATTGGGAATGATGCTCCACCAGATTGACCAAAGTTTAAATATGTACAACCAGTAGTCACCCATGACAATGTTACAGGTGACCCAGCATAAACAGAATTTGTATTTGATGTAAATGAAGTAATCACACATGGACCTGTACTACCTCCATTTTTCAAAGTTGTGAAATATAAAATACTTCCATTTGATTGACCGACTGAATTCAAAGCTCCCACACGGTAATAATATGTAGTATTTGCTTCTAGGTTTGAAAGATTGGCAGTAGCTGTTGTTGAGTTACCCAATGTAGTAGTTGAAGCAGGCAGAGTATTACCTAGTGATGTTGTCTTTCCATACTCAAACCATACACTAGATGGAGCATTTGAAATTACTCCTGAGATAGTTGCAGAATTCGTACTGATGTCTTTCGCGCCGGCAGTCATAGCAGATAATGGCAAGTCAATATTACTTGATAGTGTTTTGAAATATAGAGTCCCACCTGATTCATACATACTACCTTCTGAGATTAATCGATAGTAATAAGTAGTATTTGGATTTAGACCTGTTATGTTTGCAAATGTTGATGCAGATGAAGTATATACAGAATGAGTAGTACTCTTTGATCCGTAGAATCCTGAGTTATCAGCATATTCAAAATATACCTCGGCATAATTTGAACCTAGAGAGTAGGTACCACTAACTGTAGCAGAAGTCTGAGTTATATTTGATACCCCAGCAGTAGATACAGAAGCTGCGTATATATTAGGTGCCATAAAAACAAATGCTAAAATAGCAAATATTGATACTATTGTTTTGTTCATTGTATTTTTCATATATTTTGATAAAAAACCTTTAATTTCGGCCTTTTTAATTACACTTGTATTATATCACAATCAATACCATTTTGTCAAGTATATATATTGACAAATAAGAATTAATCTGCTATAATAGTACTAAATATTTGAAAACAATGAAAAATAAAATCAGTATCTTTTTGCTCGCTGTGATTGGAATAATCATGGCTGGAGCATCGGCTAACGCCCAAAACGTAACTCTTTTTTCTGCAAATGGTGGAATAAAGAAAGTTAGTTACTCAATCAACTGGAAGTCAAGTAAAACTGACTCCACTGTTGAAATTATGGTTGGATATTTTCCTACACAGGACACATCCGCCTTCTACCCTATTTATGGGTACACACGCATCGGTAACGACACCGTTCAAAGCATCAATGATTCCATCATTGAAGCCAAGAGTTTAGGTGGACTTCCGAGAGGGCTGATATGCATTCAAGCAAGAATCAAAATTCAGAATATAACATACAAATCAAATTCGATTTGTAACATTCTAATTGCTGATTCACTTATGAAGCCAAGAATTTCTTGGGTAACAAACCCGAGTATTGACTCTGCTGGCAGAGTAACTGCTACAATAAAAGTAGAGACTGGTGGGTTAAGTACCATAGTATCGACTTTTGGCACTAGTGATAGTACTAAAGTTTATAATACTTTCAATGGAAGTGAACTTTTCAAAAAGAACACTTACACGGTATTAGACAATAAGCCATTCACTGTTAGCTTTGGTACAATACCCTCACAGACTACTATAGCCTGTGGTATTAAAACATCGAGCCTTGGAGGCCGTGACTCAATCACACCTATGCGGTCTGGATACTATGTAGTATCTCAACCTGCGACCGGTGAAATTACCAACCTTTCTGAGCAATCAGATAAAATTACAGTTGAGACTAATATTGTAGGTTTTAGTCTTCAATCTTATCAGTACATAAAATACTGGAAGGACGGAACTACAAACTATAAATATACTGATACTGTTTCATTCACTGGAGATTCTATTCAAAAGAGCACAAAAGTGATTCTAGGATTGGACACCAATACATTGTATTGGTTCCAACCTTACACAGCGAATTCCAAGGGAGGAAACTGGGGTGTAAAATTAAGCAAGAAAACTTCAAAGGTTACACCTAATGCATTTACTTTAACCATAAAGAAATGTATCAACAGCAACTACACTACTGGGGAAACAATACTTGATTACACCTTAATGCCGAATACTACAGCTGTAGTATGGCAAGAATGGTCTTCTGATCAAAATTTTAATATTTCCCAAGGAACACCACCAAATATCCAAATCACCAATGTGAGTGGTGAAATCAGTATTAATACTGATTTCAGGCAGAACGGAATTGTGTATACAAGAATAAAAGGTACTGATAGTAGGGGTACTCAATTTACTTCAAATGTAATGACAATTCAATTAGGCAGCTGGACCACAGGAATATTAGAGAATTCTAATTCTAAAGAATTTGGAATATACCCAAATCCAGTTAATGACATTTTACACATTTCCTCTGATTTAAACTATGAGATTTTTAATTCTCAAGGAAAATCAGTTTTAATTGGTAATAGTAATAATAATCAAATCGATATGAGTAATTATCCAACAGGATTTTACTTTATAAAGATTGGAGACAATATTATGAAGTTACAAAAAAAATAGCCTTTATATAAAAAGGCAAAGAGCGCAACCTACGGTTGCGCTCTTTTTAATTCATTATTATTTTAAAATATCGTTTATCTTTGATCTAGTCTCGGGTCCCAATACTCCGTCAGATTCCAATCCTGCAGATTTTTGCCATTCAACAAGTGCAGATTTTGTTTTTGGTCCGAAAGAATTACTCAAGTAAATCAATTTAGATTTTGACCCTTTATTTTGATCGATTAAAAATTGTTGTAGTATTTTAACCTCTGGATCCTTCATATTTATATTTAAATGCTTTGAGAGTTTATTTGATGATGAAGAAGAACTAGTAACAACATTATTTAAAATAATCTTATTTTCAACTGGCGCAGGAGGGATCACAACTGTAGGAACTATAATATCTGTCACAACTGGTGCACCACCTCCTCCAGAAGAAGTAATTATTGGTGGATGACCACCAGAATGATGAACTGGGCAAGGTAATGTATCAAAAGTAGAATCAGAACCCGTACTAGTACCTACACCATTTGTAGAAAAAGCTGAATAGTGGTATGTAGTAGCACAAGTAAGACCTGTAACATTCAAGTTAAAAGTCCCTGCTCCGTATGAGCCAATTTCAGAAACAACAGAACCATAACTAGAAGTAAGACCATAATTTATACCTCTGACAGTATTATTCTCACCTCCAGAAAAATTTATTGATCCAGATAGAACAGTAGAATCTAATGTTGTACTTGAGGAAGATCCAGTTGACACAACAGGAAGAAAAGTAAATAATCCATGATAAATATCACCACCATAAACAAGAGAAACCACATTAGTAAAATCAGAAGATGCTGTTACATATTGCCAGTAACTAGCACCTGCAGAGTCTTGACGTATCCATGTTAAACCACCATCTATAGAAAGATAAACATAATCCACACTATATGCAACAGCAATTAATCTTGATAAATCATCCGAAATAGCAATACTTTTCCAATTATGATTACCAGCGGAAGTTTTATTTACCCAAGTTACACCACTATCAGTAGAGGTATAAATTCCACCACCATATTCAACTGCAGCTAATTTTGTACCATCAGATGAAGAAGCTAATGAAAACCAATTTCTTGAACCAGAAGAATTTTGTATAGACCAAGTAGCACCTCCATCATTTGAAGTAGATAAATAACCACCAAAAATACCAGCAACAATATTAACACCATCAGAAGAGGCAGCTATAGTATTCCAATTTGACACTCCAGCAGAAACTCTATCAGTCCAGTCAACACCACCATTAGTAGAAGTATAAATATCACCACCATAAACAGCAGCGACAATTTTTGATCCATCAGAAGACACAGCTAACCCATTCCAGTTACGAGCACCAGATGTAGTTTGATCTACCCAAGTTACACCACTATTTGTAGAGGTATAAATATCACCACCATAAGCAGTGGCGACCAATTTTGTACCATCTGATGAAGATGCTACGTTCTTCCAATTTCTATTTCCAGCAGAAGATTGAGGCGCCCAAGTCACACCACTATCTGAAGAGGTATATATTCCACCGCCATAAACAATTGCGACTAATTTTGTACCATTAGATGAAGACGCCACAGCCTGCCAAGCACCAGATCCTGCTGAAGACACATCAACCCAAGTAGAACTAGCAAAAGATTTAGTGGGAACAAGAACAATAACTAAAAGCAAAATCAATAAAGCTGAATAAAATTTTTTCATGAATAAAATAATAATTAAATAATTGTTTTAATTATATCATTTTAAAATAAATCAACAATAAAAAAAATCCCAACATTTGTTGGGATTTTTTTTATTGTTTCATTTAGAATTAATAGGTTGCACCATGTCATATAGACAGAGTATAAATGCTTTAATCAATCAAACAAATAGAAGTTTTGAAAATATTCTTTATTTTGTTCCGTTCGTATTTTTTGATTCTGGTCTTTCCCAGATGTCAGTACTTCGCTATGCTGTAGTACGCAGCAATTGTATAGTCAATTGAGCTATACAATATCGACTCAATAAGATCTTTGCATCTATAAATAGAATACATCGATTAATTTCAAATTGAATTATTCCACGACCAGCTTCCGCTAGCCGTGCCTTGTTACGACTTATTCCCTGTCACCGAGCTTACCGTAGGCCCTCCTTTTGGAGAGATTTCGGGTATTCCCGGCTCCCTTGAATTGACGGGCGGTGAGTACAAGACTTGAGAACGTATTCACCGCGGTATATCTGACCCGCGATTACTAGCGATTCCAGCTTCATGGGGTCGAGTTGCAGCCCCCAATCCGAACTGACGCCACTTTTATTAGGATTCGCTCAGGATTACTCCGTCGCTGCCCGTTGTAGTGGCGATTGTATTATGTGTGTAGCCCAAGGTATCAAGGGACATGCTGACCTGGCGTCATCCTCCCCTTCCTCCCCGACCGAAACTCACGAACATTAGGTTCTAGTAGCTAGGGACTAGGTTCTAGTGGAATACTAGAACCTAGCAACTAATTACTAGTCACTAATTCTCATGCGCTTGGGTCGGGGCAGTCTCGTGTGACACTTGTAACACACGACGAGGGTTGCGTTCGTTACCCCACTTAAGGGAACAATTCAAACCACGAACTGACGACGGCCATGCATCACCTGTCAACTAGTCTTGCGAGGGCCCCGGTTTCTCGGGGCTTTCACGTTGATTTCTAACCTTGGTAAGGTTCTTCGTTTATCATCGAATTAAACCACATAATCCACCGCTTGTGCAAGTCCCCGTCTATTCCTTTGAGTTTTAGCCTTGCGGCCGTACTTCCCAGGCGGTTCATTTAACGCGTTAGCTACGTCTCTCAGAGGGTCGATACTCCGAAAGACTA
Organism: Candidatus Nomurabacteria bacterium; assembly: GCA_026396015.1. Lineage (GTDB taxonomy): Bacteria > Patescibacteriota > Minisyncoccia > Phycocordibacterales > UBA9973 > UBA8515. The sequence goes on along the minus strand of JAPLXP010000003.1, from coordinate 228,665 downwards.
ATGAACATCGTTTAGGGCGTGGACTACTGGGGTATCTAATCCCATTCGCTACCCACGCTTTCGTGCTTGAGTGTCAGATATGTGCCAGTGAATTGCCTTCGCTTTTGGTGTTCCCCATGATATCAACGGATTTCACCCCTACACCATGAGTTCCATTCACCCCTCACACTCTCTAGCTCTGCCGTTTCGATCGCATCTTTGGGGTTAAGCCCCAAGTTTTAACAATCGACTAACAGTGCCACCTACGCACCCTTTACGCCCAATAATTCCGGATAACGCTCGGGGCTCTCGTATTACCGCTCCTGCTGGCACGAGATTAGGAGCCCCTTATTCATGAGGTACCGTCAATAAACTTCTTCCCTCATAAAAGATCTTTACACTCCGAAAAGCTTCATCAATCACGCGGCGTCGCTCCATCAGACTTTCGTCCATTGTGGAAGATTCTCGACTGCAGCCACCCGTAGGTGTATGGGCCGTGTCTCAGTCCCATCGGTGGGGGTCAGCCTCTCAGCTCCCCTAAGCGTCATAGCCTTGGTGGTCCATTACACCGCCAACTAGCTGATACTTCACAGGCTCTTCCCCGAGCGAAAAACTTTACCCCGGAGGGACTATCATGTATTAGCACACCTTTCGATGTGTTGTTCATGACTCGGGGGGAGATTCCTGTGTATTACTACCTCGTTCGCCACTAACTTTAAACGACCTTTGAACTTGATGTAATCTCATTCTCTGGAAAAATAAAGTCCGTTCGACTTGCATGCCTTATCCACGCCGCCAGCGTTCATCCTGAGCTAGGATCAAACTCTACTATAAAATAGAACGGAACAAAATAAAGAATACTTTACAGTATTTTATTTCTTCCAAACTGACTTACTATTGTCTCGCTATTACTCCGGAAAGAATAATGCGGACATTTCTTAACCTATCACTATCGAGTGATTTACGGTTAACTTGCTTGCTTTGATTATTTGCATTTTTTGCCCAATCATTGAAATGATGATTGAGCCAACCTATTAACTTTTCAAAGAAATTAAAACAGCCGGATAACTTACCAGACTGTGAACCCTATTATATACATCCAGAAAATAAAGTCAAGCATTTATCTATAGACTAAAATAAGCCTATAAATAGGCTTATTTTGGGTTAATAATGACCATCATTATGTTCATCATTTCTTGCGACTTTTAATTCAGGCCTACTGCATAAAATATCCTTAGATAAATTAACAATCACCCTTATTTTCAGCTATACCCCCTTGTCTTTGTATATCTTCTAAGAGCTTTACTTTTTCCTCTTTTTGTTTTCTTAATTCAGTTAGTTCAGCCCGTTTTTCTTTAGATATTTTTTTAACAAGTTCATCACCACAATCTTCATATACCTTATTAATTTTTTCTATAATCTCAAGATATTCTTCTTTTATCTTATTTTCCACACCGAAAAGTTTTTCATTTACAGCATCAAGTTTTCTTGACTCATGATATTTATGAAAATTTTGATCTGGAATACCTACTTTAATATTTTCGGTTTTTTTACCCTCCGAAGAAGCTACTTTTTCAAAATTATTTACCATACACTAATTATACTCCTTTACAAAGAAAAGCAAACACTATTTACAAAAATAGCTTTTTCTGCAATAATGACAGAGTTAAATATTTTTTAACTTTTACGCCCTGTTAGCTGTTTTGGTAAATAACAGAATACATGGTAAATAGTTTAGTTTAATGTTTTAAGTTTAGATAAGCCTTGTTACGCTGTTTTGGTAAATAACAGAATACATGGTAAATAGTTTAGTTTAATGTTTTAAGTTTAGATAAGCCTTGTTACGCTGTTTTGGTAAATAACAGAATACATGGTAAATAGTTTAGTTTAATGTTTTAAATTCGTTATGCCCTGTTAGCTCAGCTGGTAGAGCAGCTCCCTCTTAAGGAGACGGTCGGAGGTTCGATCCCTCCATGGGGCACATATTAAAAAAACCGCTTTATGCGGTTTTTTTAATATGTGCCCCATAGCAAGCAAACTGCTTTGCTTGTGTGGAGGGAGCGAAAATATTTTCCGTATGAGCTTGCGAATGGAAAAGATGTACGGCTCCTGTAAGGAGAGATTCCCTCCTACTATTTCTTATTTAAAATTTTTACCAACTCATCACTGACATGCTTCACCGAAGCATCATCGTATAGGGACATTGTGAATACTGGCTTGCCGAGCTTCTCGAATTGCTTCTTCATCTTCTCGATAACTTTCTGATCTTCTACTGCGTCAGTTTTGGTCAGGATTATCACTTCATCTTTATTGATCAATTCTTCATCATATGAAGCGAGCTCATTACGGATCTCATTGTATGTCTTCATCATGTCTTCATTTTCAAAAGACACAAGATGCGCGAGCATCTTTGTACGTTTGATATGCTTTAGGAATTTTACACCCAACCCCTTCCCCTCTGAAGCACCTTCGATAAGACCTGGAATATCAGCAATGATGTATCCATAAAAATCTCCGAGGTTTGGATCGAGTGTTGTGAATTGGTATGAACCGATCTTTGCCTTGGCATTTGTCATTGCATTGAGCATTGAAGACTTACCTGCATTAGGAAGACCCACTAGACCAATGTCTGCGAATAGTTCGAGCTCAATATGAAAATGCCCTTCTTCTCCGGGCTTACCTTTTGTAGCTGTAGTCGGAGTGACATTAATACTACTCTTGAATTGTTCATTACCATAACCACCAGGGCCACCCTTCAACAGGAGTTCCTTTTGACCTACAGTCTCGAGTGATACAGATGCACCACTCTCGACATTTGTTATGATTGATCCAACAGGGAATTCTATATAGAGAGTTTCTCCACTTGAACCTTGACGACTTCCGCCCTCTCCATCATCACCACGATCGGATTCAAACTTTCTCTTATTCTTGTATTTAGATAGAAGATGAATATCCTGAACAGCAATAGCAAATATATCAGCACCGCGTCCTCCGTCGCCACCATTTGGACCTCCTTTGTCGATGTATTTTTCACGACGCCAGCGAACAACCCCGTCTCCACCGCGGCCTGCCTTTGCTTCAATTGTAATTTCATCTATGAACATAATAGTCTATTTTGTATAGCTTCGTTAATATAGCACGATTTTTTGAATTTGTCACGGATGATTATTCCGCCAATGCTTTTTGAACTAATTCTAGTGCTGCCACCTTTGTACGAGCGACAATCATAAAACGTCCATTGTGACAGAAAGTCACATCTTTTACACCAGTAGCTGCTGCCAATTCTAGGTCACGCTTTCCTGCCCAAGAGGCTGGTAATGGCTTCTTGTTTTCGAAAGAGAATTTATCTTTTCTCATGCACTCCACTCGCCAAGTATCAAGCTTTGGAAATACTACATACAACACACTCGGGTATTCGATCAATGTCTCACCCCATGGATAAAAACCATCGAGTATTACAAATCTCTTGTCTTCAGAATTCGCATAAGCGCGCTTCACGATATCTGAAGCTTTCAACAGATCGCTATTCTTTTTTATTTCTCTTAGTAGAACTTCTTTTGCTAAGTCTACCAATTTTAAAAATCTGACATCGTAATCCAATTCTTCTGTGTAGCTTGGACGGAATGAGTAGAACAAGTCCTGAATAGTATAAGGCATAGCCTCACCTTTCAATTCAAAAGTATCGATACCATTATCATTGGCATCTATACCCTGTACTAATTTTTCTTCTATTCTTTGAGCTACTATTTTATCTCCACAGACTTTTTCCCCATAAGCTTTCCAGACCAATCCAAATGCAGCATAAGGAACTTCATTATCACGCATTCCAGCACCACCCTTTTGATGATGATCAAAGCGATTCTTTGATGGGTCATGTATTCCGCCTACATCTACTACGTAATCTGCAAAATCAATCTTATTCTGATCACGAGTACGGATTATACGAACAGACTTGCCCTCGCTCTCGAGCATGATAGATAGTGTCGCGCAAGAAAAAATATCATCAGCATGAAAAGTAGCATTGTGTGTGACGATTATTGTTTTCTTTTTATTAAAGATGTTTAAAAAATTTAGCATATAGTTTATATTTTATGATTACCTTCAGTATCGTATATATCACCGATAATTTCAATAGCCAGAGCAATAGCTTTTTCAATCAAAAAGAATCCAATAAAACAAAGGAGTATAATACCCAGGAATTTACGCAGATCGTGACTAACAGAAAGTGCCGCTAATGAAAAGAAATATCCCAAAGACATAACTCCAACAGACCAGATAATTAGAGAAGATAATTCTGCTTTCATATAAAGTTTTTTATTTATACTCTTATATCCAGAATATACGATAGTGAACCAGTGAAGTCCTAGGATAAAAAAACGAGAAACAAAAATGGACCAAAAAGGACGCTCTGTAAAACGCGGGAGGAAATATGATATTTTGCGTTCAATTTTTAAAAGAATAGGACGATGTGAATGTTTGCGATTCAAATAATCTCCAACAGCGTATCCCAACACAGAACGCAACCCACCACCCAAAATAATACAGAATAAACCAATAAAAGGATTTATCGATCCAAGATGAGCAAAGATACCTGCCAGAATGACGGCAACTTCCCCCTCTATTAGTACACCCAGGAACACAAAAATATAAGCATAAAATGCGTGTGTTTCTACAAAGTGCTCGATAAGTCGAATAGACAACATATATTACATATCTGTACGTAGGACCTTTGTGATTAGCCAGTTGAGGACTGAGACAACTAGAGCCCCAGCAAATGCAGCATAGAACCCCTCTACATGAAAACCTTTGATGATAGTACCTAGGTACCAGAAGATCAAACCATTTATTACAAGAGCAAAGAAACCAAGAGTAGCAAAATTCAACGGCAATGTCAGGATGTTTATAACAGGGCGTAGGAACATGTTGAACAATGTGAGACAGGCACCCACAACAGCAGCAACCCATACAGGGTCAATAGTAACACCATCAACAAAACGAGTCGTAGCCCAGACTGCTATAGATAGGATAATCCAATGTGCAATAATTCGCATAAATATATTTTTAAATTAATTTTTAAAACAAACGATCAACGACATTTTTCACCACAGTACCATCAGCCTTACCTTTTAGATCCTTCATGATTGCAGCCATTAGCATTCCTTTTTTTGTAGGATCAGTTATCGCTAGTTCTTCTTTTTTAGCGATAGCGACTTTTGAAACCTCTTCCTCGCTCATCAATGTTGGTAAATATTTTTCTAGAATTGCAAGCTGCGCACGATCCTCGTCTGCTAGGTCTTGGCGGCCACCAGCTATGAATTGCTCGATAGCATCTTTACGTTGCTTTGCTGTACGAGTGATGACTGCGAGAGCATCTTCATCAGACAAAAAATCTTGTGGAGTCTTGCCTTTTGAAACTGCATCATTCATAAAAGCAGTCACTAGACCACGTACTACGTTTAATTTAACAGTATCCTTTGCCATCATGGCATTCTTTATTTCCCCTTTTATTTCTTCGTGTAACATAAATAAAGTATAGCAAAAACGAGCCTCAAAGTGAAATGAGGATTGTGAGTTCCATTAAAATAGCTCCTCTCAAAAAGCACGAATATTTTCTTGGTAGAAAATTTCTCTGCTCGTCACTCAAGAAAATAATACTCGTAAACTCATTTATTTTCTAAGTTCCTGCGCAAGACTTTTTTCAAGGACTATTTTAATTACACTTTAATGGAAGCTATTTTGATGGCGCATATTGTGATAAAATAAATGCATGAAAAAAATTGTATTTTTAGATACTGAGACTACAGGTATAAATGCGACAGACCTTCTGTGTCAGCTAGCTTATAAAACTGGTGACGAGATATTCTGCGAACTTTATAATCCAGGGATGAAGATCCCACCCGAAGCGTCTGCTGTAACGCATATATCAAACAAGATGGTGGCGGACAAGCCATCATTCAAGGAAAGTAATGATTATAAAAATATCAAATCAATGCTCGAGGACGGCGATACTATCATGGTAGCCCACAATGCAAAATTTGATATAGGAATGATCAAGAAAGAAGGCATCGTACCTGCGCATACTATCTGCACACTCCGCGTAGTGCGAGCACTCGATAAAGATGGCAAGATCCCCCAGCACAAGCTCCAATATCTACGATACTTTTTAGATATCGACATCGAGGCTCAGGCCCACGATGCACTCGGTGATGTACTCGTACTGGAAAAACTTTTTGAGAGACTAGTAGAAAAGATAAAGAAAGAAAAAAATACAGACGACGAGGGTGCCTACGCTGAGATGATCGAGATATCATCAAAGCCATCACTCATGAGTATGTTCTCTTTTGGAAAACACTCTGGCAAATCTGTAGCCGACGTAGCCCGCATCGACCGTGGATACCTCGAATGGTTCCTCAATCAAAAAGAAACCAGCGATCCAGACGACGAAGATTGGATATATACTTTAAGATATCATTTAGGAAAATTAGTTTAAATAGAAAAAATAAGCCACCATTAATTAATAATAGTGGCTTTATTTTATTTCTTTTTCTCACAGATAACATAAACGATTTTATTGAATCCTCCAGCAGAACTTCTTACTCTGATGTGATAAAGATTCTGAGCAGAAAGTAATACTGATTTTTGATATGATTGCTTATGACTTCTAAGTAAAATATCACGTATAGCAATTATAGGTACACCCTTTCCATGGAAAGCTTTAGGTAGGAGTTTTTGAGATTTTTCCCAATTTGATTTTTTCCTAAGTGAATGAACATAACCAAGATAAGAAAGTAATTCAAATGTACCAAGAGGCTCGAAGCCTTTATCTGAAATAAATTTTTTAATATCCTTAATATTTTTTGTCCTTATTATAGGAATAAAAAATACCTCCTTAGTTTCAATTTCTAATGAAAAATTATTAATACCAAGAAAATCTTCTACGTCCCCAATTCCAGTAAATTCAGTCTTAGAATCAAGTTCATTTAAAATTTTATTAGAATTCTTGTAGTTGAACTTAATTTCTACAGAAAAAAAATCTGATTTTTTAATTTGATTTAGCAAAATAGCTTCAAGCACAAATGGCTCTAAGTCCATATCTACATTACTACGGAACAAAGAAGGTTTTTCGTCTCCAGCATCAAGATATTCCTCTCTCCTTCCAACCCCTCCTATTTGAGAAAGAATTTCATCTGCTTCTGTTAAGCAATCATAATACTTGAGTAGCAATAACAACTCTCTTACGAAATTGCTTTCTGTTTTAATAATTAATGATTTTTTCATATTTAATTTTCCTTTCTTTAGTTTCTTTTTACATTACAATATCTAAATATTTTTGTAAATAGGTATAAAATTTTAAAAAAAAGAAAAAGCATAATCAACGAAGTTGATTATGCTTTTTTGTGAATCACAAAAGCAATTTATTGCTCTGTGTTTTAGAAAGTACAAATGAAAATTTTACTCTTTTCCTAAAAAATTTTGCCAGTCTGGAAAATCTTTGTAATACATATCTGGATTTGAATGGAGTCTTAAATCTTTTTTATAAAATTGTTTTCTTTGGTAATCTGCCCTAGTACAAATATTCAATTTTTTAACAGAATCGGAAGCTTCTTGCCATGTTGAATAATAATCTGAGCCGATAAATAAATCAAAACTTACATAGTCTGAATAAAATCTTCCTGGAACAGATGGCAACTTAGGATCCTCTTTGTATCTTTTTGAATACTCTTTGTAGGTTTTTATACCCAACTTTTTAGCTGCTTCTTGTGCTTCTTTTAAGGTTAAATAATAATCTTTTTCAACTCCCCCAAAAAAAACTTTTGAACCTGGGAAATTAGGATAAAAAGTATTTATTTGTGAAGGCAATCTAGGATCATTCATATAATCCTTATGGTATTGATCTTGTGTTTTAATACCAAGTTTAATCGAAGCAATTGAGGCTTCTTGCCAAGTTAGATAATAGTCCTTAGAAACTCCACCTAAGAATACTTTATATCCTGGAAAATCAGAGTAGACTTGTTCAGGAGCACTGGGTAGTCTAATATCTTGCTTATAATAAGCACGATATTCTTCTTGTTTTGTGATACCAAGATTGATCGCAGCATTCGATGCTTCTTTCCAATTTGCATAACAATTCAAACTAACCTTTTCAAACACAGACATAAGATTTACCAATTCTGAACTGAAATCAAAGCTAAAGTTTTTTCCTTCAAGATGAAGAGGTGTATCAAGTTTGAATTCCTGATTTATTCCACCTCCTCCATATTCTTTTACCTGCATTGCAAAACTATGAACATTTTTTACACGTTCAATGTTTGCAACAAAATCCAGAATAATAACTTTATCTTTTCCAGGAAATAGGCGTAGCCCGCGTCCAAGCTGTTGAACCCAGATACGGTATGAATCAGTAGTACGAAGAAAAACAAGGACATCAGTATCAGGTAAATCCTTCCCTTCATTGTATTTATCTACAACGAGTATATGGGAGGCTTTTCCAGTACGGTACATTATTTCTGCTTCATCATTCTCGTCATCAGTACGTCCAGAATGAACGGCAACACTATTCGGTAATAGCTCCATAATGTGTTCTAGGTGTGTAATGTTTGCACAAAACACGATAGCCTTTAAACCATTTTTAGTATAATCTAAAATCTGTTTACACTGCTCATCACTCCTCGTACGAATAAATATTCGTTCATTGAGCTGACTTTCAGATATACGCACATTTTCGACTAATACCTCTTGGCAAATTTCTTCAAGCATCGCTAAATCCATACCATCACTGAGAATCTTGTATTCAACAGGTGTCAGCCAACCATTTGCCATGGCCTCAGAAAGATCATAAGTAACAACTTCTTTTCCAAAGATAGAACGAATATCTCGTTCATCTTCACGATCAGGAGTCGCAGTCATACCGAGCTTCCATACAGGAGTAAAATAATTTAATGTAGAGAAATAAGTATCAGCCTTACTGTGGTGACTCTCATCAACAATAATAAAGTCGAAGTGGTCCGCTTTAAAAAATTTATGCGGCTTGGATTGGAATGTAGCAAAAACAATATCATGTTTATCTGCATTCCAATTTTTCTTTTTACCAAAAAAACGAGCATAAGAATATTCGTTACCTAAAATTAATTTATATTTCAGATAAGATTGTTCTAGAATGCCATTATCATGGGAAAGAAAGAGAATGCGCTTACCAGATCCAGAAGACAAAAAGAATCGAGCTATCAGAGCTGATACGATTGTCTTACCTAATCCAGTTGCCATAACCATCAGAGCGATACCCGCACTATTGAGTGCCTGTATTACCTTCTGATAGGCAATTTCTTGATAATCATAAAGTTTTATTTTCATTTATATTTAGTTGTTAATTTTTAAGTATTATATCATAAAAATACACACATTGTCAAGCAAAAAGAAAGAGCAGAATCAACTTCGTTGATTCTGCTCTTTTGTGATTCACAAAAGCATTTTATCGCTCTGTGTTTGTGGAAGGTGAAAATTTTAAAGATGTTTTCTATACTCTCCTCCAACAAGTTGATTGAAGGTTTTTTTGTAAATATCAGGGAAATGAAAAGAATAAGGATAATTTTTTGGTTTATTTTTATTATATTCTTTGTAATCTTTCCATTTATTTTCGATAAATAGTTTTTTTACATCCACTTCTGAAGGCCATTTACCATTAGGATACATAACCTCCTTAAACGGTTTTCCATAAAACTTCCTAAAATTACTAAAGCTTGGACATCCTGATGGTCTTTTTTTGTCATATTCAGCTTGATTTTTCCATTTTTCCTTTAAAAAAAGTTCACGAACTTGTTCTTCTGACAACCATACACCGTTAACTTCTTTTTTTCTTCCGTACATCATTTCACTAAATGTTGTATTATAAATTCTTGGAAAATTTGAAGGTGAAGGGCAATTGGAAGGTTTGTTTTTTTCGTATCCTTTTTGATTTTTCCAATCATTTTCGAAAAATAATTTTTTGATTTCTTCTGCAAAAAGCCATTCGACATCCTTAAGCCCTTTTTTTCCAAAAACAACTTCACCAAATGTTTTCTTGTACACATCAGGAAAATTAACCGAATGAGGAAAACCAACAAAATTAGTTCTTTGAGAATCATATTCTCTTTGGTTTTTCCATCCTTTTTGATTGAACAAATCTTTAATATCTTTTTCGGAAACCCACTTTGATTCTTCCCATTTTTGCATACTTCCAGTAATTCTTAGTACTTCACTAGTTTCAACATAAACCTTTAAATCATCTATAGGAATAGCAGGTTGCAATTGTTTTGAAATTTCTGAAAAAATTTTATTATCTTTCCAGAAAGAAGGAACAACTAAAGCAGACCCATCTACAACTTTATCAAAAGTTAGAGGCGGATTAGAGCGATTAAAATTTGCATCAACAAAATCAACGACAACAGCAAACTTGTCTGAATTGTTTCTGTCTATGCGCAAATTACGAGCTCTCTGAGTAGCGACTACAAGCGAACGAGTAGGACGAAGATTGAAACAAATACTCACGATAGGTGCATTGAATCCTCGTGTAAGAATATCAACATTGCAAAGTACCGTTAATTTCCCCGAACAGAAATCTTGAAGTCTTTTACCTCTAGTATCATCTTCAATCTGACTATGCACGGCTTCGGCTCGCCACCCATTGGCACGAAATTTTCTTGCTACAGCTTCCGCGTGCTCAATAGATACACAATGACACATCAAAGATTTACCCTTATAAAAAGGAGTTGTCTCATAAAGTGCTACAGCCGAACGATTTCGCCCCTCCTTGTTTACAGCTTTTTCAAGCTGTTTTTTATCATAATCTCCATTAACAGAACCAACTTTAGATAAATCCGTTGTAGTTTGAGCAATGACAACAGAAAAAGGACACAGCAAACCACTTTCTACGGCTTCAAGAATAGTGATGCGATGAATTTCATTTGGCAATAATTTTGACAATTGTTTTTCCTCATCATATTTTTCAGAAGCAGTAAAACCTAAACGGATTGCGTGTTTGAAACGATTGACTACCTTTTGGCGACTTACAGACAAGCTCTCATGAGCTTCATCTAAAATCAGCCAATTAAAGTCTTTTACTTTAAGTGTTCCATTTTTGATACCAATACCTAACGAGGTATAAGTAGTAATAACAACGTCAGTATCATATTGTTTCTTCTTTGAATAAAGAAGACCGACACGTAACGATGGAGCAAATGAAGCAATTTCTTCTCTGGTCTGATGAATAAGAAGAATGGATGGAACGACAACAATTACTCTTTGTTTTAGTGCATTTGCGAATTCGGTAAAAATAACTGTTTTACCAGTCCCCATAGGAGCACTGACATATCCAGCATTCTTACCACTTTGCACAAAGTCAATAACATCACTGAAAAGTGGAATTTGTAACCCGCGAAGGACAGGGGGGTTTTCATGTAATCTTAAGTATTTTCTTAAGTTACGGATCGCACTAGCCTTCCAGGCTGGTAACTGATTAAGTTTTTTGACTTTCATTTTTCAAATAATTTTTTTGTATTATATCATATTTGATTGATTTTGTAAAGGGTAATTTTAAGGTCTAAAAATAACCTTTTTATGCTAAAATATGTGAATGACAACAGCTATTACAATTATTTTGGGAATTATATTGGGCATTATTATCGCTTTTCTTTTGCTAAAGAAAAATACAAAACCTGAAGAGAAAAAGGATGACACAGGACTACAGCTACTCCTCTCTCAGATGAATGAGCTCACTCGGACTATTGATAATAAATTGACCGAGAGTCAAAAAGAGATGACTCAGTCTATGCGATACCAATCTTCAGAGACTTCAAGAATTATCTCAGACATCACAGAAAAGATCACAAGACTAGACGAGACTAACAAGCAGGTAGTAGGATTCACAGATCAGCTCCAGAGCCTCCAAGACATATTGAAGAATCCAAAGCAGCGTGGAATATTGGGTGAATATTATCTCGAGACACTCTTGAAAAATATCATGCCACCGGGTTCATATCAGATGCAATTCCCTTTTCCAGACGGCACGATAGTGGATGCAGCGGTATTTGTAAAAGATAAAATAATCCCGATTGATTCAAAATTCTCGCTTGAAAATTACAACAGAATAAGCGAAACGAGTGACAAGGCTGAGAAAGACAGATTAGAAAAAGTCTTTGTAAATGATTTGAAGAATCGTATTACTGAAACTTCAAAATATATCCAACCCGAGAATGGTACGATGGAATTCGCATTTATGTTCATCCCTCACGAGGCAATCTATTATGATTTACTCGTAAATAAAATCGGTGCACTCGTCGGTGAAGATACAGAGAATCTAATACAGAGAGCTGCTAGTAAGTACAAAGTCATCATCGTATCGCCGACTTCATTCCTAGCTTATCTACAGACAGTCCTACAGGGCCTAAAAGCTATGCAGATCGAGGAAGGTGCAAAAGATATCATCAAGCGCGTCGGTGAACTAGGTACACACCTACAAAAGTACGAAGAGTATCACAAGAAGATGGGTGCGGCATTAGAGACCACAGTGAACCACTTCAACAAGTCTAATCATGAATTCCGAAAAGTAGACAAGGACGTGATGCGTATCACAGGTGAAGCTTTAAAAGTAGAGACACTCACAATAGAGAAACCACAAGACGAAGAATAAATAAAAAGAGCCGCGACAAATGTCGCGGCTCTTTTTATTTATTCTTTTAAAAACAAAATATAAAACATCCGTATCCTCCTCCGTATCCTCCATAACCTGATGTGTATCCCATACCGTATCCTGAACCGTAGCCCCTTCCATAGCTTGAACCATAACCCATGCCGTAGCTTGAGGCATATCCCATACCATATCCTGTATTCATACCATATCCTGTATTCATTCCGTATCCACCCATACCATAATTATTATAATTTGCTGAAGGGTATCCAGTACCACTAGTGTATCCAGATGTCACAGCGCCGCCTTGGCCATAGCCATAGCCATAACCTCCGTATCCACCATAAGTATTGCCATATCCTATACCATAACCTGCTCCATAACTAGATCCGTAATTTCCGAGATTACCAAAAGATACTGTAAAAGCTTCAGACTTTGCAGGAAGAGTGAAAAATGCCATTCCCAGAGCCATAAAGCCAACAGATAAAAATATAATTGCTTTTTTCATAATGTTCCTATTATACACCCTTTGGCTTATTTTGTCAATACCCCACAAGTAGTCAAAATACCCTTATTTTATAAACAAAAACAGTACATTACATACTGTTTTTATTGAGAATTAATATATTATTTTTTTAACTTCTTCTAATGTTTTTTTAATTTCAACTTCATTGATATGTTCACCAAGTATATTTAATGTATTTGCAAGGTTATTTAATTTTTCAGATTTTTCAACGAAAACTGGATCCTGCTCATCTTCTGGTGTAATATTTTTTATGGAATGAATTTCATTTCTATGTTGAAACAAATATTCCTGTACAGTTTTAATTTTATATCCATTTTTAAATAAATCTCTCACATTTTTTATTCCACTCATTAATTGAATATGCAGGGCAAAAAAATCATTTGCATAATCCTGTAAAACTCCATCAATTCTATTTTTGGAATTATCTAATTTTGAATATAAATTTTCTAAATTTTTCATACAAAATATTATAACATTTTAAAATTAATCATTTTTATTAAAGTATCTTTGTCCACATTGTCTCCATAATACATTTTATACGTATTCATCATTATTTCCTTTCCCTTGAATTTTTCATGACCAACATAATCATCATTGTTTATATCACCTAGCTTTTTTTCTTTAACTCCAATAATTATAGCCTTTGCAAATTCTTCTCCATTATCCTTATTTATCAGATTCAATTTATCTCCTACCTTTAAATCTTTATCATCAAAGAGCCTCCAAGTAGAAGTCTTTTCTTCAGACAAAACTAGTGGGACTAAATTTTGTACAAACTTTAGAGTTTTCATAAATATTGCTAGGGGACTAGGAATCGAACCTAGATTAAAAGCTTCAAAGGCTTCTGTCCTACCGTTAGACGATCCCCTAATAAAACTCCTATAGGATACCTTAAAATCGATTATTTTTCAACCTGTAGGATTTTTACGAGCGCCAATTCCAGTGGTAGCTCGGCGATGCTTGAGTGACTAGACATTTGATATGCTTCGAGAAGTATAGATAGTGCACGAGATGAAATATGCTCTGGCTTTTCAAGGACAAGCTCCCCTAGGAATGTTTTATCTTTTTCTGAGAGTGGTATGATATTTTCCATCTTTGGTGCATAGCGTAGTAGTAGTGCAGCGCGCATCTTTACTAGGACCATCTTCATATATAGACGCATATCACTATTCTGTGCGGATACTGCATTGATAGCCATGTACCCCCGCTCGATATCTTTGTGGGCAATAGCTCGGAGGAAGTCATCGACAAGAGTGATATCTGGTGATCCAGTCACTTCGAGGATTTGTTCCAGACTTATTTTTTTACTTTGTGAGAATGAAATGACTTTTTGCAGAGTAGATAATGCATCACGAAAAGCTCCATCAGAGATTAATGCGATGACTTCTGCGCCACCAGCCTCGAGTGTATACCCTTCCTTCTTCGCAGTATTATTCACGATATCAGCCAAGATTTTTTCTGTAGGTTTTTTGAAAGTAAAAGTCTGACAACGAGAGACTATTGTCTCTGGTACTTTTGCGAGCTCTGTAGTAGCGAGGATGAATACCACATATTCTGGTGGCTCTTCGATGGTCTTTAGCAGTGCATTCCATGCCTCTTTTGTCAGCATATGCACCTCGTCGAGGATGTAGACTTTGTATTTAGAATCAAATGGCAGTGTACGCACACTCTCGCGGATATCACGGGCATCTTCAATCTTGCGATTAGATGCTGCATCCATCTCATATATATCATTGACACTTGTACCTAGTTCTCGGGCGATGATACGTGCGATAGTAGTCTTACCAGTACCACGTGGGCCAGATAGTAGATATGCGTGCGCAACTTTACCAGCAGATATAGATCCACGAATAGCATTCACGATATGATCCTGGCCTATCACCTCGTCAAAATTCTCGGGGCGGTACTTTGTATATAGAGCGATATTTGATTCTTCTTTTTTAGACATGTGGATATTATACTCGAATTTTCTTAAATTGTAACCAATTTGTAGAAAATTTAGTCCTTTAGGGTCAAATTAAAGTGTTTTTAAAAAAGTATCTATTATATTTTCTACCTCCTCTGCACTATTAGAATCCATCAATTGCATACGCAGCTCCTTTGCACCGGTGAATCCATTGCAGTATGCCTTGTAGTGCTTTTTCATTATTGAGAAACTTTTAATGTCACCCAGTAGTTCTTCGTATAGTTTTGTATGCTCTACTAGTACTCGTAGTCTCTCAGATACTGGTATATCTATCTTATTCTCTAGCCAATATCTATCTTTATCTTTTTTAGACTCGCCCAAAAAATATTTCCTCAAAAAGCACACATAATTTTTTGCTAAAAATTTGCTCTGCTCGCGCCAGTCGCGCTGCGCAAGACTTTTTTCGGATACATTTTTTTTGCTCGTATCATCCACAGTATTAGCGAACATCCACGGATTGCCGAATATCGCGCGGCCGATCATGATGCCATCGCAGCCCGTTTCAAGAGCAAGCTGCCTACCATGAGCCACATTGTGCACATCACCATTGCCAATGATCCTGGTTTTTACTCCCATTTTATTTCGTATCTCTACAACTTTTTTTACATATGACCAGTTTGCAGGCACAGAGGACAATTCTTTTCGAGTTCTCGCATGCACAGTCAGAGTGGCGATATCTTGAGAAAGTAGGAATGGTATCCACTCATCTATCTGAACTTGGTTGTATCCTACGCGAGTTTTTACAGACAATGGAATATCCTTGCCTGCATCTCGTATCCCATCCTTGGCTGCTTGAATTATTACACCTGCTATATCTGGAGTCTTCATCATCGCAGCACCTGCACCCTGCTTTTCTATAGATCTATCAGGGCATCCCATATTGATGTCGATACCATCATAGCCGAGCTCCGCCACGATACGAGCTGCAGTACGCATTTGTTCTGGATGACTAGAAAATAGTTGAGCCACTATTGGACGCTCTGTTTCCGTATATGCTAAATCGCGAATTAATTTCTCACGAGCGACAGGATGAGCAAGGCCATCAGCAGATACGAATTCTGTCCAAGTCACATCGGGCTTGCCATACTTTGCTATGATGCGACGAAAAGCTGGATCAGTGACATCTGCCATCGGAGCCAATACAAAGAATGGTTTATTTAATTTTTCCCAGAAATTGTTCATAATATATTGTTAAGTAAAATTTAAAATAAGTCTTCGAGAAAAGTCTTGCGCAGGAGCTTAGAAAATAAATGAGTTTACGAATGTTATTTTCTTGAGCGACGAGCAGAGAAATTTTTCACCAGAAAAATATTCGTGCTTTTCGAGAAGAGCTTATTTTAAATTTTACTGGAACTTATAAAAAACCTTATTTTTGAATCTCATATCGATGTACAGGAGTGTATCATATTTTCCATTTATTTCATCTCTGAATTCTTTTTGATTCATGGATAGTTTTATATCTTCTCCTACCTTATCTAAATCAGAATCTTTTCTGAATATAATGTACGGAGATGTAGCTGACTCTCTGTGATTCAAATGCACATACCAATAGTCAGCATCTTCGGTGATCATTATCGGATCTAGTCCGGATTCTCTGATGGTATCTGATAATCGAATAGTATTATGGAATATTTCAGGAGATAGCATCTGACTACCTAAAATATTTTCAGCATTTGCTAGAGGTAAATAATATTTAAAATACAAATTACCAGACACGTATGGTGCATTATCAAAAATGTATCCATCGTCATTAATAAAATAACAATTCTCCCCTTTCTCTTCTTCATTTACTGGAACTTTGTCCCCACACCACATATATGACCCTGATCTTTCTTTAATATAAATCTCTAGAGTATTTACATTCTTTACATTTAAAGATAATTTTTCTATACGAGTAAACTTTTTCAGTAGTCCATCATATATAGTATCGTGAGGATAGATAAAGGCATTATGGCGATTGAACATATACAGATATTTTCCAGACATCTTACCTTCGACAAAATCCTGAACATCACTCTGATTTATTATCCTAGTGCCATTCACAACGATAATATTGATCGTCATCTTTTTGTAATTAGACAAAAAAGAAAGACCGGCGACCAGTACGATGAACAATACAAAAAACAAAACAGAAAGACGAATATTCGCCTTTCTTTTTGTGCGCTTTATCTCCTCTACGCGCGGTGATGTTAGTATGTCACGCGTCTTGGACATATTATCTTGAGATTATTTCTTTACCTAAATATTTTTGCAATACAGCTGGTACACGGATAGTACCATCAGCTTGTTGGAAATTTTCAATCATTGATACGAGAATACGTGGAGTCGGTATCGCAGTACAATTCAGAGAGTGGGCATACTTCATCTTGCCTTCTTCATCACGGTAGCGAATATTGCATCTTCGTGTCTGGAAATCATGGAAGTATGAGGCACTAGAAATCTCACGATATTTATTCTCCTTTGGCACCCAGAGTTCGATGTCGTATTTCTTTACTTGACCCTGACCTAGATCCCCTCCGCAGTTGATCACAGTATGATATGGGATTCCTAGAGATTCGATGAATTCTTCTGTGTTGCGATTTATCTCATCATGGTATGCCACAGATGTAGCATGACTAGCCTCACATAGTATGACTTGCTCGAATTTGTAAAATTCATGAACGCGAATCAGGCCCTTTACATCTTTTGAATGACTACCAGCTTCACGACGGAAGCATGGAGAAAATCCAAGATATTTAATTGGGAATTCTTTTGCATCGAGAATCTCATCTGCATGGAATCCCATCAAAGGCACCTCGGCTGTACCAGCGAGTGCATCACCATCTTGAGTCATATAGTAGTCCTCTGTGTCGCCAGGAAGATGACCTGTACCATACAGATTCTGCTTGCGGACTATTACTGGTGGGATGATAGGTGTGAATCCTTTATTTCGAAAAAATTCCATCGCATACTGCCAGATAGCAAATGAAAGGAGTGCCCCATCACCGAGTAGAAAGTATCCGCGAAATCCGTGCACTTTTGCACCACGCTCAAAGTCCACCATTTTTAGATTGGTCATCAATTCTACGTGATCCTTGGGCTCAAAATCAAATTGCGGTTTTTCACCCCAAACTTTTATCTCCTGATTCTCTTCATCACTCTCGCCATCGGGTACAGACATATCTGGAATATTCGGAACTTGTAGCATAAGACTCTGCCAAGCTACCATCAATTCACGGAGTTCATCTTCTTTTTGCTTTAATTCATCTTTGACGACACGCATCTCCTCGATCATCTGAGCTCGAGCTGCCTCGTCCCTCTCCATAGATATAGTAGAGCTGACTTTATTCTGCTCGCCACGTAGAGCTTCTACAGATAGGAGCATTTCCAGCCTTTTATCATCAGCCTTTATTAGTTCTTCAACATCGAACTTCATACGCTTTTTAGTAGCGGCCATAGCTATGAGTTCTTTATTCTCTTTTATGAATTTAATGTCTAACATCTTTCAAGTATAGTAAAAAATGGTAGAATATACAAATGAATCTTCTGTAGTGAAAATAAGTCTTCGAAAAACAACTTGCGCAGGCGGGTAGCCGAGCAGAGCAATTTTTCAACAGAAAAATATGCGTGTGTTTAGAGAAGAGCTTATTTCACGAAAGAATATTAATAAATAAAACTATGCAAAGTATTATTAAATTAAAACCTGAGCAATTCCCCAAAGCACTACTTGAAATTCCCCAGCCACCCAAAGAGCTCTATATACGTGGAGTACTACCAAAAGAAAATGAATACGTATTCCTCGCTGTCGTAGGATCACGCAATCATACGAACTATGGTCGCGACATTTGCGAGAAATTAATCGCAGGTCTTCGCGGGTATCCTGTCGTAATCGTATCGGGACTCGCTATGGGTATCGATGCTATAGCTCATCGTAGTGCTATGAAGGCTGGTCTCATCACTATGGCGATGCCAGGATCAGGAGTCGATCCAAAAGTCCTATATCCCAAAAATAATATAAATCTCGCAGAAGAGATTGTGGATAATGGTGGATGCGTGATGGCAGAATTCCCGCCGATGATGAAAGCCGAATTATATACCTTCCCCCAGCGCAATAGATTAATGGCTGGCATATCTCGAGCGACACTCGTCATAGAGGCCGCAGAAAAATCCGGCACACTGATCACTGCGCGTATGGCGCTAGACTACAATCGTGACGTGCTAGTAATACCTGGATCCGTATTCTCAAATACATCTAGTGGTACAAATAGACTCATCAGACAAGGTGCGACACCGATCACAAACAGTGCAGAACTCCTCGAGGCACTTGGATTTGAGGTAGACAAGAGCATGTGCGAAAAAGATAAATACGCAGACTGCGGACCTGATGAATTAAAAATTATAGAATTACTAGAAGAACCCATGGAGCGTGACGACCTAGTCCGTGCCTCTGGTATGAATATCGCCTCTGCAAACGCCCTCCTTTCAATTATGGAGATAAAGGAATTGATATGTGAAGAACTTGGTGAAATTAGAAAAATATAATTTTATTTTTCAATACACCATTTGCAAAAAAATATTCTTTCGTGTAATACTCTAGGTTAGGTACTAGTAACTAGGTTCTAGTTTCTAGTAAATTTACTAAAACCTAGGAACTAAAAAAATAAACTAAAATGAAATTACTTATCGTAGAATCACCTTCAAAAGCAAAGACAATTGAAAAATATTTAGATGGCAAATACACAGTCCGTGCATCTGTCGGACATATTCGTGATCTTCCAAAGTCGAACAAACAAGCTATAGATATAGAGGCTGGATTTGTGCCTCACTATGAGATATCCAAGGGGAAAGAAAAAGTTGTCCATGAACTCCAAGAGCTAGCAAAAAAAGCTACAGACATCACACTCGCGACTGACCCGGACCGCGAAGGAGAAGCTATAGCATGGCACATAGAGGAATTACTCAAAGCTGATAAAAAAATAAAGGCTCCTATTAATCGTGCGACTTTTCATGAAATCACAAAAGAAGCTGTAGAGGAGGCCCTCGCTAAACCTAGACAAATAGATACAAATTTGCGCAAGGCTCAAGAGGCTCGCCGAGTCCTAGACCGTCTTGTAGGATACGATCTATCAGGAGTGATCTGGAAAAAGGTCCGCTATGGTCTTTCCGCTGGTCGTGTACAATCCCCCGCACTACGCATCATCATGGAGCGTGAGCGCGAGATCCGTGCATTCGTACCAGAAAAATATTGGACGCTAGAAGGACTATTCGAATCAAAGAAAAAAGTACAAATGACACTATCGTGTGTCGATGAACCTCGTGATGAAAAGATCGTGAAAAATATCATGGCACTAGGTCAAAAAGAAAAATGGTACGTCACAGATCTAAAAGCAAGCGAACAAAAGAGAAGTGCTCGTGCACCATTCACTACATCTACACTCCAGCAGGTAGCATCTACTCGCCTAGGATTTGCACCTTCACGTACTATGCAGGTAGCTCAGAAGCTCTACGAGCAAGGTTATATCACATACATGCGTACAGATAGTACAAATGTATCCGCTGTGGCCCAGGCTCAAATATTGAAAGTCGTAGAGAAAAAATATGGCCCTGAATATGCTGAGGCTCACACATACAAGACAAAGTCCAAAAATGCTCAGGAGGCCCACGAAGCTATCCGCCCTACTCATGTCGAAAATATGAGCGAGGGTTCAAATGAAGAACAAAAGAAATTGTACCGCCTCATCTGGGAGCGTGCTATTTCTTCACAGATGACTGATGCAAAATTGATGAAGACAAAGATTATTGCAAACATTAAGAATGGAGAGATTCCAGATTTTACTGCAAATGGTTCACGGGTACTATTCCCTGGATGGCTCGCTTGTGATACAGATGCTCGCGGTGAAGACGTAGAGCTACCAGAGGTAGAAGTAGGTGAAGAACTAAAACTTCTTGAACTTAAAAATACAGAGAAATTCACAGAGCCACCAAACAGATACAGTGAAGCTGGATTGGTAAAGGAGCTCGAGGCTCGAGGTATCGGTCGCCCATCTACATATGCAGCTATTATGCGTACACTCGAAGAGCGTGGCTATGTAAATAAAGAAGGACGCACACTATATCCTACAGATACTGGTGATGTAGTATCGTCATTCCTTGAGACAAATTTTGCAGAGTACATCAGTGATACATTCACAGCAGATATGGAGGATCAACTAGATGATATCTCAAATGGCAATCGTGAATACGTAAAAACTCTAAAAGATTTCTATATACCATTCCAAAAAGATGTAAAGGAAAAAGACAAACTAGCCAAAGCTACAAATATGGGTGAGGCACCTGCAGAAATGAAATGTCCAAAATGTGATGGAGCTATGATCGTAAAGCTCGCTCGTAATGGCAAATTTTACTCTTGTGCAAATTATCCAGATTGTGATGGAGCTAGAACACTGGAAGGCAATGAACTAGAAGGCCCAAAAGAAACTGGTGAACTATGTCCCCTCTGCGGAGAGAAGAAAGGCAAGAGTGGCGGTGGCAAATTGGTAATCCGCCAAGGAAAATTTGGAGCATTCGTATCTTGTTCACGTTATCCTAAATGTAAATTCATAAAGGAAGACGAAGAAGAAAAGAAAAAGAAGATGTCTGGAGTAAAATGTCCTATGTGTAAAGATGGTGAGATGATGGAGCGTCGAGGACGATTTGGAATATTTTACTCATGTTCAAATTATCCAACATGTAAAAATGCGATAAAAACAAAACCTACTGGCAACATATGCCCTATGTGCGACAGTCTGATGATGGAAGGCACAAAGACAATACCAGAGCGATGTAGCAACAAGATGTGCAAGAATCACAATCCACACAAATTGGGAGAAGATATAAAATCAAATAAAAAATAGTAAAAAAGTCCGGCCCCATGTCGGGCTCTTTTATTTTTTATTTATTCATATATACTCTATATATATGTTAGACATCAATGAAATCTACAATCAGACATCTAAATTGGATGCAAAAGATAAGGCTTTAATCCAAAAAGCCTATGATGTAGCACATGAGGCCCATAAAGACCAACTCCGAAAAAGTGGTGAGCCATACTTTATTCACGTATTCGCTACTGCAAAGAATCTGGCTCATTTTGGTATGGATGCCAAGACTATAGCTGCAGGATTCCTGCATGACGTACTAGAAGACACAGATACTCCGGAGGAAAAGTTAGTCGAAGAATTTGGTGAAGAGATAGTAAAGCTCGTAAATGGTGTGACCAAGCTTGGAAAAGTAAAATACCAAGGTCACGCACGACACGTAGAATCCCTACGCAAATTCTTTATGGCGATGGCGGATGACTTGCGAATATTAATCATCAAATTAGCAGACAGACTGCACAATGTACAGACTCTCGAACACGTACGGATAGATAAGAGAAAGAGAATCGCATTGGAGACTATCGAGATTCACGCACGACTTGCGGACCGCATAGGTATGAACAATCTAAAGGGTAACCTCGAAGATGCTGCATTCCCCTATGCATACCCAGAGGAATACAAAAAGCTTCAGGAAATTCTCGCTAATACAAAATTCGACAATACAAAAGATTTGGATCTTGTTACAGATAAACTGACAGACGAATTAAAAAATCAAAAAATTCATATAGTAGAAATCAGTCGTCGTGAAAAGTATAAATACAGTCTTTGGAATAAACTAGTAAAATATAATCTAGATATTGAAAAGATTTACGATGTAGTCGCACTACGTGTGATCGTGGACAATATCGAGGACTGCTACCGAACACTAGGAATAGTTCATAGTATATGGAATCCTCTTCCAGGACGCATCAAGGACTATATAGCTACACCAAAGCCAAATGGATACAGATCACTACATACTACAATATTCACTGGGACTGGTGGAGTAGTAGAGGTACAGATACGAACACCAGAGATGCATGCCGAAGCTGTATATGGTATCGCTGCACACTTTATTTACAAAGAGACAGGTGGCAAGAATTTTACAATCAAAGGTAGTAAGGATAGGAAATTTGAATGGCTATCCCAACTCCAAGAGCTACACAAGACAGTAGATGATCCAGAAAAATTCCTTCAGCACCTGCAGATGGATCTGTTCAAAGATAGAATATTCGTGTTCACACCCAGAGGTGATGTAGTAGACCTACCAGAGGGTGCTACTGTCATAGACTTTGCATATGCTATTCACTCAGACATTGGCAATCATGCGCAGAATGGACTGATAAATAATAAAAATGCTAGTCTAGGTACAAAGCTCGCAAGTCGCGATATAGTAGAGATCACTGTGAATCCAAATACTAATCCATCGTCAAAATGGCTAGAATATGCCAAGACTAGTATGGCAAAGAAACATATCAATACATATTTAAGACAAAATAGTCTCCTATCAAAATTCAGATCGTTTGCAAAATTCTAAAAATAAAAATCCCCGCCAACATTTACAAAGTTGTGGCGGGGATTTTTATTTTTATAGTGAGAAATTTTTTATGTTATACAATTCTTCTTCTACAACCTGCTTTTCTTTTTCATCTCTATCGTCTAGCATCTCGATCTGCTCTGCCTCTATATCACTGACAGCAAGAACAGCAGGATTGTTGACGCTTGGTATCAAAGTCTCTATTCCGCCGACAGATTCGATGTGACGATCCAGCATCTCAGTAGGACTCTTACCTTTTGACTCTACTCCTTTCATCACCTCAAGAATATTTCTCAAATCTTCATTTGTAAAGAAATCAATTGTGATCTGTCCGCCATTCTGACTCTTTTCTACATGGACACGTGTACCTAATGCCTCAGCTAGGTGTACCTCCATCTCTAGTAATTCTGGATCAAGAATATATTCCTTGTTACGTACACGATCTACAGCTATACGGCGTGCATATTTTTCTGCATCACGCACATTCATCTTTTTAAATATTATCTCTTTGAACAGAACCATCTGCTCCTCAGGCTTGTCTGCGAGCATCATGATAGGTCTAGTATGACCTTCGGTAATTCTGCGTGCAGATAATGCGTCTAGGACTTCTTGTGGCAATGATAGGAGGCGCAGAGTGTTGGACACATATTCACGACTCTTGCCTACCTTTGTACCAACCTGACCATGAGTGAATTTAAACTCTTCTACTAATCGGAAGAATGCTCGTGCACGCTCTACTGCGTTTAGATCTTCACGTTGAAGATTTTCAATGATAGCCAATTCAAGCTTTGCCATGTTGTCATCTCCAATACGGATGACCACAGGTACCTGGGCGACACCTGCTAGCTTTGAAGCTCGGAGACGGCGCTCACCAGCGATAAGCTCGTATTCTACAGCAATACCACCATCCTCTTTTACTACCTCCACACGGGATACTGTGAGCGGCTGGAGTATGCCATATTGGCGGATAGAGTCTGCTAAGTCCTTTAATCTTGCCTCTTCGAATTCACGACGAGGCTGAAATGGGTTGGGTTTTATCTTATCAACATCCACCCAAAATATTGAATTGCTGTATAGTTGTGACATGCGTGTATTTTAACATAAAAATACAAAAACAAAAAAAACGGCCTAAGCCGTTTTTTATTGTGCGCCGGGTTGGATTCGAACCAACGAAGGCCGAAGCCGACAGATTTACAGTCTGTTGTGATAGACCACTCCACCACCGACGCATACAGGGTACTATACACTTTTTATTATAATTTTTCAACAACAAAAAAATCGTAGTAAAATACTACGATTTTTAATACAATTTTGTAAATATTCCTATTTACCTATGTCTCCTTGTTTTCTTTTTAGGACCACTTGCTTGTGATCTTTTGAAATAATTCTCCTGGATTTACTTTGTTGAAAATAAACATTTCTACTCAGTATATTGGGTTGAAAAATAAAACTTTTCCCAAAAGAAAACACACTAGCTAAATATGCTGCTATTTTTTTCATAATGTACTACTTTTTATTTTTTCTTTGGTTTAACAATTATTTGCACAGGTTCTTTACACCCTTTGATTTTAGTGTTTCCATCAACAGCTGAATGCTGTTCATGTTTTAGATCTTCAATTCCCGTAGGAATATCTTTTACAATTATTGATGAAAATTTGTTCTTTCGAGCTTTTTTATTCAAAGCATCTTTTTTAGTAGTGTCTGACATAACTTTAAATTGTTTAAAAATTTTGAAAATAAGAAATTTATATCTAACAATACTCCTTTTTAAAAAAGAGTCAACAAAATAAAAACCCACGAATCAATTCGTGGGTTTTTATTTATTTCGCTGTATACGGGCTTGGCTTTGAGACTTTTAGATTGGATTTAATCTTTTTCTTTTTCATATCGATCACTAGCTCTGAATCTCGGAGTGTCACATAGACTGTGTCACCCTTGTTCACACCTTTTTCAATAATGAATGATGCGACATGGTTGAGAATCTTGTTCTGTATCAGGCGGCCGAGCGGTCGTGCACCATAGTGCGGATTGTATCCCTCGCGTGATAGATAATCCATCGCATCGTCTGATATCTCGAGATCTATCCCCTTTGCCAGTAGTCGTACACGGATGACATCGATCTTGATAGATACAATATTGCGGATGACTTCTTGAGACAATACATCAAAGACTACAATATCATCGAGACGATTTAGGAATTCAGGACGGAAGTGATCCTTCAAACTTGCGAGTACTTTGTCTTTTGTATTTTGATAATCCTCTTTTACTGTATTCGTATTGAATCCGATACTCTCCATCTTTTCAATCAAATGAGAACCAATATTTGAAGTCATGATGATGATTGTATTTTTGAAATTCACTGTGCGTCCCTTGGAATCAGTGAGCTTGCCCTCGTCTAGGACCTGGAGCAAGATATTGAATACCTCAGGATGAGCTTTTTCAATCTCATCAAAGAGTACTACAGAGTATGGACGATGGCGGACCTGCTCTGTGAGCTGTCCTGATTCATCGTAGCCTACATATCCTGGCGGTGAACCTACGAGCTTGGATACACTGTGACGCTCCATGTATTCAGACATGTCCACACGTATGAGTGACTTCTCATCGTCGAACATAAATTGCGCTAATGCCTTTGTCAGCTCAGTCTTACCTACACCAGTAGGTCCTAGGAAGATAAATGAACCGATTGGCTTGTTTGGATCAGATATTCCAGCACGACTGCGACGAACGACATCTGAAATCTTTTTGATTGCTTCATCTTGACCGACGACTCTCTTCTTTATCTGGTCCTCCATATGGGCAAGCTTGCTACGCTCCTCCTCGAGCATCCTAGATAGTGGCACACCTGTCCATCGTGATACAACTTCTGCTATATCTTCTGTCGTGATCTCCTCCTTCAATATTCGGCGAGATTTTTGAAGCTTCTTTAATCTTGCTAATTTAGCATCTAGATCTTTTTGGAAATCAGGAATCTGTCCGTATCGGATCTCTGCTACACGAGCTAAGTCTCCACGCATCTCGGCATTGTCCGCTTCAAAACGCAAAGTCTCCAATTCTTTTTTGATTGCACGAATCTCTACGACTGTATCCTTTTCATTTTTCCATTTCAGTTCTAGCTCTTTTGTTTTTTCTTTTAGGTTCGCTATCTCGCCATCGATCTCCTTGATACGAGCTTTTGCGTCCTTGTCTTCTTTTGTAGTATGTGATTCCAATCCGATATCTTTTGAGAGAGCTTCCTTTTCAATCTCGAGACGCATAATCTTGCGATGTGATTCTTCTAAGGCTTGTGGCTTGTTCTCCAGTGATATCTTCAATGCAGAAGAAGCCTCGTCGATAAGGTCGACAGCTTTGTCTGGTAGATATCTACCTGTGATATATCGTGTAGAGAAATTCACAGCAGCGATGATCGCCTCGTCTGTAATACGTACACCATGGAATAATTCATATTTTTCTTTTAGTCCTCGAAGTATTGCTATCGCATCATCAGTAGATGGCTCGTCGATAAAGATCGGCTGGAATCTACGTGCGAGTGCTGGATCTTTTTCGATATGCTTTTGATACTCCTTCAAAGTCGTCGCACCGATCGCATGCAGCTCTCCACGAGCCAGTGCAGGCTTTAGCATATTCGAAGCATCCAGTGACCCCTCGGAGCTACCTGCCCCGACGATAGTATGAATCTCATCGATAAATAAAATTATTTTCCCATCAGTCTTTTCTATCTCCTTCATGATTCCGCGTAGGCGCTCTTCGAATTCACCGCGATATTTTGTACCAGCGAGTAGCAATCCTAGATCAAGAGATACGACTTCTTTATCGCGAAGACTCTCGGGTACATCACCCTTGGCGATACGTAGTGCTAGAGCCTCTGCTACTGCAGTCTTGCCAGTACCAGCTTCACCTATTAGTATCGGATTGTTTTTTGTACGACGAGATAATATCTGCATAAGGCGCATGATCTCTGTATCACGACCGATGACTGGATCGAGTTTATCCTCACGTGCGAGCCGGGTCAGGCTGCGAGTGAATTTTGTGAGAAGCTTTGGCTTTTTTGAAGATCCAGTATCTGTGATATTTTCCTTGCGGAACATCTCTAAGATATTTATAACTTTATCCTTTTCTATTTTGAATCGGCCTAGCATCTCGCGGGCCTCACCTGCAGTTTCCAATAGTGATATAAATAGATGCTCTGTAGATACGAATTCATCCTTGAGTGTGACAGCGACCTTACTAGAATTCTCTATTGCTGATGCGAGATCTGGAGTCAGATATATTTGATAAGACGGAGACACAGTATTGCGAGCTTCTGGATTCTCGATAATCTCTGCTACTGTATCGATGAGTAGCAATGTATCAATATCCATCTTTTCCAAGATAGATATGATAAGTGAATCCTCTTGCACGAGCAGTGCAGTGAGTAGATGCAGACCATTCACATGATTCTGACCTCTCTCGATAGCTAGCTCATGAGCTTTACGAATCGCCTCTTTTGCTTTTGTTGTAAAATGATTGAATGGGGGCATTGGTTTTTATGAATCACATCACACATATATAAATATGCGCTGCGCATTAATTATTTTTAAATTTAATATTACAGACCGGGCAAATAAAATTCTATTGTTTTACTGAATTATCTACTGGATTTTGATCTATTTTTTTTGTGTCAGCTGTAGTATCTATTACTTTTGTTTTTGATTTAATTTGCATTATTACAAATCCATTTGAAAATCTCTTTATAATCTGAGTATCAAATAATTCTTTACCAAGAACAACTTTATAAATATTTTCTTCTTTATCCAAATTTGCAGAATCTACAAGGATGAGTCCTGAATCAGAAATGATAACACCTTCTGTAGTAGGCTTCATCGGATCTACTACTACACCAGCTGGAACATTTTTAGTATCAACTTGGACAAAATCTTTATTATAGATCGGTACCAATACAGCATTATCAGATAAATTGATATTACTATTTCCAGTTTGAGTAGTAGGTGCAGGAGCAGAAGTAGTAACTTTCTCGATAGTTCTCTGAATCACATTGTTGATAGTCGCTGTGGCATTGGTTGGCATTTTTTGCATCAAAGATACAGTCACGATACCAGTAGCAATAGACACTACAAACGTAATGAGTAATGTGAGTAATATAAGCTGTGTTTTGTTTAAATCTTTAATATCCATACTATACAGTATAACATAGCGGTCAAGCTTATTTCCAACTTTTATATTTATTTAAAATATTTTCAAGAGTTGAAATTAGATAGTCTAAATCAGACTTTTTTGTCTCTCTGCCGAGGGTAATGCGTACGGAATCTAAATCGGAAAAATTATTTGAAAATTTTGATCCGTGTCGGAGCCCGCTCGCGGGTAAAGCGGGCGAAATTTTTAAAGAATTTTGAAGATTTTTTTCATCAACATTTCGGATGGCTCGTATCACATGTGAGCCATCATCGCTATCTGCACTACATGCAGAGCGCTCCGATACTGCTACCCCTTTCGCATCGAGCTCTATCACAAGGAGTTCACTAGAAATACCTTCTACTGTGATATTTATATTATTCGGCAATCTATTCTCGATATCACCATTTAAAATTATTTTGTATCCTGATTTTTCAGAAAGTCGGAGAATCTCACCGATAGCATAATCGCGCAATTTTGTCAGACGAGAATATTCTATATCTTTAATTCTGTTTGTATTTTTTAATGCTAACGCCATGCCTGCTATCGCAGCCACATTCTCTGTGCCAGAGCGTAGTCCACCTTCCTGACCACCGCCAGCATAGAGTGGCGATAACTCTATCCCTCTTTTTTTATAGAGCACAGCTACACCTTTGGGTCCGTAAATCTTTGTACTATTAAAAGACATCATATCTACACCTAGTCTATCTACGTTGTCAGTGTCTAGATAATTCATAGCTTGTGCGGCATCGGTATGTAGCAACGGGAATATGCACGAATTATGAGTCGCGTCGGAGCCCGCTTGCGGGTAAAGCGCGAATAATTCGTGCATATTCCCGTTGTGTTTCTTATAATGTCTGATTTCTTTTGCAATTTCACGAATAGGCTGTATTGTACCTATCTCATTGTTGGCATACATCACAGATACGAGGACAGTGTTCCCCTTTATCGCCTCACGGATTTTTTTTGGATCTACTATTCCATTCTCCTCTACATTCACATATGTGACTTCTGCTTCGCTGCGTTCTTCAAGTAAGCGACAATTTTCAAGTACTGCACTGTGCTCTATATTTGTAGTGACGATATGAGGAAGGAAATCTTTTTTATTTAAATTTCTGACTACTCCTAAAATCGCTAATGCATCAGACTCGGTTCCTGAACCTAAAAAGAATATCTCATCACTCTGGGCATTGATAGACTTTGCCACCGATTTGCGTGCATCTTCTACAATACTACGAGCAAAAACACCACCAGAGTGGATGGCATTAGGATTGTCGGTAGCCTTTTTACTCACCTCGTGTACGAGATTTACCACCTTTTTATCTACAGGTGTCATAGATGCATAATCTAGATAGATTTTCCTCTTTCGAAACATTATGCATACACTATAGCACAAAACCCCACCTCAGTCCTCCCCTTGGCAGGGGAGGAAGTTCTCATTGTAAAAAATCATTATTTGTTGTATACTGCAAAGCATCTATGAGTATTACTATCCTTATCTATATACTTGCATTTTTTATTGTCATCCTCCTCGGATGGATTACGTACTTGCATATTAGATTAAAGAGGTTATTTATGGGAACAAAAGCAAAAGACCTCGAGGATGTGATGTACACACTCGGAAAACACACAGAGAATCTAGAGATCACCCAGAGAGAGATAAACAAGCACCTCGAACACCTAGATGAAAAGATGAAGAAGACTATCCGCGGTGTAGAGACAATACGATTCAATCCATTCCCTGACCACGGCAGCAATCAATCGTTCGCAATCTCATTTATAAATGATGAGGGAGACGGTGTGATAATGTCTAGCCTTTATGCTCGTGATCGTATGAGTATATTCGCAAAACCAATCAAAGATGGTAAATCAGATTATGAGCTTTCTGACGAAGAGAAAGAAGTTTTAAAGAAGACAAAATAATATGCAAGAAAACAAAACACAAACAAATAGACCACCAGTAGTAGTGGTCATGGGACACGTCGACCACGGAAAGTCGACTCTTCTTGACTATATCCGAAAATCAAACATCGTAGATGGAGAAGCTGGAGGAATCACTCAGCATATATCTGCATACGAGGTCACACACAAGGGTGAGTTGGGTATAGATCAAAAGATCACATTCCTAGATACACCAGGTCACGAGGCTTTTTCTAAAATGCGTGCACGTGGAGCATCTGCTGCTGATATCGCTATTCTAGTAGTGTCTGCAGAGGATTCTGTAAAAGCTCAGACAATAGAAGCATACAATACAATCATCGAGAGCAAGGTCCCATATATCGTAGCGATAAACAAGATGGACAAGCCAAATGCAAATATCGAAAAGACAAAGATGGACCTAGTGGAAAAAGGTATATACCTAGAAGGTATGGGTGGAGATATTCCATTTGTGCCAATTTCTGCAAAAGCTGGAACTGGTATCCCAGAACTCCTAGATATGATCCTCCTCGTCGCAGATATGAACGCATACAATGGAGACAAGAAGCTAGGTGCATCAGGTGTCATCATCGAGGCGAATCGTGATCCAAAGCGTGGAATCACAGCTACCTGTCTGATCAAGAATGGTACTGTTAAAAACGGTATGTTCGTAGTAGCTGGCAATGCTATGGTAGCTACTCGCATCATGGAAAACTTCCTAGGCAAACCTATAAAAGAAGCCACATTTTCATCCCCTATCCGTCTTGTTGGTTTTGATATTATGCCTGAAGTTGGCAGTACATTTGATACTTTTGAAAGTAAAAAAGAGGCAGAAAAATTCCAAGTTGAAATGCGTGAATTGGTAAATAAAAAAACAAACGTAAGAACAGAAAGATTTGAAGGAAAAGTAATTCCGATAATCGTAAAGACAGATGTAGCAGGAACTGCAGAGGCTCTAGAAAAAGAGATGTCAAAACTAAATACTTCTGAGATTTCATTCAAAATTATTTCTTGTGGAGTAGGTGCAATATCTGAGACTGATTTGAAGATGGCGAGCTCCGACAAAGAGAGTGTTGTCGTAGGATTCACAGTTAAGTTAGACGCTGGGGCCCGCGATTTGAATGAGACACTAAAGGTAAATGTGCAGACATTCGACATCATCTACAAACTCACAGACTGGCTAAAAGAACTCGTTGAAGAGCGCCGACCAAGATCAGAGAGTCAAGAAGTCACAGGGAAAGTTATGATATTGAAGACTTTTAGTGCTACAAAGGACAAGCAAGTCATCGGTGGTAGAGTCACAGAAGGACGCATCACCCTCGGTGGTGTAGTACGTATCATGCGTCGTGAGAACGAGATCGGCCGTGGCAAGATAGTAGAGCTACAAGCTGGTAAAATAAAATCAAAAGAAGTTCTAGAAGGTAACGAATGTGGAATGCAAGTTGAATCCAAGATAGAGATATCTGGTGGAGATGTACTAGAAGCATTCACAACAGTAATCAAATAATATATGGCAAATCATAGAGACGAAAAAATAACATCACGAATACGTGAACTAGCAGCAACCTTCATAGAAAAAGAAGGTGGTATTTCATCATTGATAACTGTAACCGGAGTAGAGATGTCATCTGATGGCAGAAATGCAAAGATCCTAATCACAGCCCTACCAGTAGACAAAGAGCAAGCTGCATATGGATTCGTAAAGAGAAATCTTGGAGAAATGCGTACATTCATCATGAAGCAACTCAAGATACACCCTATCCCATATCTAGATGTAGCGATAGACCTCGGAGAAAAGAATCGTCAAAAAATTGACGAATTACTCCAAAACGGTTAGTATGTAAAGGCACAATGATGTAATGAAGGCCTAGTGGCCAAGTGGTAAGGCAAAGATCTGCAAAATCTTTATACGGCGGTTCGATTCCGCCCTAGGCCTCAGAAAAACGAAGTTTTTCGCTAGAAGACGCAAACTACTTTGCGTCTGTGGCGGAATCGAAAGATTTTTCATTATTGAGGAACGAGATTGAAAAATACCAGCGGCAGTAAGCCGAGATATCCGACCGTAGTTTTTAATTTTAGTTTTTTGTGCTATTGTATTCTTGTATTTAAATATGCCGGGGTGGCGAAATTGGTAGACGCACTTGCCTTAGGAGCAAGCGAGGTTACACTCATGGAAGTTCAAGTCTTCTCCCCGGCACAATAAAAAAACGGCTATTTTCAATAGTCGTTTTTTAATTTAAATTTCAGCTTTAAGCTATTTTAAGCTTTTTAAGCATAGCATCGGTACTCATGACTCCCATTGCTCCGATTGCAACTGGAGCTGAGGTTAATACCAAGGCAATCATTAAGTTTCCGCGCATTGAGTCACTCATTACAAGTAATACTCCATTCATGTGATTCCATATCTGGAACCCCACATAGCAGGTCGCCACAATAAACGCAGCACAACCTAACCCGATAATAACGAAAGCAATAACCCTAAGGGTTTTAATGCAACCTAGTAAGGTCGCTTTGATTAATTTATTCATATTTTCTCAATTTATTAATCATATTATACACCCAAAACACCATTTTGTCAATATGGATACCCAGCCTTTATTTATCTACTTTTCCCCTCTTTTTCTTGCATTTTACCCCCAAATAAGGTAGTATATCTGTATGACGATTATTGCTAAACTATTACCGTATATACAGATTATTCTGTCTGTTATTTTGGTCGTTGCTATATTACTCCAACAATCAGACGCAGGGTCTGGTGGTGCTTTTGGAGGTGGAGACAGTGGTGCTCTATACCACACTCGTAGGGGTTTCGATAAATTCCTTTTTATAACTACCATCATAGTAGGCGTACTATTCGCTGCTTCAGCTTTTGTTGCAATACTCGTTAAGTAAATCGTTTACTTAATTATTAAACTCATATAGTAGGGGTATATTCCCTTCTATTCTATTTTACAATGCAATCATTTTTCTCATTTATAAAAGCTTTTCGTATTCCTAAAAGATTAGAACTTAAAAACGCGTACAACACCCTCACCCCAAATCAACTAGGTATTTTTGTGTCTGCAGTTGTTATCACTATTATCTCGATAGTGATAATACTTGTGCATATAAATAATTACTTTATGGTATCTGTACCAGAAGATGGTGGTAGTATCACTGAAGGTATCATCGGTATTCCAGCTCTTGTGAATCCAGTACTATCAGTATCCAATGCTGATAAAGATATGACTACGCTAGTATACTCAGGTCTCATGAGAAAAATGCCAGATGGCAGTATAATACCAGATCTTGCAGAATCTATGCCTACTATATCAGACGATGGATTGACTTATACTTTTAAATTGAAAAGTAAATTGATTTTTCATGACAAAACACCAATCACAGTAGACGATATTATATTCACTATAGATAAGATAAAGGATCCATTGATCAAGAGCCCACGCAAAGCTCAATGGGATAGTGTAGATGCAGTAAAGATAGACGACAAAACTATCGCATTTAAATTAAAGCAACCTTACGCATCATTCCTAAATAATACAACTGTAGGAATACTACCATTACATATCTGGAAGAATATAAATTCTACTGAATTTTCTCTTTCAGGATTCAATACCAAGGCTGTAGGCTCAGGTCCATATATGATCGACAGTATTCAAAAGAATAGTGACGGTACGCCAGAATCATATTCACTATCTAGATTCAAAAAATTTGCACTCGGATTGCCTCATATTAAAAATATAAATATTGTATCTTTTGCAAATGAAAAAGAATTAGTAGATGCACTAATATCTGGTGACATAGACCAGGCTGGTGGAATCAGTCCAGAAAATACAGAGAAGGTAGTAAAGGCAGGATATGCGATACACACATCTACCCTACCTCGTATGTTTGGATTATTCTTCAATCAAAATGAGAATAAAATTTTTGCAGATCAGAATGTAATCAATGCTATAAACGAAGCACTAGACAGACAAGCACTAGTCGACACAGTACTATACAGCCATGGCAAAACCATCGACAATCCTGTACCAGACACAATACTAGCTGATTCAAATACTGAGATAGCGAGTGTTGATATCGATGAAGCAAACAAGATACTCGACAATGCAGGCTGGGTAAAAGGTGATGATGGATACAGAACAAAGGGTGGAGTAGCAAAGACTGTAACAACGACTACAAAAGTAAAAGGTAAGACAGTAAAAAAGACAACTACTATCCCGGCAGGACCAAAATCAAATTTGTCATTCTCTATCACAACAGGAGATGATACAGAGCTAGATCGCTCTGCACATATCATAGCCGAGCAATTGCAAAAAGTTGGAATCAGAGTAGAAATCAAAAATTACGAGATGGGTGCACTGAACAATCTTATCCGTGCTCGTAAATACGAAGGCCTATTCTTTGGCCAAGTTGTGAGTCATGAATCTGATCTATATGCATTCTGGCATTCATCACAGCGTACAGATCCAGGACTAAATATAGCAATGTATTCCAACCCAAGAGTGGACGCATTATTAGAAAAGGCTAGCAAGACTCTAGATGCAAGTGACAAAGAAAATATTTATAAATCATTTATAAAAGAATTCAATAGTGATATGCCAGCAATATTTATATATTCACCACAATATATTTACGCTACAAAATCAGAAATCACAAATATGGTAATACCAACATTAACAATGTCACAAACTCGTTTTGTGTCTATCTACACATGGTACGCAAAGAATGACCATGTATGGAAAATATTTACTAAAAACAAAATTAACAATTAACTAACAAATACACAAACGTGTATAAAATTTTATGAACGAAATGAAAAAGCCGTATGAAGGAGCAAGGAAGACAGTAGGAGGTGGACGACCGATGAGACAGATAGGACAGCATATCCGAACTGCGCATAAGCCGGTATCAAATCTTCCAGTCCAAAAGAGTACAACAAGTACTCCCCATGCAAAGCCCCATACACAACACACACAAAAGACAGCAACACACACAAACCCAAATACAAATACAAATTCAAACCCAAATGCCAAGAAAATAAATCGTGGTAGTTATCAATATGGGAACAAGAATGGTGGTGGTCGCCGTCCTCGTACAGCACCCCCAGCACACACTCAATCTCCACGAACAAATACTGGCAAGAAACAGACAATAATTCCTCCACCAGCACCAGGTGTGATACGTATCATTCCACTCGGAGGAGTAGAAGAGATCGGAAAGAACATGACAGCAATTGAAATAGGTAACGATATAATCGTCATCGATGCTGGTATGCAATTCAAGACAGAAGATACACCAGGTATCGATTACATTATTCCAAACACTACATATCTAGAAGAACGCAAAGATAAAATCCGTGCGATGATCGTGACACACGGTCACCTTGATCACATCGGAGGTATTCCCCTCGTGATGAGTCGTATCGGCAATCCGACTCTATACTCTCGAAATCTCTCAATATTGATGATGAGAAAGCGTCAGGAAGAATTCCCCCATCTACCAGCATTGAAGCCTGAGGTAGTAGAAAAAGACACAGTTATCTACGCAGGAGAAATGCGTATCAGATTCTTTGGTGTGACTCACACAGTCCCAGATTCTATGGGAGTAGTGATTGAGACTCCATATGGATCAATAGTGACTCCAGGAGACTACAAACTAGACCAAATAGATGGAGTAGTATCTGATGAAGAAGAAAAAGAATATGCATTTTTTGATAAAGAAAATGTACTATGTCTGCTAACTGATTCTACAAACATTGAAAACGAAGGATTCTCTCAACCAGAATCAAGGGTGAACGATGGACTAAAGAAGCTTATCAAAAAAGGTACTGGACGAATAATCATCGCAGCCTTTTCTTCACACCTCACTCGTCTTATGAAGATTGTAGAGACAGCAGAAGAGCTAGATAAAAAAGTAGTATTCGATGGAAGATCAATGAAGGCAAACATAGAGATATGTGAACAGGCCGGAATATTCCAACCAAAGAAAGGTACTATCATCCCTATCGAAGAAGTAGACAGCTATCCTCCAAACAAAGTCATCGTATTGATGACTGGTGCTCAAGGTGAAGAATTCGCATCACTAGGACGTATTGCTACAAAGACTCACAAGAAATTCAGCATCAAGCCAGGTGATACTATCATATTGTCATCATCTGTTGTTCCAGGAAATGAGATTGCCGTACAAAAACTAAAAGACAATCTAACTCGCCAAGGTGTAAAGATAATCAGTTACAGAACTTCAGAGGAGACAATCCATGCCACAGGTCACGGAAACCAAGAAGATGTAAAATGGCTACACAGAAAAACTCACCCAAAATTCTTTATCCCAATTCATGGACACCACTCTATGCTAGTAAAGCATAGAGAAGTAGCTATGGAACTCGGTATGCCAGAAGAAAATATCATAGTTCCTGACAACGGATCTCTAATTGAAATCACAGACAATGGTACAAAGATCGGGGTTCGAAAAGAAAAGGCTCCATCAGCACCAATGATGGTAGATGGATTCTCTGTAGGTGACGAGCAAGAAGTAGTGATACGCGATCGCGTGATGCTAGCTCAGGATGGTATGTTCGTATTGATCGCGACGATCGATGCTACTACTGGCAAGCTACGCAAGTCCCCTGACATCATTTCTCGTGGATTCATTTATCTAAAAGAAAACCAGGACCTACTACATCAAGTACGTCTTATAATAAAAAAGACAATCGAAGATGGTACACGTGGTATGCACCCAGCAAATTTTGACATGATCAAGACAAATCTAGGAGACAATATCTCTAAATTCCTATTCCAGAATACAGCAAAGCGCCCACTAGTGATACCAGTA
Source organism: Candidatus Nomurabacteria bacterium (assembly GCA_026396015.1). Lineage (GTDB taxonomy): Bacteria > Patescibacteriota > Minisyncoccia > Phycocordibacterales > UBA9973 > UBA8515. The sequence continues at coordinate 191,201 of JAPLXP010000003.1, read as the reverse complement.
TTACTATCTGTATAAAAATATAAATTATGAAACTTAAAAAGATACACAAGACATATATACTCTCGTTTTTATTCTCATTACATGTGGCACTTTCTGCATATGTGAATTCTAGTTTTCTAACTAAAATAATCTCGGAAAAATATGTCGGACTTATCTTCGTAGTCTCATCTATTATATCGTTGGTATTCTTATCACAGAGTTCATCCTTCCTAAAATCTTTTGGCAACAGAAAATTGACCCTAGCATTCATATTCATGAATGTCTTGGGTCTTTCTGGTATGATATTCTCTAGCAACCCATACATAGTAGGCACAGCTTTTGTATTGTTCAATATCACTAATACATTATTTTTCTTTTGTATTGATATATTTGTCGAGCACTTTAGTGACAAGAAAAGTATCGGCAGAGTTCACGGTGTATACCTGACTGTATACAATATCGCATGGATGATATCACCTTTTATCACAGGGCGTCTTGCTAGTGATGGTCATGGATATGTACCTGTGTATACTTTTGCTTTTATCACAGCACTCATCACTATGATAGGATTCATATCTTGGGTTCCATCTTTTCATGATGCTAGTTATTCAAAAGTTCCATTTTTCCAGGCATATAAATTCATCCGTGAAAAGCATCACCTAGCATCGATAAATTTAATCAATTTTATATTACAATTTTTCTTTGTATGGATGGTCATCTACACACCGATATATCTAGTGGAGCACTTAGGATTCACATGGGAGAATATCGGAATAATGTTCACATGGATGCTAGCACCATTCGTAGTGATACCACTGACACTAGGAATGATCATTGATAAGTATAAAATACATAAAAGAACAGCAATAGTGGTAGGTACGATAATAATGAGTCTATCCACTATAGCTATTACATTTATAGATACAAAGAGTATCGCATTCTGGGCATTCATATTGTGCATGACTAGAGTCGGAGCAGCTATGGTAGAGACAGTATCAGAAATGTATTTCTTTACTCATGTCAGAGAGGAGGATGCACATCTGCTATCAATATTCAGAGACATGTCACCACTATCCTATCTGATCGCACCACTACTAGGCACAGCCGTACTTTTATTTTTTCCATTTAAATATTTATTCATAATTCTAGGTTTGTTTGTATTGTCGATACTATACTATGTACCAAGATTAAAACACGCAAAAAATGAACTTCACTTATCCCATTAGAATAAACAGATATCTCGCATTGAACAACTACGCCACACGTAAGGGTGCAGATACACTTGTCGAGAAAGGCCACGTACTCATCAATGGTCGTCCTGCTGTGCTAGGCGATCTAGTATACGAAGGCGACGAGGTAGAAGTACGTGAGAGCGCCATCAAAAATGATTATGTATACTATGCATACAACAAGGCTCGTGGAGTATCTACAAACCCAGAGCGTGGATGCAAAGACATATTAAAAGTCACAAAGTTCCCCGTCAAAGTATTCCCTGTCGGACGTCTTGATAAAGATTCTCATGGATTGATAATCATGACAAACGATGGACGCATCACAGACAGATTACTATCCCCTAAATACATTCACGAAAAGGAATACGTAGTGAAACTTGGATTGGACTTTGGTGATGTATTCTTAGGTATGATGGCAAACGGTATACGTATTGATGGATTTACTACAAAGAAGTGTAAGGTATGGCGCAATACAAAGGCCAGCAAGCCCTCAAGTGATACATTCAAGATAATCCTCACAGAAGGCAAGAAACGCCAGATACGACGCATGTGTGAGGCTCTACACCACGATGTATTGGACCTATTCCGTACACGTATCATGAACATCCAGTTAGGCAAAATAGCTGACTCTGACTACCGCAAGATAGAAGGAGCAGAACTAAAAGACTTCCTCGGATTACTTGGTATAGAGAAATAATTTATATACAAAAAACACCCCATTTCTGGGGTGTTTTTTTTGTGTAAGAGTATTACTTTGCAACGTATGGGAGTAGGCCCATGAAGCGTGCGCGCTTTACTGCTTCTGCAACTTTGCGTTGATTCTTAGCTGTGACACTTGTGCGTCGGCGAGCCATCATCTTTGCAGCTGGAGACAAAAAACGTTTTAGCAATTCGATATCTTTATAGTCGATATGCTTTATGTTGTTTGAACTAAAATAGTCTTGTTTCATAAAATTAGGGACTAGGTTCTAGGGACTAGGTTCTAGGAAATTTTATTTATCACTAGAAACTAGAAACTAGAAACTAATTAGTTGTTAATTAAAATGGTATATCTTCTACATTGATTGCATCATCTGGGTATTCGATACTGTCCATAGATGAATCATCTTTTGGTGCTGATGCCCCTGATGTAGATGGTCTTGGAGTACCACTCGCTGGTGATCCAGATGAACCGAATTGCACTCGATCAGCGATGATTTCTGTACGGTACTTCTTTGTACCAGTACCTGCGTCATCCCAGCTTCGTGTCTGCATTCTTCCTTCAATCATAACCTGACTACCCTTTTTCATGTACTGAGCCACTGTCTCTGCTTGGCGTCCGAATACTACGATATTGTGATAATCAGCAGCTTCTTGTTTTGCACCATTTGCATCTTTCCAGACACGATTGGTAGCGACAGAGAAACTACATACTTTGATACCAGAAGGCAATGCCTTTATCTCTGGATCGCGAGTCAAATTTCCGATAACAAATGCTTTGTTTAAATACATATAAATTAGGGCATAGTTTCTAGGTTCTAGGTTCTAGAAATTTCTAGACTCTAGTCATTAGAAACTCGCAACTAGTTACTAATACCTCTATTCTAACACGAGAGCGTCGATTTCTTTATCAACAGCTTCTTCATCGATTGGAGCTTGTTCTGCGTCTGTCTTTGTGTGTGCAGGCTTGCGGCGTGGGCCATCAGCTTTGTATGCACGCTTTTGTGACATAGTATTCTCACGAACAGTCTTGACCATAAGGTAACGGATAAAAATTTCATTCTTATCCATCATCTCTTTGATAGCTACAGTGTGATCTGTACTTACTTCAAATTTTACCCATCCGAAATATCCGTATGAGAATTTTTGCTTCTTGTTCATAATACTGCGACTCATTTCATATGCTAGTTCCATCATACGAGGGTACTCATCTGAAATAAATGTCACACCGTGTGAAGTCAACAAATCCTTGAATGCTGTAACTTCTGCACCTAGATTCTCTTCTGCGATAGAAGGAACCATAAGATAACCTATCTCGTACACTTCTGTGCGAGCTTTTGTTTCGTTTTCCATATTCTTTGCGTAAAATACGCTTATAATTACTACTTTTAAAATCTGTCTATTATGGACCTTTGTATCCCCGTTTCAGGACAGGGATAAATAAACAGTCCTCATATATTAGCAGAAAAACCCTATTTTGGCAAGGCTATATTTTGAATACTCTTTTAGCGTTAGATATGACAGTTTGAGCCACAACCTCTGGATCTAGACCCTTTATCTCGGCAATTTTCTTAGTTATTTCCTGTACATATACAGGCTCATTCCTGCGACCCCTGTAGGGCTTTGGGCTCACGTATGGTGAATCCGTTTCAGTCATGATCATCTCGATCGGAGTCTGCCTTATCACCTCATCGTAGTCGTGAGTGAATGTGACCACTCCTGTGAATGATAGAGTAAAGCCAAATTCTACAAAGTCACGGGCTACATCTGGTGACCCAGCAAAAAAATGCACGTCGCCTTTTACTTTGGCATATTGTTTTAAAATCTCAAGTGCGTCCATGTATGCATCTGGATTATTCCCCTCTTGAGGGGTGGCTACTAAGCCGGGGTGGACTGAGTTTGGATTATTTCTTATATGCAGCATCAGTGGCTTACCCACCTCATTTGCAATCTCGATCTGTCCGATGAATGCTTCTTTTTGTTTTTGAATAGTCTCTGGAGTGCAGCGATAGTAGTCGAGTCCACATTCTCCTACTGCTACGACTTTTGGATCACGGAGTAATTCTAGATATTTTTCCTTATCAAAAATTTCCCCACGAGAAGTGAATTCTACCCCACCCTCACCCAATTCTTTTTCGTCATGATATGATGCGCCTGTATGTATTGGATGCAATCCGATGATGGCATATACACCCTCTTCATATTCATGAGCCATCTCTACCGCCTTCCTACTAGTATCTATCTGAGTGCCAACATTTATCACCCATGTATCCGCATCTAGTGCCCGACGAATAACAGCATCACGATCTTCGTCGAATGCTTTGAAATTCACATGTGAATGTATGTCTATGTATTTTAAATCCATGAAAATAGTGAGAATGACTTGTCAATAATTTTTTTCTTTTCTTCGCCGAAAAAATCAATACAGAATTTTTTACTTTTTTTGTAATTAGTATCTGTTCCGTCATTAAGAGTATAATCAATTATATATATAATTTCTTCTTTTTCATTGAAAATAAAATTTCCTTCAGCTCCAACATCAGGTCTTATTCCTCTTTTTTTCATTTCTTTAATAGTTTTTATAAAAAATTGTATTGTTTGATTACTTATTTTATTTCTTTCCTCTTTTTTTAGGTGCTCAAAATTTACACCATCTATATAATTAAAAACTGTAACATTATCTGGATATGAATACGCTTGTAAATGGGAAAGGTTGGATAAATCAGCCCCCCTCATCATGGCTTTAATCTCCTTATTAACTACCGTCATTTCCACGGCAAAATCTCCCTTTGGAATCTTAATTACAAAATCAGAGCCATCAACGCTTACTTTAAAGGCAAAATTTTGTGTTCCTTCTGATAAATAAGAAGAGATATCTTGTGCTTCGGTATTTTTAATTTGTTCTTTTATAGAAGAAACTATTTCTTTAAACTTTTTATTATAGGTTTCAATATTCTTTTCTACCAATTTGTTTAAGGTTGATTTTTCTTTGCGTAAAAATGTAAGGTATTGGGGATATTGATTTTTGATAAGAGAAACAAGCTCTTTAGGAATATCTTTTGGTAAATTATTTATATCAGTGATAGCAGCCAACATATCACTATGTTTTAACATGGTTGCTTGTTCGTTTAATTCTCTATAATAACGAGCAAAAGGTAGAGTATTTTCTGGATAATCCAAAATATCGATGTTTGGATTTTTATCTTTAAACTCCTTCTGCCTTTCCCCCATTTCATTAATCTCTTTTATACTTTCAATACGAGGGTGTATGCCATGCTCTGCAAAAACTTCTGTTTGAGCTTGAAGTTTTTCTGGAGATTTTTGTGTTTTATTAAAAAATTTTTCCATACTTAATCCTTCCTCAAAAATAGTGGAGCCTCTGGTTTTTTATTTACTAAAATAATGTCTTTAATTTTTTGAGATGTTTCAGGTAAAAATGGTTTTAGCATATTAGCTATTTTCCATAGCTCAGAAACTAAAAATTTTATAATTTCAACTCCTCTCGCTTCGTCAATCTTAACAACCTTAAAAGGTTCATCTTGCTGAATTTTTTTATCAGATTCTGCTATGTAATGCCAAACAATCTGAGAAGCTCTTTGAATATCAAACTTTTCCATATTCTCAATATAATCAGGAGCAACCCAATCTTTATTTAAAATTTCAACAGGATCTTTAATATATCTTTCAGATAATGTCATAATACGACTCGTCAAATTTCCAAGTCCATTTGCCAATCCACTATTATAGGAATCCTTGAATCGTTCAATAGTAAAAGGTGAATCTTCAAATGAAGACACTTCACGTAGTAGGAAGTAGCGTAGTGCATCAGTGCCATATTGTGCCACTATATCCTGCGGGTCCACTACATTACCCAATGTCTTGGACATCTTTAACCCACCTTCAGCTGTGATGAATCCATTGATCACTATTTGTTTTGAATTCGGCACTCCTGCAGCCATGAGCATTGATTGCCACATAGCACTCTGAAAACGCAGATTATCTTTGCCGCAGTATTGTGTTGGATTACCATTGACCCAGTATTTTTGGAACTTTTCATTTGATACTAATTGGTCTAGTGTCTCTATTCCATCCTCTGCAAGAGTCGAGATATAGTTAGTCAGTGCATCGAACCATACATACATCACATGTTCACTATCATCTGGCACAGGTATTCCCCATGGCATCTTGGTAGCAAGACGTGATATAGAGAAGTCTTGTAGACCTCTTGATACGAATGCCTTGATCTCGTTAAAGCGAAAATCAGGTATTACAAAATTTGGATTTGAATTATAAAAATCTGTAAGCTTTTCAGTAAATTCACTATACTTGAAAAAGTAATTTTCTTCCTCGATAACCTCGAGTGCGCGACCAGGGTGATCTGGACATTCCCCATTTACAAGTTCACTATCAGACTTTTCTGATTCACATCCTACGCAGTATCTAGTCTGATAATTCTTTTTATAGATATAACCATTTTCTTTACACTTCATCCAAAAGCTTTGCGCGATTTTCTCATGCTTTTTGTCTGTGGTACGGATAAAATTTATATCATCAACTAATCCAAATATATTCACAGATTCACGGAAATTTTTAAAACTCTGATCTACAAATTCTTGCGCAGTCAGGTTTTGGGATTGTGCTTTTTCATAAATCTTCATGCCGTGCTCATCTGTGCCGGTATTGAAGTACACATCAAAATTATTTAATTTCTTATATCGAACTATCGCATCAGCACGCACAAATTCCAATGCATGCCCCATGTGAAGGTTTGCATTGACGTATGGTAATGTAGTTGTCAGATAAAATGGTTTTTTGTTCATATTAATTCGTACGGGAAAGAATCTTTTTCTTTTCTAAATCATCTAGGAATTCAAGAATACATACAGCACAAGGTATAGCCAATATCACTCCCCAGAATCCTGCTAGTGTGAACCCGATTAATACAGACAATATCACAACTAGAGGAGAAATACCAACCACCTTTTTAATGATCAATGGGGCAATCAGATATGTTTCGAATTGATGCAGAATAAAGTAAATAATAAAACTCATAGCAGCCATAGACACTCCACCAGAAAGGAATCCGAACATGACAGCAGGAATCATAGCGATATAAATACCAAGTGGTATAAGTTCAAGCAAAGCAGTCAGGATAGCAAGAACAAGAGAATAGTTCACTCCTAGAATAGTCAGACTCAAATATGCGAGCATTCCGATTATTAGACCGAGCAGCATCTGCCCCTGTAGCCATAGACCGATCTTACGTTCGGTGCGAGACCAAAGAGATATAGCATATTCCTCATGACTATCGGGGATCACAATGCGCAAGAAATTCTCTATTCCTTTTTCTTTTACAGAAAGATAAAAAGATATGACCATAATCAATGCAAGATTAAATGCACTACCAAAAGCAAAACCAGCAACATCAAAGAATCCACCAGAGAAAGTACCAATCAGGCCCTGAGTACTCTTTATGATGTCTGATAGTGAGGCATTCTTTGAAATATTATTAACAACATTATGAGCACCAGAGATGGTGTCAGTCTGAAAAGTATTCAAAATACTATTGTCAGGAATATATTGACCCAACTGTGTAACGAGTGCAGACATCTCACTGACAAATACAGGTACGAATACAGAGAATAGATATACTAGAAATGCGATAGAGATTGAATATATTAGAAATACTACAAGAGTGCGATTTTTGATATATGGCTTTAATTTATCTACAGAGAATTCAATAAACGATGCGATAACAATAGAAGTAAGAACAACCAATATTAAGTCTGTTAATTTTGAGGCTGCCAATAATAGCAAGCCGAAAACGCAAATACGTATAAAAGTACTTGTCGAGATACTAATCTCATGTTTTGTAATATGTTCTGACATTATTTAATTATACCACAATAAGTATGCCTATAAAAACAAAGAAATACACTACCAGACATTCGCATTCTGGCCTGGAAGGGCAAGTTCTATTTCATAGAAGCCGTTTTATCCTATAGTGTATTTCTTAGTTTTTAAAATTTTAGTAAATCAATAAAAGATTTAGCATCTTTATCTGGGCCAATCATAGCTAAAGTCAGATTCTTGTCCACAAAAATCTTTTGAGCCATTTTCTTGATATCTGCTGCTGTGACTTTTTCTATAGCTTTTATCTTTTCATCGATAGTCTTCATCTCCCCCCTCAGCAATTCTTGTGTACCATAATAATTGGCAATATCATCCGTGGCTTCTAGCGACATCTTCATATTTCCAGAAAGGAATGATTTTACTTTTTTCAATTCTATATCACTTACTAATTCAGTTTTTAGTTTTGTGCATTCTTTCAATATCTCAGTGATTACTTCTTTTGTGCGAGCATTATTTACACCGGCAGAGATCTGGAATACCCCACGATCTAATGAGGCATCATTATGAGAGCGTACATAATATGCAACACCCATTTCCTCGCGAAGCTTTATAAATAATCTAGAGCTCATACCGATACCAAGGATACTAGAAAGCACAGACAATATAGGATTGCGTACATCAAACATATCAAATGTACGAACGCCCAAAACAAAATGAGTCTGATCCGTCTCTTTGTACTTCAACAGTGCGTTTGGTTGATTTTGTTTATCGACAGTTTTTTTCTTTTTACCTTTTACCCCAGTAGATACATCACCAAAATATTTTTTAACTTCGGCGTCTACTTGCTCTGTAGTAATATTTCCTGCAACAACTATCACAGTACTTCCTGCTACATAATGTGCATTTTTGTATTTAACAAAATCATCACGATTCATTTTTGTTATGTTTTCTTTTGGACCAGCGATTCCCCATCCTGCTGGCTGATCTCCATAAAGAGCCTTATCAAAGAGTTCCTGAACATGACGCTGAGGCATATCCTCATACATATTTATCTCCTCTATTATCACACCTTTCTCTTTTTCTATCTCAGTTTCTGGAAATGTAGAATTTAAATAAACATCAGATACTACATCAAAAATTTGTTTGAATTTCTTTGCATCTGCCTTGGCATAGTACCCAGTCATCTCGTGGTCAGTAAAAGCATTGTACTGTGATCCTAGGGCATCAAGCTCATACGAGATACTCTGTGCTGTAGGGCGTTTTGTAGTCCCTTTAAAACACATATGTTCAAGGAAATGTGAAATACCATTTATATCTTTTGATTCATAATCACTTCCTGTACCTACCAATACGAGCACTGTAACAGTCGGATTGTCCTTCATTGGTACTGTAACGACTCTCAATCCATTCTTTAGTGTTTTCTTTTTTGCTTTCATCATATAATTCAATATATCATAAAAACACATACAAACAACAAAACCGGCTAATGCCGGTTTTGTTTAAATTTTATCCTAATTTTTCTTTAATATGTTCTACGAGTTCTAATATCGGCAATCGTTCTTGAGTACCTGTATCACGATCACGAATAGTCACTGTATCATCAGTCAGAGTATCAAAGTCTATGACTATACACCATGGTGTACCAATCTCATCTTGTCTTCTATATCTCTTTCCAATATTTCCATTGTCATCCCACATTACTCGTCCGAATTCATTCTTTAATGTGCCATATACTATGCGAGCTTTTTCAATGAGTTCTGGCTTGTTCTTCAATAGTGGAGACACTGCACATACTACAGGTGCCATATGCGGAGCGAATTTCAAATAACTACGAACCTCACCTTCCTTTTCATCCTCCATATATGCAGATGTTAGCAGTGCGAGCACTGTACGATCTACACCAAAAGTAGGCTCGATCACATGTGGTGTCATTTTCTCCTTTGCCTCCTCATCTATATATTCCAGCTTGTGATTCTTCAGATCGAAATCTGTACGATAAGCTAGTCCATAGAGCTCTTTCTTTCCAAATGCAAAATCAAACTCAAAGTCCACTGTGCGAGATGAGTAGTGAGCCAGATCCCCCTTCTCTACCTCTAGCTCATGCAGACGTGCCATATCGATACCGATACTCTCCATCCATTCAATCATCTCATCTTTAAAATAATTGAAATACTTTTCCCAATCATCAGGTCGTACAAAATACTCTATTTCCATCTGCTCGAATTCACGAACACGGAAAATAAAATCACGAGGAGTTATCTCATTGCGGAAAGCCTTTCCTATTTGTGCTAATCCAAATGGTAGCTTTGGATGGAATGAATCTACAATATTTTTGAAGTTTACAAACATACCCTGGGCTGTCTCTGGGCGTAGATATACAGTAGCAGCGCTATCCTCGACAGCACCGATTTTTGTAGCGAACATCATATTGAAATTACGAGCCTCGCCAGTAGCTCCTCCGCAATCATCGCACTCACCTTTTTTTGCTAGTTGATCTTCACGGAATCTTTTTTTACATTTTGTACATTCTACTAGTGGGTCTGTAAAAGTATCTACATGACCAGAGGCCTGCCAGACTGCAGAGTTCATCAGTATCGCAGCATCTACCTCGTACATATCATGTCGAGACGATACGAATTTCTTGCGCCAAGAATCCTTGATATTGTTCTTGAGCATTACACCTAGTGGGCCGTAGTCAAAAGTACCAGCCAATCCTCCATAGACCTCTGACCCTTGATAAATAAAGCCTCGGCGCTTGCAGAGGGAGATTATCTTCTCCATTAATTTAGCATCGTTTGTATCCATATATTACTTTATAACACGTTCATCGCCAGATTTAAAGTTTGGATCATTGTAAAGAAATGTATTCAAAGATTTTCTAATAAATTTTAATTTTTCTTTAGTAAAACTATCATCACCAATCAAATACACGTCTTTTGTTAATACAGGGACTGTACCTATTTGAGAAACAGAAGGATTTAAGGAAATTACGAAATCAGCTTCACGATTATTAGAATCAAAACCTGTATCGGGATTCACATTTCCTATTTTCCAAATAACTTCACGAGTAGATTCATTGTAAGAAATATTTTCAGCATTACCAGACAGGCGCCCTAACCATTTTACATACACAGGTAACACAGCTCTTGCTTCGGCATTTTTTACAGGATTAGATGAATTTGAAAGAATCCAATTTATTTTATATTTAGTCTCATTCTCAGCTCTTGGAGGTAATTCACCTGAAAAATAGTTTGCACTACCTGCAAGCTGAAAATTAGAAGAAATTTTTACAACTTTTTTGGAAAAATTATCAACATTAGTAAAAATATTACCTGATTCTACTTGCTGCCCACGAATACTAACCTCAATAACAATTTGAGGATCACTTATCTTAACTTCAGAATTTAAAACAGATATTGGAGTAAAGTTAAAACTAAAGCTACCACTTTGTCCGGGAGAAATACTAGAGAAATTTTGAGCACTATTCTTGTTCCAAATAATTTGATTATTTAATGAATCATAAAACCCCTGATCAGATCCAATTTTATTTTTATCTAATGCATTACCAGAAAATTTTACAACTAACTGAGGATCAGATATTGTTGTTTTTAAATTATTTGACCAAAAAATTTCTGCATTAACTTTTTCACCACCAGATACGCTAGGTGCATCTACATCATTACCATTCACAACGACTTTTGTATCAAGGAATGGTTTTACAATATTTACAATATGGAGGAATGAATTATAAACAACATCAATAGCTTGCTGACCAGGCTTTTTTGTACCGGCATATACATGGAATGCTTGTTCGTCACCATCCTGTCCTACCATATGACCTGTGATAGCTATAGTGATTGGATTAGATTGAGTCAAACCAGAGAGGTCCCAAACATAATTGGAACTGTCAGGTGATGGTGTAGCATTCTCAAAAATAAAGCCTTGGGGATAGCTGACAGTCAACACAGCCCCTTCTTGAGGTATTGTAGTGTTTAATGTAGCTGTGACTTTGAAGGTTATGGATTGATTGGCGCTAGTACTAGCTGGTGCATCTACAAGCAATGAGATTGGTGAGGAATTTATCGTCACTGGATATGACTGATCTTTTGTAAAAATAGCATTAGATCCTGCTGGGTGATATTCTAGCTTAATATTTACATTACGTACAGACCCCTGGTCTCCGTATAATGTAACCTTAAATATTTTTGTAGCTCTGCCACCTGCAGGAATAGTGCCTATATTCTCGCGAGGTAATCGCATTACATCCGTAGCATCATCACTTGCACCACGCGGATACTCTACAATCAGATTTGAAAGCTCTAAATCAGACTTATTCTTATTTACTACTTCAACTTGTAGTTGTAGTTCCTTGCCGCCTTCTGTAAATGAATTACCTAATACAGAGATATCTATATTATCATTTGATACTGAAGTTGAACCCTGCATAAACATATAAACAGCAAAAAAAATAGCAAATATAAAAAATACAATTGTTGTTATAAAAAAATATTTAAAAAATTTAGATTGTGGAGGTTTTTTCATAATATTACCATCGTTATTTTGCCAATTACCAGATATATTTTGATGAGGAATCTGATGTAAAACACCTTGACGATCATGATTAGAAATAACTGTATTCCTATCATAAAGCTTCCTTTTTACTTCTTCTATCTTGTTTAATTTTTCATTTTCTTGCATAAGAAATATTATAACACTTTTATAATCCACTTTCACGCAAAGCACGATTGATATGCGAGATTATAGATTTTTTTTCTTTTAATAATTTATTAGTTTTATCATGATCAAAATCTCCACCAAGGTAATATACAATATCATCTGATTCACCTACATATCCGAGTGCATGTACAACAGACAATACTGTATGTAGTTCCAATGCAGACCGAGACTCTGCACTAAAATTCTCATCATCCAAAAAAGTAAAAGCTTGGATTAGTGAATCAAACACTGTCTCATTACCTTCCTCACCTCGACAGAGCCTATCAACAAGTGCCGACATCCGAGACATGAATACAACCGAATCTCTATTTGCGCGAGCTAACGGAAAAGAAGATATATTTGTAGCTGATGTGACCCGCCAAATATCACGCCCTTTTACCAGATCAACTTTAGCATAAGAAAAATCCTGTAGAGTAAATCTCAGTTTTGATTTAGAAAGTCTAATACCCTGCGCCATCGCATGCACCAGACCCAGCTCGCGAGTATAAACAGTTAGCATCTTATTCGCCTCGCCGGATGCACGAGACGAGATGATGAATCCATGTGTGTGATGTATGTGATGATGTGCCATTTATATATCCTCTTCTACTCCAATTTCTAATTTTTTAAACATAATCTCATTTGGAGTTAGTAGTGCCTCTGGTATTTTCCAGATAAAAGCAGCAAAATCCTTTATCATTCCATCATGAACTGGGAATACAATACGTGGCTTCATTTTCTTTGTATACTCAATAGCATCTTTCATAACCATCCAGGGACCTGAAACAGGTAATGCGAGAATATCTACCTCGACATCTGGGTAGTGAAACGCATCACCAGGGAAACATAGATTATCTATAGTATAACCAGTGTTCTGCACACGACCAAAGAGCAGATATATCTCTGCGTGAAGGTCTCCAAAGCCTGTAATCGTTACACCATGCAAATCAAATTTTTGTCTTTGCTCTACGATAGTATGTGGAATATTTTCTGCGTCCAATATTTTTCCAACAGATGTATTTGTGATCACAATTGCATCGGGATTATTTTCCAGAACTTTTTTAAGTGATTCTACATGCAGATGATCTGCGTGTTCATGGGTAATCAAAATAGCTGAGAGATTTGACTCCGTTAAATAATCCCCACTAAAATCTGGATGACCAGGATCAGTCATAATCCGTACCCCCGTGCGCGGTTCTGCCACAAAACAACAATGTCCAAGTTTTTTTATCTTCATAAATTTTATTTTTTATCTAAACTATCTAAGTATTCTTTTGCTTTTTTTAATGCAACTCTCTGATCATCAAAAGTAAATGTTCCAAAAGCTTCAGTATATGTGGCCCATTTGTATTCGACAATCTCTCCCTCTTGAATTTTTACGTCTTCTTGATTTGAATATGCGATAAAATATTCATTTACCTTGTGATGAACGTCACCACTGCGATTGAAATCATATTCTTCAAACAAAGGAGGAAAATCTAAAAATTCTATATCAGTAATACCAGTCTCTTCTTGGAGTTCACGGATAGATGCTGCCTTGGAATCTTCCCCCGCTTCTATATGCCCCTTGGGAAAACTCCAATTATTAGATAGTTGCTTTACCAATAAGAATCTATTTTCTTGGCCTTGTTTTTTTAGTATTAGTATGACTCCTGCGGAGTATTCTGTATTCATATATTCAGTTTACCATACATATCGGTATCCATAAAAATACAAAATCCCAAAGTCTAAACTTTGGGATTTTGTATTTTATTTCTCGATTTTAACTACGAACACCAAATCTCCAATTTTTACTTCATCGCCAGATGTATCGCCCCATACTACGTCCTTTACCCCAGTAGTCTTTTGGAATTCTGATAGCCATGTATTTATAATATCTTTCTCGACGTCACCACACTGTACAAATAGAGTCACTACATCAGCAGGCATGAGGCCAGTCTTCTTTCTCAAATCTTGAACTGCACGGACTAATTCACGATATTGACCCTCCTTTTTAAGCTCTGCATTTATCTCTGTATCAAGAAATACTTCTGTCTCCATTAGATCATCAAAGGATACACTCTTTACATTCAATTCGTCTTTCAATATTTCAATATATGAATCTTCAAATTTTAATACTTTTACTGTAATTTTTGAAAGTGGCTGACGAACTGGAATGCCAGCTTTTTGTCTTTGTTGTAATCCAAGTGTAACTACATCACGAACTTGCTGCATGTCAGATAATATTTTTTCTCCCCCTTCTGTGTCAGCATTCTCTGGCCAAACAGAAAGATGGACGGATTCTACATCCGCATCAGTCTTTAATTTTTGCCATACATCCTCGGCTGTAAATGGTGCGAATGGTGCCATGATCTGTGCGAGAGTTTTCAATACGACATATAGAGTCTGCTTTGCATTCTCTTCGCCATCCTTTATTCTCTCGCGGGAACGGCGTAGATACCAAGTAGAAAGATCATCCATGAATGCACGCATAGCACGCACTGGCTCGAGCAATTTGTAATTGTCCATATTGATAGTCGTCGTATTCACGAGAACATCTAGCTGTGCTAGGATCCATTGATCCAACACATTATCTGACTTTATATCTGCACGATTCACATTCTCTAATTTTGTATCACGATATAGTTCATAGAAAGAAAGGACATTGTAGTAGAGCCCGAATACTTTGCTGTGCAATTCCGCTACAGTTTTTTCATCAAAGTTTTTTGACTCACCTGGCTGATTCACAGAGTACATCCACAGACGTAGAGTATCCACTCCGTACTTTTCCATCATAGTCCATGGGTCTACTATGTTGCCTAGTGATTTACTCATCTTTTTTCCCTGTGCATCTAGTATATGACCAAGACATATCACATTCTTGTATGCTCGTCCTTTGCCCATCAATATACCCACTGCGTGTAATGTATAGAACCATCCACGAGTCTGATCTATTGCCTCACAGATATAGTCTGCAGGATACCCCGGACCATCGATCAAATCACGATTCTCAAATGGATAATGATCCTGAGCAAAAGGCATACAGCCAGAGTCGAACCATACATCCATCACCTCCTTTACGCGAGTATATCTTGCACCATCTTTTTCCAATACAACTTCGTCGATATATGGACGATGCAGATCCAATGTATATGTACTGTCATGTGGTAGTGGGGAAAAATTCAATTCATAATATTCAGCATTACCTAAATAATGGAAATCTTTTCTATCACGAATCATAGATAGAGCCTCATCAGAATTATGACCACGTGCACCAGCAGACAGTATCCATGAAGGTCCACCATGAGTGACTATCACAATGTTTTTATTTTGATATTTTGATTCTATGTCATAGATAAAATCCATAACGCGATTTTTCATATCTTGGTATGACTCACCATCTGGATATGCAAAGGTAAAATTCTCTACCGTCTTTGGTAGCGCCTCGTGGTATTGCTTCCATGTAGTTATATCTTTATTTCCCACTTTGAATTCATGGAGTCTATCATCTATCACAATAGAGTCTTTACTCAATCCTAATTCACTACATATTATATCTGTAGTCTCTTCTGTGCGAATAAAAGGCGAAGCAAAAATCAAATCAATTTTTTTATCTTTAAAATCTTGTGCTGACTTCACTACTTGCTCGCGACCAAGATCAGTCAGATGATCCGGTGCATTTGCATCATCAGAGATGAGGCCTCCGAGATTATGAGCAGCTTCTCCATGACGCATGACAAAATATTTATTACCAGATTTTTTTGTATGTGCACGGATATCATCTACAGAATTTATCACCATACGATCACCATTCTCCTCATTTACCCAGATTGGCAACGGTGTACCCCAGTATCTCTCGCGAGATATTGCCCAGTCCTTGATCTCGCGTAGCCACTCTCCAAAGCGACCCTCACGGATATGTGATGGCTCCCATTTTATATCTTTATTTTCTTCGAGCAATTCTACACGTAGAGATGACATGCGTATATACCAAGAATCGCGCGCGTAGTATATGAGCGGTGTCTTGCATCGCCAACAGTGAGGATATGAGTGCTCGTATTTTTCTTTCTTGAATAGTAGTCCTCGTCCTGCGAGATCCTTGATCACATCGACAGCTACATCTTCATCTTTTACAAAGCGACCCTCAAATGGACCTGTACCTAGTACGAATCTACCGTCTAGTCCTACGATGTGGAATTTTGGAAGACCTAGCTTTGTTCCGAGTTCAAAGTCGTCCTGACCATACATCACAGCTGTGTGTACTACACCTGTACCATCTGTAGTCGTCACGAAATCAGCAGCATACACCTTGAATGCTTTTTCTAATTTAGCTTTTTCACTCTCTGGAAGATTGTCGCGTAGATATGGATATAATGGTTCGTATTCTAGGCCGACCAATTCACTACCCTTCATCTCACCTACTATCTCATATTCACCTTCCACTACTGAGAGTCTCTCCTTTGCTAAAATTAAAAAACTTTCTGCTAATTTTATTTTTACATAATCAATATCAGAACCTACAGCCAGAGCTACATTGCCTGGTAGTGTCCATGGAGTAGTAGTCCAAGCTAGGATGTATGTCTCCGGAGCAGAAGACACATCCGAACGGGTTAGCGTACTCGCGTTAAAGTGAGGGTGTGCCTTCTGCGTAGGAAACAGGCGAAATTTCGCAGTCACAGACAAATCTTTTACATCTTCATACCCTTGCGCAAGCTCATGCGAAGATAATGCAGTACCACAACGTGGACACCAAGGTACTATTCTGTAATCCTTGTAGAGTAAATCTTTCTTCTCTACTTCACCCAATACATTCCATACTGATTCAATATATTTATTGTCATAGGTTACATAAGGATTCTCTTGATCCACCCAGTAGCCTATTCTCTTTGTAAAACGATTCCAGATATCGAGATATTCCCAGACACTAGCTTTACACTCTGTATTGAACTTTGCAATTCCAAAATCCTCAATCGCTTTTTTTGAGTTGAGTCCCAATTTCTTTTCTACTTGTAGCTCTACTGGCAGACCATGAGTATCCCAGCCACCCTTACGCCTGACATGGAAGCCTTGCATTGTCTTGTATCGAGGAATAGCATCCTTGAAAGCACGAGCTTCGAGATGATGAATACCTGGCTTGCCATTGGCAGTAGGAGGACCCTCGTAGAATACGAACTCCCCTTTATTTTTTTCTTTGTCCAGACTCTTTTGAAAAATTTTATTCTCTTCCCAGAATTTTAAAACTTTTTCCTCGCGTTCTGCATTTTGTGATTTTGTATTTTTGTCTTCCATGATTTTTTACGGAGCAAATTATTTTCTTTTCGAACGGTCTGGCCTCGTGTAATCACGAGGAGATCAGAGGACCCGAGAAATGAATATAATTTGCGAAGTGTTATCTTAATAATATTAAATTAAAAATCGCCCTTGAATAACAATCCTACGATTGCATTCCAAGGGCGATTTTTACCGCGGTACCACCTTGCTTACTTCTCATTTACTGGGTTCTACGTCCATTTTTAAAGGATTTCTTCCCAAGACTCCAGGGTGATAGCCCCTTCAACATCTGTATATACAGAATAACCATAAAACACTAAAAAAGCAAGATTTTCATTTGCTTTTTTATTACATTTTTTCTGGAGTTTTTATGCCTAGGAGATACAGGCCATTTTGCATTGTAGTGTGGAATGCAGATACGAGAGCCACACGATACGGTGCATATGGATCATTCTTGTTCGCTATGACAGTATTACCATAAAAAGAGTTGAATGCAGATGCGAGCTCGGTCAGATAGGTAGCGATATGATGAGGTTCGAGTTGCTCATATGCATATGCCACAACCTCTGGGAATCTGTATAGATTTTTTTCTAATACTGTGATGTCAGTTGGTATATCTGTATACGCTGCAGTTATGCCATCGCCATCGGCTTTCTTGTGGATACCATTTGCACGTACTGCTGTGTACTGCAGATATGGACCAGAATCTCCATCAAAAGAAATAGATTTTTCAAAATCATAAACAATGTCTGATCCAAGAGATGAACGAAGAATTGAATATTTTAGTGCAGCTACACCCACTGTCTGAGCGATGTTTTCTTTTTCATCCGAAGACAGATCTCGTTCGGCCACCTTTTCGTGTACTACGTCCATAGAATCTCGTAGTAGTGATTCGCCAGTGACTACGTTACCCTTGCGAGAAGACATCTTGCCAGAAGCGAGGCGCATCATGCCATGAGTGATATGCTTCATCTTTTTCTCAAGTTCTGGATGCATCAGTGATATTGCCTGCTGGACTACCTTCATATATTCACCCTGCTCGATAGCAGTAGTCACAATAGATAAATCAAGATCTGATTCAGTCTCAAATTTTGTCATCGTCAGACCGATCTCCTTTGTCTCGTATAGTGGTAGGCCACTGCTCGTGATGAATACTCGAGTGTGCAATTTTGGATTATATTTATCTGCCTTGAATACTATCGCGCCATCAGATTCCTCGAATACATTTGGAGTATTTGCTCGGACGATCTTTTCACCGATTGGAGCCATAATAGATTCAAAGAAATAGTGATTGAACTTTGTACCTAGTAATGAATATATTTCTTCGAAAGCTAGAAGTGTAACTTCTCTACCCCATGCGTATATTTTATTTATTTCCTCATCGCTCTTGTCGTATACCTTTTTATTAATAGCATCTATTTCTTTTTTGGAATTTTCATCGTTGTCATATGCATCACTGCCTTTGGCATAACAATTGCCAATATATGAGGCTAAATAAGAGACTTGTTCATTTTCTTGATCTCTTTCTGGATTTTTCATCATTCCCCAAATTGCTTTTGCTACGTGCAGGCCTACATCGCCCTGATAGTTTGCACGGACTGTCTTTGCACCAGAGAATTCTACGATACGAGAGATAGACTCACCAATAGCATTTGTCATCAGATGTCCAATATGGAATGGCTTGAATGGATTCGGGTCTGTATACTCCACCATTATTTTTTTGCCATTAGATAAATCATTTTTCCCCCAGTTTTCACCTTTATTCAAAATATCTTTTATACTATCCACAAAAAAATCATGTGATAAGTAGAAGTTGATAAATCCAGCTCCTGCTACTTCGATTTTTGAAATTTCTTTTGGAAGATTCTTTTCGATCTCAGACTTTATCTCGTCTGCTAGTGCACGAGGATTCTTGCTAGATTGCTTTGCGTAGGCCATGGCTACATTTGTAGAATAGTCGCCATTATTCAAATCTGCAGGATGTTCCAGAGTAATAGCACTCGCCTCGATGCCGAGATTCTTTAGTGCTTCTAATATTATATTTTGTATTTGTGTTTTTATGTTCATTGTATTTGTATTTCCCCTCTACCTTACCAAGGAGAGGGTTAGGGAGAGGTTCTCCTACTTCTTTCCAGTACTACCGAATGCCCCATCCCCACGGACTGACTCACTCAATATATCAACTTCCTCTAATTCCGCAATAGCTACAGGGTAAATGATCAACTGGGCTACCTTGTCACCCTCTTCTACAGTATACGGCTCGCTACCTAGATTGACTAAGTGTGTATTGTATTCACCACGATATCCTGCATCAAATACCCCACCCATCGTATGGAGATATGCTTTTGAAATACTACTCTTGTCCTTCACTATCGCTGCATATCCCTCTGGGAATTCCAATGCAAAACCGTGCCAAAACATATAGTGCCCCATCGGAGGGATAGTCGCAGTCTCCATCGCATACATATCCATACCTACATCACCAGGATTTGCATACTTTGGCAATTTTGCATCCTCTTTTAATTTTTTAATTTTTATTTTCATTGTATTTTAATTATACACATTAAAATACAAACAAAAAGCCTCTTAAGAAAGAGGCTTTTTGTTATTTAGTTTTTGTCTTTTTTATTTTTGGAAGTAATTTTATGGATTCCACATATACGTAATTGTGTATATCTTCCCTCTCGCGCATCTTGGTACCAGCCACACAAGAAACTTTTATAAAGTTATTCAATTCATTGATTAGCTTCAAAGCACTCTTGCGAGAATTTTCTAAAAACTTTTCATCATTTTCGTGTACATCTTTTTTATTACCTAAATATTCTCTTGAATTATTTTTGTCGCGCTCTAGCATCAACTTCTGTGTGAATTTTATTGGGACTTCTAAATAAAATACTACATCTGGTCGAGGGATACCGAACACTCGATACTCCATATCGTCTAACCACCGAAGAAATTCTTTTCTCTTTTTTGCGTCGTGTATTTTACCCCCTTGGTGAATCTGATTTGCACTGACATATCTATTGGCGATGACGATATACCCCTTGTTTAGCCATTCTTCTATTTGATCTTTTGATTCCCATCTGTCTGCAGCATATACGATAGATGCTATTTGTGGATGAATATTTACCCAGTTGTACGATTGGTCTTTTAGGCAGTTCGCGATGAATCCCCCAAAAAAGTTTTTATAGTATTCAGGGAAGTCTACTGTCTTTACTATATATCCATCCCCCTTCAACCTCTTCATCAATAAATCCACCTGAGTAGCCTTACCACTACCATCTGTACCATCTATAACGATTAGTTTTCCTTTTATTTTTTTCATTTTATTTATCAAAAATATTTTTTATAATTTCTGTTATTTCAGATTCAGATGTATATGGATATATTTCACAATTTTTATTGCCAGAGATCATTGCAGATATTTTTTTATTATCAGATTTTAAATACAGACAATAAATCTTTTTATTTATCTTTTCTGCGTAGGCTATTTCGTACCCCACCCCAAGAGATGGATTGGTGACATCTGCGATGACAATATCGCACTCTTCTATCAATCTCACATCCCTATTGTATATCTCTTCATCAGTCATATTTGAAGTTCCATAACTAGTCAGACTCTTGTCTGCCACAAACTCAGAAAGAACCTCTCCATAATTGGAAATCTGTTTTACAATATAATCATACCAAGCTTGATGCCCCCTCCCTCCACGTATTGACCCTGAGAAATATATTTTCATAAATTATTTTCCTCTTAAAATCTTATCCATCTTTTGGGCAATCTTGATCATATCCTTCTCCTTTCTTCCACGAGTAGTCTCTGCACAAGTACCGAGGCGGATACCAGATGGATCCATGACAGAGCGCTTGTCGCCAGGGATAGTATTCATATTCACGATGATACCTGCTTTTTCGAGTTTCTTGCTCGCATCACTACCGGATACTCCAGCACCATCCATCCATGTATCCATCAATATCAAATGTGAATCTGTGCCCCCAGAGATGATATGCCAGCCGAGTTTTTTGAGTTCTTTTGCAAGAGTCTGCGCATTCTTTACTACTTGCTTTGCATATTTTTTGAATTCTGGTTTTGAGGCCTCGTTCAACGCTATCGCAACGGCAGCAATATTGTTCTCGTGCGGACCACCAAAGAGTCCAGGGATGACCATCTTGTCGAGTTTCTTGTCAAAACCTCTTTCATCTTTTTTCACAAAGAGGAGTGCTTGTCTTGGGCCACGGAGAGATTTATGAGTAGTAGTCATCACAGAGTCAGCGTGTGGGAATGGTGATGGGTATGCCCCACCAGCTACGAGCCCCGCAAAATGTGACATGTCTACGTGCAGTATCGCTCCGCATGCATCTGCGATTTCTCGGAATTTTTTGAAGTCCACAGTACGTGGGTATGCAGTGAATCCTGCGACTATTATCGCCGGCTTTTCTTTCTTTGCTATCTCCATCAATGCATCATAATCTATCACTTCACTTTCTCCACCGAGTTCGAATTGCACAGGCTTCCAAAGCTTGCCGGTCATAGATAGTGGGTGCCCATGTGTGAGGTGCCCACCAGATGTCAGCTTCATACCCATGATTTTCTCTCCTAGTGGTACGAGTGCAGAGTAAAGTGCAAAGTTTGCAGGAGATCCAGATAGTAGCTGTGCATTCACATGCCAGTCTGTATTTTTTAATTTAAAAAGTTTGAGTGC
This sequence comes from Candidatus Nomurabacteria bacterium, assembly GCA_026396015.1. Lineage (GTDB taxonomy): Bacteria > Patescibacteriota > Minisyncoccia > Phycocordibacterales > UBA9973 > UBA8515. The sequence continues at coordinate 168,769 of JAPLXP010000003.1, read as the reverse complement.
TCGATCTATACATAGTTGCTCTACCTTATCTATGATCTCATTACCACCATAGTATCGGCGTCCTGGATACCCCTCGGCGTATTTATTAGTCAAAGTTGAGCCCAATGCTGCGAGGACATCCCGAGATACATAGTTCTCTGAAGCGATCAAATTAACAACACTCTTCTGACGCTTGTCCTCTGCCTTAATAAGTTTTTCTACCTGTTTGTCTTTCATTGCCATATAGATTAAAAAAATTAGAGATTAATATAGGTATTCTATCACAGCATCCAGATAAAGAAAAAAGCCTATATTACTTGGTGTAATATAGGCTTTTTATTTATTTATGAATTTTCTGTTTGGACTTTGTCAGAATAAATTTCAATGAATCTGAAAAATTATACTCAGGCATTTTATCCAATAAAGATCCAGTGAATTTAGTATGAAGATAAATCAAAGAATGGATAATAAGCTCTTTTGCATTTTTTTTAATTTCCTCATCGCTTAGATTTTTATCCAAACACAGAGATGGAATATGTTTATTTTTTTCAATATGATTTTTCTGGCCTTCTATAGAAGATTTGACATTAAATCCAATTGTAAATCTTTCATTTCTCTCATCAAAAAAAACTTTTGGCATTTTCTTTTCAATTACAAGAATTACATCCAATTTTAAATTATTATCTGAATACTCCCCGCTTTTATATACGTGAACAATTCCACAGCGACCCTCAGATTTTAATTCTTGCATCAAAGATATTGCTCTATTTTCTGCAGATTCTCCGCAGCTCCTTTCCTTAATTTTTTTTATGACCTTTAATCTAAACCAGTCAAATCCTGGATCATCCTCCACAAAAGAATATTTAGTATCAAAATCAAAATTTTTCTGTGTTGAAAGAATCACCTTGGCATAAAGCTCTTTTCGGATATTACGCGGAGTTCTTTTTTTAAAAGGATCTTCTTTGTAATCAAAATAACAGGTCACTATTATGATTGGTGTATCACCTACAACAATAATTTCAAATCTATTGATTAATCCTTCTTCTTTTAATCTATTTAAATAAGACTTAAAAAAATTATCAACAAGCGTTTGTGCGCATTTTTCATCTATCTTCATTTGTATATTTATTAAATTTTTCTTTTAATCTACCACTTAAATTTAATTAGGTCAAGCAAAAGCCAATACTTATAATATAAATATTGGCTTTAATAAAAGTTCGATTGCACAAAATCTTTATTGTAAAAGATAACAACCTTTTTAGACAGCAAGCTATCTTTACAATCATACAAAGAATGAACTAGCCTTACACATTCGTATTTTGTTATTCCTTTATTTAAAAATGTATAAAACAAAGAATCTCGGCAACAAGTATCTTTAACAAATCGCTGAAAATTTGTCTGTACATTTTTAATAAAAACAGATATGCAAATTTTTCTACCCATTGATTTAAAAAATACAATATGTAGTGTGTCATTTTCGCATCCACCCATATAGGCAGGATGCTCGCAAGGTGGCACATACAGACTATCGGTACGGTACTCTCCATTTGATTTAGAGTGCAAAGTATTCTGATTCTTTGTATATGATAGCACTATGAATAGTGGTATCATCCAGCATATTTGCATCAAAAAGTTACTGGCAAAAATTATTTTATTTTTCATAGTAGGTATTATTTACATTGAATGTACGCCTAAAATAAGAAATCGTCAAGAGTGGTGCTACATACATAAAAAACGTACAATATATCCATGGACAAATATCATGTAGATAATATATATCTAGATCTAATAGAAAGAATTAAAAATGAGGGATCCCAAAAGGGTGACCGTACAGGTACTGGTACACTATCTATCTTTGGTCATCAAATGCGCTTTGATTTATCAAAAGGATTCCCATTACTCACAACAAAAAAAGTTCCTATCAAAGCAATAATCCACGAATTGATATGGTTTGTACGAGGAGATAGCAATCTAAAATACCTCGCAGAAAACAATGTTCACATTTGGGATGAGTGGCCATACAAGGCATACTTAATCCGAAACAATATCCAAGTCCCCCCTACATGTAGTGATGAGTGGAATACCGGAATAAAAGAATTCATTGAAAAAATAAAAAATGATGAAAATTTTGCAAAAGATTACGGAAACCTCGGACCGATATATGGATATCAATGGCGCAACTGGCCCACACCTGGTGGTGGACATATAGATCAATTAAAAAACGTAATCGAGCAGCTAAAGAAAAATCCAAACGACAGGAGAATGATAGTATCTGCATGGAATGTAGCTGATATCGACGAGATGGCAAAAGCCGGGCTCCCACCTTGCCACTGTCTATTTCAATTCTATGTATCCAACGGAAAACTTTCTTGCCAGCTGTACCAGAGAAGTTGTGATACATTCCTAGGTGTGCCATTCAATATCGCATCTTATTCAATATTGATCATGATGATAGCTCAAGTCACAGGACTAGAACCTGGAGAATTCGTATGGACTGGAGGAGATGTACATCTATACAACAATCACATGGATCAAGTAGACATACAATTATCTAGAAAAAATGACCTACGTCCAATGCCAAAAATGATCCTGAATAAAGAGATTAAAAATATTGAAGATTTTACTATTAATGATTTTGAATTGGTCGAATACAATCCACATGAAGCGATACGTGCACCAATCGCAGTATAATTATGATCACATCAATAATCGTAGCCATATCAAAAAATAATGCTATAGGAAAAGACAATACCTTACTATGGAATATACCAGATGACCTTAAGCATTTTAAAGAAATAACTTCTGGTCATACTATAATCATGGGTCGCAAGACTTTTGAATCGATAGGTCGTCCACTTCCTAATCGCCGCAACATAATAATCACTCGTGATGCATCATATACACACGAAGGTACTGAAGTCGTGAATTCATTAATCAAAGCATTGGATGCATGTAAGTATGAAGATGAAGTATTCATAATCGGTGGAGGTGAGGTATACAAACAAACTCTACCCTTTGCAGATAAATTGTATGTGACTCATGTTGAAAAAGAATTTGATGCTGATACTTTTTTTCCTGAAATAAAGAGTACTGAATGGGGGGGGATATCAAGTGAAGAACATTTTGAAAATGACCCACCATACAGATTTTCCGTTTACAAAAAGAAATAAAAACACCCCGACAATTGTCGGGGTGTTTTTATTTCTTATGGATCGATATCTGTCTTTTCTCTGATAAATATATCCTTACCGTCTGGTGATTTAGTTTTTATGTATTTTCTATTTTTGTTTATTTCAATTTTTCTCACTAGTTCTGCCTCTAGGTCATATCCAAGATTTTCGCACATACCCAGAATAAAAATCATTACGTCTGCTAGTTCTTCGGCGACACCTTCTTGATTTTTATTAAATTTAGAAAATGCCTCTGAAAGTTCCTCGTGCGCTCGACAAAAGTCCAGAGCCATATCTGTGGTATTAAAACCTTTTTCTACCTTATTTCGCATTACCTCCTTTTGTAAATCTTTGAGTTCTACCATATAGTGATTATATTACATATCTTTATAAACCTCCATTTCCCCTAGGATTTCGTATTGCATTCCACATTGGGCAAATATTTCTTTTGTCCTAGTCGCACCGTGGTAATCCTTCATAGCTACGACTCGCACGATACCAGAGTTGATAATACTCTGTGCACATTTGTAGCATGGTATCATCTTGCAGTATACAGTCGCACCATCGATAGCTACCCCTACTCGTGCAGCATTATTTATAGCATTCTGCTCGGCATGTGCAGTACGTATACAATGACGAGATTCAGTGCCATCTTCCTGTCTGACTGTATGCATCTCGTGTCCTACTTCATTACAATGCGGTAGACCCATAGGTGCGCCTACATATCCAGTAGACAATATTCTCTTGTCTTTTACGATGACGCATCCAGCATACCCACGATCACAAGTACCACGAGTACCCACAATCTCGGTAAGTTTTATAAAATATTCATCCCAGGAAGGTCTAGTATTTTCTGACCGATGTTCATCTGCATTCATAAAATTAGTATATGCCCTTTTATTCTAAAAAGCTACCTAATAATAAAAAATCCCAATATCATAGCTACAAAATTCAAGATAGTATGACTAATAGAAATCAGAACAATATTGGGCTTATAAATATACATCCAAGCAAACGCCACGCCTGCGATAAATGTAAGTGGCAGGACAAAGATGGCATTAAGATAAATGACATGCATCAGAGTAAACACTACAGCATTGATTAGAATAACGATCTCAATTCGATTGAAAGCTTTCAAGAGCATCTTAATCAGTATTCCTCGAAAAATAACTTCTTGAAGAATACTGATAGGAGCAAATAGTATTAGGAATTTTTTATTATCATCCCAATCGAGAAATGGGCTATGTGGAACAATACTAGCTAGCCAATACAAGAAAAACAAACCTCCGACGGTAAAAAGAAAGTAAACCTTCAAATCAGATTTCCAATCTTTCTTGAAACCAATATCAGATAGTGTCCACTGTGATTTGTGAATAATTCCCATCAACATGAGGGCCACAGATGCCAATATTATAAACCTATAAGATCCAGGTATTATATGAAAATATAATAAAAATATAGGTAAAAGAAACAAATAAAATATTTGAACGAGTACTATTTCCTTTTCTCTTGTCGTATCCATACACATACTATACTATATATGTATGAGATACTTCAAATATTTAATAATAATATTAATATTATTTTCAACACATACTACATATGCGATATCAATCAATTATGGGAATATAAATGGATGGAATTCTAAAGATATTTTTATTCAATATTATGGAGTAAATACAAAGACAAATTATCTATGTTCACTCGCAGACTTTTCATGTGACCAAAAAAATAATATCTCCCTAGGAAAACCAGGGAGTATAGCTATACCAAGCAAGACAACAAAAATACTATCAAAGATTAAAGCAGATTATATAACACTATCCCCTTCAAAAAATATCCTTGCCTATTACCTTGGTACTCTTAATAAAACAAATGGGACTAGGACTTTTGTATTTGAAAATATCAAAAATAAAAAAACATACACAATCAGCAAGCAATTATCGTACTGGGACAGTATCACTGATGCGAGAAAATTATTTGATTTTATTCCAAATTCAAATCAAGTCGTATATGTAGATGATAAATCTGGATCCATGCAGCTATATATAGTAGAAGCATCTGGTAATCAAACAAACAATCCAAGAATCAAAGAATTGAAGAGTAACACACTCAATATAAATAATTTTATTGTTACAGATTCAAATACAATCTATTACATAGCAAATACAAAAGCAGATCCATACAAATGGTCATTATATAAATACAACATATCAAAACAGGCAGAGATAAAAATAGATAGTGGTATAGCAGCACATACTGGACCACTATATAAAATTGGTAAATACATAGCATTCTACAACCTAGAACAAAAAGGTTATGGCCCAGCTATGTATGACACAAAGAGTGGCATAGTAAAAAAATTCAATATTCCAGGAATACAAAAAACAGCAAATCTAGATAATGAGCATGAAATAAAAATTGGAGATTTAAACGGAATAATTATGACTCCATCGGACATGTCTGTGCCCCACCCTCTGCTCGTATGGCTCCACGGAGGCCCATACAGGCAAGCTGGGCTCGGATACCACTCATTCCACAGCTATGGTATATACGATGAGATTTTACAAAAGCTATCGGGGAGTGGTGTGATAGTTTTAAAGCTAGATTATAGAGGTAGTCTAGGATTCGGCACAGAATATTCAGAGAGATTAAAAGGTGAGGTCGGACGTGGTGATGTGAATGATGTAATAAATTCAATAGACAATATCAAATCTAGATACAATGTGAATGATGTGTATATGGCTGGAAATAGCTATGGTGGATACCTATCACTAAAAACTCTAGCTGAGCATCCAGAAAAATTCCGTAGTATCATGTCTATCAATGGCGTGACAGATTGGGAAAGTTTGCTAATCAAAATGAAGACTTCTATATTCAATGTGCAGTTCGGGGGATTACCAGATACAAACAATAGATCTCAATACGATCAAGCCTCAATCATAAATAAAATTCGAAATATTGGTAATCAAAAAATATTTCTAGTTCAAGGACAGAGTGATCGCACTATACCACCATGGCAAGCTGATCTACTATATGGAAAATTAAAAGATGCAGGCAAGAATGTTACTTTCATCCCCTACGCAGGTGAAGATCATGTATTCAAATATAAAAAGAATATCGATGACTTGTGTATCCAAATGTTCAATCTTGTAAATGTAAACTCAAACGGTGCATGTACAGAATAAAAAATACCCCGCGCCACAGGCGCGGGGTATTTTTTATTTTAAAATCTTTTGTACTTTTTCTACATCACGAGCGATTTGTTCGATCAGGTCTACTGTCTCGTCAAATCTCTGCACCTCGCGAATTTTTTCTACTACATCCACTTCTATGTCTACGTCCACCGTATTTGGAAAATTATCATCTGTAACATCTATCAGATGTACTTCGAGCTGTGATTCACGCTCATTGAATGTCGGCACTGGACCAAAATGAAGTGCACCTTTATATGTCCTACCTCCGATGTCTATCCATGCAGCATAGATGCCATCATCAAGAAGTAGTTCTTCTGGGATTGTTAAATTGATTGTAGGAAATCCTAAATTCTTTCCGCGACCAATACCTTTTATGTGTTTTGATTGAAATACCATTGTACTATTTTACACTATTTAATTTCTTTTGTAACTTGAATCTTTTTGTTTATCGTGGCGATTTTATAAATAGCAAAACACAAAACTATTCCGGCAACATATTGTGATAGAGATAATACATCATGATATATAAATATTCCAATCAATACGGCTACAAGTGGATAGAATAATTCCAAGATTGTTGATGCATGAACAGAAGTATTCTTAAGTCCATAATAATATATTAGCAATCCCACCATACCAGAAGAAAGAGCAATCAGAACAAATGTACCGTATTGCAGTGGAGTGACAACAGTCAAACTAGGACAATTTCCCACAAAAAACATAACAATAAATGAAAATAGTGCAGTAAACAAAAATCTATATATAGTACTAGTCTTGGCACTAATATTTTTTAAAATTATTTTTGAAAATGTAGTAGATGTACCCCAAGCAAATGCAGCACCCAATGCATATAACGCAGCTATCATTGTATCTTGTCCTGTGTGCCAATTTATATACCCATTTTTAAATGTTACAAAATAAGCAGATACGACTGCCAGCACTGCCCATTTCACATACGACTTTTCAAATTTTTCTTTCAAAATTAAAGACGATGTTGTGATTGCAAATATTGGTTGCAATTTTTGCAAAAGAAAAACAACAGAAAATGATATGAACGAAGTCTGAAGAAGTGCTGTAGTGAACCACAGTGTACCCAACAATCCAGACAGCAATGATACCAATATTAAATATCCAAAATCTTTATTACTAACTTTTTCTTTACTCGCCACGCTCCAAGCAAATGGCAAAAGTATGATCGCTCCAATTGTGTGCTCGAAAAAAATTATTGTAATAGGTGGAATACCAGCGAACATACGTCTCAAAATACCGTCTATCCCCCAAAGGAAAGCTGCGACTACTATCAAATATGGACCCCAGTTTTTATTATTATTTTTGAGCATGTAGGTATTAGTATACTAGATTTAACAAACATAACAAAAATACCTAGGAAATTATTTCCTAGGTATTTTAATAATACAATTATTGTTTTGCGGGTTTTCCAATTGGCATGTTCGGGCGAATTTGGATATTTGTAGCAGTCACAGATCCATCACTGTTTGCTGTGCCATTTACCATTATCTGTTTACCTACTACAACATCAGACAATACTCCAGTAGTGAATTTACCGATTTCTGTAGATGGTGCGTACAGCACAATTTTTGAAGATCCATCACGCATCCGAACTACGATACTATTTGTATCGACAGATGAGACTTCGCCACTTGCGAATCCACTACCGCGCATCATACCACTACCTTGACCTCCACGATTACCCCCACCCATCATTCCGCCCTGACCCCCACGATTTGCAAATCCAGATTGAGGATTTTGTAAATTTTTATTTGTGATTCCCTTTCCTGCAAAAAATCCAATACCGCCGCCGATCAAAAATACTGCAATTAAAATTATTAAAAAATGTTCGTGTTTTATGTTTTTCATATATTATATTATACGTCTTATAAATTATTTTGGTGCATTATTCATATCTCAAGGCTTCGATTGGATTTAACTTGGCAGCTTTTTTTGCTGGGTAATATCCAAAGATAATTCCAATAGCGGCAGAGACTCCAAATGAAAGGAGAACAGAAGAAATAGATACACTTGTTTGAAGAATACCTAATTTTGACACGAGCAAGGATACACCCCACCCGAGTGCCACACCTATAACTCCTCCAATAAATGTGAGCATAATGGCTTCGATTAAAAACTGACGATTTATATCTTTACGTTGCGCACCGATAGCTTTGCGTAATCCAATCTCACGAGTGCGTTCTGTGACCGTAGTGAGCATCATATTCATAATACCGATACCACCAACAATCAATGATATACCAGCGACAGCTGCAAGCAATATTGTAAATGTACCTGTCACAGATGAGGCTGTAGCGATAATATCTGCTTGATTCAAAGTTGAAAAATCAGCTGATGCGGGGTTTGATATGTGATGGCGGGAAAGTAATAATGCAGTGACATCAGCTTGGACTTGGGTGGTGGTACTTGCATCTAGTGCTCCGACAGATATTGTGGACACATATTGATCTCCAGAGAGAAATCTTTGGGCAGTAGTGATAGGAATAAAAATCATATCATCTGGATTTTGGAACCCTGAGCCACCTTTACTATGAGTAATACCTACAACTTTAAAATTAATTTGTTTTATCTTTATAGTCTGACCTATCGCATCACCATCTACACCAAATAGATCGTCACGGGCAGACGGCCCGAGTACAGCAACTTTTGCACCACTGTCTACATTTTGATCGGTAATAAAATTACCATTATCAACGGTGACATTTCGGACATCAGAATAACTTGAATTCACCCCTGATACAGTCGTATTGGTATTTGTGCCTCGTGCTGTAACCTGATATCTACTAGATACCTCTGGTGCTACAGATTTGACTCCGGACACACCAGAGACAATAGCATCTGAATCTTCAATTGTCAGACTTTTAGCAGAACCACGCCCCCCAGAAATTTGCATACCGGGACCCCTCTGAGCTCCAGGAGTAACTAGAACTAGATTTGATCCTATAGATTGAATAGATGACTGTATTGATGACTGAGCACCTTGACCAATAGCAGTCATTGCGATCACTGATGCAATACCGATCACTATACCGAGCATAGTCAAACCAGATCGAACTTTGTTGCTCGATAATGCTATCCATGTCTCTTCTAAAATATCTTTTGTTTTCATAATTACTCTTTGCGTAATAAATTATTTTCTTTTCGAACGGTCTGGCCGAGCGAATTTTGCATTTGCGAGGAGATCCGAGGACCTGAGAAAAGAATATAATTTATGAAGCACATTATTTTTTCTTATCACTTAGAACCAATCCGTCTTTTATGTGAATAATGCGGTCAGCATGTGCTGCTACATCTGGCTCGTGTGTGATGAGTATAATAGTACGACCATGTTCACGATTCAATCTTTGAAAAGTTCCCAATACTATATCCCCCGTTTTTGAATCAAGATTACCGGTAGGCTCATCAGCTAGTATCAATGTAGGATTGTTCACGAGTGCACGAGCGATAGCTACGCGTTGTATTTGCCCACCAGATAATTCATTTGATAAATGAGTGAAGTGCTCGCGATCAAGACCAGCAGAGATTAAAGCTTCTTCAGCTCTTCGAATTCTTTCTTTTTCTTCTACACCAGCGTACACAAGAGGCAACGATACATTTCTTATTACTGTAGTACGAGGAAGTAGATTGAAAGATTGAAAGACAAAACCAATTTTATTTTTTCTTATATTTGCCAATTCGTCATCAGACAGAGTAGACACATCCTTTCCATCCAAAAAATATGTACCGGAAGTAGGATTATCGAGTGCACCGAGAATATGCATCAAAGTGGACTTACCAGACCCAGATGGACCAGTTATAGCGACAAACTCCCCATCCTCAATAATAAAACTGACACCTTTTAAAGCCAGGAATGGCTCCTTACCACTTTGATATTTTTTTGTAATATTTTTAATTTCAATCATAATTTTATCTACCTGTCATTGCTCGAGCACCTGATTTATTTCCACCGACAGCACCCAAAAGACTTGGTGCCGTATTTGCCGTAGATACAGTTGTTGTGGTGATTGTCTTTGTGACAATGTTATCCCCAACTTTTAATCCTGAAATTACCTCAGTATTTGTATCATCAGAAATTCCAATTTCCACACCTACTTGCTTTGGTGCGATAGCAGAGGGTGCACCTTGCAATCCATCTGTAGTAGCAGCTGGAGCTACATCAAATACCTCAACAAAAGAATTACCATTTTTTGTTTTCAATGCACTGTTAGGAACTACAACTACGTCAGCAGCAATTTTTGTAATAATCGCAGCAGAAACACTCATCCCCTCCTTGATACTATCGTTTGATGAATCAAAACTAATTTTTATATTATAATTTACAACACCCGAAGACACAGTACCAATACTATCAATATCAGATATCAATCCTACTACAGTCAAATCTGGTATCGCATCAAAAGTAAGAGTGACCTTGTCACCAACTTTAATTTTTGCCACATCAACTTCATTTAAAGATATCTGCGCGATTTTCTTTGTTGTGATAATAGTTGCGAGAGATGTACTACTAGCTGTATCACCACGAACGGCTGAAAGCTTCCCAACGATACCATCGATAGGGGCACGAATTACATAGTTCGCAAGAGTATCTCTAGCGTCCTGTAATGCATTTTCTGCTTGTTTGATTGATATCTCTTGATCAGTAAGATCAAAAGAAGAAGTAACTATAGATTCTTTGTTGGATAAAATATTATCTTTAGCAGCAAGTAGATCTACTAGATGACCATTGGTCATACCAGTATATGTATTTAAGCTTGTCAGATGAGTATTAGACTTTGATTCAATTTTCATATTTGCCAAAGTAAAAGTATCTTGATACAAACGTATTAAATTCTGAGAACTTTTAATTGCTTCAGCTATTGCTTTGTCTGTATCATAAGTATCATTAATCAATCTTTCTACGTCTGAATTTGAAGAATTTCTATTTGTATTTTTATATTCTAAAAATACTCGGTCGTACATTGCACGTGCTTCAGTGTATTTTTTATTTGCATCATCACTAAAAAGTTTTGCCTTATCAGCATTTTCTGAATTTGAAACTTTTAATTGATCAAAATAAAAAGCTATATTAGGCTGCTGACCCATACCAAAGTCAGAATTAAGAAGAACATCATGCAATCCTGTCATAGCTGCAGGTAAATCTATAAATGTACTAGCTACAGTATTGAATCCATCATCATAAGATTTCAATAATGCATCACTTGCTTTTTGCGTTGTGCTGCGCACTTCACCAGTATCAACAGCACCACCCTTCATTCTCTGCAATGCCAATTTTGCTTGATCCAGACGGATCTGCGCATCTCTCACATTTTTAAGTGCACTTGTATTATCAAGTACTACGATAGATTGGCCCGCAGAAACATACTGACCATTTTTAACGTTCACAGACAAAATATCTCCTGATACTTTTGGCTTCACATCTATTGAGGCACCAGAGGAGATCTGACCTGTGCCAGATACTGTAGATATAACGGTTGATTTTTGAACATTTCCTAATACATATCGAGTAATTATTGGTGTTGGAAATAATAATTTATACAGATAATAACCTACTGCCAGCACAATTATAATCACGATAGCTGACTTAATTTTATTTTCTTTTATATAGCTAAAGAATGATTGCATAAATGTTTATTATTTAATTACTTCTGCCTTGGCACCCATCATTGGGCTAGGTATTACACGTATTAGCTTTGCAACTATTTGACCTTTATCGTTCGGAGTACCCACTACTACAATAAAATCATTGATTAACAAATCTTTTTCTAAAATATTTTCAGGGCCTTTTTTGATAAGAGTTTCAACATTTAATACAACAATCTTTTCAATTCCATCATTGTCAGTGACAATGATATTAGGTAATTCGATCTTGGCTATCTTACCTATCGCACCGTGAGCATTTGGTAGTCTGTCTGGTGTATCACCCATCATTCTATTGTGCTTTACCATGCCAAAATTTCTCTCATAATTTTCACCCCAATGTTTTCCAAATGAAGCCTTTTTAAAACCAACTACGACACCAGCTTGAAAAACTATAGACAGTACAGCAAAGCACGCAATGATCACTATCATTCTCTTTACTTTTTTTGAATCAGACACACTCTTTACAATTGTTTTTATTTCTTCTTTCATATATTTATAGTTACAAGACAAATTATTTTATTAAATATCTGTTCTGTTTTTATTATTATTTAATATTAACTAACAACCGACACTCGACTTGAAAAATTTAAAGCAAAATTACGAATTGAAATAGATAGTGCAAACAACACAACTGCGAACAATGCGATACTCATACCAGGCAATACATCCACAATGGACATAGATAATTCTTGCCATGCGACAGACAAAGACGAGCTATCAGAAAAAATCAATGATGCATACTGAAAGATTCCTGAGCTAGACAAGTCAGCAACCAAAGACTGAATCACTGGTACCATCACAATCAAAAAAGAGAAACTAAGTACTCCGTGCATATACATCCTGAGTCTATATTCTTTGTTTTGTTCTGCTCTAATAGCCAAAAAAATACAAGCAGATAATTCATCTGTTGCATTATACTTGGCGTCCTTAATTTGTTTTTCTATATCTATTTTCATAAATTACATGTATATATACGTTTTATAAAGCCCTTTGGTGCATTACTTACTCAAATCTTGATACTTCTCCCGGAGCGAGATCAAGGCTCTTCGATGCTGACTCTTTACTGTGTTTATAGATTTATCGAGAACTTTTCCTATTTCATCAAAAGTCATATCCTCTTGGTAGTACAAGGTTAATACTTCACGGTGCGGCGGCGAGATTGATTCGAGAATTTTGTTTAGAGTTTTTATATCTATTTCTTTATCAAAAGTAATATCAGGAAGCGTTCGGTCATCTGGTATAGAATCTGCATATGATGTACCGCTTTCTTCATTATCTAGATACGATAATGGGACATTTTTTCTTTTTCTCAAATAATCAATAATAGTCCGTCTCGCTATCATAAAAATCCAAGTTTTAAATCCAGCTTTTTTAACATTAAAATTCTTTAGATTTTTCCAAACTTTTATAAAAACCTCTGAAGTAATATCTGATGCATCGTCTAATCCACCCATGCGTCTGGCATAGTTATATATGTCATTAGTATATCTACCAAACAAAACCTTCAGAGATTCTTCATCCCCTGCTAGATATGAGACTATTAAATCATGATCAGAATACTCCATATTATAGATGCATTATACGCGCATTTTCAAAATATGGTACATGTGCACCATTTCTGAAACATGTGCGTATACATAAATAGGTCGGTTTTATAAGTAATTAAAAAGTAGCATCGCGTCAAAAGGACGTACACGATGTGATTCCGCAGAATCAAAAATATGAGTAAAAAAAGAAATATATTGATTAAAATAGGTGGAACAGCCATCATAATTATAACAATAACTTCTGCAAATATTTCATTTGCTTCAATGCGTACAGATACGAACAAAGACGCAAGGCAAATGCATAAAAGTTCAGTTCCAAAAATAAATAAAATATCAAATCATGTTGCAGGTACAATTACTGCAATAAATGGAAATAGTTTTACAATTGAAACAAAAAGCTTCGACAAAAAATCCAATACAACAAAACCACAATTTATTATTAACACAACAAGTACGACAATCTTTAAAAAGGACAACGTGGTTGGATCTATCACCAATCTTGTAGTCGGACAGGGTGTGATGATCACAGGTACGATAGACCAAGTGAACCATACAGCCATCGCTACGAATGTCGACACCTGGACCAATGCCAATAGAAAACCTATGGCAATAGGACAGCATGTTAAAAATAAATTTGGGCACGACCTAAAAACTAACTAATAATCTAAAAACCACCCATTGGGTGGTTTTTTAGTGTTCATTGATTATTTACCTTTTACAGAATCAGGATGCTTTGCACTCCATGAGTACATGGCGATGGCCGTAGATACAGCAGCATTCATAGATTCACATTGTGGATGCATTGGAATGCGGAGCATGATATCGCAGAGTTCACGAGTCTTCTCTCTTATACCACGAGCCTCGTTACCTATGATAAATGCTGTCGGAGTATCAAAAGATTCATCATTTAATGATTGCTTTGATTCACCATCTAATCCGTAAATCCAAAATCCTTTTTCTTTTAGATCACGAATGACATTGTTGATATTACCGATTTGGACTACAGGTACGCGGAACACCATACCAGCAGAAACTTTTACGACTGAGCCTGTGATAGGAGCCTGGTTGTGTTCTGGTATCAATACACCAGCTATACCCATAGCTGCAGCAGTACGAATAATAGATCCAACATTTTGAGGGTCCTCCAATTCTCCAAGAATGATGATGCAAGTATTTGGATTCACAACTAGACTATTCATAAATCTTTCATATGGTTGGATTATTTTATCTAGAGACAACAGACCGATAACTCCCTGGTGCTTGCTATCATTAGACACATCACCTACCCCCTCACCCTTACCTAGCTGAGATATTGTAATACCTGCTTTTTTGATCAGATGAACCAACTCTTTATCGTCTTCACGAGCCAAGAATACTTTCTTTACAGCTGTTGGTGAATTAGTAAGAGCCTCGACAAGTGCGTGCTTGCCATATATATAGATTTTTTCTTGTTTTGCCATATATGACACTATAATACAGAACCCAAAAGAAGTCTAACTATTATGCCTATAGTGTAGAGAATCTTATTATTATATAATCTATATATGAATAATAATATTTTTAACAATAAAAAAGTTATAGCTTTTGACCTAGATGGAACACTAGCCGAGAGTAAATCACCTATTAACCCAAAGATGTCTGAAGTATTATCTAAACTACTTAAAAAATACAAAATAGCAATAATATCTGGGGGTTCCTACACTCAATTCAAAAAACAAGTTATAGATACATTCACAAATGATGAATCTGATTTTTTTAGTAATCTAATATTATTCCCTACTACAGGCAGCTCCCTTTATGTATACAAAGACAATCAATGGATATGTGAATACGAAGAACTCTTAAACCAAGAAGATAAAGATAAGATTGTCGCAGCCTGGGAGAAATCAATAAAAGAAACAAATACAATATTACCGACACCTTCATATGGACAAGTCATTGAGGACCGTGGAACTCAGATGTCATTTTCAGCTTGTGGACAAGATGCACCATTTTCTGTGAAGTCCACATGGGACCCCGATCAAGAAAAAAGAAAAAAAGTTAGAGATGTCATGCTCCCTCTTATACCTGAATTCTCTATAAATTTTGGAGGAACAAATACAATAGATGTGACTAGATCAGGAGTAGACAAAGAATATGCAATAAATAAATTAATAAGTTATCTGGACATAAATAAATCTGATATAATATTTATGGGAGACAAATTACAAATTGGAGGTAATGATCATCCAGCTGTAAATTCTGGAGTAGATTGTATTTCAGTATCTAACCCAAATGATACAATTAATGTATTAATAAAACTAATCTAAAATGAAAACCACAACAACACAAAAACCTTGGGGAAAATTTGAACAATACACACTAAACGAACCTACTACAGTAAAGATAATTTACATAAACAAAGGAGAATCATTAAGTCTCCAATACCATAAAAATAGATCAGAATTCTGGAAAATTATAGAAGGCAATCCTATAGTAACTATTGGCACTGAAAAGATTCAAGCCCAGCAGAATGATGAATTCACAATAGATAATACAGTCCCCCACAGAATAGAAGCTACGAATGAAGATGTAAAATTCCTTGAGATTGCTCATGGTAATTTTGATGAGTCAGATATAGTTAGATTAGAGGATAAATATGGTAGAGAAAATTAAAAAAACAAAAGCTCCAATCATCAAAAAATTGAAGACCATATCAAAGATTAAAAAAACACCAAAGAAAAAAACTGTGGGCAAATTAAAAGTGATTAAAAAGTCATCCGCAACCAAAAATGATAAAATACAGATAGCAAAAAAAATTACGTTAAAAAGATCCTATAATAATCCAATATTAAAACCTAGTCATTATCCCAATTGGGAATCTGGAGCCACATTCAATCCAAGTGCAATTTACCATGATGGACATATACATATAGTATATCGTGCGATAGGAATCGGTGATACTTCAGTATTGGGTTATGCAAAAACAAAAGATGGATTGCATATCACTGAGCGATTATCGATGCCCATATACAAACACTCCACAAACAAGAATAAAAGTCTAAAAAAATTAGACTATATTTCTGGTGGTGGTGGAGATGGTGGATGCGAGGACCCAAGAATGACCCTCATAGAAGACAACATCTATATGATGTATACAGCATTTGATGGATGGGGTTCTGTTCGTATTGGAATGACGCATATAAAAGTTAAAGATTTTGTGAATAAAAATTTTAATTGGAAAGAGCCTGTATTGATATCTATGCCAGGTGAAGTACAGAAAAATTGGGTTCTTTTCCCAGAGAAAATAAATGGTAAGTATGCAATTATCCATGCAATATCTCCAGAGATTATGATCTACTATAGTGACAATTTGAATGAATTCAATGGTAAGACTTTTATCCATAGCATTCACCAGGATCACCCACTATGGAAAATGCGAGATAGAAATATGCGAGGCATAGGCCCCGCCCCTATCAAGACAAAGTACGGATGGCTAGTGATCTATCATACGAACAATCAAAAGGATTCATCTAAATACAATCTCCATGCCATGCTGCTCGACAAAAAAGATCCCACTTTGATACTCCACAAATCCAAAGATCCAATACTAGAACCAGAAGAACATTACGAGAATGAAGGTAAGCCAGGAATAGTATACTCATGTGGTGCAGTGGTGAAAGATAAAGAATTATTCATATATTATGGCGGCGGAGATATGGTCACATGTGTAGCAAAAGCAAATCTTGATTTATTCCTAGAGGAATTAATGCACGATAAAGCATTAAAATTAACAACTAAAATTAAAACAAAAAAATAATATATGTACGTCGTAAAAAGATCTTCACATAATCCAATACTTGTCCCAAACAAAGATCACTACTGGGAAGCTGGTGCTGTATTTAATTTATCTCCTATCAAAGAAGGTAAAAATTATTATGGTATATATCGAGCGATTTCTGCGGTAGACAAAATGCGTAACCCAGAACAAACTTCTGTGGTAGGTATCGGGCGCGGCAAGGATGGTACTCACTTTGAGGAGCATGAGCAATTCATCGTTCCTGTAGAGGATTGGGAAAAATACGGGTGTGAAGATCCACGCGTGACAAAATTTGAAGGTAAATATTATACTTTTTATACTGCATTGGGCGGCTTCCCTTTTTCACACGAGAATATTAAAGTAGCAGTAGGAATATCTAAGGATTTAAAAAATGTAACTGAGCGCCATCTAGTGACACCTTTTAACGCTAAAGCAGCTACTCTTTTTCCGGAGCGCATAAATGGAAAAGCAACACTGATACTGACAGTACACACAGACCTACCACCTTCACAGATAGCCATCGCACAATCCAAAAATGTTGAAGATTTTTGGAATCCTGAATTTTGGGAAAAGTGGTATGCAGAAATAGACGAACACACAATAGACCCACGTAGGACAAAGAGTGACCACGTAGAGATAGGTGCTACTCCAATAAAAACAAAGTACGGATGGCTTTTAATTTATTCTCATATTCAAAATTATTTTGAGAGCAATGAACACTTAGATCGTATTTTCGGAGTCGAAGTATTACTACTCGATCTAAAAGATCCAAGAAAAATAATCGGAAGGACAAAAGGTCCTATACTAGTACCGAGTGAAGTCTATGAACTCACCGGTCATATTGGTAATATAGTATTCCCTAGTGGTGCACTACTCGAGGGTGATGTCCTAAGTATTTACTACGGCGCAGCAGATACTACTGTGTGTAAGGCAAAAGTAAATATTACAGATTTGATCAACACAATCAGACCTGAAACTGCAGGAGTATATACATTTAAAAGATGGAAGGAAAATCCAATAATCTCCCCCATCGAGGATCATCTATGGGAATCCAAGGCGACATTCAATCCTGCTGCTATTAGAATAGGCGGAACTACACACATAATGTACAGATCATTTTCAAATGACAATACATCATATATAGGATATGCAAGTACAAAAAATGGAGTAAAAATTGATTACAGGTCACCTGAGCCAATATATCTTCCACGTGAGGATTTTGAGAGCAAAAAAATAACAAATGGAAATTCTGGTTGTGAAGATCCAAGAGTGACACAAATCGGTAAAAATATTTACATGTGCTATACAGCATATGACAGTATCAATGTACCTCGTGTAGCAATAACATCAATTACTGAAAAAAATTTTCTTGCGCACAATTGGAAATGGGACAAACCATCACTGATTACACCTAGTGGATTTGATGACAAGGATGCATGTATATTCCCTGAAAAATTCAAGGACGGATATCTAGTCATTCATCGTGTGGGTAATCAAGTTTGCGGGGACTATCTACACAGTCTGAATTTTGAAAAAGAAAAAGTTAACAAGTGTATTCAAATATTTGGCCCAAGACAAAATAAATGGGATGGATTAAAAGTAGGGATAGCATCACCTCCAATCAACACAAAATACGGATGGCTGCTAATATACCACGGAGTATCCAAGAGTCACAGTACATACAGAGTAGGAGCAGTACTCCTTGATAAAAAAGATCCAGCTCTAGTTTTAGCTCGTACCACTGACCCAATATTCGAACCAGAAATGGATTATGAAAAAAATGGTATCGTTAACAATGTAGTATTCCCTTGTGGTGTAGTGGAAGATAAAGGAATACTCTACTTGTATTATGGAGGAGGTGATAAAGTCACAGGAGTGGCCACTATGGGATTGGAATCATTATTAAAAGTACTCATTCGCGGAATTGAAAAATAATATGGAAAATACTGAAACTAAATTGTGTGCGATGTGCCATCAGATACTAAAACCAGAATATTACTTTTGCCCAAATTGTGGAACAAAAGTTCAAGATTCTCCCCTATCAACAAATCCTGCGGAACAAACAAAACTTTATATTTATAGTATCGTTTTGCCATGGATAGGATTTTTTACGATTGGGAAATGGGATGGCATCAAGTATTTAAAATCAAAAGATGAAAAAACTAAACAAATAGGATTCATCGCTTGTGCATTAATGGGAATATCTTTTGTAATATTGTGTTATGTAGGATATATTCAGTATAATGCTGCAGTTAAATCAATAAATAACAGCATAACTTCTGATTTTGGAATATAGCATTTGAATTAAATGACCCCTAATAAGGGGTCATTTTGTATGTTATAATCAAAAAATGACACACAAAGCGCAAGGCAGTAAATCAGTATTAACAGCATTGTCCGGGAATATAATAGTATCTATAATTAAAACAATAATAGCAGTAGTCTCAGGATCTGCGAGTATGTTCGCAGAGAGTGTACATAGTATAGCTGACACACTTAACCAAGCACTATTATATATAGGACTAAAAAGATCACAGAAACCAGCAGATCACATTCGGGGATATGGATATGGCATTGAAAGATTTTTCTGGTCTCTAATATCAGCTTGCGGAATTTTATTCATTGGTGCTGGGGTCACTGTATACCATTCAATCGACTCACTACTTAGCCATGATGAGATGATACATTCCTTTAATTATCTCAGTGTTGTGGTTCTAGTTATTGCCTTTTTTATTGAAGGATTCACATTACTTGTAGCACTCAAAGAACTACGTGGTGAACGAGAATTGTCAAAAGAAATATTTGAAGATGCCGACCCTGTAACACTAGCTGTAGTATACGAAGACGGAGCAGCAGTACTCGGAGTACTCATAGCTCTTGTCTCACAATCCTTACTCTATCTGACAGGCAATAGTATATATGATGGCATAGGAGGTATTATTGTTGGTCTAATATTGGGATTCTTGGCAATAATATTGATAAGAAAAAATTATCAATACATCATAGGCAAATCAATAAGCGAAGAACTCAAAGAAGAAATTCTAGAATTTCTACAGGAAGATCCATGCGTTGAAACAGTACTTGATTTTAAATCAGTAGCAGTAGATATAAATAAATACAGAATATATGCGACAGTGGAGTGGAATGGTTCACCACTATATGAAGAGATATACGGTGCAGGAGATTTAAAAGAAGAATTCAACAAGATAAAAGACAGCTTTAAAGAATTCACAAAACTCATGTTCAAGACAACAGACCGTATCCCCCGCCTAGTAGGTAATCATATTGATGAAATAGAAAAAAGAATGCGTGAAAAATTTCCAGAAATCTTATACGTAGACATAGAGATAAACTAATAAAAAAACGATGCATATGCATCGTTTTTTTTATTAGTAAAATTATTTATTCAAAAACTTTTTTACAGAGTAAGGCCCAGAACCAAAAGTAACGAGAGACATTGCTGATAGCAACAATACATAGACGTATTCGTATCCACCATTCTGTACATTAAAACCATGAACAAAATGAACCTTTGCAATAGCAACTAACATTATAGCTGATAGTATTATTCCTACGTATCTGACAAATACTCCACAAATCAATAATATACCAGCTACAAATTCAAAATATGAAACAAAATATGCCAAGAATACAGGAATACCGATTACACCAAAAAATCCTGCTACATATTCGATATGACTTATCTTTGTCCAACCTTCACTGATAAATACTACTCCTAAAGCGATACGGATAAACAATATTCCAAGATTTGGATTATTGAATTTATGAACCAATTCATGAATTTTTTTCATTTAAATAAATTTATTAATAATAATTTTGTAGACAAATTATAGCATAAACACAAAAAGCATATAATTGACAAATATTGTGTAGATTGTAAGATAAACAAAAAACTAATCTTTAATATTATGGGTATACAACTATCAATCACCAAAAGGTTTACCTTTTCGGCATCACACTCACTACCTAATCATGACGGTAAGTGTAAAGAAAATCACGGTCATAATTACATACTATATGTAACGATAACAGGAGAAACACAAAAATCAGGTCCTAAAAAAGGAATGATTGTGGATTATGGTGACATTAAAAAAATTGTGAAAGAATTAGTGGTTGACAAATTTGATCACAAAAATTTAAATAATATATTTGGTGATTTACCGACAACTGCTGAAAACTTAGCGCTACAAATACTTGTTATGCTAGAATCAGAAAAATTTGGTGACGGTAGAGTCACAGAAATAAAATTACATGAGACAGAAAGTAGCTTTGCTACAGCGACTGTCATAAATTAAAAAATAGCTTGCAGCATTATTGTTGCAAGCTTTTTTATTAGTAATTTTGACTTATTTTGTATCCTATATAGATACCCAGCGCCCCACCGACAGCCGTGAGTAATATAGATGTCATAGACATCATACTGTCACCCCATAGCTCGGGAATAATACTACCCAAGAATGAACCAACCATCGTACATATTAAAATTATCTTTTTTGAATCCATATATTTTATAAAAGCTCTTTTTTCATTATAATAACTTCTTCATCTTTCCATGTATCTTTTCCTATTTCCACCCATCCACCGATTTTTTGATAATACCCAGATGCATGTATCGTATCTAAATATAAATTTTTATATCCACATTCAAGCACTACAGATTCAGCCTGAGAAATGAGCTTTCTTGCTATACCCTGGTTACGATACTTTTCCACAACAAAAACCCCACTAATCCAAACCTCATTATCAATACCTAAAAACCAGTCCTTCTCTATAGACAAAATAATATCACCCACAAATTCACCATTTTCAGCTACAGCAATAAAAATATAAGGAAAACTTCCCAAAAAAGAAGCATCGACAAATTCTTCTTTAATTTCTTTTTCTGGAATTATCCATTCATGGCTAAATTTATTAACCAAAAAAGAAATTATATCAATATCAGTATTTTTTAATTTGCGAATTATAATATCCACCATATAATCATTATAAAATACAATAATAAATAATCCTACCAAGTAATCAATATTATTCCAACAATTACAAAAATAAAGATTGTTATCTTTTTACATAACGAATAAAAATCAATAGATTCTTTAAATGAACCTGGTGCTTTTTTTAAAAAAATAATAGCAAACAAAAGCGTGAATATTGGTTGAGTACTAGTTATACCACGTTCCAAAGAGATTGGGATTAAGAATACTGCATATTCACCAATTATATTTCCAAAGTAAGATATCAGCAGGTATGCAGTTTAAGTATAAATTTTCCTAATTAGCTCTATCTTTGAGCTAACACGAGTTGGCTGCTAGACTAGGACCGTGATTACACCTCTCAAACCTTACAGATTCAGTACACACTTTTCCATTCGTGATTACACTCATAAGGAAAAGGTCTTCTTGTCCTAGCCACAAGACAAGCAGTTGTCTTGTTTCTAGCAGCAAAAACCGCTGCGCTATTTTTTGTTGCTAGACTAGGACTCGAACCTAGATAAACGGTACCAGAAACCGTTGTCCTACCATTAGACGATCTAGCAATATTTACCAATTTACAAAATGGTAATAGGCATATATTACCACAAAATAGATAAAAAACAATTGAAAAATATGGTACAGCAGAGTATCATATAGGAATGAGTGAAGAAAAAAAACAAGCCTTTAGGCCAAAACATTTAACAGTTGAAGATATCCGTGACGGTTGTATGACCCTATACGGAGAAGATAACGAGGAGACAAAGCTCTGTATGGTTCAAGAGGAGTTCAGACAAGGAATAGAAATGATTCAATCTTTTAGTCCGTCAGTCACATTTTATGGATCAGCAAGACTACCCGAGGATGATCCTAGTTATAAACAAGCACAAATGATTGCCAAGCGTATAGTTGAGGAGACGGGTGTATCAATTCTTTCAGGTGGTGGTGGTGGCATAATGGAGGCAGCCAATCGTGGTGCATACGAAGCAGGAGGAAGATCAGTGGGTCTAACAATCAAACTCCCCCACGATCAAAAGACAAACAAATATGTGACTGATTCTATTCCATTTTATTTTTTCTTTACAAGAAAAGTATCAATGTCATACACAACAGAAGCCTGCTTATTCTTCCCTGGTGGATTTGGAACATTTGATGAATTATTCGAAGTCCTCACACTAAAGCAGACAAAGAAGATATCTGATGTACCGATCATACTAGTAGGAAAAGAATTCTGGGCACCATTCCAACTTGCAATACAGCAGACAATGCTAGAAAAATATAATACTATTACCACTCAAGAATTGAGCCTGTACACTATTACAGACGATGTAAATGAGATAGTAAATATAATCAAACAAAGTAAGCCTGGTCTAGGAGAATTGAAATAACACAAAATAAAAACCATCACATTCGTGATGGTTTTTATTTTATTTATTTATCTTTCTTGATACAAGCTTTGAGGAATGCAGTGAATAATGGATGAGGAGAAAGTGGTCTTGCTAGGAATTCTGGGTGGAATTGAGTACCCAGGAAGAATGGATGATCCTTACCAGGCAATTCTGCGATTTCACAGAGATGTCCATCTGGAGATTTTCCAGAGAATACCAATCCAGCTTTTTCTAATTGCTCTACATAGGCATTGTTCACCTCGTAGCGATGACGATGACGCTCTTCTACCTGTGGCTTCTTGTATGCCTTTTCTGCTACTGTCCCTTTTTTCAAAATTGCTGTGTAGGCACCCAATCTCATACTACCTCCCATTCTCTTCATTGCAACGTTTTCTTTTTGACTCTCCATAATATCAATTATTATGTTAGTAGATTTTGGATTTACTTCACGTGTGTGAGCATCTTTAAATCCAAGTACATTTCGAGCATACTCAATCACGAGTAGTTGCATACCATAACACAACCCAAAGTATGGAATCTTTTTATTTCGAGCGTATTCTATAACTTTTAGAATACCCTCTACTCCACGAGTACCGAATCCACCTGGTACAATGATCCCATCATACTGAGAAAGTTCTTTTAATTTATTCGGATCTTTCTCAAAAGTAGTAGATGAAAGCCAAGTCAATACTGGCTTGCGACCCACAGCATATGCAGAATATTTTAAAGCTTCAATAACAGATAAATAGGAATCTGAAAAAGTAAAATCTCCTGTATCAAAATATTTACCAATTACAGCTATACGAACCTCACCTTTTGTATTGTGTGTAGATTTTACAAATTTCTTCCATGCACGAGATCCTGGGTTATCAGATGGATCACATTTCA
Organism: Candidatus Nomurabacteria bacterium; assembly: GCA_026396015.1. Taxonomy (GTDB): domain Bacteria; phylum Patescibacteriota; class Minisyncoccia; order Phycocordibacterales; family UBA9973; genus UBA8515. Next base: position 144,143 of record JAPLXP010000003.1, on the reverse strand, counting down.
TAGCTACTACATCACAGATCATGTCGCCAAGACCCTCCTTTTCAAAATTTATAGGTATATCATATACACTATCGACATCCGGAGCAGAGATTACACGCTCAGGAGAAATATTACAAAACATAGATAATTTCTCTTTACGTTTTTCATCTAAAGGTTGATTACTGCGAGCAATAATAATATCTGGCTGAATACCTGAAGCATTGAGTGTACGCACAGCATGCTGAGTAGGCTTTGTCTTCATCTCGCCCACCTTTGAAGGTATAGGTAGATACGATACCATCACAAAGAATACATCTCTTGGGTGCTTTATCTTAAGCATTCTTGCGGCTTCAAGGAATAATATATTTTCATATTCACCGACAGTTCCACCAATCTCAACGACTACCACATTTGCACCTACATTGTCGCGAGCAGCTTCTATGCGACTGATTACTTCTAGAGGAATGTGCGGTACCACTTGAACACAAGCACCACCATACCCTAGGTTTCTCTCACGATTAATCACACTCTGATACACACGACCAGTAGTCATGTAATTTATATGTTCTAAATTTATATTTAAAAATCTCTCATAATTACCCATATCCTGATCACATTCATCACCACTATTTGTCACAAACACCTCCCCATGCTCAGTAGGATTCATCGTACCCGCATCAATATTTATATATGGGTCTATTTTTATAGCTGTGACAATCTGGCCACGATCTTGCAGTATACGTGCGATAGATGATGCTGCTATACCCTTTCCTACACCAGAGATCACACCACCGACTACGAAAATATACTTACATGAAGACAACTCCTTTTCTTTTTGGGAAGGTTTATTTTGAGACTTTTTCATAATTTATTTATTTAAATATTTGTGAACTGCAAGAGCGCTCGATATCGCCCCGATAGACACACCTGCAACAATCTGAATAAAGAACAATTGCAAAAATTCTGACTTATAATATGCGTACAAATCTACACCAAGGAAATCCGTCATATTATGACCGAGCCAGTATGATACAGGCCAGAATATTATAATAGTGACAATCGAAGCAAACAATCCAACCAGAATACCAGAAACCATAAACGGACCACGGATAAATTTATTACCTGCACCTACTAGCTTCATCACACCTATCTCTTCACGAGACATATAGATGATAAGACGGATAGTATTGAAAGTAATGATAATAGAAATGAATATAAGAATAACAGCTAATACAAATCCCAATCTCTGAGCACCATCTATGATATTAGTAAGGCGGTCAATAACTAGCTTGTTGCGATTATAGTCTACAGAGTCAATCACAGACAACATACCAGAAGATAGTACTGAGTCACTCTTTAGATAATTCAAAATACTCTCGTATTGTGATGGGTCTTTTGCCTTAATATTGAGTGATGCTCCAAGAGGATTCTCATCTAGAATATCAAAGACTTGAAGAATCATATTGTCATTTATATGTTTTTGTTTGTACGCATCGAGTGCGTCTTCAGATGAAGTATATGTAACGCTTTTTACCTCGGGTGCCTTTTTTACAATACTCTCCACAGAATGAATAATATTTGTGTCGGCGTGTGGAGTGAAATATACAGTCACATCAACCTTGTCCTTCATATCAGCGAGTGCTGATGTCAATGCAGCTTGAACAAAGATCAAACTAGTGATGACAAATAGTGTGACCACCATAACGAGAACAGAAGAAACAGAAGTGAAGCCACTTCTTACAAAGTTGTGAGTACCTGAACGAATTGTTCTTTTGAGCTTTTTTAAAAACATAAAAATATTATATCACATACTTACCCTCCTTATCATCTCGGATGATTCGGCCTTTTTCTAGAGTAATTACACGCTTCCCTAGAGAGTCCACGACGGTTTTATTGTGAGTAGTTAAAATGATAGTGGTACCCAAGCTATTGATTCTCTTCAAGATATTTACTATCTCCCCTGCACTTATAGGATCAAGATTGCCAGTCGGCTCATCTGCGATGATAATTTCTGGCTGATTGATGATGGCACGAGCGATAGCTAGACGCTGCTTTTCTCCACCTGACAGTTGATGCGGAAAATGCAAAGATCTGTTGTCTAAGTTGACCAATGACAATACATGCATCACATCTGATGCTATCTCGTCATCATCCTTGCCTAGTGCCTCCATAGCAAAAGCGATATTCTCAAAAGAAGTCTTGTTTGCAATCAATCTAAAATCTTGGAAAACTACTCCAATCTTGCGTCGAAGTTCAGTCAGGCCTGAATTAGATAATTTATGAATATCAACAGACTGAAAAGACACTTTACCAACAGTCGGCTTCTCCTCTGCTATGATCAATTTTGCCAAGGTAGTCTTGCCTGCACCAGAGTGACCTACAATAGTCACGAATTCACCAGGGGCAATAGAAAACGTCACCCCTTCTAGTGACGGTTCTGTATCTGTGTCTGTATATTGTTTTGTTACATTATCAAAATAAATCATTACGATTGGTATATTATACAGTGTTTAAAGTTTTTATAAAACATTGCCCAAAGAGAGATTCTGTTCTGCTGTGATGAATTCATCAATATCACCGTCTTCGAGGACTTTATCGACATTCGAGGTCTCTACTCCAGTACGAAGGTCTTTTACGAGCTTGTATGGATGCAGTACATAATTGCGAATCTGACTACCCCACTCTATCTCAGTGCTCTTTGTAGGAGTCATACCAGCAGCTATTTTAGCCTTGTCTTCTTCTTGTTTTTTAAATAGCTTACCCTTCAACATCTCCATGGCACGATCACGATTCTGCTCCTGAGATCGCTCGGTGGCTACGTGTACAGATAAATTTGTAGGTATATGAACTATGCGCACTGCAGTCTCTCTCTTGTTTACATTCTGCCCACCAGGGCCACCTGCCTTGGAGAATTCGATTTTCAAGTCTTCAGGTCTAATCTCTATTGGATCGCTATTCTTGTCGAATTTTGGGATAACTTCAACTAGTGAGAATGAAGTGTGTCGAAGGGACTTTGCATTGAACGGCGAGATGCGAACTAGCCTATGAACACCTGACTCATTCTTGAGCAATCCATATGCACTACGACCAGATACTTCAAATGAGATATTGCGATATCCTCCATGATCATTTTCATTCTGATGTATCAAGGCATAAGAAAAACCTTTTTTGTCAAAATATTTTGTATACATTCGCACGAGCATTGCAGTAAAATCCTCGGCATCATCCCCTCCTGCACCAGACAGAATAGATAATATAGCACTACCTTTGTCGTACTTTTCAGCGCCTAGTAGCTCGTCTTTTAATTCTTGTATTTTTTTAATGACTGACTGTGCATGATTTTTGTCATTCCAAAAGTAGGGATTGAGCATAGATTCTTCGAGTTCATTTATTTCAGTCTGTATAGCATTTGAATCTTTCATATACCTATTATAACCGAAAAATGGACAATAAAAAAACAGGGTTGCCGAAGCAAGCCCTGTTAAGCATTAATAATTGGAACAAATTTTAGTACCCTTACTCTTTACATTAGACGATGGCCTAAGATAAATTGTCACCTTTGAGTCCCTACAAAGTTCAACGCAGTCTCTACGAACAGGCCATTTTCCATTTTCCTCACACAATGAAATAAGCCCATCATGAGTTATTTCGTATATCAACTCAGCATCTGGGTCTACATCCGGATCATTGGTTTTTACACCATCTACATCTTTCCATAAAGAAAGAGACTCCGCCTTCAGTGCTGATGATATTACGGCTGCAGTATAGTCACTACCATCATAACCAAGAGTCGTGCAATCTCCAGTATTAGAATCTTGAGAAATAAACCCTGAACAAATAACAATCTTACTCTGATTAAAAGCAGCAGAAAATTTTGAGCTAATCAAGTCTGAAGTCTCTTTAAAATCTAATTTGACATCTGTGTGATTAAATTCTAAAGATAATTCATCACTTGTTTTAAAGTTAGTCTTCATGAATTCTCTAGAATCAATATATTGATAATTAAATCTATAAATGTCTAAATAGTGCGCCAATATTTTAGTACTACAAATTTCACCATATTTCAACATGCTCGCATGTAAATATGAATGCTTTTCGTCATCAGTTCTTAAATATTTATCAAATTTATTATTTAGAGCATTTGTAATTAATCGATGAAGAGACTTATACTCAGAATTAAAATCAGAATTTACTTCATCAAAGTTCTTTTTTTTCCCAAAAAGTGTTTTGATAATGTCAGTATGAGTACCCCTGAATTCAAACAACCATTCATTAATTAATTTATTTTTTTGATCAATATTTAATACGTCCATAAAAATAATATCAAAAATAGCATCTAACTGTCTTGTAACCCTAGCAAATGCAGAGCATACAATAAAAATATTACAATTTGAATACTGACTATTACCCAATGATTCAATCAGTTCATTTAAATAAGGTGCATGACCAGCTGTGGCCCCCCCAAGTTTGTGTCCGTACACAAGTTTATTTGTTTCCATAATTTAAAGTATTTTTAAAAACTATACATTAAAAATATAGATAAATCAATGAGCCTCCTACCAGAATCGGACTGGTGTTCACGGTTTACGATACCGTTGTTCTGCCACTGAACTAAAGAGGCGTTATTGCGCGCAGGCGTCTTTGAGCCGTCAGTGAGAATCGGACTCACGGTCTCTGTCTTACCAAGACAGTGCTTTACCACTAAGCTATGACGGCAAAAGAAAAATACCCTTGAATAATAACTTATTCAAGGGTATTTTTCAATGCGCGGTCGACCGGAATCTTTCCGATTACATCGGCAGGTACTTTTCCACCAGCTCAGCTGGTAAGGAAAAGTCTTTCAAGATCCGGACGCAAGCAAAGTAGTTTGCTTGCTCCGACCGCAGAAAAACCCCTTTCGGGGTTTTTCTTTTGCGCGGTCGACCGGACTTGAACCGGCAACCTCTCGCGTGACAGGCGAGTGCTCTAACCAGTTGAGCTACGACCGCAAAAAATATTTCTACAGATAATAAATCTGTAATGTGTCGATAACAGGAGTTGCACCTGTGACCTTCGCTTTATGAGTGCGATGCTCTAACTACCTGAGCTATATCGACATTTATATACACTTAACCTTAAAACAAGCTATATGCCATATATTTGCTTTCTAACTAAAACAGCTACATCGACATAAAACATTTTCAGCAATAGACATATTTTGGCATGTCACTTGCCGATTGTTGCGGGGCCACGAATCGAACGTGAGTCTTAAGGTTATGAGCCTTACGAGATACCTCTTCTCTACCCCGCTATATAATATACAACAAAAACAACGCTCAAATGAGCAAATACACTATACTAAAAAAATAGATATTTTGCAATGTTTATATCGCTCTTAATTCTTCAAAGACATTTTTGAACATTTTGATCACGCGACGAGCTTCAAGCTCGGTGATAGAAAAGTCTGAACCAGCGTGTGCTATTTGATTGCGTACATTGTGTGCATCCCAAGCATTCTGAAGACTAGTAAAGGCACCTCCATCTACAGCCTTTAACTTATCAGCTAATGTGTCGCCAGAGTATCCCCTGTCATCAAGAATCTCATCGAGCATTGTATCTGCCTCGATTATTGCGATACGCCAATCAGATTCATTTGGACTGTCTACTAATGTCTCAATATATCTCCAACGAGGATTTTCATTTCTCTCTTGTTCTGCGTCGCGAGCTAGAGCTTCATTTATCTCGTGCTCAATCTCATCATCTTCATGATATTGAATCTCAAACATTCGAACTAGGGAAAAGATTATGATTGTGATACAGAGCAAAGAACAGGTCATAGAGATATAACCGAGAGTTGTCCAAAAATGTGGATTTATTAGAAATGCCACAAATTTTTGAACACCAGGAAGAAGTTTGCCGAATAGTGCATATATATTTAAATATGTTGGATCAAATGGTTTTGAAAAACCAAAAATGACAACAAAAAAAACTACGAGGGCTATAATGACCCATAGTATTTCATCTCCACTTCCCCCACCTCCTCCATGTGCATCTGACATATTTATATTATACTAGTTTTTCAAAATCTTTCCCAATAGTAAAGAGTATATCCTCGCGATGGAATGGTGCCATTATATGTAAACCGAGAGGTAAGCCATTTGATGAACCAGAAGGCACAGAGATAGCTGGTACTCCGGCAATATTTGCAGGTGCTAGGAATATGTCTAAAAGATACATAGATACAGGATCTTTTGATTTTGCTCCAAATTTAAATGGTAGAGTAGGTGTAGTAGGTGTGATAATAGCGTCTACATCCTTGAATGCATTTTGTAATTCATTCTTTATCGCACTGCGAATCTTTACAGCAGAATTGTAATAAGCATCATAATATCCATGAGAGAGTATGTATGTGCCTAGGATTATACGACGACGAACCTCCTTGCCGAATCCCTGACCTCGAGTCTTGGCATATGTATCGAATAGCTTACCGCCTGCATGACTCTCGCCATATCGAATACCATCGTAGCGTGCTAGATTTGAAGATACTTCAGCTGGCATCAATATATAGTAAACAGGTAGAGAATATTTCAAGAGTGGCAAAGATACGTCCACCAATTCATAACCTGCATTTTTCAATTTTTCGCAAGCTTGGTCAAAATTTCCTAACACTACAGGATCAATACCATCCCCTTTTAGGAATTCGCGAGGTACACCAATTTTCTTTTTCAATGGTGAGGGTTTGATTCTATTTTCAACAGGTACTGATGTGCCATCATTTTTATCATAAGCATTTATAGCATTAAAAAGAATTTCACAATCAGATACATTCTTTGCGATAGGACCCACCTGATCAAGTGAGCTTCCCATAGAGATAATACCGTATCGAGATACAGCACCATATGTAGGCTTGAGTCCCACGAGATTTGTAAATGCAGCAGGCTGACGGATAGATCCACCTGTATCAGATCCTAGTGCACACAGTGCACCATCCATAGCTACAGATGACACAGCGCCACCAGACGAACCACCGGGCACACATGTAGTATCAAGAGGATTCTTTGTATTTCCAAATGCACTCGTCTCTGTAGAGCTACCCATGGCGAATTCATCCATATTTGTACGGCCCATGAATACTACACCTGCACCTTTTAATTGCGACACTATTCCAGCACTATATGTAGCAGTATAATTCTCTAGAATTTTTGAAGAAGCACTAGCTGTGTATTCATCACGTAGCATATTATCTTTTAGAGATATAGGAATACCAGTCATCATAGTAGCAGTACCATTTGCAAACATTTCCTCTGCCGTCTTAGCCTGCTCAAGTACATCAGGGTAAACTTCAACATACGCATTAATCTCTGCATTCTTTTGTTTTATAACCTCTAGACATGCATTCGCCAAAACAGTCGGAGTATATACCCCGCTTTTCATATCTGCATGCGCCTTTTCTATTGTGAGATTTTTTAAATCAATCATATTAATTAGTTTTTAGTAGCTAGTTTCTAGTGACTAGAGAATCTGTTTAACTTTTAAGTATCCGTTTTTTTGATCAGGGAATTCGGCAATGATCTTGCTAGTGTATTCACCACCGCGATTTGTCTGAATATCCTCGCGAGCAACATTACTCAAATCAAAATCCACCTCGTGTTCGGGGATTAGCTTTACAGCATCCTCTACTTGGCCGACATAGGCCAAAATACCATCAAAATCATTAGCCATTTCGGTCATTTCCTCATCACTCATGTCTACACGTGCCAATTCGGCTAGTTTTTTAATATCTTCTAATTGCATATACCTAGAATAGCATATTTAGAGTATCTTTAAAAATTCATCTTCAGATAGTATTTTGACACCGAGTTTTTGTGCTTCGGTATATTTAGATCCGGCAGACTCCCCGGCTACGACGTATGATGTCTTGGCAGACACAGAACTAGACACCTTGCCACCATTAGCGAGTATCTTTTTCTTGACATCATCGCGTCCCATAGTAGAAAGTGTTCCTGTAAGGACAAAAGTCATCCCCTTCCATTTTGAATCGGCAGTCTTTTTAGCTTTTTCTATAACTACACCATTCGCAAAAAGCTTTTCAATAAAAAGAATATTTTCTGAGTGAGTAAAATAATTGTAAATACTCTCTGATACTACAGGCCCGATATTTTCTATATTGTTTATTTCTTCTAGGCTGGCCTTTCGAATTTTTTCTAAACTTTCAAAATGGTCGGCAATATCGTGAGATGTCTGCTCTCCTACATGGAGTATTCCGAGTGCATATATAAACCTCCACAATTCTACTTTTTTATGAGATTCGATAGATGAGATGATATTGTCTGCAGATTTTTCTCCAAATCTTTCGAGGCCTGATAGATCTGCCTTTTCTAGAGCAAATAAATCAGCAGCATCACTAATCAGTCCCTCTTCTTTTAATCTATCTAAAATCTTTGGACCTATCTCATATATTTCATAAGCGTTTACAAAGTGCTGCATTGCTCGTTGATTCTTTGCAGGACATTTTTTGTTTGTACAGTAGAATGCGACAGATGTTGACGCAGCAGAATTGTAAAAATTTTTATCGGCGTCGGAGCCCGAGAGAGGTAAGGCGGAAAAATTTTTACTATTTTGCGAAGTCTTACCTTCAGCAGAAAAAGCTCCTCTCATCGAGGTCCTCGGATCTCCTTCGCGTGCACGCTCGGCCAGACCGTCTCCTCGAGGACTTTTTCTGCTTTCGGTTTCTCTTTGTTCCACATCGGCGTTACACACAGGACAAATATCTGGCATTTTAAATTTTTTCTCTTTTCCTGTGCGCATACCCACTAGAACCTCGACTACCTCGGGAATAACATCCCCTGCTTTTTGAATAACCACTGTATCACCAATTCGAATATCTAGTCTTTCTATTTGATCCATGTTGTGTAACGTAGCTTTGGAAACTGTCGAACCAGCTACAAGAGTAGGCACAAAATGTGCAAGAGGGGTGAGGACTCCTGTACGTCCTACATTCACAGTGATACCTAATACTTGAGTTGTAGATTTTTCTGCTGGATATTTAAAAGCCACAGAATATCGTGGGGCTTTGCCTACTATACCCAGTATTTCCTGTAGATTATTCTGATCCACGGTCACCACAATTCCGTCCGTGCCATAAGGAAAATCAGGTCTGATTTTTTCGACTTCATCTATGAATGCGAATACATCATCTATGGATTTAGATTTTTTTTCGTATGGGGCAAGGGTGAAACCAAGGTCTTTTAAAAATTGATGCTTCTCTGAATGAGTATCAATATTTATATTATGATATTGGGCAACATCCCAAGCAAAAAAATCTAAATGGCGATCTTTTACTACGCTAGGATCTAGCTGGCGCAATGATCCTGCTGCGGCATTGCGAGTATTTGCAAATGGTGTTTCATTATTTTCTATGCGTTCTTTGTTTATGCGAGACAAAGCTCTCTTTGGCATCACAACCTCACCACGAACTTCTAAAAAAGAAGGTGCCTTACTTGATAATTTTAATGGTATAGAATTTATCATTTTTAAATTCTCTGTAATATTCTCACCAATAAATCCATCTCCTCGAGTAGACCCACGGACAAAAACTCCATTGTCATATATCAGAGACACAGCTAGGCCGTCCATTTTTAATTCTGCAAAATAAGTGTAATCATTGGTTATCAATTTTCGAATTCTCTTTTCCCAATCCAATACTTCCTCTTTAGAAAAAGCATCATTGAGAGATGTCATACGCAAGTCATGTTTTACTTTTTTAAAAACATCGAGTGGTTCCCCTGCTACACGATGGATTCCACTATTTACATCAGCAAATTGTGGATATTTTTCTTCAAGATTTTTCAATTCACGAGTTAGAGATTCATATACATCATCGGTAACATTTGGACTATTGTCTACGTGATATGCAAAACGAAGACGAGAGATCTCGTCTTTTAGCTTGCCCAGTCTATCTTTTACCTCATTTTCAGTCATATACTAGTAGTATACATCAAGAACACGTTCTACGCGATTTGGAACGCTACTATCACATTGATTATACCCACTAGACTCAATCAGGGTATCTGGTGATGGATTTGTACCATCCATATGAATATTAAAACATGGACCAGAAGGAACATTTCTAGGTGTTATGTCATAAATTTTATTAACTGGATCTTTTTCTTCAATATTCAAAACAACAGACTCACCCTCAGAATTTAATCCGCAAGTAAAGACACCTTCAGATCCAGGAGTCAAAAACTCAGACTTAACAAATTGTAAATACAGACCACACTCAGTACCAATATCAGCCTGATAAAAAGCTTGTTGTGAATCTTTTGCCACAGATGCCAATATCAATTCTTTTGTAACTGAATTGGATAATCCTATAGATGTCGCCATAATAATACCTGATATTACTACAGTATACAAAAGCGCGTATCCTTTATTCTTTTTTTTAAAAAAATTATTTATCATTATTATTGCTGCCAATTAAGTAAGCTACTATATAGTGTACGTTTTTTTTCAGAAAAACCATCACTCCATGTCACTGTCACTGATATATCCACTTCATCCCCCTCGAGTAGAGTCATGAGGACTTCTCTCTTAAAGATGGTAGGTGTTGCATTTGCAATATTTGATTTTGTTGTATAGTACCCACCATAAACACTACTCTTGTCGTAATAAAGGGTGGCCGGAGGAACGGAACTTTCAGAGTTATCTGGGATAGTCTGACAATCCACCACATTATTCAATGGTGATGTCTCTATAACACAAGCTGATTTGATTGTTTTACCCATACCCCCGTCTACCAATCCATATTTTTTAACAAAACCATCCCAATCCTTGTTATTCTGAGTAAAACTATCTCTATCATTACGAATAAAATCAACAACTTCCTGAAGTAAATAATCCGCAGTCATCTGATTCTTGGCATATTTTGAACCAAGAAGACTATTTGACAACAGAGTAAAAGCTGGATTCAAAACCATAACCAATAGCAACAGAGCAATCAATGTCTCCAGTAGAGTAAATCCTCCTTGCCTTAAAATTTGAGGATTTTTTTTGTTATTTTTTAAAATTTTATAATTAATATTTAACATATATTATTCTGCACTACGCTGTGAAGCCATAGTCTGTAAATAAAATTGCTCTTTATTTTCACCATTCATGACATACCCACTCATCCGGATAAAAACACTTGGCTGAGTATAATCACCCAAAAAAGATGAACCAGTTCCTTTTACAAAGAATTTCAAATCATCTACTACCACATTTGGTGATGTCATATTTACACACCCAGAAATAGTACACTTTTTCAAAACAGATTTATCGTGATCAAACAAATACATCGTATCTGATGAGCTACTATTTTGAGGTCTAAAGGCAATAGCATCACCACCAAAAGAACAATCTGCTGTATAAGATAGAGGCAATATGACATAGTCTCCAGAATCAATACAACTATAATCTGTACCTGTTCGTAATGATCTTGTCATACTCTCCATAGCAAAATTTATATTGTCCATAGTTTGATGTAGTGCTCGTGACTTTTTTGCAGTACCACTCACCACAAGCAATGCCCCCAATGCCATCAACACAACTATCATAAAAATAGACATTGAAACCATTATTTCAATCAAGGTAAAACCATTATTTTTTTTAAAATATTTTTCTGACATAAATTATTCTACACTGATCTGACCTGTGCTATAAATGATCACCTTTTTTGTCCTCTCATCTATACTTGATTGAACAATAATACCAGCATGGGATATCTCGGCAGAATTATTACTGCAACCACTAGAAAGAGACCCTAAAATTCTGAAACAAAAATTAGCATCTGGATTGGGTCTGTTGAATACAATATCCAATGTACCCTTGCTACCCAACATGGAATTCTCGCATTCATCATTTACACAGAGGCCGACGATCTTGTCTGTACCAGGTGTATTGAAAATATTCAGACACTCATACCCTGAGACAAGAGATGAACTATCACAAACATAACCTGTACTGGCACTAGATCCACCACAAGGTGTGGGTGAACTTGTATTTGGATAATCATACTGATTATTACCTTTTTGATCTCCAATACCACAAGGAATATCTGCAAACAAAATAAAGGAATTACTATTCCCCGAGATACTACCGAGAACACCATCAGCAAAAACACTAGGAGTCGTATTCTTTAAAAAATTATTTAATTCACTAGAAATATTTTGAGCAATTTTTTTACTCAAGTTATTAAATAAAAAAGCAGCTGGACCAATATTTGGATCAACAACACCACCTCCACCAGCATCACCAGAGCCAGTATTCAGAGTAGAATTACCTTCACTATTTATAGTCTTGTTGTAACTATTTATATTTTGATTATTTTTATCAATATGACAATCAGGATCATTGTAATCAATCTGTCCATCTGAATCATCGTCTATACCATTTGAGCACAAAAAAGTACCCAGTGTAGATCGAGAAGATTCGTTGTCCCACAATGGATTATAAGAGCCAAAATTAGAAGAGTCACTGTCTGTATGACACTGCGGATCGTCAATATCCACAGACCCATCTCCATCATTATCAAGTCCATCAGAACATTGAGATTTACGAGACTCATCATTAAAATCTGGATTATAACTGGACGCATTTGATGTATCAAAATCTGAATGACAAGAAGGATCACCTATATCAAAATACATATCTGCATCATTGTCCTTGTGATCAGAGCATTCTGGTAAAACTTCAACATTCACGACAGAACCACTATCAAACGTATCAAAATGAATACCATACCCAGGAAAGACATCAGAAGAGGTAGACCTGACACCAATAGCAAAAGCCTGAGCTTGTCGAACAGAGAGAGCTATGTCGTCTGCAGTTATCTTGATGGAATTACTAGATTTATATCCTGAATAATTAGTAACAACAATAGCAGAAATAATAGACATGATAGCAAGAACGACCATCAATTCAACGAGAGTCATTCCCCTATTCTTTTGTTTATTATTAAGATTCATCATTTTTTAAAAACTAAAGATAGAAGCTAAATCAAATACATTTAAAGAAAAGAAAAATACTATGAGTGTGCTGATTGCCAAAAACGGACCAAAAGGAATCTCTGTATTCATAGAGAATTTCATTTTACTAAAAAATATAATCAGCAGACTGACAATAGTACCAATCCAAAAAGACAACATCAATGCTGCCCCACCCTGGACTATACCGAACATCCAACCAATACCAAGAATTAATTTTGCATCTCCTAGCCCCATAAATCTTCCGCGAGACAATAACCATATCAATGCAAATGGTAGAGCGTATAGCGGTCCAGCCAAAAATGCAGACATGCTAGGCTGCACGAATAAATTGCCAAAAGGAACACTACTGATGAACATTGTAAAAAAACTAAATACGATAAAAGCAAAAACGAGCGGATCTGGAATCACCTTGTGACGCATATCGTACACAGAGATGACCAATAGTAGAGAAAATATCATCATGTATACTGATACGAGCAATATATACTGATTGAATGAGACAAAGACAATGTCATAAAAATGATACGCAATCATTGTAAATACTACACCTGTGAATAATTCAACCAGTGGATACTGGTGTGATATGCGAGTAGAACAAGAACGACATTTACCAACTTGGAACAAATAAGAAAATACTGGTATTAACTCATACCATGCCAGTGTCTTGCTACATGTCATACACATGGACCTACCCCCTAGAGTCTTGCCACTATTAAAACGATAGATAACTACATTGAGAAAACTTCCGATAATGGTACCAAAACAAAAAATAAAAAAATATGCGAGTGTAGACATAAATTTATTATAGCATTTTAATTTTAAAAAGGTATAAAAATATTACGAGCAAACGCCATTAAGAACATTATAAGCAGAAGTTGTACGAAAATACAAAACACCAGAGCTATCTTCACAAAAATAATTTGAACCCGGACCAGTTACTTTAATAGCCCACTTTGTGGCAGGGTCAGTATCAACAGCAACGATAATACTAGACGCACCAGATTTACAAATACCGTTTATGAGATTACCAAGACCAGTTGTTGAGCGCCTAAAAATACCAGTACCACTATCTGTAACACAATTATCATTTACCCAAATTTCAGATCCAGTACCAGACTTATCCCCACGAGAAGAATAAGCATACCCTGTTCCGTAATCATTATTATTTGCATAATATACATCTGATTGTGATCGCATACTATCAAATTGCTGTTTTATATTTGCCACTTGTGCTTTAGTTTTAGAACTAGAAACGCTTACCATTATTACAGCAGCCAAAATACCAATAACCGCAATGACAACAAGCAACTCTAGTAATGTAAAACCTTTTTTATTATAATACAAAAACAAAAACCACCCAAGAGGTAGTTTTTGTTAATTAAATCTAAATATAAACCTATTAAAAATTAGATAATTTACAAATGCAGTGATTATAGTTATTGATATTTGGGAGTACATATACCAAAACCCAAAAACATCAACAAATATATACATTAGCAGCGTATTCAAAACAAGAATTCCTATATTATAAACAAAAAAAATATAAAATTGCTTACTTTTACTATTTACATGGTCTTTAAATGTAAAATATTTATGTAATAAAAAACTTAATATTACGCCAAAACAGAATGTAATAACCGAGGCAGGTAAATACCATAGGTTAAATATGTTAACAAGTAAATATAAGAGTAAAAACACAGAAAATGCAACGACTGCGCCAAAAAATACATACCTTACAAATTTAACATTGCTTATTTTTTGGAAAAAATTAATCATTATTCTTTTCTAAGACCTGTAGACTGTTCCACCCAAATTGAAAATAACGATGATAACTCAAACATAATCCTGCTTTAGTAGCATCACCATGAATGTCCTCCTTTGAATAATACTTTTTATGATCAGCAATTTCAGCCCTTGAAATTACCCCTAATTTAAATGCCAAAAATTCCATTACTGACTTACCTTTTGGCGTTGGTATAGTTAACACTATTTTTCCATTGTCTTTCAATACCCTCTTTAGTTCAATCAAAAGTGACACAGTGCTCTCAAGTGGGATATGCTCGTAAACTGCCAATAGAAAAATCTTATCAAATTTTTTATCTTCAAAAGGTAAATTTCCCTGGTAATTAAGGTTCATTAATGTTAGATTTTTAAAGCTAACATCATTTTCTACCTCATAATCAATACCCCACCCTTTAGAAATTTTATCACTAATACTTTTTAAGAAAAAAGCTTGATACCCACAACCAAAATCTAAAACAACATCATCTTTATTTACAAACTGAGAAACCTTTCTTAATCTCATTTTTGCTATAGTCTTATCTATCGCATTAAAATTTTTTGTTTTCATATTATTTGTTTAAAACAGTATACACATATAAATTATTATCTTTTAATTCTAGCTTAAATCTATCATTATTTTGTAATACAAAATTCAAAGCTCTATAGTCCTTGGAAGTTACTACTGTATGACTACTAAATTTATTAATTAATATCTCAGCCATAGCATCCCCCTCCTCTTTTTTCCATTTTTTAGCAAATTTTTCATCAGATAATTTTTTAATAGAATCCATCTTATCTTGGCATGATTCAACATTACAGACATAACCATCACCAATATGAGACCACAACCAATAAATTTCCTGATTATACTGATATGTTAACTTGGGCTCAAGACCAACTACATAATTAACATTTGGCGCATAGTAATACAACTGTGGAAACCATGACCAATTTGTATCAAATACAATATCTCCTTTTGGGACATTTCTATCAATATAATTACCAATATTCACAAACGTATTTGGGTTACTTCCAAAAAAATCCCTGATTTGCAAAAGATTATTCCCAAACAAATAAAGCATTGCAATTAATATTCCAGAAAAAAATCCATTTTTAACCACTACAGTATTAAAACTAATGTTTTTAATTATTAAATTTAAAATTAATACAATAAAAATCCACCCGAAAAATATAAAGAAGTCACTAAAACGATTACTAAAACTAGATATTGCAACAAAAAAAACAGTTGAAATCAAAAATAAGGACAGCACCAGCGTATCTGAATCGTCAAGAATTCTAAAGTTTTCTTTTTTATTATCTGTATATTTTTTAAAGTAAATTACACAACCAGATACTATAGACACCATAAATAAAAAGAAAAATAATACATTTTGATTTATGAAATCAAAAAAGTTCTTAGGGTATAATTCATTACCTTCTGGTATATTGATCTTTTTATTACTTAAAAAATCTTTCAGTACGCTAATTAGATCATCATTTATATAGGTAAAAAATCCATGACCAAAAAGATAAGTAATAGCAACCCCCCCTAGTACCCCACTAAAGGTATAAATTAAAATTTTCCAATTATATTTACGAGTGTATAAAATATTTGAGATAAAATAGCTACAACCAATAAAAAAAGGTAGAAAGAAAGTGGCACCGTGCCAAATTACATACAAACAAGACGATATTAAAACTAGAACATATTTTTTTTTATGTAAAAATAGTAATACAAACAATAAAATAGTAGGCGCTAATACATATGGACGTGATAAAAAAAGTCTAAATAATGGACTCAAACCAACAACAGCAAAGAATCCAGCTGTCCAAAGAAAGGCATTTGTTATTTTTAATGACCTGAAAACAAAATACATTGAAACAGATATAACAGCTAGAATAAAAACAGCATACAACTTTATACCTAAATATAGTGGAACAATAAAAGTAAATGGTATTAACAATAAATAAAACAAAAAATTATAATACATATAAGATATACCATGGGCACTCTTACTAAAATATACAGCTTTAAAATTATTAAAAGAATCCAGAAAACCTACCTGCCGCATTTGTTCTGCAAACCTTATATGAAAATAATGATCGTCGCTAGACGATAAATTATTCGTAGTCATATAAGTAAAAGCAAAAATGACAAAAAATATAGAAAATACACACAAATAAGATATTAATTTATTCGTATTTAAAATATTTAAATAAAAGCCTAATTTATTTTTTAGAATACGTAAAAAATTATTCATATTTATTAATATATAACTTTATAATGCTTAAAAATATTTTTAGACCGTGAAAAAAATTTAACTTCTTTCCTTCTTTTGACGATCTAGGGGTGTATCTAATGGGTACCTCAATTATATTTTTTTCATTCAAAATCAAAACATGAGAAATACCCAAAAAATCAAAAGAAAAATCATTGTCTTTAATTTTAATAATTTGCTTTATATATTTTCGAGGAAAAATTTTATAACAGGAAGCTAAATCTGTAAAATTTGTCTTAAAAAGAAAGTTAAATAATTTCGTTAATAACAACCCACCATAATAATATACTCTACTATAAGGTATATTATTTTTATTTAAAACCCTAGACCCAAAAACAACATCATAACCAGAATCAATCATATGCAAAAAAATCATATAATCCACTGGATCATATTCTAAATCTGCATCCTGAATAATAACGTAATCCCCTTTCGCAACCCTAAGTCCATATTTTACGGCAGAACCCTTGCCCTCATTTATATTTTTGTCTATTAAAATAATTTTATCTTGATATTTTCTTAAAACTTCAAGAGTATTATCAGTAGAACCATCATTCACAACAATAAGCTCAATTGTCCAATGATTGATAAATTTTAAATTTAATACTTTTTCAATAACTAAACCTATAGTATATGACTCATTATATGCTGGAATTACAACTGAAAGTATCTTTTTATCCATTAAATGATTTTAACATAATACTAATTTAAAACAAAAAAACCACCCAATGGGTGGTTTTTTAAAAAACATACTATAGACAAGAGCCAGTTATAGAATTACAAGTTATATTTGCACCAGTAGCTGAGTTAACACTAAATGTTGAACCAGTTGTAGCAGTGAAGTTTGTAACAGAATATGTATATCCTGTTGAACCTAAACTTGGCCATGTTGAATTAACATTAGAAGAATCACTACAAATACTTCCACCACCAATTGAAGTATTTGTTGGTGCATTAACAGTAGCTGTTGAATTATCTGCACATGAAACGATTGCTGGCATTACCCCAGCAGCACTTGATAGAGCTGATGCTCTATTTGCCTTTGTCTTTGCAGATGACAATGATGTCATAACAACAGAAGCAAGAATACCAATGATTGCGATAACAACCAACAATTCGATCAATGTAAAACCTTTTTTATAATTTAATTTCATATTTTTAAAAATACTAATAATTGTGTCTTTTTCGAAAAGACGCGACCTAATTTGTAATACGTGTATTATATCATATGTAGATATAAAAAACACAACTAAACCAAACTGTGGACAACCATATCCACCTATTTTGTATTACATACCCCCTGCAATGTTGTATATAGGCATCAAAATAGCAGATAGAAGGATCCCCACACCTAAACCTAGACCCACAATCATGATAGGCTCGATCAATCCCACCATAGTATCTACGGCGTCCTGCACCTCACGATTGTAAAAGTGACCTAGGGTTTTGAGAATATTACCCAGGGATCCAGTCTCCTCCCCCACACGTATCATCTGAGTCATGATTGCTGGTATCTCCTCATGCTTTGCAAAAGCTTCGGATAGCGAGCTACCAGACTTTACCATCTCAGTAGTATTTTTTAGAATTTCTGCATACACACGATTCCCCACCACAGCAGCAGTCAACTCGATAGACCGCACAATAGGGATACCAGAGGATAGCATCGTATCCATATTGTCTGCCATACGAGATAGGTACAATTTTTGGTAAATATTCTTTACTACAGGCACAGAAATCTTCAGATTATCCATATAGTATTTACCTTTTTCTGTCGTCATAAAACGATAAAGCAAAAATACACCTATAGCAAAAAATATCAACATGAAGATTCCATAGCTTACGAACAAATCACTGATCCCCATGATGACTTTTGTGAATGGTGGTATCGCCTGCCCTGAATCCTTGATCATAGCTGTCAGCTTTGGGACGATAAATGTAAACATCAAGATCATAACTAAAAAGAATACACCGATGACGAATGCTGGGTATATCAATGCATTCTTTGTCTTGGATGTGAGCTGATACTGACGTTCTAAATAGTCAGCCAGGTATGTGAATGTCTGTGTCATCTTACCTGATTCCTCTCCGGCCTTGACCATGTTTGTATAGAATTCAGAAAATACATCGGGGTGCTTTGCCATAGCAGCATTGATAGATGTACCCGCCTGAATATCTTCACAGATATTATTTAAAATACCAGACAATTTGTGATTTTGAGTATTTCCAGCGAGAAGACTGAAGGCCTTTAATGCTGATACACTCGCCTCGAACAATGTTGAAATCTGACGTGACATTATCACGATATCTTTCATGGGCACATTATCAAACAACCTAATCTCTAGAAAATTTTTAGGCTTGCCTGATTCCTCGATAGATATGACAATGAGTCCACGTCGCTGCAATGCAGTGATAGCAGTATCTCGAGAAAGAGCCTCCACAGAGCCTTCTTTTTTTTCATTTGTATTGGTTATAGCTTTGTAGGTAAATAACATATTACATGAGCTGTTCTAGAGCTTTTGGATTAAAAGAATACTGATAAGCTGTGTCCATAGAAATCTCGCCCTGCTGGACTAGCTCGATGAGTGAACGATTCATATCTATCATCCCCTGCTCAAAACTGGTCTCTATGACTATATCTATCTCGTGGGTTCTCCTTTCACGGATCAAATTAGAAACTGCATTATTATTTATCAATAGTTCATATGCTGGTACTCTGCCACCTGCAATACGAGGGATCAATCTCTGAGAAAAAATTCCGATCAAACTAGCTGCCAATTGTATGCGAATCTGATCTTGTTGTCCTTGTGGAAATGAGTCGATAATACGGTCGATAGTCTGTGAAGCATTGTTTGTATGTAGTGTAGAGAATACAAGGTGCCCAGTCTCAGCAGCAGTCACAGCGGCAGATATAGTCTCTGGGTCACGCATCTCCCCTATCAATAGCACATTCACATCTTCGCGGAGTGCAGCCTTGAGTGCTACAGGAAAATCATCTGTGTCTATTCCTACTTCACGCTGATCAATGATTGATTTATTTGGTTCATATATAAATTCTATTGGATCTTCGATTGTCACAATATGTGCAGTTCGCTCCTGATTAATCAAATCAACCATAGAAGAAAGGGTTGTAGATTTTCCTTGACCTACAGGTCCCACTACGAGAAAGAACCCCTGCTTTCTACGGGAAAAATTCTCTAGTATTGTAGGGAGGTGCAATTCAGATATTGGTTTTGATTTTGGAATAAGACGCAAGGACAGACAAGCTAGACCTCTCTGAAAAAAAGCATTCCCGCGGAGACGTGAACCATTGAAACTATAAGAAAAATCAAATTCTTTTTTCTTCAAAAAAGATTCATATCGATCATTACCGAGTAAAGTATTCAAAAAATCAACCATTTGGTCGGAAGATATTTCATCTTGATTCACCAAAAACAACAAATCACCACTAACACGAATAGCGGGCTTTCTCCCTGCTGCAAGGTGAAGATCTGACCCCCCCTCGCGAATCAATGTTGTGATAAAATCCTCAATTCCAGCCTTTTTTTCCATTTTTTTATTTTTTATTAATAATATCTACAACTTTTTGAACAACTTCAGATGGAGTATTTGAGGCTTTGACTATATATCCAGATGCACCCAACGCTTCCCCTCTGGCAATATCTGACTGTTGACCACGATTAGATAATAATATTTTTATTGTATCTTTCATCAACTGCTCTTCATTAATCTTTTCCAAAAATTCAAATCCATCCATGACTGGCATTATGATATCCAAAATCATAACATCAGGATTAAGTCCGTCTTTTACTTTTTCTAAAGCAACCTCTGGTCCAAGAGCAGTAATAACGTCAAAATTTGATTGACTAAATTTTAAAGCATACATATCTAAAAGAAAAACGTCGTCGTCAACAATTAAAATTTTTTTCTTTGTTTCCATAATATATTAATTATATTACACTACTAATTTTTTGCCTAGGCCTGCACTACTAAACAAGGATGTGAAATGAATCTTAGAATTACAGATTGTAAACCTCCTGAAATGGCAATTCTCCCTTCAAATTCTTTAATATTGCGTCCTCTTTCATTGTAAGCATTCCTTTTGAGCGAGCCAATTTATATATATCATCTTCTGTAGGGTTTTTTAGAATAACTCTTTGCATTTCTTTATCCACGGCATACATCTCAAATACTGGCACACGGCCCTGTAGGCCAGATGCACATTCCGAAGAAGATACACTCTCGTAAATAGTATCCCCAATTGGCAATTTTGATCTCTGTTCTTCTGGTAAATCTGCAAATTGTTTGTTTATCATTTCTTTCGTAGATTCATCCATCTGTATTTTGTGACGTGATGAAGGGTGAATTCTGCGTGCTAGACGCTGAGCAATAGTCAATATTAGAGTGGGGGCGATAAGATAAGGATCAACCCCCATATCTATAAGACGAGGGATAGCCCCAACTGAATTATTGGTGTGCAAAGTAGAAAACACAAGGTGACCAGTCAATGCTGCCTGGATGGCTAGCTGGGCAGTCTCTTTGTCACGAATCTCTCCCACCATTATGATATCTGGGTCCTGACGAAGAATAGAACGCAAGCCCGAAGCAAATGTATACCCTATCTCTGGCATAACCTGAGATTGGTTTACTCCAGGAATATGATATTCTACAGGGTCTTCGAGTGATACAATATTGTCTTCCTCTGAATCAAGTTCTGTGAGCATTGAATACAGAGTAGTACTCTTACCTGAACCAGTAGGACCAGTAATGAGAATTAAGCCATAAGGCTTGCTGAGTGCATCACGCACCAGTTTTAGATTTTCTTCAGTAAGACCAATATTGTCCAATTTGTGGACACTCTTTTCAGGATCAAGGATACGCATAACAACTTTTTCTCCATAGTAGGACGGCATTGTAGATACACGAAAATCAATCTTTCTACCCTCAATTTTAGCAGAAAATCCACCATCTTGAGGCTTTCTCTTTTCATCAAGTCTTAATTTAGATAAAATTTTTATGCGAGCAACAACCCCACTATATACATTTAATGGCAATATGAGTGAAGTGTGGAGCACACCATCAACACGGAATCTTACTTTTACTTTATCTCCACTATTTTCAATATGTATATCTGAAGCATTACCCTCTGTCGCATGACGAAGAATAACAGCTACAATTTTTATAATAGGAGCATCCTCAACTATTTTTTCTTCTTCTCCGGGTTTTAGATCGTCTTGTTTTTTTATATTCTCAATAGATACACCACCATCCCCTGTCACATTTGATATTTCAGAATCTAATTCAGAAAGTGCCTGGTCAACCTCATTGCCGAGGTTTTGGTACATATCAATCAATTGATTAAAAACAGAATAACCAATAAGAAAAATTTTATATGGTTTATTTATTTGCGTAGATATGAATTGCAATGCATCCATGGCATGGATATTTTCAGGATCAACGAGCCCAACCTCTAAAACATCATCAGAAAGACCAATAGGTACAAAACCATAATTTTTAACAGTTTCTATTTGAATGTATTTTAAAGTGGATGGTTTTACAGATTTTGGATCAATTTTCTTTATAGGAATATTGTAAAAAGAGCCCTTTATGTCAAGAATCACATCTTCACTTATTTTAAAATCCAAAAGAGCTAAATCAATAACTCCTCCATATTTATCATTGGCGACAGAAAGAACTTCAGAAATTTGATTTTCCGTCAATAAACCCCTCTTCAATAATTCATTTAAAAACAACATAGATTAATTAACTGCTGGGTTAATATTTTTTGACTCAACATTTAAATTTGTATTTATTTGAGGTAACAATATCTCTGAACTAGAAGTAGACTGAACCTCGATTTGAGCAAAAGGATTGGTTCGACCCACTACCCCACTCTCATTCTTTACAGAAACAGTATTATCCTGCAATTTTAAGAAAAAAGGATTTTTAAAAAGAGTTGGATCTATTTTAATTTTATTCAATGATAATAGAGTTGAAATAAATGAAGTAGAAGATGCGGTTTCTACACTAGGAGTATCACCAGAAGAAGTATCTGACTTTTGGTTGATAAAATAAAAAGATACAAAACCCAAAAGAGCTATCACTGCTACAATCAATATAATTTTAATAATTTTACTCATAATATTTATTTAAGCCAATATGTCTCAATTTTTAATGAATAAGTATATATACTAGGATCATTTGACTCAAAGGGTGAATTTGGATCATAGGGCTTTACGCTCTTGTCTGACTGATTTGGTACAGTAAATGAAATATTTTTAATATTCAACAGGCGTATATTGTATTCAAGATCTTTAAGGAAAGAGTTAAAATCACCATAGCGTGCATCTACTGAAAATTCTAAATTAAAAATACCATAGGGTAGTCCATCTTTTGACCCAGATATAGCGACAGTCTTCTGTTGCTGGTTTTGATTATTTTTATCCAATGAAGGTGAATCAAATTTAATGTTTTTCAAAACTAATGAATATTTTTTAGCAATTTTTTGAATCTGGAGAATTAGCTGTATATTATCAACCGTATTAGGAATAAAGTGATTCAAACGCTCGGCATCAGACTGACTTATACTTTTGTAGTTATTCAAAAGAGAATCTCTAGTTTTCTGTAGATTTGTTGCATTAGAAAGAGCAGTATTGTAAACAACAATATCAGATTTAATCTTTTTAACATTAGAATACAGAGGACTAACAAGAACAATAAATACACCTAATGATATAACTATAAAAATAATCGATGTTATATTTCTCATATTATGGTTTTTTAGGAATAATTAATGATTGTCCTTGTACACTCGGTGGTACAGTTTTTGGCTGAGAATTGTCTATCTTTATATCCTGTGACACAGGAGCGACAACATCAGTGCTGGGTACATCTTTTGCTGGAATGACATTATTTACTGCAGGCTGAGCACTTTCTGGACTAGAGACAGATCTTTCGTAGGATAACAATGCAGGATCGACATCAAAAGATATTTTAAAAGAAACATTTCCGCTCTTTTTATCTTTTAAAACTAGATCAGAAAAAATAACATTCTTAAAATAGGATCCTTTTGCATTATTAAATGTCTGAGCTTGAAGAGCAATATATTGATAATCCAAAGCAACACCAGTCATAGTAACAGATGCTCCCTTTTCTGAAACGTCTATGCCAAACTTTGTGTATTGAACAGAAGGAATAGTTAAAGATGATAAGGTATTAAAGAAAGGAGAAATTACAGTATGACTGGATAATAACTGTTTAGATATATTTGTTTTTAAATCAAAAAGTTCTAAAACTTTTATTGTTTCTGGTTCAAAGCTATCACGTGATGACAGTAAAGATTTTTCTAAAACACTTTTTTGATTCAATAAAAAACTCTTATACAGATAAAGTCCCCCAAAACAAAGAAGTGATCCTACAAACAAAACACCTGCAATAAATGAAAAAAAACTCATCGGCTCTGATTTTACATAGCTTTCTTGTAGTAATGGTTTCTTGGGAATAAATGATGTTTGAAAAGATTTGTCCATATGTTATGAAAGTTGCCTTAAGGCAATACCCACTGCTGCTGCAAATTCTGGACCACTTACTTCTAATACTGGAGTTAAAAATGCTGGTGCTTCTGTTTTTGAAAAAGGATCTCCATAAATAACCTCGGCACGAAAATTTTCTTTTGCGCGATTAAACAATCCTTTTGTAAGTGCTCCGCCACCTGATAGAATAACCTTACTGATATTTTTATTATACTTCTTTTCATAAGCAAGTACAACATTATTTGCATCAGAAAGCATATACTCTATAGACAATGAAACTATCTCTGCAGCATCAACATTTGCTGATTTATCTAGACCTATCTCCCTCTTTAATTTTTCAGCATCTTTAAATGAAATAGACATCGCTTGTGAAATATTCTTAGAAATATCTGCACCTCCACGATTCACAATATGAAATACCCGGATAATACCGTATTCAACGATAGAAAGCTTTGTCTTAGATGCACCAAAGTCGATAAACAAGACTGGGGCCAGATCGTGAGAAAAAGTAGAACGAATAGAACTAAATATTTCAAGCTCAAAAAAATTAGTATTTAATCCAACTTTATTCAAGATATCTTGATATTTAGAAAGAGTATCATTGTGTATGGCTACCAATAAAACTTCAGTCTTAACTTCTGGTTGGACTACACCCACCTCGCTCTCTTCATAGGACTCTACTTGCCTAGGTATTGGCCACCAATCCAAAGAAACCTCAGACATAGGTATTGGAATATATTTACGAGCTTCATTTGGTATGATCTCTGCAAAATTTTCTTTTGATACCCCAGACGGCAAGGTAATTACAGACATAAAACTAGACAATGATGGTATAGCCGCCGCACTATAATTTGTAGTAACATTTGCTTCTTTGATGACATCAACAAGTGCTGAAGCTATCACATCCACCGGAGCATTCACAACCTGACCGATATCAGACTGCATGTATGGACCTAGTGATAGTGCACCGTAAGTCTCAAGGACTGCCTTGCCTCCTTTTTTCTTGATCTGAACAACTTTTATAGAAGATGATCCAATATCTATACCAAGAACACTCTCATTGCTTTCTTTCTTGAAGAATGAAGTTAGGCCGTCTTTGATTATATCTCCAAAAGGAATATTCATATTATGAGTACTATTATATCATAAATAATGTAAAATAAAGGAATATGTTAGTAAATATATACAACTTTATTGTTGATATTTTATTCCCTCTCGAGTGTATTGGATGCAAAAGAAAAAACTTCTATCTTTGTGAGGAATGCAT
The DNA here is from genome assembly GCA_026396015.1 of Candidatus Nomurabacteria bacterium. Taxonomy (GTDB): domain Bacteria; phylum Patescibacteriota; class Minisyncoccia; order Phycocordibacterales; family UBA9973; genus UBA8515. The sequence continues at coordinate 118,300 of JAPLXP010000003.1, read as the reverse complement.
TGATAAAATACCAGAACCTAATCATGAAAAATTGGACAACATTGTGGCATGTTTTGATTATCAGCATCCATTAATCAAAAAAGCTATTTGGGATCTTAAATATTACAATAAAAAGCTTGCGGGGTTCATGTTAGGAAAACAGTTGGGTGGGTATATGCAAGAAGAAATATCTGAATTAAGGCAAATACACAATGGTCAGAAATTTATCATAATACCAGTCCCCCTCACAAAAGAGCGTCGCCGTGAGCGTGGATACAATCAAGCCGAATATATATCTCGTGCCTTTACAGAGAGCTTCAGTGTAAATATTTTTGAATTACATACAGATATAGTCATCAAAAATAAAGACACTGGCCACCAAGCTCGTATTCACAATAAAAAAATCCGCCTCAAAAATATGATCGGTGCATTTAGTCTAAACAAAAATATAGATTTAAATATTTATGTAAAAAACAGAATTATATTTGTAGTAGATGATGTCACGACAACAGGTGCCACCTTATTTGAGATTATAAAAATCCTCAAAAAAGCTGGAGCAAAAGAGGTGTATGGAATAGCTGTTGCCCACTAGTTAAAAAGTATCAGTGACATCTTGAGCTGTACACACAACATGAGAAATGTTTTCTTTTGAATCACGTTTTATTTTACATAGAGAGACCATGTAATGTTTTTTATCTTCTTGTCCATTTATTTTATATTTAAAATTCATATACGTAGTGATAGGGTCAATCTTCAAGAAATTACCTTTAATACGTTCCAAGTCAGCAGCATCCACATAACTTATAAATTTATCCAAGGATATTTTATTTGAAGAAGTACCAAGTATCTCCATAATTATTTTATTTATAGATATGTCATTAGTAGATGCATTCCAGGTCAGCTGACCTAATCTGGCCATCTGTTCTGCCTCTGTTAGATATTCTTTATTTATCTGTAAATCTTGATTTGTTTTTTCCAACTCTGATACATATTTATCAATCTTATTATTCAAGACAACAAATAATAATACACAAACAAATATCAAGAGAAATACTAAGACAACTGCAGTCTCAGTAAAAATAATATGAGAATTGAATTCAGAAGCATTTACATCCATACCAACCATAGCAATAGTAGTATTGGTATCTGGGTCGATGACAGGGGCATATGCTGAAATCCAATTCCCCCATTCATCATTATAGGGACCATTGATATACGCAATCCCATTCTTATGATTATATATATCTGTATCTGTAGCCTCAGAATAAACCTGTCCTGGAGGTGAATAATCTTTAGAACTAGGATCTTCAGAATCTAAATAGAAAAATTGCTGATTATTTTTTAAGCCCATGAGATATACGAATCTGATATCATCATTTACACCCCTAACCTGAACAAGCTTTATTTTTAAGTTCTGGTACTCTGACTTATCTAAATCTGAATCTGATCCATCCAGAGCCTTGATCTTGGATGTATCCACAAATAAAGCGATATTTTTAACACGCAATAATAGACTATTCAAATCCTTGTCGCGAATTTGTTTACCAGAATACATACTCCCCCACGCACCGAGTACAACGATAATAACTAGTGAAAAAATACCCAGAATTTTAATTTGTTTTTTGTAGGGTGAAAGAGACATGAATATATTATCGCACACTTACTTTAAAAATAAAAAACTCTAAAATAATTTTAGAGTTTTTTAAGTGAATAAAAATCAGTACGTCGTTCTTTTAGATTCTTTACACTGCCACTATTGTGTAGATGTTCGAGTTTTGCCAGATCCACATCACCGAATATTAATTCCTCTGTATTTAATCCTGATTCAACAGCTATAGCATTTGCCGGGAAATTATTGTCACTCGGAGTAAATATAGCAACCTGAGAATAATTCGTCTCCATATTCGCAACCTCGCGCATCTCCCCTGTACTACCAGAAATGACTACATAGCACTCGTCCTCTACTGCACGTGCGGCAGCACAGATTCGTACTCGCATATATGCATGCACATTGTATGTATTAAAGGGTACGAACAATACCTGCATACCTCCCTCTGCGAGTAATCTACCTAGCTCGGGGAATTCTACGTCGTAGCAGATGAGTACTCCGATCTTACCCATATCAGTATCAAAAGTTTTCAAACTATTTCCGCCCTTTACACCCCAGAGAGATTCCTCGGCAGGAGTGATGTGCAGCTTCTCGTATTTTTCTATTCGTCCATCACGGTGACATACATATCCTACATTCTTTACAATACCCTCTTCATATATAGGCATACTACCGGTTATTATATTTATTTTATTTTGGAGAGCCTGCTCATTAAAATGTTTTACGAATTGGTCTGTATATTCTGAGAGCTTCATAATAGCCTCGGGGCCTGTAGTATGTGGAATCAGATGAATCAATGGAGTAGTAAAAAGTTCTGGGAATAAAATAAAATCTGCACCCTTTTCAGTTGCTTCCAATATCAGATTATCTATATGTGCGAGCATCGCACCTACAGAAGCAAACAATTGCATCTTCCATTGCACGGTCGCTATACGTACATTATTAGGATTGTTGTTCATATTATTTTTTATTTATTTCATGCTTCATTTCTTCTATATACAAATCAATTATTTCTTTTATATTACTTTTAGTATTTTCTCCAAGTTTAACCAGTCTATCACTCTCTAAATTTGACTCATTACATCCATTAATTTTGAGAGAAACATAATCAAGAAAAGTTTCCAAGTATTTAGGATGCCACAATTTCATGACCACTAATTCATTTGCATCTTCTAGCGCTCTCATCGCTATTCTATTCGAACTACCATCTATTGCATTGTAATCTGGGACATTACCCCATGTAGACAAACCTCTATTCTCATTTACTGATCTTATTTTGTAGCACAAATTAAATAGCATAGAAAATGTTGAATTGTCTTCTCCTTTTATAGACTCATTGTACCAAGACATTGGATCAATATTTAATACTGATGATTCATTTTTTACAAGGTAACTTTGATATGCGTGACCGGCCTCATGGAGGAATCTATATTGATCTGTCTCTATTCCATACTTTGGGAACAATGATTCACCGTTATTCCCTAAACCTAATCTAAAAATATAATAATCATAATTTTCTTTAGACATTTCATTTTCAGCAATAGATATTTTTTTATCTTCTGAATTATACTTAAAACCCCAACTCCCGCGCCACACATCAACCCCTTTTATAAAATCTCTCTCAACGAGAAATTTACCTAAATCTTTTGGGAGATTTTTGTCTTCATTAGTAGCCCCTATTCTATCTGGTAGAGTTAAAAAAGATTCAACATTTTCCTGAAGTTCCCTGTGTTTTGAGTCTATTTCAATGTTTTTAATATTTTTTAAAAAACTATTATCCATAAAAACATAGTAGCAAAAAAGACCATTTTCTGCTATAGTCAAAAATCATAATTGAAAACAAGACGAGTATTAAAGAATAGCATTCTTTAATCATAACGAAAAGGTCTTCGAATCTCACACAAAAGTGACGCAGATCACTTTCTCGCCCGCAAAAAAAGAAAAACCCTTTCGGGTTTTCTTTTTTGCGGAGAACGTCGTGTTAGAACTAAAACCCGACAAGACCAGTAAGGTCATTTTAGCATTTTTTCAGATTCAAAATCGACGCGTCTCGAGCACCTTATCCAATAGAGACTTCGACTGCCAAATGATCCGATACCCGATCAGGAACTATCCGACATCTCACAGGTGCGCTTTTTACAGTGAGGCTATCGATATATACATGATCAGCTCTGAGCCTAATAGAAATACCAAGTTTCGCTAGTATGTTCGCTATCCTAGCTACGCCCCACGATGTTTTCTCGGTATATCTACTATCAAGCGTTGGACCAAGACCTTTCGTGACTCGCACAAATTCCGGAGACAGTATCTTTTCGGAACAAGAAATTTCTCCCGGCATTCCGAAATTAAAATCACCACCAAATACTACAGTTATCGCACCAAATTCTGCCATAACTTTTTCCTTTACGAGTTTAAGCTGTTCCATTCGACGTTTCTTTCTTAATCCTGGATGCAAGTGTGCTGAGCCAACAAATATTCTTTTACCGCCGTAATTAAAAACTCCTCCCGTAAATCCCCAGCCATGGCGAGGAAATCCAGGTTCAAGAATGGCAAAAGATACAAATAGTTCTTTTTGCAAAGTAAACAAATTTTTATAAAGTACACATCCATGCGTATGTTCTCCGAGTTCAGGATCAAATGGATTGATCATTTGATACTCCGAAGAAGCTGTTTTTATCATGTCTGAAACAGAAGATGTGACCTCTTGAAGCAAAATGAAATCATACTCTCCTCTATTTAGAACATTCACAATAAAATTTTTAAAATCCGGTTGGTATGCTTTTTGGGTATTGAGAGTGAGTATTTTCATGTGTTCATTTATGACAAATATCGTGCTATCACAATTTTGCGGAGGCGGTGAGATTCGAACTCACGGTCCTGTAACAGACGACGGTTTAGTAAACCGTTGATTTAAACCACTCATCCACGCCTCCTCGTTATACTCGTCGTTGTGTCTTCGTGTCCTCCCGGACCCTACCCTCGAGCTTATACTTCGTATAATCGCTCGTCGGTCTATTGTGACCGAACGGATGAAATATGAAGCAGTTCATATTTCATATCCACGCCTCCATGTATGATTTTCTGAGTATAGCAGAAAGGTGGTATTTTGTGAACTTTTTATTTAAATCTCTTAATAGTATTCGCCACCAGATCTACGCCACCCTCATCCCACATTGTCGGGATTATTTTCTCAGGTGTTAGGTCGACGACTGAATCTGCGATAGCCTGGGCGATAGCAGAAAACATTTCTATTTTAAATTGTGGTATCTGTGCATCGAGCATCCCCCTGAATGCACCTGGAAATACTAGAGAGTTGTTTATCTGATTTGGAAAATCACTACGACCTGTAGCTACTATATATGCACCAGCTTCATGAGCAATATCCGGCATGATCTCTGGAGTCGGGTTGGCTAGTGCAAATATCACAGGCTTCGCAGCCATTGTTCGCACCATATCCGCAGAGAGTACTCCTGGCTTGGAAAGTCCGATGAATACATCGGCATCGATTATTGCGAGAGCCAAGTCCCCTTCAGATACGACAGCAGTACTACCAGTGAGTAATTCCTTTTTCTCTTTTGTCAGATCAGTACGATCGTGATGGATGATACCGTGACTATCACAGAAGACAATATTTTTTATTCCGTATACAGATAGCAATCGTGCAGTAGCCACACCAGCTGCACCCACCCCAGAAAGAACTACTTTTATTTCCTCTTTTGTCTTACCGATTAATTTTAGTGAATTTATTATCGCAGACAGTGTCACAGTAGCTGCACCCCATTGGTCATCGTGCATGACTGGGATATCTAGTTCAGCACGGAGCCTCTCTTCTATTTCAAAACATCTCGGAGCTGCGATATCCTCGAGGTTGATAGCACCGAATACTGGAGCAATTTGCTTTACTGCTTTTATTATCTCCTCTGTATCCTGAGTATCCAGACATATAGGGAATGCATCCACACCTGCGAATTCTTTTAGTATGCAAGCCTTGCCCTCCATCACAGGAATTGCTGCCAGTGGTCCCAGATTTCCCAATCCCAAGATAGCAGAACCGTCACTTACGATGGCGACAGTATTACCCTTCAATGTATAAAGGCGCGCAGTACTAGGATCGGCAGATATAGCACGAGAAACCTCGGCTACTCCGGGACTATATGCCAGTGACAATACTTCCTTACTGTCGAGTCTGACTTTACTGACAGTTTCTAGTTTGCCATGATATTTCTCGTGTAATTCCAGTGATTCTTTGTATATATTATCGTGATTCATAAGACTGATTATATACCCTATCCCTTGTCGGCACAAAGAGACAGGTCTATAATATAAGCATTAATAATTATTCAAGTAAATTAAATTTTACTTTTAAATATGAACAATACAAAAATCTATTGTAAAAAAATCTATGATTTCTTTACCACAGATAAACGTTCTGCAATTCTCTGGTTACTATTACGTATATACGTCGGATATGAATGGCTAATCGCTGGATGGGACAAGCTCTTTATTAAACACACACTAATTTGGAATACAGCATGGGCTGGTATCGACGCTGGAGGTCCAATAAAAGGATTCTTGATGGGCGCAATGGCAAAAGCATATATCACCGGAGAACACCATGATGTATCTATGTGGTATGCATGGTTCATCAACCATGTCGCAATACCAAATGCATGTCTATTTGCAAACATTGTGACTTTCGGAGAAATACTCGTAGGACTAGGATTGATACTCGGACTATTCACGAGAGCTGCAGCGACATTTGGAGCATTCATGAATTTCAATTATCTATTCGCAGGTACAGTCAGTACAAACCCTTGGCTTCTACTCCTACAAATATTCATCCTTTGTGGACGCAAGGTCGCAGGATGGATCGGATTAGACAGATTTAGAAAGCAAGCTTAGTACACAAATAAAAATCTCCCCTAGGTCCAGCCTGTGGGAGATTTTTTATATTTATAAAATGTGATATATTTGACGATATTGGAGCCGTGTCAGAGTGGTCTAACGTACCTCTTTGCTAAAGAGGCAGGGTGTAAAAGCCCTCGACGGTTCGAATCCGTCCGGCTCCGCAAATAAAAATCCAGAACTATGTGTTCTGGATTTTAAATTTAAACTCTCTCAAAATTAATATTCTGGTGATTCAAAAAAATATAATTACAGGGGTCAATGGAATGAGCAACAAAAAAATGAAAAATTACATTATCCTTACCAAAAACATAAACAACAATTTTTTCATTTACATTTTCTTGTGTTGAAAAGTAATATCTTCCTCCTCCCAAAAAATGTGTATTATAAATTTTTAATAAATAATCCAGAACAGCTTTAATCCTCCTGTTTGAGTTGCCTTTCTTTTTATCAAACGATAAATAATAGGTATACTTTTCTTGGCATTCTCCTTTTGTAAATTCAGGCAATATATCCTTATTTACACCATTTCTTCTTGTGTAATAGATTATGTCCTTACCATCTACTCCTTCATCAATAGCTGCCTCTAGCGCTTTGTGTACATTACTCATTTCTTTTTTTAAATTTTTTATAGTTAAAGAAAAATGGATTACTCCAAATAAATTTTAAATAGTATACCAGCAAAAATACATAAAGTCAATCAAGGGAAATGGACACTACCTATGTTATAATAAATTTATGAGACAACACCTCAAAAAAATACGTGGGCTTACAGGTTTTACTGATTTTATAAAAAGTCAGGGTGTAGTGGGATTAGCGATAGGTTTTATACTTGGAGGTGCAATATCTAAATTCGTTACATCATTAGTCACTGACATAATCAATCCTATAATAAATGGACTCCTCGGTGGTGTGGATGATCTAGGTAATGAAGTATTTAAAATAGGTAAAGTATCTGTGCACTACGGAGCATTCTTGAACAATGGTATAGATTTTATCGTTGTAGCTCTTGTCGTATATGGTGGGGTAAAATTACTGAAAGTAGACCAAGCTCAAATCAAAGTACCAGCAATAACAGCGACTTCTATAAAAAAATAATATATGGATGACATACTTAAAATAAAAGCTGAGAATGAGGAGTTAAAGAATATTAACCTAGTCAGATCTGATCTTATTTCTATCTCTGCACACCAACTCCGTACATCACTATCTGCATCAAAATGGATACTCAAAATGTTCCTAGATAAGGACCTCGGAGATATCACGAGTGAACAAGAAAATCTACTAAACAAAGCATACGAGAGCACAGAGAGAATGATCATGCTGACAAATGAGATGATCACACTGAATCATACAGAGGACAAGATACTATCTTTTAATTTTCAAGATGTAGATCTTGTGGAATTATTAGAACAGACAATTTTTGAATTCTATGGTGAATCTCATAAAAAAGAAATCGAATTGATTTTCTTAAAACCATCCTCAATACTGAACAAAGTATCTGTAGACAAAGAAATGATACGCGTAGTATTCCAAAATTTAGTAGAGAATTCTATCAAATACAGTAATATACATGGAAAAGTAGTCATATCCATAAGTCAAAACGAAGACGAAATAGATTTATCAGTAAGAGACACAGGTATCACAATATCAAATGATGATCAAAAACATATATTTGAGAAATTCTACAGAACAGAAAACGCTAAACAAAAAGATGCCATAGGTTCAGGATTGGGGCTATACACAACAAAAAAAATAGTAGAGAATCACAAAGGAAAGATATGGTTTGAAAGTGATGAAAAAGGTACTACTTTTTTCATCACATTGCCTCTTAATAATTAACTATGATACAATAATCTCATATGAGTAAGATTTTAGTAATTGAAGATGATAGTTTCCTACAGAGCCTAGAGGCAAGTAAACTTACAAAAGAAAAATTTGAAGTTATTACTGCAAGCACAGGAGACGATGGAATGAAAAAGATAAATGAGGAAGGTGTAGCATTAATACTTCTTGATTTGATGCTTCCCAATTTTGATGGATTTGATATTCTTAAAAAAGTCCGAGAACAAGAAACAACAAAGGCTATCCCTGTAATTGTATTCTCAAACCTATCAGAGGAATCTGCAATGCAAAAAGCAGAACAATTAGGAGCTACAAAATTCATGGTTAAATCAAACTTTACGCTAGAAGAATTAGTGACTGAGATAAAAGCTATTTTGAAATAATGAAAATTCCAAGAGTAAATAATGAGAAAATTGCTATAATTCTACTGATGATACTAATAGCAATAGGCGGATTGATACTCTACAAATAAAAATAGCCCCGACCAAAGGTCGGGGCTATTTTTATGATACAATTCATTTATGAATCTGACGGACAAAATAGAGAAAAATTTCAGAATAGACATCAATCAAAAAGGGGCCCTAGTCCGACTAGGTATCAATACTATTCATGATCTACTATACTACTTCCCTACACGATACACAGACATATCAGAAGTAAAACATATAAATAATATTTCTGACGGTGAGCAAGTCACACTATTAGGAACTATTTCCAAACTCGAAACTAAAAAAGGTTTCAAGAGTAAAATTCCTATGGGCCACGCAGAACTTTCAGATCTGACTGGTAAGATAAAGATTGTCTGGTTCCATCAGCCGTACCTTGCGAAAATGCTACGCGAAGGAGCGGTAGTGCGTGTGACAGGAAAGGTATCCAATAGTCCGACATATGGTATGACTCTGACCAACCCCGAGATTACCAAGGAGGACATCCTACCTATCGACACGCATGACTCACTATTTGCAAGTGGGGAAAATACACAGAGCTTTGGCTACCCTATATATCCTGAGACAAAAGGTATCACTTCAAAATGGATGTATCATACAATACAGAAAATTATTAAAAGTGGCGCATTGGAAAATATCAGAGAATACATACCGGAAGAAATAATTAAAAAATACAGCCTACCAAATCTAAAGACTGCACTCATCTGGATACACGCACCTCAGAAAAAGAATGACGCCGATGCAGCCCGCAAACGATTCGCTTTTGAAGAAGTATTCTTTATACAGCTGGCACGCCAAAAGGAGCGTAAGGAATACGAAGAACTTTTCTCATATAAATTGAAAATTCCAAAAGCAGACATCGCAGACTTTGTCAGTCGATTCCCTTTCAAGCCGACGAATGCACAGAGTAATGCAATCAATTCAATACTTGAAGACTTTCAAAAAGACAAGGCAATGTCGCGCCTCGTCGAAGGTGATGTAGGGTCTGGTAAGACTTTTGTTGCTGCAACAGTAGCATATGCAGTGATCAAGAATCGCCCAGTCGGACAAAACTTTGGAAATATCCAAGTGGCATATATGGCACCGACCGAAGTGCTAGCTACACAGCTATTCGAAAGCTTTATTGAGTATTTTAAACATACAGGAATATCAATTGGCCTTATTACTGGATCTGGATGTAGAAAGTTCCCTACCAAGGTAGCAAGTTCCTCTGAACCCTGGACTACAATATCACGATCCCAACTCCTCAAATGGGTAAAGAATGGCGAGATACCAATACTAGTAGGTACTCATGCGCTCGTATCCAAATCAGTAGAATTTGAGGATTTAGGATTGGTCATCATCGATGAGCAGCATCGCTTTGGAACTAATCAAAGAATGAAGCTCGCAAAGAAAGAAGGTCATGCTCCACATTATCTATCTATGACGGCGACTCCTATCCCCCGCACACTTGCACTGACTATATACGGAGACCTAGATCTATCTATCATAGACGAGATGCCAGCTGGAAGAAAAAAAGTAATCACAGAAATAGTCGCACCAGGTAAGCGTGATGAAGCATATACAAAAATTCACAGAGAACTTGAAGCAGGCCATCAAGCATACGTCATCTGCCCACGTATTGATGAACCAGACCCAGATCAAGAAAAAGCATTAGCTATGAAGAATGTGACGACAGAAGCAAAGCGCCTCAAAAAAGAAGTCTTCCAAAAATACAATATAGAAGTCATGCACAGCAAGATGACAAAGCAAAAAAAGGAGGAAGTCATGCAAGACTTTAAAGACCACAAGATAGATATACTAGTATCTACATCAGTGATAGAGGTAGGTGTGAATGTGCCGAATGCCACATCGATAATCATCGAGGGAGCAGAAAGATTTGGCTTAGCACAGCTGCACCAGCTGCGTGGACGAGTAATCCGATCAAACGATCAATCATACTGTTATCTTTTTGCAGAAGCAAAAACAGAAAAGACTATGGACCGTCTAAAAGCCCTAACAAAAGCTGCGAGCGGTTTCGAGCTCGCAGAACTAGATCTGACACTACGTGGTGCAGGTGAACTCGGCGGCGGTAAACAATGGGGCATCACAGACCTAGGAATGGAAGCTATCAAGAATATAAAAATGGTAGAAGCTGCCCGTAATGAGGCAATAGCACTGATTGAAAAAGACCCAAAACTGCTATCATCCCCTATCCTCTTGAATACTGTCGAACAAAAAAATATCACAATGCATTTTGAATAAAAAAAACTCCCTCATGGGAGTTTTTTTATTCAAAATTAAATTATTGATTCACTGCTGGTGCTGCTGCATTTTGTGCAGGAGCTGCAGGTGTATTATTTGCTGGAGGAAGTTTTCCGTCTTGTGATTTACGGTCGCCCATGAATGGACCCTTTCCTTCTCCACCCTTCTTGTCTCCTTCTTTTTTGTCACCCATTTTCTTTGGAGCTTTCTTACTAGAAGGCTTTTTTATATCACCTGTCTTTTTTGTATTCTCTGGATTTTTGTTACCATCCATTTTTTGACCATCTAGTTTTGGAGCCTTTTTCATATCAAAAACTTTTTCACCATCCTGATGATCACCCTGATTATCTTCTTGATCTGTACCCTTATCACCCTTCATTTTATCTTTCATTTCTACCTGACCCATCATTTTTGGAGTAATACCTGCATCTTTTAAAACTTTATCAGCTTGTTCTCTTAATGCCTTTGATTGATCCATTAGAGTCTTTACACTTGCTAGTGCTGTCTTTTGAGCGTCAGTAAAATTTGTAGTATCTATCACTGGAGGTGTAGGTGGAGTCATGGTAGTACCTGAGACTACAGAACCCCCCACTGCTGCACCGGCTGTATCAGTAGCTAAAACTATATTTACAAATGAAACACTCAGGACCAAAGCCAAACCAAAAACAAATAATTTATTTTTCATAATTTAATTTCTTACTATGTAAGACTACTTTTAATATTAAAATTATAACATGCACGAAAGACAAGTAAAACACTTGACGACTATGCTATAGTATAAATATATGAATATATTACTTATATTAAGTTTTGCTGTATTTATCGCCACATTTTTGGGTGGACTTTTTGCTATTAGATTCAAAGACAAACTCCATATGATCATGGGCTTCTCTGCGGGTGCTGTTATAGGAGTCGCCTTTTTTGATCTACTACCAGAAGCTCTAGAACTGACAAAGAATACCTATGCAATATCTATTACGACCTCTATCGTAGCATTTGGTTTTATACTATTTATGATACTCGACAGATTTGTAATAATGCACAGCCATAATCACGAAGATGAGCACGAGCATACCCACACAGAAAACAAGCGTGGAATACTAGGTGCAGGTAGTCTATCCATACATAGCTTTCTAGATGGTGCAGCCATCGGATTGGCCTTTCAGATCTCCGCTGCCGTCGGAGCAATAGTTGCAGTGGCGGTACTAGTGCACGACTTTTCTGATGGTATAAACACTGTCAGCATGATAATGAAGAACGGAGGTACAAAAAAAGAAGCATTTAATTGGCTCCTAGTGGATGCTATCGCCCCAGTACTCGGAATCACTTCTACCCTATTCTTCTCACTTCCTGAATCAATACTCGGAATCATCCTCGCAGTATTTACAGGATTCTTTATCTACATCGGTGCATCTGACCTCCTCCCCGAGAGTCATCACAACCACCCTACAATATGGACCAGTTTTGCTACAGTCCTCGGAGTCCTCGTACTATACGGCGCAATACAAATAGCAGGGATGTAAAAATTGCTCAAATTCAAAATTTGCGGTAGTATAACCATATCATCAAATTTTAATTTGATGATCCGCTTGTAGCTGTTTTGGTTAATAAACAGAAACATGGCATATTGATTAGCAAAATATTATATCCGCTTGTAGCTGTTTTGGTTAATAAACAGAAACATGGCATATTGATTAGCAAAATATTAT
>JAPLXP010000003.1:0-105549 GCA_026396015.1 Candidatus Nomurabacteria bacterium | reverse complement strand
AAATATTATATCCGCTTGTAGCTGTTTTGGTTAATAAACAGAAACATGGCATATTGATTAGCAAAATATTATATCCGCCTGTAGCTGTTTTGGTTAATAAACAGAAACATGGCATATTGATTAGCAAAATATTATATCCGCCTGTAGCTCAGTTGGTTAGAGCACAGAGCTTATACCTCTGGGGTCCTTGGTTCGAATCCAAGCAGGCGGACAAATAATAAAACCCCCTCAATTGAGGGGGTTTTATTATGCTTTAATTATTTCAGGGTCTTTCATTTTTGGGGTGATTCCATGCTCGATGATTATCTTATTGTATTCATCTTGCTCGAGAGTCTCTACCTCGATGAGCTTCTTTGCGATAGCATCTAAGATATGACGCTTTTCAGTGAGGACCTTTCGTGCTACATCTAGTGCATCATCCATGATCTTCTTGACCTCTCCATCTATAACCGCACTCATCTTCTCAGAATATTCTTTGTCATTTACTCCGCGACCAAACAATGTCTGACCTCCATCACTCTCCAATGCAATCGGACCGATAGTATCGCTCATACCCCAGCGTGTGACCATAGCACGAGCCAAGTTTGTAGCGACTTGTAGATCATTTGAAGGACCAGTAGTGATATCCCCTAGCACCATCTCCTCTGCTACATATCCACCGAGTGACATAGCGATATCATCTAAGAATTCTTTTTTGCTTTGTAGCTTGCGATCTTCTAGCGGGAGCTTCAATGTATATCCTCCAGCACGTCCACGAGACACGATAGATACTTTATGAACTGGATCTGCATATGGGAGGACTGATGCTACTAGTGCATGTCCTGCCTCGTGATATGCAGTGATTTCTTTTTCAGCTTTTGAGAGAAGATGACTCTTGCGCTCTGGGCCCATCATCACCTTTTCAATAGAACGAACCAAGTCCATCTGCGCTACAGTCTTGCGCTCTTCGCGAGCAGCGAGGATTGCAGATTCATTCATCAATGAGTACAGATCTGCACCAGAGAATCCAGGAGTACGTTCGGCAATCACCTTTAGATTTACATCTTCTGCAAAAGGTTTCTTGCGTGCATGAATAGTCAATATCGCCTCACGGTCAGAACGGTCTGGCAAATCTAGGGTCACTCGACGATCAAAGCGTCCTGGACGAAGGAGTGCTGGATCGAGAACATCTGATCTATTTGTAGCAGCCATAACAATAACCTTTTCTGTCGGCTCAAAGCCATCCATCTCTACGAGTATCTGATTGAGTGTCTGCTCGCGTTCATCATTTCCACCGCCGACACCAGTACCACGTACACGACCTACAGCATCTATCTCGTCGATAAATACGATAGATGGTGAAGCCTTCTTGGCCATCTTGAATAGATCACGTACACGGGAAGCTCCGACTCCGACGAACATCTCGACGAATTCAGATCCAGACAAATGAAAGAATGGCACCTCTGCCTCCCCTGCTACAGCACGAGCGAGCAAAGTCTTTCCAGTACCAGGATGTCCTGTGAGGAGTACTCCCTTGGGAATCTGCGCACCGATGTCTAGGAATTTTTTTGGATTCTTTAAAAAGTCTACTATCTCTTCGAGTTCCTGCTTTGCCTCTTTTGCACCTGCTACATCCTTGAATGTGACTTTGTTTTTCTTGTCATCAGGATTGGTGATACGAGCTTTTGATTGTCCAAAAGTAAAAGCCTGCATACCCTGACCCTTGGCCTGGCGAGTCATCATCCATAGGAAAAATCCTATCAATAGGACCGGTAGCAAGAATGGCAAGATGTTCATCAGCCAGTAAACAAAACCACTCTCTGTCTTGACCTCGATCGGAGTGAGGGCTAGCTTGTCGGCAGTTACTCCGTAGCGAGTCAATGTCTCGGACATTGAATTCTCTAATTCTTTCTTGGTCTCACCTTTTGTCTTGTCTTTAAATAGTATAGATACATCACTACCTGATACTTCAATCTTCTCAATCGTACCTGCATTGACTCCTGTAGCTACATCCCCTATAGTCAGACTTTTAATCTTTTCAGCTGGTGTTGATAGTAGACTGTATGCGAGAGTTATACCAATAAAAATCAGTATTGCGATAGCGATCTGGCTACCGAATTTTGGCGTAGGAAGCTTATTTTGTGGTGTTTTTTTGTTTTTATCCATAAGTCCTTGTATTATATAGTATAAACATCTGTTTGACAAAATAGATATAATTTTGCATAATAAAGTTAAATAGAAATCAAAGGAGCCACAGTGGTTCCTTATTTTTATGCTAAGATACAAATATGGTGACATTTATAGACAATAGAAAAGCACACTTCAATTATGAGGTGATAGAAAGATTCGAAGCCGGAGTAGAACTCCTAGGCTTTGAAGTAAAGTCTGTCCGCGCTGGGATGGTCAATCTCGCAGGAGCATTTTGTATTGTCCGTGGTGGCGAGGTATATCTGATGGGCATGCATGTCACGCCATATCAGGCAAAGAATACGCCACTTGATTATTCGCCCGAGCGCAATAGAAAACTTTTATTAAATAAGAAGGAAATAAAAGAATTAGGTGATGCAGATAAATCAAAAGGTTTGACTCTGATTCCCCTATCGCTGTATAGTAAGGGACGCACGATCAAGCTCGAGCTAGGCATAGCACGCGGTAAGAAATTGCACGACAAGCGTGAGAGTATAAAGAAGAGAGATACAGATCGCGAGATAAGACGCGAATATAAGTAGTTTGAAAGTTTTCTTTGAGAAATAAATATTTGGGACTGACGGGCTTCGACAAGAGGAATCGTCATACATGTGCGCGTAGAGTACTCAGGAATCTCTTAAAACTTCTTGGAAAAGACTAAGTGCAAACAAAGTCGCTTCAGTAAAATCACCATATGCTTTTGCATTTGCTGGTTCTACTTTCTCATTCGCTTAATTATTTAAGCCGGTGAGGTGTCCTCCCTATCGACATCCGATACATAGGGCGGGCATAATCAATCGGGTTACGAGTTATAGATAGCTTGCCTATATCTTCGACAATTAAAAGCTCGGTGTATATGTGTTTTGCTGGTTCTCTAGCATATACATTTAAATCCAATGAATCTGCTACACGCGTAGATTCCTGTATGGTCTTCTTTTGCACGGCGGTTCAACTCCGCCCAGTTCCACACTTTAAAATATTAGCGCCCATCAGGGCGCTTTTATTTTGTGTGGAACTGAACGAGCAAACTACTTTGCTCGTGTGGCGGAGGTGAAAGACTTTTCATTATTTTGTATCAACAAAATTGAAAAGTACCTGCCGATGTAGTCGGCAACAAGCGTACTCGCGGTCCCAGCAGTTCCACAAAAATAAAAACACCCTTTCGGGTGTTTTTATTTTTTAGTATAATCCCAACATGACAACCACACCAAAACTCACAGTCTCTGGATACCGTGGCATCTGGGGAGAAACGCTAACAGTAGAAATAGCAAAAAAATATGCACAAGCTTTTGGAAAATTATTATTAGAAAATAATTCAAATCCGACTATCTTGATCGGTCGCGACGGACGCCAGAGTGGACCCACAATTAAGGATGAGATAATACCTATTTTAGAAAGTATGAACATCAGTGTGATAGACGGAGATGTACTCCCTACCCCGACTGTACTACTAGCAGTGCGAGAGAATAAATACGATGGGGCCATCATCATCACAGCTAGTCATAATCCTATCGAATACAATGGATTAAAATTCGTAACAGCGAGCGGATTCTTTACTGATGAATCTGAAGTAGAAAAAATAAAAAAATATTTTAGTTCTCCTCTTGAGGAGTACCCGCAGGGGGAGGTGGATGAGTCCTATCCACCCCGTATTTTGAGTACAAAATCCACCCCTCAAGAGGGGAATAAAATTCAGAGCGAGCTGATTAAAATGCATTCTCACAAAATCCTCTCACACATAGACATAGAACTCATCAAATCTAAAAAATTCCGAGTTGCGGTGGATATGACCAATGGTGCCGCATCAGTGATGGACCCGTATCTATTCGATAAATTGGGAATAGAATTGCTACCTATAAATAATGTAGCTGATGGTAAATTCACCCACAGACCAGAACCACTAAAACAAAACCTTGGTGAGATTGAAATACTAGTAAAAAATAGCGGTGCAGATATTGGATTTGCACAGGACCCAGATGCAGACAGACTCGTAGTCATAAATGAAAATGGAGAGATGATATCTGAGGAGTATACGATAGCTCTAGCAGTAGAGGCTGTGTTATCCAATAGCGACCATAATGGAGATATGGTTGTAGTGAATATGTCTACGTCACAGATGAATGTAGATATAGCAGAAAAATACGGAGCAAGATGTATCCGATCAAAAGTAGGAGAAGCAAATGTGGTCGGAGAGATGATAAAAAATAATTCTATAATAGGTGGTGAAGGTGGAGGAGGCGCTATATACCCTACTATGAATTTTGCACGTGACAGCTTCTCAACACTCGCACTCATACTCGAATTATTAGCAAAAAGAAATTTAAAAGCTTCAGAACTCGTAGATACACTACCAAAATATTTTATGAAGAAAGATAAAGTCGATGTATCTAGTAGTCTCTCTGAAATGTACCTAAAATTAAAAGCTCATTTTTCAGATGCCGAGATAAACGAGCTCGATGGACTAAGATTAGACTTTGATGACAAGTCATGGATACACCTCCGCCCATCAAATACCGAACCAATAGTCCGCCTATACGGTGAGGCAAGTACACAAGAAAAAATAGACAGCCTTTTTATTGAGACAAAGTCTATATTCAAATAAATTGGACAAAAAACAAAATATTTAGTATTTTTAAAGAAAATACATTTAAATTATGAGAATAGATTACGTAAGTATGGCGATCTTTCACAAAGAAGATCCCATTAAAATAAAGGAATCAAATAAAAAAAATAGTTCTTGTTTACTCGGAAACAAAAGAAAGGATGACAATTTTGAAATTGAATTTACATCTAATAAAAATTTCTTAGTTTTTCATGAAAAAGATGAACATTACGAAAGGGTTGAATGTGATATGAACGGTAAGGTATCCACAGAGATATCAATACACAGAAAATTAACGCTCATCACAATCCAAGAAAAAGGAAATGCTACTCAATTTCATTTGGAGATAAAGCACAACAACCATAAAAGTATGCTTTGTTTTTCAAAAACAAAAAAAATTAAAATATTTTTACACACAAATGGTCTACCGGATTCAAATGAAATAGACACTCATAAGAATCATTTTTTTATGCGTTTAATATTCCAAATCATGGACGAAAACGAAATACCTAAAATAACTAATACATAAAAATGTGTTAGTTATTTTTTAATTTCATACTCCCCTACTTTTGTTCTTTTGATATGATATGCCAATGCTGGGATTCCCAATTCATGACCCAGATCATGAGCCAGTACTCTCATATATGAACCAGATCCACACAATACTCTCAATTTAAAAATCGGATACTCTGACAATGTGGATGAAGCGAGTGCCTCTACCCACCTTTTTTTAATATCATCCTGACGAAAGTCACCCTTTACAGTATTTATCAGACTATTTATATGCTTTCCTAAATCTTCTTTTGAGATGTTCTTGCTCTCGAGCATTTCAATGTTTTCAATATGCACGATATGTTCTGGAATTTTTACTTCATCGATATTACCATCACGGGCAATCTGAAATAGAGGTTTTCCATCTACAGTCCTAGATGAATAAGGCGGATAGCTCTGATTTATATCACCTATAAATTTTTTAAGTGCGGAGACTACGGAGTCAGAAATAGTATTTGAAACGGTCTGGCCGAGCGTATTTTCAGTATTTATGAGGAGATCCGAGGACCTTTCAAATACTATTTCTGATGAAGTGCTGTAGACAGACTTCACCTCCCCCAATAGATCATAAGTATCAGTATCAAATCCAAACAGAACCGAAAGCTCGTATTCCTTGGTAAGACTCAAATATTTATCCTTTTCCTTGCAATCCTCACCTACGAGCACGAGCAATACACCCTCGGCTACTGGATCCAGGCGCCCAGCATATGTCATAGGCAAATCTTTCAACTCTGGATGCTCGAAACGGAGGTCTTCTAGGGCCATCAATGGGGTCTCTCCTATTTTTTTATATACCACTTGCGGACCGTATTTCATGTATTGCCATAATAACACAGATATGCTATTATCTGTTACAGGTATGTCACTCCTTATATAACCAACATTGTTGGCAGAAAAAGGTGACAATCTATTATTTCATATTGCTATACACTTGAGAGAACGAATAAACAACCAAATACGGGCATCCGAACTACGTGTAATATCAAGTACGGGTGAAAACATAGGTGTTTTGCCTTTTAAAGATGCTCTAGCACTAGCGCAAGGTGAGAATTTGGACCTGATTGAAATCTCTCCAAATGCAGTTCCCCCAATAGCAAAGATAATGGATTTTGGTAAGTACCAATACGAACAGAACAAGAAACAAAAGAAAGCAAAATTAGGAGCAAAGGCTTCTGAGACCAAATCTATTCAGATTAAAATTGCTACTGGAGACAATGACTTGGCACTGAAGGCTCGCAAGGCATCAGAATGGTTAAAGGAAGGTCACAGAATAAAGGTTGAATTATTTCTTTCTGGTCGTGCAAAGTACATGGATGAAAAATTCCTAAAAGAGAGACTCGACAGAGTACTTCACTTGATCACCGAAAATTATAAGGTTGCAGAAAATTATAAGAAGGGTCCCAAAGGTCCAACTATCACAATAGAGAGAGATAGTAAAAAATAAATTGTATGAGTATAAAAACAAACAAATCACTAACAAAGCGTTTGAAGGTTACAAAAAATGGTAAAATCCTATCACGTGCTCCAGGATTCAACCACTTCAACAGTAAGCAATCTCGCAAGAAGCAGCTAGCTGGAAAGAAGATGAATGATCTTAATCTTACAAACAAGATTACAAGAACATACCTGCCAAACGCATAATAATTAAAATTAACTGAATTCTCTGGAAGCTAAAACCTAGCTACTAGAACCTAATCTATATGACAAGAGTAAAAAGAGGAACAATTAAAAACAAACGCAGAAAGAATGTCCTAGCCCAAGTAAAAGGATTCCGCTTTGGAAGAAGTACAAAGGAGGCTATGGCAAAGGATGCATTGATGCACGCTGGAGCATACTCATTCGCACACCGCCGCGACAAGAAGGGTGATGCAAGAAAGCTATGGCAAGTACGCATCTCTGCTGCATCTGTAAGACTAGGAATCTCATACAGTAAATTCATGGGTGCACTTAAAAAGGCTGACATCAAACTAGATCGTAAGATCCTATCAGACCTAGCAAAGAACAACCCAGAGACATTCGCAAGAGTACACGCACAGGTAATCAAATAAACATACAAATAAAAATACCACCCTCTCGGGTGGTATTTTTATTTGTATGTATTAGCACTCTAGAATCACACTATCCCCTGCAGCTGGAGTCAGAGCATTGACCCCTAGATTATCTTTTAATTTTTGAGCTAGGAACATTGAAGATTTTGGTTCTCCCATCACAACAAAAACTTTCTTTAATGTCTTTGCAGTATCAGCTACGAATTCTACTAGGTGATCTGAATCTTTGTGTCCGGAATATCCTGTAATCTTTTCGATATGAGCTCCTACTTTTACATCCATACCCTGAATACGAATAGTCTTGTTGCCCTCTTCAATAGCACGCCCCATAGTACCGAAAGCTTGGTATCCAATGAGAAGTAATGTGTTACGAGAATCAGGCAAGTAATTCTTTTCATGATGGATGATTCTACCACCGTTGCTCATACCTGATCCTGCGATGATAATCTTTGGATTTGGTGTGTGTAGTATAGCTTTTGAGTCGATCGTATCCGGTGTGACTTTTAGTCCAGGGAAATTGAATATATCATCACCAGAAAAGATAATCTTCTTTACATTTGCATTTAGATATTTTTCATATTTTTTATAAATCTTGGTCAGAGTGATAGCTAGTGGTGAGTCTAGGTAAATAGGCATTACTGGAATCTCTCTTTTCTCGATAAATATATCTAGCTCGAATAGTAATTCTTGAGTTCGCTCTAGAGAGAAAGATGGGATCATGAGCACTCCCCCATTGTTGTAATTCTTTAGAATAATTTGCTTTAATCTCTCACTTCTCACATCACGATCTTCATGATTGCGATCACCGTATACAGACTCCATGATCATATAGTCAGCATCTGTAATTTTTTCTGTATCACACAATAGTGGTGATGGTGAATTACCAAGGTCTCCAGTGAACACAATCTTCTTGCCATTATAAACTACCTCGAGCATTCCAGACCCTAGTATATGACCTGAATCTTTGTATGAGAATTGAAATCCATGATCAACATTGAGAACCTGATGATAGTCGAGAACATCCCACACCTCCATTGCCTTCTTTGTATTCTCTGTGATATAGATAATATCTAGGTGATGCAGTACATCATGAGATAGCAGATGATCTGTATCCTCGAGCATGGCCTCGGTCAAGTCTTTTGTAGGTATTGTAGAGACTATGCGTCCTTGGAAACCCTCGTGTATAAGCTTTGGTATCAATCCAATGTGATCTATATGAGAGTGTGTGATAAATAGAATATCTATTTCTTTTGGATCATACGGGAATGCATCCCAGTTATTCTGATCTGCAGAGAGTGTACCCTGCTCTAGACCACAATCTATCAAAAATTTCTTTCCATTACCTTCGAGTAAAAAGTTTGCACCAGTCACGACACCCGTACCACCACAAAATGTCAGTTTTAAATTAGTATCTTTTTGTTCCATTTTTTAATTATACTTCAGTTGCTAAATATTACCAATATAAAAAAGAAAAATCCTCTTCATTTCTGAAGAGGATTCCTCGTTAGGGCTATCAAAGACATATTACCGTAGCGATAAACTACGTGGGACAAGAGAACCTTACAAATTTGTTCGCAATATATAAATTAAAGCGTGCAGTTTTGCAGGATTACACATATATCCCCTATGTAATGTGTTCTAGGTAATATTTCATCAATAACCCTACAACCATTATACCGAACAGAGAGAGCGATGCAAAGTATTTTTATGATACATCACATGTTTGACACGTTCTGCAAATACTCTTTATAGACAAAAATCAAGTTGACTAAATAAATTTACAAGCAAATTAGAATTCAAAATTCTTTAGTGGCTCTATATATTTTTGTATAGATTCATTTGTAATGTCAGATGGACTGAATTGTAGATGTTCAAAAATCTGATTTTCAAAATCACGAACACAGTCATACAACGTATTAATTATGTTATTTGTGGGATGATCTACTCCCGCATATCTAATACTTGATTCAGAGAGTCTTTCATTTAGAGATAAAACACCAAATGGAGAAACTCGGCTATCTGCATAGCTAGCAATCTTGTATTCCCACGATCCATCAGTATCTACAGAGCACCAATTATGAAAACCAATAGCATCTGCAATATCATAAACCTTTTTATCTATTCCAATTTCAGAAATTATAGCCATATTTGCCTCATAATCATCATTACCATATTTATCAATGTATTCTTTTTGTATTGCCTCCCAATACTGTACATCAACACCTTCTAATAGCTCTGGAATTTTACCAAATTTAAACTTTACAATATTCCCCATATCATGAAGAAGGCATGCGAGAGCCACCCGCTCTCTGTCTACAGGCAAATCAAAACCATCACAAATCTGCATGGCTACAGCCGCTACCCTGATCTGGTGCCACTGCAAATTCGGCATCGTATGATATTGTTTATATATATCCCCTATCTTTCTCATAATGAATTAATATTCTAATCCTCTAACAATACAAAGTCAATTAATCTAATTGACAAAAAGCTATTTTATGATAATCTATAGAAAATCATTAAATAAAATTAATATGAAAAATCAAGGAATGATCAATGAGATCAAAAATTTTGCTAAACCAATCAACTCACGCTTTATCCCTTTGATGCAAAAAATCAAAGATTTAACAAAAAAAATTGAAGTGAATATTCCCAAAACTTGGGTTAGCCCACTTTCAAAAACTACTTTTGTAAATAAAAAAATAGCCCTGAATGTCCAATCATTGGTAAACTTGGCAGGAGAAACCCAAGTAATTTCTTTTGTAGAAAAATTAATCCTAGCAACAGTATTTTTTGAGGGAGAAAAAATTGAGATTCAAATACCGGCAGGTATAAACGATATCAACACATCAGATCCGACAGATGATCTAGCTGAATTAAGTAAAGCACTTCCAGATTTTACTTTTGAATATTTACACAATGGATCAAATTCTATTTATCTAATTGTAGCTCTAGAAATTGAAGGCCCAGATTATAAATCTATAGCCATATAAAATACAAAAAAAACGACCAATATAAATGGTCGTTTTTTTATTGATTATTCTTTATGTTCTGCGTAAATAAAATCTGTATCAATTTTCTGGTAAGAAAATATTTCGTCAGATTTAAAGAAACGCTTTACCTCGATCTCACCATTCTCAATAGAATCAGATGCATGGACAATGTTTGACTGAGTTGAGAGAGAATAATCACCACGAATTGTACCTGCATTTGCTTCCCAAGCTTTTGTTGGACCTACTAGTAGGCGCAATGCAGAAACTGCATTAATACCTTCTACTGCCATAACTACGACTGGAGATGCTTTCATGAAATCACGGATACCAGGGAAAAATGGCTTGTCTTTAATGTGTGCATAGTGCTCCTCTAGAGTTGCATCCTCGATATTCATCATCTTAAGACCGATAACTTTCAAACCTTTTTTCTCGATACGAGAAACGATCTCACCAATTAGATTTCTTTGAACTGCGTCTGGCTTTATAATAACCAATGACTTTTCGTGTGTTGGATTCATAATTTATATGTATATATTACTCAATAATGGATTCATACTACCAGAAAAACCCTTAAAAAACAATCCCGCTTTTAAGAGCGGGATTATTTTTATCTACTGTATTTTGCCATTATTTCATTTTCAACTTCTTCGCGATCGCGGCCGTATTTTAGATATGACAATTCTTTAATCTTTTCTACTACAGACATATTGCCTGATGGTGGTGCAAATGTAGCTATATTGAATGGCTTTGTAGGTTGACCATTCACCAGCATAGACATATAGGCATTTCTATTATCAATCTTCATAATATCTTTTGCTGTGAACACAGGCTTGAATTTACTCTCTAGGAATTCAGCATCTTCAGCACCTACACGGAATACTGCCATTGAACCCACGTTTCCGAAAACAGCATTTTTAATATTGTCTTCTAGTTGAGCAATGTATTGGTGAGCAATAGTTAGTGACAGGCGGTACTTACGAGCCTCAGACAATATTGATTCAATAGCATCTGTCGTCACGTTTTGGAACTCGTCGATATATAGGAAGAAGTCATTCATCTTTTGACCATACATATCTACACGAGAAAGAGCTGCCATCTGAATCTTGCCTACTATTAGCATACCAATCAGGTTCGCATTGATCTCACCTAGGCGACCCTTTGATAGGTTCACGAGTAAAATCTTTTTGTTGTCCATAATCTCACGGAAATTAAATACAGACTTTTCTTGTAGCACTACTGGACGCATAATATCGTTGGAGATAAAGTTGTCGAACTTTGAAGTCAAATACGGCACAAAGTTTGCAAGTGACTGGTCCCCTGTCGTCTGCTCGGCATTGACCCAGAATTGCTTTATGATTGGATTCTTGCAGTGTGACAATTTCATATCACGAAAATCTTTATCAGAAAGTACGCGCCCAATCTCAAGTAGTGTAGCCCCACTCTCTGGGTGCTCCATCACTAGGAATGCGGAGTTCTTGAAATACTGTTCAAACATTGGACCACCTGATGTCTTCATATCAAAAAGCTTGTTGAATATTCCCATCAATTCATTCACGACAAAAGTCTTTTGTTCTGGATAACGTGGATCGAATTCAAGCATGTTCAAGCCCATCGGTCTTGCAGTATATGCTGGATCAAAGTATACGACATCATCAAGACGCTCTGGTGGTATATACGAAAGAATGTCCTGGATATCTGTACCGTGTGGGTCTATATAGCAGACACCATGCCCTGCTGCGATGTCCTGAGCAATCATATTCTTCATAATAGTAGTCTTACCTGTACCTGTCTGACCTATTACATACATATGACGTACACGATCCTCAGGAGCAAAGTAAATATTTTTATCAATACCACGATAATCATTGTGGCCAAGAATAATACCCTCATTGCCCATCTCGATTGGGGCAGGAGCAATTCCAGCTTTTGCTTGCTTGAGTTGTGGTGAATCAGAAATATTGTATGGGAAGTGGAATACAGTAGAGAGCTCTTTTAAATTCAATGGCATCATATAACTATCATCAAATGTACGATAAGTAAAATCATGGGCTAGTTTCAATAAATCACCACCATTCCTGTGATTAAAAATAATTCCATTTCGCTCTGATTCTGTAAATTGATTAAAGGATGATTCAATATCTGTGAGTATTTGATTTGCTCTATCTTCTGTACCAGCAGATACAAGAACACGAATATTTGTAGTCATGATCGTACACTTTACCTTTTCTGTGATAGCTGCAACTGCAAAATCATTAACTTTTTTTTCTACTTTTTGTTGCTTGACACCAATAGCACCAAATAATAATTCGGATGCAATATTTTTAAATTCCTTACCGATTTGACGAGTAAGAGACATTGCATCCTTTATTGGCATACCGTCTTTTACATCTTTCAAAATATTGTAATAATCCTTTATAAAACCGTCACTCTCGGGACGAATAATAATTTGAATGGAAGCACCCTCGCCTTCTTTTTTTAATTTAGTGAAAACATTTAAAATAATATTCAACGGATCATGATCAATCACATCATAAAGCTTGATTGGATATACCTCATAGTTAGATAATTTAGCAATAGATCCAGCCATCGCTCCGCCATCGTGGAAAATATTGTAATCATCTGTGACCATATTTACCTTGGCATGAGGATGCACACCTAGTAATTGTTTTTCAAAAAGATCTGCCTTTTGTGATGGTACGGCAGCATAAAATACGAATTGATCTGTACCTTCAGCAAGAGCAATTTCGAGGGTAAAGTGATCTCGACTATAGTTCTGACGACTATCACCCACAGAGTGCATACCAGCATAAAACTGCTCCATAGCAGAGAGTAATTCCTTTAATCCCTTTTTATCAGATTCATTATCATTTGGATCTGGTAATGTAATCTCAAATAGTGAAATATCAAGTGCTTTGAATAGCGGAGTACCCTCTTTTAGTCCTGGTATTTTATGTGTATTGCGCAAATACTCTATCAAAAATCTATTAAAATCATCATCAATATGAGGATTTTCCAATTTAGCGACGACAGATAGAGCATTGGAAATACCTTTCTCTAAAAGAATAGAGAGCAACTCTTCCATCTTGGCATCATGAGTCTCTGGGCGCAGATGCAACACTAGTGATTCATGTTCTTTTGGATCCATCAATGCATTCTTGTGAAGGACATCCTCTGGCTGATATTTTTTATATTCCCCTATTACATTATGAGTCAACGCCTCGGCATTTACCTCGTGTCCTGCATCACGTAAATCATTTTCTCTCTCTGCTATATGAGCTCGCAAATAAGCCACCTCTTCCTCGGGTGTTTGAAATTTCGGAGCATTGTTTAAATTAAATCCTTCCATCCGATTATTATATCATTAATAGATTGGGTAACAAAAAAACTAAAGATTAGTTATTTTTTAAAAATTTTTTTATCAATTTTATCAAAATTATAATCAGATGTAAAATAATCTTCAAAAAGCTTCATAGCCTTGTCACTCGAGTACTCTTTGCTACAAGATGCAAAATGCATAGCAAGAATCATCTCCTCTGGTTCGCCAACGCAATCAAGTGGTTTAAACCCTTCAATTCCTAAAATACGTTTAAAATATGGTAATAACTTCCTTTTAGTATAAAGATTTGAGCCAAACATAGAAACCACTACTTCTTTTGGTAAAAAGGCCGAAAAGCATGCAAATAAAAATACACATTTTGGACATCTTCCACACCAATATGCTTTACGCATCATTAGTTGTTGAATTCGTGGCAACCAAAAATATGTATTGCAACTAGTAACATAATGAAGATATTTCGGATATTGTACAAAAAGTTTAACAATTTCTAATTCATTATACTTTCTCAGAAGGGATACCGTAGAAATATCAGGGGTAATAAATTTATGAATATAATCATTTATCATCTTTTCTGCTATGGACGATTTACACCATTGATGATTTACCTCCAATCCAATATATTCAAGATTACCAAAATCAGCACTACTTTCATTTGAAAAAACTATTGAATCATATCCTAAAAGTTCTGCGAGCAATACAGCAACAAAAGTAAAAGTAGACACAGATGGATAAGCATTAGATATTCCATTATTGGCCATAATAAAATTAACTCTTGAATCAATGCGACGAGTAACTTTTATAGTATTAGCACCTACAAGCCTGCCGATACGATCGTGTGCAGGAGTTGGAGCAAAAGCAAAAAAATCAAATGGTTTATTTAATGATTTTAATATTTCAGCGGAGAGGATAGAGTCCTTACCTGCTCCGTTTAATAAAAGCGATCTTGATGGTAAATTTATTCTTTTTGGAACTATTATGGAATTTGAATCATCAAATGGAAATGCAATAAGACCACGAAAATCAATCTTCATATCATAAAAAAATTCTCCTAACCCATTTAAATACAAAGAATTCCAAAAATCAGCCTGCTCCCGATTGAGGGTAAACCCATTTATTTTAATATTCTTAGTTGGAAATACGCACCAATAATTTATTCCAATTATAAGGAGGAGTGATTGAAGAGTAGACTCCAGGACATCCTCAGGCACAATACCCCACATATCTGCTGTAACATTTTTAAAGAATAAGTTATCTGTGTAGGTTCTAGTTTTACCGTTTTTTAATTCAATTCTATAAGTAAATTCTATTCTAGATTTTTTAGGATTAATTTTATATCCATAAAAAATAAATGACTCAGCTTTAATCATCCGATTATTATATCATTAATAGATTGGGTAACAAAAAAACCGTTACCCTTTAATTAAGATAACGATTTTATTTTTTAAAGAATTTTATATCCTTTATTTCTACTATAGACCAGTAAGCCCATTCCAACTACAAGGGAAAGTAATGCCAACAATGAACAGTTTACTTTCTGTTCAGGAGTAGATAATGTTGGGAAAAATGCATTGAAACCGATTACTACGGCAAACAATGCAATTAGGATAAATCCACAGAATACTGATGTTTTCATTTTTTATTTTGGTTTAAATTTTAAAAAACTTATTTATTGTGTATATTATAGCATAAAAATACCCATTTTGTCAATGAGTAAAAATGTTCATATTTTAAAGGGTTTTGTGTGGATATTGCAGAATTTAAGAATATATGATATATTATGTTTATTAGGCCTTCGGGCTCCGAGGACCCTCCACGAAAGTGGGGGGTCCGATTGTTTTATATATGATTTTTAAAAGCATTTATAACCTTTTCAAATGATTTTTTATTTAAACGACTTATTTTTCTTACCAATCGTTTACTACTAACCAATCTTGATTGTGAAAGAATTACATATGAAGTTTTATTTTCTGAAATTTTAACTGGAAAATAATACGGATTATCTTTAAATTTTGTAGATAGTGGAGCAACTAAAATCATATTTTTATTATATACTTTCAATATTAAAACTGGGCGTTCAAAATTTTGATTTTTACCATCAATCTCAACTCCTATATTTAGACCAAGTGAACACCACCAAATTTCTCTTATGTTTGAAAATAATTCGAATTTAGAATTTAAATTCTTCTTTTGTATATTCCACTCATCAAACTCTTTATCCATATTTAAATTATATCATTAACAGATTGGGTAACAAAAAAACATCACGGTGTCGTGATGTTTTTTTGTTTTATATTTTAGTTAGAATTTCTGCGTCGCCTTCGGTGATGAGGATTGTGTGTTCAAAGTGTGCAGCACGTCCACCATCTATAGTCTTTACTGTGTATCCGTCGTCCGCTACATAGATATTTGGATTACCTTGAGTCAGCATCGGCTCGATCGCTACTACCATACCTGGTACGAGCTTGGCACCGCGGCCAGCCTTACCATAGTTTGGGATATATGGATCTTCGTGAATCTTCTTGCCTACGCCGTGCCCTGAGAGCTCACGTACGATACCATAGCGCTTGTGTACGAATGATTCGATAGCATGACCGATGTCACCTGTCGTAGCACCTCCACGAGCAGCCCAGATACCAATCTCTAGTGCCTCACGAGTATCGTCCATCAGAGCCTGATCTCTCTTAGATATTGTACCTACGCCTACAGTCATCGCATGGTCAGTAAATAGGCCCTTGTGCTTGATACCTAGGTCTATAGAGATAATATCCCCTTCTTTTAGAATGATTCCACGCTTTGGTATACCGTGCACAATCTCACTATTCACAGATGAGCAGAGTGATGCTGGATAAGGCTTCTGATGCCCTTCTGGGCGGTAGTCTAAGAAAGCTGGATCACCATCTTGTTCACGGATTAATTTGTATGCATATTGATCAAGCTCCCAGGTAGAAATACCTGGTTTTACTTTTTCTGCCACCTTTGCCAATATCTCTGCTAGGATCTTACCACCTTCGCGTAGTATCTCTATTTCTTCTGGTGTTTTTATTATTATTGCCATATATTTTTATTTTATTACTGTACCCGTAAATACTTCTCCGTTTAAATACTTTCTCAAATTATCTATATTCTTTCCATTCATGATTACAACTTCTAATCCTAATGATTCTGATTCTTGTGCTGCTATCGGATCAAATGGAGAGTTTAGACCTGGATCCCATTCCTTAGGAAGGATTGATCTGAATTCTGCCCATGAAGTGCTCTCTATAGGTTTTGCATCGTCATGTTTCTTTGGATCTTTATCATAAACAAAATCAATATTTGAAAGATTGATGACCTTGCCTGCGTCAGATGCACGAGCTATGTGTACTGCTGCTAGATCACTACTGTTACCAGTCTGCCATCCACCTCCTACTATCACAGATTTATCTGTATCGGGGAGCTCGTCTGGATCAAGCATTATCTTTTCATATGCTAGTCCATCAAAAGCAATACGAATAAATTCAGCATTCAATCTTGTAGCTGCAATTCCCATCCAGTCTAGGTCTTCATTTGTCGGCTCTACTATCACCTTTATCGCATTATTATAATTGCGACAGATATGTCCACCCCCAGTAATAACAATAAATTTAAAACCAGAAGATGTATATTCATTAATCAAATGAACAAAAGAAGATATAAAATCTATATCTATCTGATTGGGTACGATTAATGAACCACCCAATGATATTACAATTCTTTTTTGTTTATTTACAGAATCCATCAGATTACATTCCTAATGTCTTAATAATATCTGCGTGAACCTGATCTACAGTCTGTTCGCCATTTATTGTATGCAGAGTATATCCTGGTTTACCTTCAAAGTATTTCATAGAAGGCAGTACATTCTTAACATATTCATCAAAACGAGTCTCTATACCCTCATCAGTATCATCAGCACGAGCACGGACTTTCATACGCTTTACAGCCTCCTCCTTACTTACTTCTATATAGATAACATGAATATCTGATCTTTCGTAAAAATTCATTGCCTTTTCAAAACTCTCTGATTGTGAAATTGTCCTAGGGTATCCATCAGCGATAAAAGACATATTTGCTGTCATATTTGAGATAAGTATATTTGTGAATAGACTAGTAGTTAGGAAATCTGGCTGAAGGAAACCCTTCTCTGAAGTTCTCTTTATAATCTGACCAGTATAACCACCATTGTCTACCAATTTGCGGTATTCTGCACCTGGAGCTATATATATTATATCTTCAGTCAATTTACCCTCTTTCAAAAATTTTTCCAACAAGGCACCTTGAGTTCCCTTTCCAGATCCAGCTATT
This sequence comes from Candidatus Nomurabacteria bacterium, assembly GCA_026396015.1. GTDB lineage: Bacteria > Patescibacteriota > Minisyncoccia > Phycocordibacterales > UBA9973 > UBA8515. Next base: position 87,528 of record JAPLXP010000003.1, on the reverse strand, counting down.
CCAAAAAATACAAATGTATAAGTTTTCATAATTTTAATATACCACAAAAAATCCCTCAATTAAATGAGGGATTTTAGTACTCTCTCATGGAGAGTTCGGCTTCAACTTTTTTAATAATATCAAGCACTACTGAAACAACGATCAACAACGCAGTACCACCCAATGCGAATGAAGTAATACCTGTGATTGCTTTCATTATCAATGGAAGAACAGCGATAACTCCGAGGAATATAGCACCCATCAAGGTGATACGATTCAATACCTTTGCGATATAGTCACGAGTAGCGATACCTGGACGAATACCTGGGATGAATGCACCATTCTTTTGTAGGTTCTCTGCGAGCTGATTTGGATCAAATGTCACAGCTGTATAGAAATATGTAAATAGGAATACGAATATAAAGTATACAAGTGAGTATAGCCATACATTTTGTACGAACCATAGCAGTCCAGCACCGATAGTTGTTAGTGTGTGATTTGCCATTGTAGAGAGGAATGTTCCTGCAATCTGAGGGAATAGCAATATAGACAATGCAAAGATTATTGGAATAACACCTGACTGGTTCACTCGTAGAGGTATGTATGTAGATGTACCACCTGAAGTAGCACCACCACGAATCTGACGAGCATAAGTAACTGGAATTGGGCGCTCTGCCTCTGTAACTACTACTACACCGATGATGATCAAGATTCCAACAAGTAGAAATAGTATGTAAAGTGGAATACTAGCAGCATCAAAAGTAAACATGAATTGACTAATTTCTTTTGGAAGATTAGCTACGATACCAGCAAAGATGATCAATGATACACCATTACCAATACCAAATTCTGAAACTAATTCACCGAGCCACATAAGCAGCATTGAACCAGCGACAACTAGTGAGATGTTTGCGATCTTTGCAAATAGTGTGATATCACCTAGTACTCCTTGCTTTGAAAGAAGCATTATAAATGTGATAGCTTGGATTATAGCAAGAGGGATAGTAACAAAACGACTGATGCGATTGAACTTTTTACGTCCGATCTCACCATCCTCCTGATACATAGCCTTGATACGAGGTGACATGATAGTCAAAAGCTGCATGATGATAGATGAAGTAATGTATGGTCCTACCCCAAGCATGATCAATGAAAGGTGTGACAATCCCCCACCAGAGAATACATTCAGTACTCCTAGAAATTGATTGTTATTCAAAAAAGCTTGTAGCTTCATAGCATCTACTCCAGGAATTGGAATAGCAGCCAATAGTCTGAACACTACTAGTAGTGCAAGAACAAACAAGACACGCTTTCGCAGCGCGCGGTCGGTGAATACTATCTTTAGTTTGTGTAAAAACTTTTCCATTTAGTTATTATTTGATAGTTCCTCCAACTTGTTTAATTTTTGCTGCGGCAGTTTCAGAAACGATACAACCTTCAACATTTATCTTTGTAGTCAACTCACCTGTTCCTAGGATCTTTACCTTTGGAAGCTTTCCATGAGATTTACGGATTAGCTTACTTGCAAATAGAGATGTAGGAGTCACAACTGTACCAGCTTCGAATACATTCAATGCTGACACGTTTACAACGTTTGGCTTCAAAACTGTAGACTTGAATCGGTAACCACGGAGCTTTGGAAGCTTCTTTATGATATCACGAATTTGAGGGCGGCGCTTGTTACCTGCACGAGCTGTCTGACCCTTGCCTCCACGTCCAGCTTGTTTACCACGAATACCTCCGCGTCCAACTTGACGAGCTTTTCTATTTGGATTATTTCTTTTTAATTCGTTTAATTGCATAAAATTATTTTAGATTATTTTGCTTCTACAGCTTCTACTACTTCTGCTTCTTTCTTTGCTACAACCTTTCTTGCTTTTACTGATGCGAGAGCATCGTAGGCAGCACGAGCATTGTTTAGTTTGTTTTTACTTCCAGAGTGCAATTTTGCAGTTACATTCTTGACTCCTGCTAGAACTAGCATATCACGAACTGTACTACCTGCAACTAGTCCCTTACCCTTGTTTGGCATGATTGCAACCTTTGAACTTCCAAATTTTGCAGCTGTCTCATGAGCGATAGACATTTCTTTTGTAAGAGCAATCTTGAACATACTTTTCTTTGCTGCACGTAGAGCCTTTGCTATTGCAACTGCTGTGTCAGCACCCTTACCTGTTCCTAGTCCGATTGAACCCTTCTTGTCACCGATAGCTAGTGCTACAGCGAATGTCATACGACGTCCACCTGATACCACACGAGTAACGCGACGGATAGAAACCATTTTCTGATCAAATTCTGGTTTTGGTCTCTCAAAGAATGCACGAGGCTTTCTGTCACCAGTTCCACCTGTACCTGGTCTTGCTCCTGTTCCTGCTGGACGTGTTCCGTAGCGAGGTCTTGTACTTGTAGGTGTAGCTGTATTTGGTTTTGGTTTGTTATTTGTATCCATAAAAATTTATTAGAATTGCAAGCCACCGGAGCGAGCCCCATCAGCTAATGCTTTTACGCGACCTGTATATTTAAATCCATTACGATCAAAAACTACTTCTTTGATTCCTTTTGCGATAGCTAGCTTTGCAACTTCTGCACCTACTGCGGCAGCACGTTCTGATTTTGTGCCAGATGTTACTTTTATGTCTGAAGAAGAAGCGAGTGTTATACCCTTTGTATCATCAATAACCTGAGCATAGATAAATGCATTTGAACGAAACACTGAAAGACGAGGGCGAGAAGAACCAACACCAATCTTTGCACGAATCTTTTTCTTTAATCTTATTCTTTTTTCTTGTTTCTTGTTCATATATTTTATGCAGCTTTCTTACCTTGCTTACGACGAATAACTTCAGTATCGTAACGGAAACCTTTACCCTTGTATGGTTCTGGCTTTTTCAATGAGCGAACACCTGCTGTCCATTGACCAACGAGCTCCTTATCGATACCTGTAACTGTAACAATGTTCTTTTCTGCTGTGACTGTAAGACCTTCTGGGATATCAACGTTTACTGGGTGTGAAAAACCAAGAGCAAGCTTTAATACCTTGCCTGCTACTTCTGACTTGAATCCAACTCCTTCTAGGATCAATTTCTTTGTGTATCCTGTATTTACTCCTGCTACCATATTCTTGATATGAGAAGCATAAGTACCCCATAGAGAGCGCTCTGTCTTGTCGTTTTCATTCTTTGGAGTGAGAGTTATCTCTGCGCCGTTGATGTTTATAGCAACAGTACCAGGGAAATCTCGTACGAGTGTTCCTTTTGGTCCTTTTATAGACATGCTAGTACCTGTCTGCTTTACCTCAGTTCCTGCGGGGATATTTATTATTTGTTTTCCTATACGTGACATAAAATGTTATTACCAGATTTTAAATAATACTTCGCCTCCGACCATCTCTTTACGAGCTTGCTTGTCTGTTAAGATACCTTTTGGTGTTGAAAGAAACATTGATCCAAAACCATGACGAACAGAGCGGATTTCCTTTACACCCTTGTAAACACGACATGATGACTTTGAAACACGTTCTACTCCTGTAACTTTTGGTGATCCATCTACATATACCAATTCTAGTTCTAGTGTAGGGAATCCTTTTTGCATCTTCTTTGTAGCCTTCTTTAGGTACCCTTCTGCTACTAGTGCATCTGCTATTGATTGCTTTAATTTTGAATATGGAACAGTCACAGACTCGCGCTCTACGCGGTTTGCATTCTTTACCATATTTACCATGTTTGCTATTTGATCCATATATTTTTAGTTAAAAGTTTATTTTGAGATTACCAAGAAGACTTACGAACACCTGGTAGCATACCTTCATTAGCTAGTTCACGGAAACAGATACGACATAGACCGAAATCTCTCATAAATGCATGTCCACGACCACAACGAAAACAACGATTTGTTTCTCGAGATGTAAACTTACTCTTCTTTAAATGTCTTGCTATAACTGATGTTTTTGCCATATTATAATTTATCTTTAATAAAACTGACCCGAGGGATATACCCTAGGGATATGATTGCGATATCTCATTCCTTTTCTTAAAAGTATTATTATCTCTTAAGGAGAAGAACGGATCCATCAATCACGTCCCCCTATCCTATCAGATAGGTAGGATAATGTCAAATGCAAAAACAATAATAAAAGCCCCTTTCGGGGACTTTATTATCTTTCCATATCGTCAAATGCTCTACCCAGGAGATCGAGCATAACGTCGTAATCTATATCCTTCCTAGATTCAGCATAGAAATACAGGATATTGTCTACTATCTCGATATTCAACTCAAACGGCAGATCATAAATCTTGACCATAAAATCAGGAGTTAATAGCTCGAATGAATTAATCTGATCCTGAGGATGCGCCCAGAGGCAGAATTTGCGGTCAAAATCGTTGCTCTCTGTCCTGACCCTCCTTAGTCCACGTGGACTAAGGTTGAACAACATTCTCTTCCTTCTAACCAGAATATCCTTGTATTTTATTGGCAGTATGGCCTGAGCGACAATATAGTTCTTTTTAGAAAATGACTGTGGGTTTGGAATGAATGTATAAAATTCAACGATTTTATCCTTGAATGAACCAATGACATGATTATTTATATCTGACACAGTCAGATTCCCCTTTCTGAATACGACTCCATTCAAAGGCATCATGAGCCAACCAAAGTCAGCATCATAAAAGAATTTGTTACGTTCTGCAAAATCTGCAATAGAATCCTCTCTCATAGCCCTATCTTCTGTGGCTTGCTCTATCAAATTCAATTTCCACCCACTGTTGACCCTCACAAAAGTCCAATATTCGATAAAGGGTTCACTATCAGTATACAAAACTTTATTGCATTCAAGGTCTACAAGCTGGTCCTTTGCAGAAGCAGACATTTCAAGTGTTACAGAATCACTATTTACCCCTTCGTTATCTTTTAAATTCCAAACAACCACACTACCCAAATACACATCTGACATGAGATTTTGTCTTTTTTGATTTTTTAAGACGTTCAATTCCAAAGACACCCTCTGATAGAAACTCTCAGTCAAATAAGACTTCATACCATCACAATTAAAATCACTCCAATCTTTTTGGAATTTATTAAAGGTATCTGACGCTATTTGTTTTATTCCAGCCTCGCCCCAGGCTGGGTCTGAAGATACGGCCTTTTCCAATAATGATTTTGTTTGTTTAAGTTTCTTATTCCTATTATAAACACCTACTATTGTAATAGTAATGAAGACCATCAAAGCAACAGCTGGCTGGAGTAAAGACCCTCCACCAGAACTACCACTACCAGAGCCCCCGCCGCCAGACCCTCCCCCGCCGCCACGAGCAAAAGCATTGGAGATAGGAATCAGGAAGATCAGAATCAAAACAAAAAATCTTTTAAAAATATTTGATTGCATAAAATATAAGTTAATAAAAATCTATCATAATTTTATCACACACGTACAAAAAACCCCTCATTGAGGGATTTTTATGGAAACGAGATTATTTCTTGAAAAATTTATGAAGCTCAATCAACCCCCAAATCAATAGTACTAGTGAAGCAGGTAGTATTATTACCATGCCTTTAATGAATAAACCTATTCCACAAACAAAATCATCCCCTTTACATGAGTACATTAATAGAAAAAAGAATAAACCAAAACATACTATTCCACTACTAAGTAGGATGATAGCTAAAGTTGGTGTTTTGAGTTTATTGATATTGGGATTATTCACTAATGGTTTTATTTCATTCATATTTTTTAGATTTATAAATAGAACTATTGTAAAGAATCGTCGTGAGGATAAACTTCAATTGGAATAATTTTATTGATACCTTTATAATTAACAATCATTTGAGTTTGACCCTCTTTTTTTCCATCCAAGCTGACAATCCCTCCATTTGACTTCCCAAAAATTGAAGCAACTGATTCATCTTTAATATGAATATCGAACAACGAGGTATCAACTTCGTTTTTTGTTCCATCACTATAAAGTACTTTAAATGACACGTACCCATCATTTTGTTTTTTAGGTGTTGCATCCATAAAAATTTGTTCAGGGTAATATAAGATATCCTTAACTGATAAATCATTTGATTCAATTAAAGTTAAATTTCCATTCGCCTCTTTACTTTCTACCTTTGGTGAATATATCATTTCTTGAATTCCAATCTTTAAATTGCCAATTGTTTTTGGTAAAGTGCAATCAAATGAATGTTTTCCAATATTTTCTTGTAAATTTATTGTATGATTACAATCCTTTGATATTAAAATAGACCCAAATTTTATAGGTCCTAATATCTCATACTGCACACTGATTTTAGAACCAGAGATTAACTTTTCACCATCAAATGGTTCTATAAGTCTAATTGACCCAGCTTGTAAAATATTAGGATTTGTTTGAATATTATTCTCGGTTTTTGTTGTCTCGCTTGCTTGAGTTTTAATATTCTCTATTTGAGGAGAAGGTTTATCTAATATATTAATAGAATTATTTTTTAAAAAATAAAAAAGACTACAAAAAACAAGCAGGACTAATAAAACAATTAATATTTTTTTCATAATCTTATTATACCATATTTGGATGTAAATTTTGTAACAGATAAAAATCCCTCAAATGAGGGATTTTATGAAAACTAGATTATGCTTTTTTGAATGGTACACCTAAAGCCTCAAAGAATTTTGTCATTAATTATAAAAGCATTTATTTGTTTCTTCTTTTCCAAAACAAAGTTCAAAATCTTTCATAATACTGTGCAGTGTCCCCTTTTTGACCGGATTGTGGAGTGGAATAGTCACATGGTAGGAATTATCATCTTTAAGTAATGTCAGTCGAGTATGACTTCCTACTATTCGTTTTACTTGAAAACCATGGGATTCAAAAATTTTTACTACTTCCCTGCCTGAAAGTTGCTTCAATTTCTGCATAGAGATTACGCCAATGTAGGCACTGCAAAATTAACCATAATGGGAAGAGAACGTGATTTTACTTCATCTTCTCCGAAATGACATTCAACTGCTTCTGTTATATTGCGAACAGTTTCATCGAGGGTCTCTCCTTGAGTATAAATAGAATAACCAACAGCAGAAGCGGTGTAACCCCCCTCTTCAGCATTTTGGATAAAAAATTGTATAACACTTGGGAATTTCATATACAAATATAATACCACATAAATGAATTATGCGCCATAACTAACAAAAAATCCCTCGGATGAGGGATTTTTATGAAAACTAGATTATTTCTTGAATGGTACACCGATAAGCTCAAAGAATTTTGTAGCCTCTTTCTTGTCTCCAGCTGTAGTCACGATTGTGACTGCTAGACCGAATACATCCTTTAGTTCTTCGTCGCCAGTCTCTGGGAAGATTGTGTGCTCCTTGATAGACATAGTCAGATTACCGATGTTGTCTACGATCTTGCGTTCAATTCCACGAAAGTCCTTTGTACGAGGGATAGCTACATTGATTAGCTTGTCTAGGAATCCGTACATACGAGCTCCACGTAGAGTCACCATGACTCCTACTGGATCCCCTTCACGAACCTTGAATGATGCAATTGATTTCTTTGCTCCACGGAGTGATGGCTTCTGTCCAGTGATCTTTGCGATACGATCAGCAATAAATTTATTGCGATCCTTATCACGCTTTACACCTGAACCAGTACCGCAAGCAACTACTACCTTTGTGAGGCGTGGGGCTGCCATACTACTCTTGTAGCCGAATTCAGCCTTCATTGTACTGTATGCCTTCTTTTCTTTTGTCTTTGTTGTTTCCATAAATATTTTAACTTACTTTCTTAACATTAGAAACGTGGATAGGCATAGCCTTTTCTACGATTTGACCTTTTGCTCCGCGAGTAGCTTTCATGTGCTTCTTTTTGATGTTAACACCTTCAATAACCACCATGTTTGAAGTTGGGATTGCCTTTTCGATTTTGCCTTTCTTTCCTTTACTTCCTCCGGCAATAACTATTACATTGTCTCCTTTTTTTACGTGCATAATATTATATTGAAATTATTAAATCACCTCTGGTGCCAAAGATATGATCTTTTGGTAACCACGTTCTGCCAATTCACGAGGAATTGGACCGAACACACGACCTGCTTTTGGATCCTGCTTGTCCTTTTCTAAGATTACAACTGCGTTGTCATCAAAACGGATGTATGAACCATCCTTACGGCGAAATGCATTTGTAGTACGTACAACGACAGCCTGTAGAACATCCTTTTTCTTTACACCCTTGCGAGGTTCAGCAACTTTTACTGAGAGGACTACACGGTCACCGATACCAGCATAACGACGCTTTGAAGATCCAAGCACTTTGAAAACCTTTCCGACTTTACCGCCGGCATTATCTGTGATCTTTACTACTGTTCCGTCTTGTATCATAAATTTTTGATTAGGTTCTAGTTTCTAGTTTCTAGTGAATTCAATCCCTAGAACCTAGCCCCTAGCTACTATAAACTAATTCTATATTACCTTAAAATGCTTGTCTTTTGACATTGGTTTTGTCTCTTCGATTTCGACTACATCGCCAATTTTCTTTGTGTTGTTTTCATCATGAGCCTTGTATTTCTTGCTCTTCTTGATTCGCTTTCCGTACTTTGCGTGTTCTACGAAGCGAGTTACAGATACTACGATTGTCTTATCCATCTTATCACTTGTTACAACTCCTTTGAGTACTTTATTCTTATTTATCTTTGTTGTGTTCATATATATTATCGTGCTACCACGCGAGTCTTAACTGGTAACTTTGTACCGGCTTTTCGGAGTGCTTCTTTTGCAAGAGCCTCTGGAATACCATCTACTTCAAATAACATACGTCCAGGGAATATTTCTACGCAGTAACCTTGTGGATCTCCTTTACCCTTTCCCATACCTACCTCTGCTGGCTTTGCTGTAAATGGTCTATCAGGGAAAACACGGATCCAGATGCGAGCTGCCTTTGTAGCTGCACGAGTAGCAGCCTTACGAGCAGATTCTAGTTGGTTTGATTTGATGCGTCCAGCTGATATAGCTTTTAGGCCATAAGAACCAAAAGCAACAGTAAGACCACGAGTCTCAACTCCACTTTGCATACGAGATTCGCTCTTGCGACCTGTGTGCCATTTTCTAAATTTTACTTTTTTGGGTAATAACATAAAGATTATTTAATTACTTTTTTTCGTCACTAAAGACTTCACCACGGTAAATCCAGACCTTGATACCGATATCTCCATAACTCATGTGGGCCTTTTCGCGAGCGAAATCAACGTCAGCACGAAAAGTTTGAAGAGGAATAGAACCACGTTTAATATTTTCTGTACGAGCTATTTCTGAACCAGCAAGACGTCCACCTAGGAATATACGTGCTCCCTTTACTCCACGAGCACCCATAACCTTTTCGATTGTCTGCTTTAGTACACGGCGGTAAGGAAGACGCTTTTCTAGACCTTCAGCGATCATACATGCCACGATAGCAGCATCTGCATCTGGATTTGATACTTCGACTATGTCGAGCTTCAAATCTTCAGTAGCCTTGATTCTACGCTTTGCTAGGGCCTTGATTATATCTGCCTTTAGCTTTGTAGCACCATCCCCTCCACGTCCGATGATCATACCAGGGCGAGATGTGTGAACGATAACCTTTGTTGCTTTTGCATTTCTTTCAATATCAACACGAGAAACATAAAAACCACGTAGCTTCTTTGCTAGGAATTCACGGATAACAACGTCACTTGCTAGCAAGTCACTGTATTTCTTATCAGCAAACCAGCGTGATTTCCAATCACGGAGGATTACAATTCTATGTGCGTATGGATGGACAACTTTTGACATATAATATTATAGATTAAGCTTTTTTAGCAGTTTTTGTAACCTTCTTTGTAGTCTTTGCTACTTTTAAGGCCAATACTTTCTTTGGTGTTGATTTCGACTTTTTTTCTGTAGTTACCTTCTCAGCAAGAGTTAGTACTACGTGACTTGTGCGCTTGTTGATGCGTGAAGCAGAACCACGAGCACGAGGCATGAATCTCTTCATGACGATACCCTTGTCTACTGTAACTGTAGCCACGATCAGATTATCTGTATTGATACCAGCGTGCTTTGCATTCGCAACAGCTGAATTCAGTAGCTTTTGTATAGGAAGTGATGCTCTCTTTGGTAAGAAAGACAGATGCGTGTTAGCATCAGCAACCCTTTTGCCTTTAATGAGTCCCGCTACAAGGCGAACCTTGCGAGGAGACTGTCTATAGTTTTTTAGAAATGCTTTCATAAATTAAATATTATTTCTTCTTAGTGTCGGTCGTTGTAGCCTTTGCTGACTTTGCGGCTGTAATCTCGGCCTCCTTTTTCTTCTGTTCTAATTCTTTCTGCATTTTACCTCCGTGACGTACGAATTTCTTTGTAGGAGAGAATTCGCCCAATCGGTGACCCACCATGTCTTCACTTACTAATACTTCGACATGAGTCTTACCATTGTGTACACCGAACATAAAACCAACCATTTCTGGTGATATAACACATGGTCGAGACCAAGTCTTAATCATAGCCGTTTCAATCGGCTTTTTTCCGGCAATCTTTTTCAAGAGCCTTTCATCTACATATGGGCCTTTTTTTAGTGATCTTGTCATATACAATATAAAGAAGCTCTAACTGAGCTCGTAGGGTTATACTAGCAAATTTAAAATAATTGTCAAATTTTTCCCCTACCCCCAATCAAAATCACCCATGTGGGTGCTTTTTGCTATTTTTCTATTTTAGATAATCTTACTGAATCAGACTTAAAACCCAAAAATGAAATAAACGAAACTGGGCCAGAAAACATAAAAATGTTTCCATTTCTGCCACCATCACCAATATACCTATTACTCCAAAAAAAATCCAAGAATTGCGATTACTAAAGAAATTTTAGATACTTTTAAAAAGACTTTTTGAGATTTTAATAAATTATTAAAATTAATATCTATTTTGTTTTGAATTATATATTTTGAATTTTCATAATCCTCAGGCTTTATATTTTCCATAATATATAGAATAAATAAACAAAAAGTACCCTTTCGGATGCTTCTTTATTTAACTATTCATATAATTCACTATGCGTACCAATTCGGATAAATATGAGTTTATCACCATCTACCTCATACAAAGCTCGTAAATCTCCTGTAATATTTATACTTCTACATCCTGTATATGGATGATGTACGGCATGATTATTCAGGATTCGATCAAATTGATTTAATTTAAAAATTTCAATCCTAATACCAAGTTGCTTCTTGATTTTAGGAGGAAGTTTTTTATAATCTTTTTTAAATGAATGAGAATAACCAAATATCATATTATTTTTAAAGATTATGAATTGAGGCTTTTCATCATATCTTTTACATTATCAAATGGTCCAACTAAATTCTTTCCTGCCTTTATATCACGTCTTGCCTGTTCAATAGCCTTTATAGTCTTTTTATTGGGCATTGGGGCAGTAAAGACAGCCTGTCTTTCAATCACAAAAGTCTTTAAATAATTGTTTATAAGAGTACCCAAAGGTAGGCCCATCTCTTTTGCGAGAATTTGAGCCTTGGTTTTTAATTCTTTATTTGTTTTTATAAGCATTGTTGTTGTAGTCATATATACCAAAGTATATATTCTGGTATAATTTTGTCAAGCAATCAAAAAGCACCCTTTCGGGTGCTTTTTGTGATAGAACTTTTTTAAAATAGGATAGACTATTTTTGTTTTTTCTACTTCTTTGCTTTTCCAACACGTCGTCGTGAGACAATGTGCATATTTGAGTATTTCTTTGGTGTACGAGTCTTTTGGCCCTTTCCAGATGGCTTTCCCCACATAGTCTTGGCACGGCGTAGACCTCGTCCTTGAGCTCCTTCACCTCCTCCGTATGGGTGGTCTACAGGGTTCATGGCACTTCCACGTACTGTTGGGCGGATACCCTTCCAGCGTGAACGTCCAGCTTTACCAAAATTCTGAAGATGATATTCACCATTTGAAACTTCACCGATACATGCCCAACAATTTTCTGAAACTTTACGAACTTCTGTTGATGGCATCTTGATGTTAGTAAAACCAGCATCATTAGCAACAACTTGTCCGAATGCTCCAGCAGATCGTACGAGCTTTCCACCGTTTCCTGGCTTTATCTCAATGTTGTACACGAATGTACCCACTGGGATAAACTTTAGAGGAACGCGGTTTCCAACTGTAAGAGGAGCTTTTTCACCAACGATGAATTTATCTCCAACTTTCACTGATTTTGGAACCACTACATAACGCTTTTCTCCGTCAGCAAATACTGCGAGACTGATAAATGCATTACGGTTTGGGTCATATTCAATAGAAGTAATCTTTGCAGGAATATCATGCTTGTTGTACATAAAGTCAACTTCACGATATAGACGCTTGTGACCACCCCCCTTATGGCGAGTAGTAATGCGACCATGGTGATTGCGTCCAACTGAACGCTTGAATCCATGAGTCAAAGATTTTTCTGGCTTGTCTGTAGTAAGTACGCTACGGTAAGAGACAGTAGTCTGATGACGCTTTGATGGTGTTGTAGGTTTATATGTTTTCATAAAAATTATACAAATTCAATCTTATCGCCCTTCTTTAAATATACGACCGCCTTTTTACCACCTTGTTTCTTTCCAAGTTTTCCACGAAGGAATGTGATTTTTTCTTTGATTTGTGTAGTAGTCACACGTACTGGTGAGACACCATACATCATCTTGATTGCTTTTTTGATTTCACTCTTATTTGCATTTGGTGCCACATTGAATGTGTAGGCATTGTTTAAAGCTTGCTTGGCTGCCTTTTCAGTAATACGAAGACCTTTTATAAGAGGATGTGTCTTTGCAACTTTCTTTTCATCTACTACCTTTTCTACTGCTTTTTTAGTTGTTTTTGTTGTAGCCATAAAATTATTTCTTTTCTAGCTTACCTCCCAAAAACGCAACGGATTCTGTCGGAGAAGCAATAATAAGATATTTAAATGAAAGAAGGTCGACTGGATTCATATTGCGAACTTCATCAACCTCAACGATTGGGATGTTAGCAAAACTCTTCTTTAAGACATCATTTTTTGCAGGAACTGTGATATAAGCTTTTGGTTTTGTACCACCTGACATTTTTTCAAAGCCAGATACAGAACTCAAGTCTTTTAGTACAGTTATTGCGTCCTTTGTTTTAATATTTTTCATTGAAAGATCTTCAACAAACATTATTTCACCATTCTTGAATTTCTTTGAAAGAACTGTGAACAATGCTGCTGTTTTCATCTTTTTGTTGATCTTTTGAGCGTAGATTTTATCATTGCGTGGACCGTGTGTAACACCTCCACCAACCCAGATTGGAGAACGAGATGAACCGTGACGAGCACGACCTGTTCCCTTTTGTTTCCATGGCTTACGTCCTCCTCCACGAACTTCTCCGCGAGTTTTGACGTGAGCTACAGGAGTGCGGGCATTTGCCTGCATCGCTGTAACAACTTGGTGAACCAAGTCGCCATTCCATTTAAGACCGAATACTGTCTCTGGAAGTTTTAAAGTTCCAACAGACTTACCCTTTTGATTGTATACTTGTGTTTCCATAATATTATCCTATGACTTCCACTAGAGTACCACGTCGTCCAGGGATTGCGCCTTTAATGAGTAATTGGTTGTTTTCAACATCTACGCCGACCACTTTCAAGTTGCGAACTGTGATACGATCACCACCCATACGTCCCGCCATGCGCATACCTTTTGGTACACGATTACGAAGACCTCCGCCGATAGAACCTGGCTCACGCTCAGAGTGTTTCTGACCGTGTGTGCGAGGACCTCCAGCAAAGCCGTGACGCTTCACAACTCCTTGAAAACCTTTTCCTTTTGAAATACCTGATACGATAACTGTATCACCTGCAGCAAAACTACTCACTGTGATACGATCACCGACTGCGATTTCTTCGATATCGCGAAACTCTCGAAGATGCTTGTAAGCACCTTCTTTAACATGGCCCAGGTGCGCTTTAGTCGCACGCTCCTTTTTTTGATCGAGGAATGCTACTTGAACAGCAGTGTAGCCATCAGTCTCTGGAGTCTTGACTTGAGTAACTACAATAGGACCCGCATCGATAATCGTTGCTGGGACTACTGTGCCATCTTCATCGAAGAACTGCACCATATTCTGTTTTTTACCTAGAATAAATTTCATATATTGGGGTTAGGTTCTAGTTTCTAGGGTCTAGTATATAAATACTAAAAACTAATCACTAGCTACTGAAACCTAATTTTAATTACATCATTTTCACATCAATATCTACTCCGGACGGAAGAGACAAGTTAGTCAACGCCTCGATAGTCTTTGGATTTGGATTCAGGATATCGATAACACGCTTGTGAATTCTTATTTCAAACTGTTCACGAGCATTCTTAAAAACGAATGATGCACGGTTCACAGTGTACTTCTTTATTTCAGTTGGAAGAGGGATTGGACCAACGATCTTTGCATCGTAGCGGAGTGCTGTATCGATAATCTGCTTGACACTAGTGTCAAGAATCTTATTTTCATAAGCTCTTACGCGGATACGGAGACGGACGATACCATCCTCTTTCACCTTTTTTTCTTTTTTAACGGTAGTTGTAGTCATAATATTTTTAGTTTCTAGTTTCTAGTTTCTAGTTTCTAGTTTCTAGTTGAATTAAATTCAAACTAGAACCTAGTCCCTAGTTACTAGCACCTAACTTAAGCGATAACCTTTGTTACGACACCAGCACCGACTGTCTTACCTCCTTCACGGATAGCAAAGTGTGTTTGATCTTCGAGAGCTACTGGAGTAACTAGTTTTACCTTTAGTTTAACAGTGTCTCCTGGCATAACCATCTCTACACCTTCTGGAAGAGTTGATTCACCTGTAACGTCTGTTGTACGGATGTAAAATTGTGGCTTGTATCCAGTAAAGAATGGAGTGTGGCGACCACCTTCTTCCTTCTTTAGAACGTAAACTTCACATTCGAATTCTGAGTGTGGAGTAACTGAACCTGGGATTGCAAGAACTTGTCCACGAGTAATATCTTCTTTTTTGATACCACGGATTAGGATTCCAGCATTGTCTCCAGCCATACCTTCTTTCAAAGATTTGTTGAACATTTCAATACCAGTAACTGTAGTCTTCACTGTATCCTTGATACCAACGATTTCTACGTCTTGTCCTACTTTCACGATACCGCGCTCGATCTTACCTGTAACCACTGTTCCACGGCCTTCGATAGAAAAGATATCTTCGATTGGCATAAGGAATGGCTTTGTAATATCGCGTTCTGGTTGTGGAATGTATGTATCTAGAGCGTTAGTAAGATCTAGGATCTTCTTTGCCCATTCGTCATTGTTATCTGCTGATTCTAGAGCCTTTAGAGCTGAACCACGGATAACTGGAGTATTTTTACCATCATATCCATTTTTTGTAAGCAAATCACGGATTTCTTCTTCAACTAGTTCCAACATGTCTTGGTCCTCCACCATGTCGCATTTGTTTAGAAACACAACGAATTGTGGCACACCAACCTGTTTTGCTAGAAGCACGTGCTCTTTTGTTTGAGGCATCGCACCGTCAGTTGCAGCAACTACGAGGATAGCACCATCCATTTGAGCGGCACCAGTAATCATGTTTTTGATGTAGTCAGCGTGACCTGGAGCATCAATGTGAGCGTAGTGACGAGCTGGAGTTTCATACTCGTTATGAGAAAGCGCGATAGTGATTCCACGAGCTTTTTCTTCAGGAGCTGAGTCAATATCCCCTACCCCCTTTAGTTTTGCACTATATCCACCACCTTGGCGAGCCAATGTGTTAAGGATTGCTGCTGTTAAAGTCGTCTTGCCGTGGTCAACGTGGCCAATAGTACCAACGTTTACGTGCGGCTTTGAACGATTAAATTCTTCTGCCATATATGTTTTATTGGTTTATAAAAATAACGGAGCCTTAAAAGGTTCTATTATAATATACAAACATAAATTATTAATAATTATTTTTTCTCCCTTACCTAGCTAAGGTTCGGGTCCCTTTTTTAGGAGGGCACGCAGAAAATGCGATTAGCCTATATTAGCAAATTTCAGCAAAAAGTCAAATTGATAGGTTTTGTGTAATAAGAAGTACAAAATATTGACAAAATATATACGAAGATTTAAAATATATTTATCATGAACGAAGAACTAAACAAAAAAGAAGACCAGGGCTCAACTGTACCTGGGCAAGAAAAAAAGAAATTTTCTGCAATTATAGCTAAAGATGAATATGTCTTAAAAGAAGAGACTCGACCTATGACACAAGAGGAAATAGATGAGAAAAACATAAGGAATCAAGCACAAATCACGAAGGTTCAGGAGGAAATCAAAGATAAATTGTCTGAAACAAACGCTCAGACTGAAGAGAAGAAATTTTCTGCAATTCCTGGAGACAAAGAATTTTTCTTAAAGGAGGAAGTTCAGAAAAAAGAGAAAGGAATTAAAGGATTCTTCAAGAATTTACTCAAATAAAGACTTAAAAAAATAATCCCTCATAGGCCATGCCCATGAGGGATTTATTTTTTGCATTATATTGTTAGCTTATTTATTAGAACTTTTTCCTAAATAAACACGCAAATGCTACTAAAGTCACTTTTACATAACCACTTCTTCCACATAGATTACAAGAGTTTTCTTTCGTCTATCCCCAAAAAACAAGGGGTTCAATTCTAAAAAAGGCACAATACATAGGTTTTAATAATTAATTTGAAGAACAGATAGATATTTTACCATTTTGATCTGTACACACTGGGCGTTTAATAGCACCAGAATTGTAAAAATTATCAATCTGCATATTACTAGCACTATAATTACCAAGAGAATTGTCTGAGGGGTTATTTACTGTAATGTTACCAAAAGACAACAAACTAGAAACATTTATTGTCCCTGAAACATCCAAACTAGCACCGGAAACTGGATCGGACGCCTTTCCTAGTGCCAATGGTCCGATTTTATACTGAGGCTGATCGCCTTCATTTATTGGCCCTAAATTACAACCAGCAACAGAACAACTAGCATTATAAGCAGTATAACTGTATGTGACACTCGCGAACAATAAAAATCCTAATAAAATAATGGTTGCTGGAAATATCTTTTTGTTTCTTAAAATTTTAATCATAAATTTAAATTATAGACAATTAATCAAATTACCGTTAGTATCAGAACACACAGGACTCGGAGTTGAAGTAGCAGTTAAATTATCTAAAAATAACCTTTTAACCTGAAGATTTCCATAAATATTCACTCCGGCTGCCCCACTAGAGATAAATCCATTAGCAACAACAATCCCGGGAACTTCTAGTTTTACTGAAGGTAGAGGGTTTGAATTTTTACCAATTGCAAGAGAGCCGAATTTTTCTTGAACTTGATTATTCTTGTATATAGGAGTGTAATTAAAACCAAAAACAACTGGAGCCAATGAAGACACCCATGCGACACCAAGGCCTAATAATATTGTATATAGTGATTTTTTTAAAGATTTTGACATATATTTTATGGACAACGTACTAATTGTTTTCTATTTTCATTATCTAGCTGCACACACACAGAAGTACTCGAGCCACTTCCGCTCAAACTTGTAACAATTACATTTCCATCACTAGTATTATTGGTGCCCGCAGCCCCACAAGGTGTTGAGTGACTACTATAAGTATGACTAGTCTGACACAAAACCGTAGTATTAATATCTCTCATATCCCCAAATACAGACATACCATCAGATGTCCCAGAGAGTGTTCCAATTTTCATTTGACCAAAAACACCAAGTGTAACACCTACAGGCAATGAACCTGGAGTATACCCTACCCCGAGTGCTCTATTTACATAACCATTTGTAGCCTCACCCTCTTTATACTGAGGCAATGCAAGTGCATTGATTGGGATATCAGGATTACCAGATGGTGGAGTAGAAGAAGGTTCCGCAAATATAACATTTCCAAAGAAAAGAATCCCCACTAGAATTACTACTAGAGATTCTCGAGTATTATAATTATTGTCTTCTATATTATTTTTTTTATTATTTTCTTTCATATTTATTTAATATATTATCTTTCTTTGTATTTTGATTTATGAATAGCAGAACCAGTAGAAATAGGACACCACCCCTTGCAGCCTCCTCCACCACCTAGGTCCTCTCTATACCCGACAGTTACAGATCTCTTGATTGGAACGATACTACCTATTGCTGTACAGGAAATTTTAAATGTTTTTTGTTGTACAATATCTATGATATCAAAACCATCTGATGTTGTATCTGCTGGATCCATCCAATCCTTTACACACTTAAGATTATTACTACCACTCCATACAATCTTTGATTTACCTTTCCCGAAAAGAGTACTCGGAGTAGCACTTAAATTGACATATGATCCATCAGAATCAACCATGAACACAGTTATAGTAGAACTCGCCTCAGCTTTGTTTGTATGACATACAACAGTAAATGTTTCTGTACCTGTAATATTTACAAGTTCACTATCCTTTTTACCATTTTTTGAACTATTCCAACTTGGAGTACAATTATCTGCATTACTATCCCAAGAAAGTAGGGCTTTTCCATTTGTGTCAAATACTGTCTTATCAGTAGACAATGAAACATGTAAGTCAAAATTACTTGAAGGAGACACTACAAAACCGGTAGTAGCAGAATGCTCTGGACCAGTACAAGTAATACTAAACAAATCACTCCAAGAAAGGAACTTTTTAGCACTACCACCGGTAGAAGGATCTGCCCCCAACCAATCAGTCCAGTCTCTACCGCCTGAATTTGAGGAAGACCTCTGTGAACAATCCGATAATCCAATACTATTCCAAATAAGTTTTACAATTCCACCTGCAGAAGGTAGGGATGGTGGATTTGCAAAGATTGAACTATTCATCAATGGTTTATCAGTATCCACAATATTTACAACCACAGATGCAGAGGCACTCTGATTACCATCAGTACAATCAATAACAAAAGTAGTAGTTTCAGACAACCAAATACTCTCACTGCCATTTAAATCACCCTTTTTAGCACTATTCCAACTTGGAGTACAATCCGTAGCACTTATACTTGACCAGTCGAGAGTCACAGGACCAGCACCACTACCCACTACAGAGCGACTACCAAAACTAGAAGAAGGTGTCGCTGAGATAGACACTCGAAGTTTAGAGGGAGTCTTTACAACGACAGATACAGAAGATTTTTCTTCATTTCCCGAACCATCAGAACAAGTGACAGTAAAAAGTTTTGTACTTGATACATTCAAAGTATCTGTGCCATTAGTAGCTGTATTTAAAGGATCCATCCAATCTTTTACACAAGAAGTAGCATTAGAACCAGAACTCCATGTTATTTTTGTTGTTCCTACTTCATATAAAACATTCGGGTTGGCATAAATATTTGTATTAAATGTGATACCAGAGGAAGAACCACCAACCAATACAGTAGCTGAAGCAGTAGTAAAACTACTCTTGCCATCAGTACAAACAACAGTAAATTGTGTTTTATTATTCACAGCGACAGTCTCAGTGCCACTAGTAGCAAAATTTGAGCTTGACCAACTTGGAGTACAACTCACAGTTCCAATACTATTCCAACTCAAATCAACATTTCCAGGAGAAGACAGGGCTGAAGGTGAGACAAACAATGAAGCAGAAATAGGATTTGATTTAACAACAGAAATAGAAACAAATGCTGTAGATGCCTTAGAATCTGGACTGTTTACATCCTTACAAGTAATACTAAATGTGTCTGTTTTTGCAACATCCCCTTTTGCATAACCACTACCAGCAGTGGTAGCTCCTGCCCAAGAACTCCAATTAATGTTTTCTTTTGAATTATTTTGATAACAAGAAACAGGTCCAGGTCCAGTATCTGTAGATTCCCAGACAAGAGTAGCCTCTCCACCAGAAAAAGCAGGAATAGCACTCAAGGTAACTGTTACTTCTCCCCCACCTACTACCACAATAGTCGAAGCTGTCACACTCTTTTCTCCAT
Organism: Candidatus Nomurabacteria bacterium; assembly: GCA_026396015.1. Taxonomy (GTDB): domain Bacteria; phylum Patescibacteriota; class Minisyncoccia; order Phycocordibacterales; family UBA9973; genus UBA8515. Next base: position 67,579 of record JAPLXP010000003.1, on the reverse strand, counting down.
TAAAACAAGTAATGCCGAATTCTGTTGACCCACGAACCAGCACATTCCTTTGTGTTCCTTTTGTGGCCCGATATTCTGTCCAAGTGGCGCTACAACTATTAGTTCCCTCACTTTTCCAAGATATATCTGTCATTCCTCCTACGACGGGAGTAACAGAAATTGTTGCACTCAATTTAGGACGCTCAGGGACACTAATCCTACTACTTACTGTTGCCAGTACACCGATAGCATTAGAACAAGATATTACTATGTCATAAGTTCCAGGATTATCACCGATTGTCATACTCTCAGATCCAGATGTTGATGTTTTTGTAGTCCAATCAACAGGAGTCACGGCATGACAAGATACAGTATTTGCACTTGTCCAAGAAACAGTAAAATTTCCACCACCAGCAGGCAAGATTGCCGGAGATATAGACATAGATATTTCGGGTGTGACAGGAGTAGGAGTCACACTCACACTATCTGTAGCTGAATCTCCATTTGAGTTATAACAAGTAATTCCAAAAGATGTATTCGTTTCAATAGTCAAATTTTCAAAACCAGTAGTTGCATTTTGTGAAGTCCAAGGGTTCGGAGAATTAGCACCAAACAATATAGGTATTGATGTTGGATTTCCACAAGATGTTGTATCTGTGCTGCTCCATGATATTTTATAATTATTTCCACTTATCAATGTTTTTTGCATGGACACAGAAGGAGGAAGAGGCGTATTATCGACTGGAATAGGGATAGAAGATATTGTTGTTCCAAAGGAATTAGAACAACTAATGCCATAAGTCACTCTGTGAGCCATATGCAGAAGTTTTTGTTGTCCATGCAGGAGATGACACACTACCACCGATAGTTGGACTACCACAAGAAGTACCATATGGTCTAGAGTCCCAAGATATGACAGTATTTCCTCCACCTGTGCCCAGAGAATGGGGTTTTGCTGACATAATTATATTTGGAAGAATAGGTGGAGCAGGAGTCACACTCACATTATCTATAGCTGAATCTCCATTTGAGTTATAACAAGTAATTCCAAAAGATGTATTAACACTGATGGACAAATTTTCAAAACCATCAACTGTATCTTTTGTAGTCCAAGGGTTTGAAGATGCAGGTGACACTGTTGGGTTTCCGCAATACGTTGTGTCTGTACTGCTCCATGATATTTTATAATTATTTCCATTTATCAAAGTGGCCTGCATTAGTACTGCTGGAGCTGGTGGAGTATTTGCAACTGGAATAGTAATAGAAGATTTTGTTGTTCCAAAGGAATTAGAACAACTAATGCCATAAGTAGACCCTGTCGTCAGAGAAACACTCTGTGAGCCACTCTGTGAGCCATATGCAGAAGTTTTTGTTGTCCATGCAGGAGATGACACACTACCACCGATAGTTGGACTACCACAAGAAGTACCATATGGTCTAGAGTCCCAAGATATGACAGTATTTCCTCCACCTGTGCCCAGAGTATCTGGAGATGCCGACATATATATTTCTGGCAACTGACCTGGAATTACTGTAATTTTTACTGTATCTGTAGTTGAACCATTGGATGAGTTATAACAAGTTAAATTAAAAGTAGTACTAGTATTAACAGTCACAACTTCTGATCCGCTAGTAGATGTCTTTTTTGTCCAACTTTCAGGACCACAACTCACAGCTTTTGTACTAGTCCAAGACAATGTAGGTTTACCTATTGACCCAGTAAATTTAGTTTGACTTGCAGTCAGACTAACAGTCGGTAACGCAGGATCAGGAGGAACAGTTACGACAACGCTGGCTGTAATTGGAGTTGGTGAACCAATATAATTACAAGAAATAGTAAATGTTTCCGTGTTGGTAATGTTACCTGAAGCCGTTCCCTTCACATCACCAAGCTTCTTCGGTGTCATACCTGCACCAGCCCAAGTAGGCGAACCGGCCCAAGTAGACCAATTAGTGCTTGCAGTACAATCTGTGGTATTTGTACTATCCCAATTTAATCTAACGGGCCCTCCAGTGTAAGGCAATCCACTACTCGGAGTAGTACTAGCAACAAAAGTAAGTGTTGGTGTATTATTTGTAACTTTAACCTGAAAACCATTACCACCAAATGGAGTATTAACCGGTGTAGTAACATTTTGACTGGTAGCAACCAAGAATAAATTGTAATAGCTACCATAAGGACCTGTCGGTGGCAATACTGGAAGTTTTGATTTAACTTCAACACAATACACTTCTCGAGCGGGAATTGAAAAAGATTGAGGATTAGCACTGCTAAAAATAACATTTCCACTACACTGACCCGAAACATTAAAATTATAAGAGCTATACACTTTTATATTGTAATTACTCAAATCAGTAATTTCTGAAGGATTAGGGCCTCCAGAATTAGGATCTATAAAAAGTGACACATTCGTAGCACCACTATGACTAGTCAATATAGCAGTGATCGTATTACTCCAAGTACCAACACTACTAACATTGATAGTTTTACCAAATGAATTAAGGAAAATTACATCAAGATCATCACTAGGTGCTACTCCAGTAGTCACAGGAGCACTAGCTGATGCAACTTGATTGGTAACATTATTTATACAATCTATAGAATATGTAACACTTGGGCCAACTTGAACAACTTTTGTACCACTAGTACCGAGAGGGCCGGTCCAATCACCTCTTGAAGAAGAAGCTGATGCTGTACAGCTAGTCACATTTTGACCTGACCATATCAATGTAGTTTGATTACTAGCACCACTACCATCAGGACCAACTTGATTAGGACTTGCGACCAATGTTACTGAGCTAGTAGGTGGTGTTTCCTTTATATTTACGCCAGACATATTCAATGAACCAACAATATCTGAACCCCAAGCATTACCAGACAAGGCTCTGATTCCAGAAGGCCCAGCACTACCTACAGTGACACCACTAAAGTTTATCCAACCATCCCAGCCATCACCATACGAAACAGCACGACCCCATCCAGAGATAACACCAGTATTGGTACTGTAGGCAATCTGACAACTATACCAATTAGGAATTGGTGGGCAACCTGAAGTAGACACATAGCTATTTGAAAAAGCGATCCAGCCAATACTATCACTCCAGGCGTACCCAGTTAAATATGTCCAATTAGGATTACTTGAATCCCAAAAAGTAGTCACTTTGTAAGATTGTCCACTACAACTAGCAGGGTCAGAGCTAGCACAATTATTAAAGGAAACAGGGCCTATGTTATTAGAATATGCCGCTCCAAACAAATCATTTGACACAGAGGCAGCCTCAACCTTGAAACTACCCATAAAAATAGATAGCAAAAAGACTAAAGAGAGCAATAAGGGTGACATCAATATAGAACGAATACGCATATTATTTAGAATTTAATTGATTAATAATTTCAGCTTCACGCTTTGATGCTTCTTCAGGAGATATTTTTTCAGAAGATTGACTAGATAGTTCATTGATAGATTGTAGTTTTTGGTCTTCTGAAACCTTAACTTTCAAGGCTGAATCTGAGATCTGTTGGATATTTTTATTAAGTCTATTTTGAGCGGCAATTTTTTTGTAATATTTAAAACCAAAATAAGAACAAACAATAGAAAAAATAACTAAACCAATTAATATTTTGCCCAAAATATTTTTATTCTTAAAATCAATCATTATAAAAATATTATATCATCAATAGAAACATTGAGCAAAATAAAATATTGCTTTTATGTGAAAAAACTGGTATTATGATGTTATTAATGTCCGTCTCGAACCGGACTTTATTTATTTTAAACCAGGCTTGGTTTAAAATAAAAAAATTATAATTTAATAAAAAGAGTTTTAGTTTTAGCTAGCAACTAGAAACTAAAACCTAGAAACTAATATGATAGACATAAAAACAATGAAATCAGCACTCGAACAACTCGAGACTGAGAGAAAAATACCAAAAGATAAAATTCTCGATGCTATAGAGCAAGCTTTGGCTGCTGCTTACAAAAAGGAATACGGTAAGAAGGGCCAGATAATCCGCAATCGCTTTGACCTGGATACTGGTGCTATGGATTTCTACCAAGTAAAAATCGCAGTAGATGAGACAATAGTATACATCCCAAAGAATATTGAAGGCGTTGAAGAGGAAGAACTAGCAGAAGACGATGAGCGTACACGCTTTAACGAAGAGCATCATATCCTAATCGAAGATGCAAAAAAGATAAAGAGTGACGTTCAACTAGAAGAAGAACTCATATTCCCCCTTGAGACACATGAAGATTATGGACGTATTGCCGCTCAGACAGCAAAACAAGTAATAATCCAAAAGATCCGTGAAGCAGAGAGAGCAAGTATTATCGATGAATACGGTGCAAAAGAAGGAGAAATCATTAATGGTTTCGTACAAAAAGTAGAAAGAGGTATCGTATATATTGAATTTAACCGTGCGACAGGTATCATGCTCCCAGAAGAGCAAATTCCAGGAGAATTCTACAAGCGTGGAGAGAGAATCCGTGCATATCTATATGCAGTCGAAGAGACTCCAAGAGGTATCAATCTAAAGCTTTCTCGTACACATCCTCAATTTATCGAAGGATTGTTCGCAGTTGAGGCTCCAGAAATAGCAGGTGGCACAGTAGAGATCAAATCTATCGCCCGCGAAGCTGGAAGTCGTTCAAAAATCGCAGTATATTCAAATGATGAGCATATTGATCCAGTAGGATCATGTGTAGGTCAAAAAGGTATCCGCGTGACTACAGTCATGAGTGAGCTTGCCGGTGAAAAGATCGACATCATCCCATGGTCAGCAGATACTGGTGAATACGTAACTAGTGCCCTATCTCCAGCAAAAGTCCTCAGTCTGACTATAAATGAAGCAGATCACAAGGCTACAGTAGAAGTAGCCGCAGATCAGCTATCACTAGCTATAGGCAAGGGTGGACAAAATGTACGCCTTGCAGCAAAACTCACAGGATGGAGAATCGATATCAATGGTGCAGAAGCTGTGACAGTAGACAGTGGTGATACAGCATCAGAAGATGTACTAGATGATGGAATAGTAGATGATGGAACAAATTAATTAGCAAGCTAGTAACTAGGTTCTAGTGACTAGAAAAAATTATAAATAAATTACACTAGCAACTAGCCCCTAGTTACTAGAAACTAATTCTATGGCAAACATAAATCAAAAACCTAGTAAATTCATGTACAATCTATTGCACGTGCTACCTGCATTTGCAAACGAAGAAAAAGGTGTGATCAATACAATAATCGAAGTATCTGCTGGTAGCATCAATAAATACGAGATGATTACAGAATCAGGCCAGCTGAAGCTGGATCGTGTAGGATATTCGACACTAGCATACCCATTCACATACGGAGCGATCCCTATGACTTGGGATTATGATGGTGATCCACTAGATGTAGAGATCGTAAACATCACAGAGCCCCTCGTACCAGGATCCCTAGTAGAAGCTCGTGTGATCGGTGTCATGAAATTCATAGACGGTGGTGAGGTAGATGACAAGATTATCGCAGTACTCGCTGATGATCGCCGGTCTGACCACATCAAAACTGTTGAAGATTTAGGTGAATATTTTAAAACAGAGACTAAATATTTCTGGGAAAACATAAAATACCTAAAGAAACCAGGTACCGGAGTAGTAGAGACATTCTACGGACCAGAAGAAGCAATCAAGGTCCTAAAAGAGTGTACTGAGAAATACGAAAAGGAATACGCCCCAAAATTAGACTAAAAAACAATAAAGCACCCATATAAATATGGGTGCTTTATTGTTTTTGACAAAAAGGCTCTATTTATATAGACTGTGGGAACGTATGATTAAAACAACAGTTAAAAAATTAGAAAAAAGTGAAGTAGCAATAGAAGGCGTAATAGAAGCCTCTGTTTTTATGTCTTATGAAGACAAAGCCCTCGCACATATTGGAACTCGCATGGAATTGCCAGGTTTTCGCCCAGGTAAAGTCCCAGCTGAGATGGTAAAGCAAAATATCAACGATATGATGCTATTAGAAGAGATGGCAGAGCGTGCTATCACATCTGCATATGCAGAGATGCTAGAACAGGAGAAGATTGATGCTATCGGACGCCCAGAGATCAGTATTACAAAGATCGCACGAGGCAATGACCTTGAATTCACAATCAAGACTGCAGTCCTACCAGAGATAAACCTCCCAGACTATACACAGATCGCAAAAGAGGAAAATGCAAAGGAAGAATACAAGAAAGAAGTAGTAATAGAAGAGGCAGATATCGAAAAAGTATTACTAGATCTACGCAAGATGCGTGCACACCAGGATCTACACAAGGATGATGCCCCAGGCGCACCACATGCAGAACACCCAGAACCAGAAGAGAAAGATTTACCAGCTGTAGATGATGAATTTGCAAAATCAATCGGTAAATTTGAAAATGTAGCTGAATTGAAGGCAAAAGTTGCAGAAAATCTAAAGACTGAAAAGGAAACAGAAAATAAAGACAAATGTCGCCTAGCTATCATAGAAAAGCTCCTAGAGAAAACAGAAGCAGAGATCCCAGAGATCCTGACAGTGAGTGAGGAAGACAAGCTCCTATATAGACTCGAAGCAGATGTGACTCAAATGGGATTCAAATTTGATGAATATCTAAAGCAAGTAGGAAAGACTGAGGCTGACCTCCGTACAGAGTGGAGACCAGAAGCAGAAAAGCGTGCAAAGCTAGCGATGATCATCCACCGCCTAATGGAAAAGGAAAACCTAAAGCCAAGTGATGAAGAAATTCAAAAAGAAGTAGATGCACTACTAAATATGTACAAAGATGCGGATCCAATCCGAGCTCGTGCATACGTAGAGCAGATGATGGGCAATGAAAAAGTTTTCAATTTCCTAGAGAGTCTATAAGGGTTAGTGATTAGTAGCTAGTTTCTAGTGATTAGCAAAAATAAAAAAGGCCAAAACATAAATGTTTTGGCCTTTTGATTACCTATTACTTTTATTTAGTAAAGGTAAAAATGATTTCTTTCGGTCCTTCAAAAGGAATAATAGTATCCTTTTGTAATTCCCTAAGACTTTGAATGCTAACTGGAAGATTAAAGCTTATATCTACCTTCGGTAGTTTAGCTTTATCGATCAGCTTCACAAAATGTTGGTCGTCACCAAGGAATTCATCTAACACCCAATTTCCAACTGTTTTTGGATAATCTGGATGATTTACTAGGGTGCCATCGTCATCATAGACTAAAACGATAGCGTCACATGATCCACCTACGCGACATGCACCTTGGCAAGCAAAATTCCAACCACCCTGGTTGGGGTCTAACCTTTGTTTAATCAACGGATCAGTACACGGCATGTGAATGGGGTGATTACCATTTATATCTCGCACGTCACCAAATCCATTTACTAGACAGGTAAATAAATACCCATCATGAAAAGTTGCACCACCAACTACAATTTTCTCGTGTGTTTTACGCACGACAGATTGTGGATACTGTGGACTTACAGTACCTGCACATCCACAGGTAGAACAACAAGGACTACAAGAGATTGCTGAGGTTATAGCAACAAAAGCTATAACGATTAAAAGAACATTTTTATTTTTCATATCCGTATTTAGTTAATTTGTTTTCTTGTGTATATTATATCATATTTATACCCCTTTTGTCAATGGGGTAAATTCCCCTTATTTTGTTAAGATATATAGGTAATTTGCGAATCTTAAAACTAGTCTTTGAGAAATGCCTTGCGCAGGCGGGTAGCCGAGCAGAGCAGATTTTCACCAGAAAATCATGCGTGCATTTAGAGAAGAGCTAATTTTAAGATTCGCTTTAATAATTTAATTATATACAAAACTATGTTAATCCCTACAGTAATAGAAAAGACAATAAATGGCGAAAGAGCATATGATATATACTCTCGCCTTTTAAATGAGCGTATTATTTTCCTAGCCGGTGGTATCGATGACCATATGGCCAATCTCGTCATAGCCCAGCTGCTATATCTCGAGCATACAGACAACAAAAAAGATATTTCCCTATATATCAACTCCCCTGGCGGATCTGTGACTGCGGGGCTAGCTATCATCGACACGATGAACTTTATCAAGAGTGATGTATCTACAATCTGCGTAGGAGTAGCTGCATCTATGGGTGCACTGATCTTATCTGCAGGAGAAAAAGGCAAGCGATTCACATTACCGAATTCTGAAGTTATGATACATCAGGTGATGGGAGGTGCCGAAGGTCAAGCCAGTGATATCGCACTCTCTGCAAAACATATTTTGCGAAGTAAAGACACTTTAAATAAAATATTGGCAAAGAATACTGGTAAAAAATTTGAAGAAGTAGAAAAGGATGCAGACCGCGACTACTGGATGTCTGCAGACGAAGCAAAGAAATACGGTATCATCGATCAGATAATCACAAAAGTAAAGAAGTAGAATAAAAAAAACCTCACACAGCGTGAGGTTTTTTGTTATAATAAATATATGCAAACAACAATTTTATTTATTCTGCTAATCGCATTATTTATTTATTCAATAAAAACACATATAGACGGTAAAATCATTGAAAAATCCTTTATTTCAATAGTAAATCATACTTTTCGCACACCACTAACTCGCATAAAGTGGATGACCGACAATATGAACCCTGATTTGCCCCGCACAGAACAAATAGAAATAAATAAAAATATTTCAAATACAACCAATCACCTACTAGAAATAGTTGACACTCTTGCGGGAATACAAGATGTGAACAATAGTTCATTGTATTTTATGAAGACAGTATCACTGCGAGAGATTATAGAGGAAGGTATCGCTAAATATCACAACCCAATAAATGAAAAGAAAATTCATCTCCAAATATCAGCCCTAAATTCCCTACCATTATTATCAGTAGATACAAAAAAGATTTCTTTTGCAATTCATGCGGTTTTAGAAAATGCGATACGGTACTCACAGACCGAAGGTACGATATCTATTGGGGCAAAAGTGGAGGATAGTAATATTGTGTTAGCAATCGAAGACTCTGGTATTGGCATGAAATGGAAAGACAAAAGAAATGTATTTAAAAGATTCTACCGTAGCGCAGCGGCCGTAAAAATGAACACCGATGGTATGGGACTTTCGCTATATGTAGCAAAAAATATCATTGACCATCATTATGGTAAAATAAATTTTCAGTCAAAAGACCCAAACAATGGAACTATTTTTTACATCTCATTACCAATTTCAAAATAAAAACTCCTCTGTACAAAGATACTCTTTTGCGGTACTATGTATGTATCGAATTTTAATAGTTAGCAAGGTGTCTAATTTAAAGTACGGTTTATCTGGTAATTCCTAAAATGATATTTATTTCTATGAACAAAATTTTTCCCATAATTCCTCGTTTGTATAAAAATACCTATATTCTAAAGCGCTTTTAAAGCGTAGTATTTTAATGTGACACGGTCACATTTATGAGTTTAATCGCAATAATTATAGCAATCGCCGCCCTCGCAGGAGGAGTAGGTATTGGTTATTATTTGCGTCTAATCATCTCCCTTGGTCAAAAAGGTTCTATGGATCTTGAGATCAAGCAGATGTTAATGGGCGCAAAAGAAGACGCGCAAAAAGTCCTCGACGAAGCCAAGAAAAAGGCAGAGGAACGGACAGCCGAACTTCACAAAGAAGAAAAGAAAAAAGAGGTAGAGTGGAAAGCCACAGAACAGCGCCTTATCAAAAAAGACGAAATGCTCGATTCCCGCCAAAGCGAGATTGATCGTGAAGTCGAAAAGATAAAGACAAAGGTTGAAGAGGTAAAAAAGATCAAAGAGCGAGTAGATGGCATGCAGGAAGAAAAGCAAAAAGAACTTGAAAAAGTCGCCCATCTATCCGCCGATGATGCTCGAGAGATCTTGATGAAGAATATCGAAGTAAAGTATGAAGAAGATTTGCTAGTACGAATGCAAAAGATGGAGACTACTAATGCTGAAAAGCTGGATCGTCGTGCAAAAGACATCCTATCTACATCTATCAATCGTCTTGCAGCTTCAACTGCTAGTGAGATGATGATGACTTCTGTAAATATCCCAAATGATGAGATCAAGGGAAAGATTATCGGTAAGGAAGGTAGAAATATTCGTGCATTCGAACGAGCAGCCGGAGTAGAGCTAGTGATAGACGAGACTCCAGGTGCGATAGTAATCTCTTCATTTGATCCAGTACGCCGACAAGTAGCACGTCTAGCATTGGAAAACCTTATACTAGATGGCCGTATCCAACCAGCAAAGATCGAAGAGGTAGTAGCCAAGGCTCAAGAAGATATCAACAAGATTATCAAAGACAAGGGAGATCAGGCAGTATACGAATGTGGAATCTTCAATCTTGACCCACGTATAGTAGCAATAGCAGGAAGACTTTACTTCCGAACAAGTTATGGACAAAATGTACTCCAGCACTCTATCGAGATGGCACACATCGCAGGAATGCTCGCTGAAGAGCTAGGTGCAGATATCCAAATAGCAAAGGCAGGTGCATTGGTACACGATATCGGTAAGGCCCTAGACCACGAGGTACAAGGTACGCATATCGACATCGGTATCCGCATCCTCCAGAAATTCGGTGCTGACCCACGAATCATCACATCAATGAAGTCTCACCACGATGATTGCCCACATGAATCTATCGAAGCGGTGATCGTGCAGACCGCTGACCATATCTCAGGTGGACGCCCAGGTGCAAGACGTGACAGTGTAGAGAACTACATCAAACGCCTACAAGATCTCGAAGCTCTAACCAAGACATTTGCAGGAGTAGAAAAGTCATACGCCCTAGCAGCCGGCCGTGAGATCCGAATATTTGTAACTCCAGAAAAAGTAACTGATGTTCAAGCTAAAGACATGGCTCGTGAGATAGCAAAGAAAATCGAACAAGAACTCACCTACCCAGGAGAGATCAAAGTAACAATGATCCGAGAAAACAGAGTCGTAGAATTCGCAAGATAATAGAACACTAAATACAAAATGAGCGCGGCCATAGGCCGCGCTCATTTTGTATTTATTTAGATCTCTTCTCTTTTCAGTACTATCAAATGCACATGAAAGTGATGAGCCACGGTAGATCCTCGTGGAAGATTCTCCCAGATAGCATCGTAGTGTTCTGCTAGATATGTCTTCTTTATCAATTCATATTCTTCACGCTCTTCAGTAGACAGTAATGCCCAATCAAAGCCCACCTCCCTCTTTGTAGCGATCATATGACTAGTACTAGCCACTGCATCATAGGGGAATTCATTGGTCACTATGACCCAATTATCGAATTCTTTAACTAAATTCTCTTGCCATCGTAAAAAGTGATCAACTTTATGACCGAGTTCTTTTCTTTCAGATGAAATTCTCATATATTTTTCCATCGTCTCGTCAGTTCGCAGGAATGTCCTAGTTACTTTTTTATGCATATATTACAAGTGATTGTATCACAAAATATTTATTCTCCCCAAGGACGGACCTTGGGCCCAACAAAGGACCGTCCTTTTTCCGATAACACCCAGACGTGAAAATACACCAGCTTTGGTCTGGTGTATCTCCATATATTTCGCATTCGTAAGCCGAATTCTGTTTCTAAGTGAATATTTATCTGGGCCATATGTCGCCATATAGCTCGAGCGATTCTTCCGAGAAAACTCGGACACGATCTTGCACTCGCGTAAGGATTTAGCCGTTTCACCCTCTATATCACTATAAAGATTTATCTAAAATAAATTTTAGATACCCTAGTCTTTCGACATCAGGCGTCTCTGCTCGCACCTCTATCGTTGCCGACGGCAGGCGTTACCTGCTACGTTTAATGAATTTTCATTCACTGAGTGTTCGGACTTTCCTCCCTAAAACATGCTTCGCATGTTCGGGCGACCCTAAAGGGTTTAGCCCCATGCATTCACATCTTAGAGCATTCACTCGCTGCGGAACAAGATTAACAATAACATAATCTCAAAAAAAAGCAAGGAAATATAAAATCTCGTAATATTTCTATTACGAGATTTATTTATAAAAACATTTTGTTGTTTAGGTAAGATTTTAATCTTTGATAAAATCATGCACCTTTAACACGTTGATATCAACAGGGATATCCCCACTGTCACTCTTAATCTTTTTCGGTTTCTCGTTACCATTTTTATCGAGTCCGATATTTCTGTAGTGAGTAACTAATTTCTGCTTCTTCTTCTCTTCTCTTTTCGTCAATTTGTCTTTTGCTTTTTCTTTCTCAGATTTTTTGTTGGTCAAATCAAGACCATTTTTCACAGGTGCTTTTTTGGAATTGCACGTGCGTTTTGCGGGTGGATTAAATCCTTTTGGCATATTTCTTTTATTTTTAAAGGGTTTTTTGAAATTTTTTAAAATTAAAATTTATTTTTTTTAGGTAGACTTTTTAAATAATTAGAAATATCTATGGCTAAAAAAGCGATAGGTCTCACTATAAATACTAGTATTATCAACCAAATTGCTCTAAATATTGAGAACAATTTCAGTGTAAATGGCGAGAATTCAATTCTATTTTTTTTCATTTTAAATTAATTTAATTACAATATACCACCTATAAATCAAAAGTCAATATTTCCCTTTTAAAATGCATTGGTGTATAATGGTTTTACTCCTGTTTATCAGGGATCGTTTGCAAACGGTCGAATATTATTCAACTAGTCCCCTATTTGTAAAAATAGGTGCTACAAAAAATATGAATAAACAAGCATTAGTAGAATTGGTTCACGAAAAATTGGGCGGTACAAAAGTACAAGCAGAAGAAGTAGTGAACGGTATGTTTGATGCAATCGTTGCAACTTTGAAAAAAGGTGGCGAAGTATCAATCGCAGGTCTTGGAATCTTTTCAGTTAAGGCTCGCGCAGCTCGTATGGCTCGCAATCCAAAGACTGGAGAACAAGTAAAGGTTGCTGCAACTACAGTTCCAAAGTTCAGAGCAGCAAAGGCTCTAAAGGACGCAGTTAAGTAATCAAAGCTTTTAAATATGAAAAACGAAAAAACACCTTATTCTATCTAAGGTGTTTTTTCTTGCTAAATTTGTGTTTAATCTAAAATATGCTAATATGAAAAGACGTTTCGGGGTGTAGTACACCGGTAGTATACGCGGTTTGGGACCGTGAGAACAGGGTTCAATTCCCTGCACCCCGACAAAAAAAAGAGCGATCCAAAATAAATTGGACCGCCTTTTTTAATTTCCGAAAAAAATCTTTTTGTTTACCAGAGCTGGTTCTTCGTTTACTGTAATATCATTAATAATTACAAGGTATTCACTTGGAATATTTGTATCATTCTTTTCTAAGACAGTAATCTTAGTTTTAGTGAATTCACTTATCAAAGAATCCCCTTTCTGCTCTTGTGAATCCAAGATCTCTTTTGCTCTTGCGATAATTTGCTTTCGCAATGATTTTGATAGTATGAACATATATTCTTTATTTCTTTGGTATTATATCACTTTTCGACCTAATTGTCAATGATTTATGAAACATTTCCTTTTTAATAGAATTCATCTGCATCAAATCATTTTTAAGAGGGTAATTCTTTCTAAATTCATAATTCCCCTTTTCTTCATTCAGCATTAGAATATCTTCTCTATATACATCTCCACCACCAAAATCTTCGCCAGAAGAACCGAAGTCTATCAATACAGGAATACCCGTAGCTCTTTCAATCATTAAATTATAAGGATGTAGATCTCTATGGTGAATAGATTTATTGTATTTACCAACTTTATCATGCATCAAACCAATATCTGATTCGACTTTTTTCCAAAATTTTTCATGATCATATGTCTCAGGTAGTTCTTGTTTACCCTCCATGATCTCTCCGATAGTGCAACCTTCAATAAATTTCATAGCAATATAACGATCTTTTGAAATCTTATCTTCAATTAGAATTATTGGCCTAGGAGAAGACACACCTCTTTCCCAAATTTCTTCTTGTGTATCAAATTCCTTTTCTTCATCAATAATTTTAAATTTTCTCATTTTCTTTGATCTTTTAATACATATTTGACCAAATGTTTCATGGTTTAATCGAAATACATCAGCATTGGCACCCTCACCTGCCTCCTGTCCATTCTTTTCAATTAGATTCTTAACACACAAAGCAAGATCTTCCACTTCTTTTGATTCTACATATTTTTTTATAACTTCCAGATGTTTCTCCATACCCTAATCATACTATATTTGAAAATATAAAAAAAATAGTATATAATAGCTTCTAAAGCAGTATTGGTTTAGTGGTTTATCGTGTCAACAAAGCCATTATAGTAATATAAGGCTTTAAAATGGAATAGGCATATGCGGGATTGGTTTAGTGGTTTATCGTGTCAACAAAGCCATGTAGCAATATAAGGCTTAAAATAGAATAGGCATATGCGGGATTGGTTTAGTGGTAGAACACGTCCTTGCCAAGGATGAGACAGGAGTTCGATTCTCCTATCCCGCACAAAAACGTGAATTAAGAAAGAGCACTATTTAAGTGCTCTTTCTCGTTTTTGTGAGCCGGAGTGATGTTTTGCAAGCATGCAAAACCACGAGGCGGGGTCGCGAAAATTTTGAGCGGCGGCGAGAAATTATTTGTGGCCAGATAAAAACACCCATATCCGATTCTCTAATTTAGCCGATTATCTTTCTCTTAAAGTATTATATTCTCCATCCTCTTTACTCTCGCCTTCCTGTTCTCTAAATCCAGATAAACCACTAATATATCAAATTGCCAATCTCTATTCCCTATCCTGTTGTGAATTAGGTATGTCTGAATAACACGTGCCAATCTCTTGCGCTTCCATATGTGCACATTCTCCTCAGGCCTAAAGAAGCTATTTCCGGTTTCATGTGTAACGTAATCCAGATCTGACACAGATTTAGACTTTACCTCAATAAAATAAAGGATATTTCCCTTTTCAGCAATAATATCTATCTCTCCCCACTTCTTTGTATAATTACGCTCCAATATAGAATAACCCTGTTTCTCGAAAAACGTGCAGGCGACACCTTCACCCAATTCCCCTATTTTTTGAGTATTTGAAGTAAATTTCTTCATAATGTTACATGTGTAACCAATAAAGTGTGCCACGTGAAACGTTTTCCTATTTATTAGACATCAAAATCGTTTCGCAATGTGTCTTTCACTAAAATAGCTTGGTAAATAATGATATTTCATATATTGTCCTATCAGATACCAAGATGACTTTATCCAATAAAACCCTGTCTTATAAACAATACACACATAGTTATCCACATAATCACTTATATTATAGGGGATTAACATGGGGATAAAGGGACAAATTAAGGACGTCCATTAAAAGTATTTAAATAAATATAGTGCGGGATAGGCGAATCACTACCACGTAGTCAGGTACTTTTTTGGTTCGTCAGGAGACGAACAGTTAAAAGTCTTTCAATTCTCCTACAAAAGCAAAGAAGTTTGCTTTTTATCCCGCAAAAATACCCTTATAGTGCGGGATAGGCGAATCGAACGCCTGCCAACAGTTTGGAAAACTGTAGTTCTACCACTAAACTAATCCCGCAAACAAAATAACACATAGATTATAATATTTTACAGCAAAAAATGCAATACAGACTTTTCCCTTATATTTAAACATTATTTACTAAAACAGCGTTTTAGTATATAATGCCATAGTCGTCAAATAAATAAACGTATGCACCCGTAGTGAAATGGATATCATGCCTGCCTTCGAAGCAGTTGTTCCAGGTTCGAATCCTGGCGGGTGCACATAAGTTTCATATGAAACTACAACCTATAAACAATTCAAATATACCTGAATATGTTACACATGTAACATCTACCCTCGAAAACGCTGGTTTCGAGGCATTTCTCGTTGGAGGTTGTGTACGAGACCTGATGATCGGCAGGGAAGTAAAGGATTGGGATATCACAACCAATGCCAATCCAGAGGAAATCATCCCACTATTCGAAAAGACTATATACGAGAACAAGTTCGGAACAGTGGGCGTATGTATCCCAAAGGTTACACATGAAACTAACACAATAGTTACACAAGAAACAGTAGAAGATGTTACACATGTAACAATTCCATCAGAAATAAAGGCTGAATACCACATAATGGAGGTCACACCGTATAGAACTGAAGCAAAATATAGCGATAATAGGCATCCAGATGAAGTAAAGTTCAGCAAAGATATATCAGAGGATCTTCAGAGACGAGACTTCACAATCAACGCTATGGCCTACAATATAGATAAAGGACAAGTTATTGACCTATATAAAGGACAACAAGACCTAACGGACAGTGTTATACGGGCCGTAGGTGCCTCGTCCTTGAGATTCCAAGAGGATGGCCTACGAATGCTACGTGCAGTACGATTCACATCACAGCTCGGCTTTATGATCGATTCTGATACTATGGCAGGGGCTGTGGATAACTCGCATCTTTTAAAGAATATTTCCGGGGAGAGAATTCGTGATGAATTCATCAAGATCATCGAGAGCCCTCGAAGCGTCGAAGGGGTAGGGATGCTACAAAAACTTGGACTACTAAAATATATAATTCCTGAACTAGAAGAGGGTATAGGATGCGATCAGGGTGGCGCACATATCTATGATGTATTCACTCACTGCCTAGGTGCACTCGGACATGCTACTGACAAGGGATATTCTACTAATATCCGCCTTGCTGCACTATTCCACGATATAGGCAAACCGAGAACCAAGAGAAATGGGATCAACAAGCCTACATTCTATGGCCATGAGGTAGTAGGGGCCAGGATGACGCGGATGATAATGGAAAGACTCAAATTTCCAAAGGATACAATAGAATTTGTATCCAATATGGTTCGCAGACACATGTTCTTCTCTGATACAGAGCAGATTACTCTATCTGCAGTCCGCAGAGTGATACAGAATGTCAGACCCGAACATATCTGGGAATTGATGGAGATCCGTGAATGCGACAGGGTAGGGATGAAAAAGGCTGAGGCTCCATATAGACTAAGAAAATATCATGCGATGATCGAGGAATGCCTACGTGATCCGATATCTGTCGGACAGCTCGTAGTAGATGGCAATATTATGCGCGAGGAGCTAGGCGTAGTACCCGGTCGCCGAATGGGTTGGATTCTCCACGCACTCCTGGAAGAAGTCCTCGAAGACCCAACAAAAAACACTCGAGAATATCTAGATATCCGAGTGCGGGAGCTAAATGATATGACTGATGAAACATTAAAAGAGCTAGCAGATAAAGCAAAAGAGCTCAAAGATGAATTAGAGAATGAAGAAATAGGGGAATTGAGAAAAAAGCATAATGTATAAATAAAAAAACGAAACAAATATGTTCCGTTTTTTTATTTCAGCTCCAATACTAGTGGACAATGATCAGACCCCATATAATCCGTGAGCATATATGAATCTTTTACTTTTTTAATAAGAGGTGAAGAAACAAAGAAATAGTCGATGCGCCAGCCGACATTGCGGGCTCGGGCACCAGTCTTTTGATCCCAGTATGTATACATATCAAGAGTATCTGGGTGCAGATGACGAAATGTATCTATATAGTCATTCGCGATCACACTATCTATCCATGCACGCTCGATAGGGAGGAATCCTGTATTCTCTTCGTTTGCCTTTGGTCGTGCCAGGTCGATAGCAGTATGCGCAGTATTCACATCGCCAGTAAATATAATCTCATAGCCGAGCTTTCTTTTTTTATTTATGAATTTTAGGAATGCGTCATAAAATTTGAGCTTGTATTCCAGACGATCTGGACCCGATCCACCATTTGGATAGTATCCGTTTATCAGAATTACTTTATTCTTCATTCCCGTAAGTCCTTTTTCAAAGTACAGTACGAGCAGGCGACCCTCTTGATCCAACTCTTCTATACCCATGCCTTCTTCTACTTTATCTGGTTTTACCCTAGTATAAATAGCTACACCACTATAACCCTTGCGAGTCCGTGAATGTGAAAAATATGAATTATATCCAAAATAATTCTGGACTTCATTTGGAAGCTGCTCTTTTTCAGCCTTTGTCTCTTGGAGGCAGACGATATCTGGCTTGTATTTATTGAAAAGGGGATCAAAATTGCCTTGCTTTATCGTAGCCCTCAATCCATTAGTATTCCAAGAAATTATTTTCATTATTATAGAATATCATATTTACAAAAAATTGTAGCGTGATACCATTATCATAAATGGGAACTCAAGGCCACTTGTACAAACAAGAATTGTAGAAACACAAGAAAATCACCTTGTGATTAGGTAATTTAATCAACAAAACGATGAAAAACAAAAAGCACAAAGATTTCGACAATGATGGTCGAAGAAACTACGCAGTAGCAAACAACTAACCGAAGCCGCCTTAATTTAAAATACCCTCGAGTAAGATCGGGGGTTATTTTTTACCTTTTGAGTGGAATTTCTTGTGAACATCTCTCAACTGACTATCTGTCACATGGGTATAGATCTGTGTAGTGGCGATATTCGCATGGCCGAGCATCATCTGCACAGAGCGGATGTCTGCTCCATTGGACAGTAGGTCAGTAGCAAAGCTATGGCGAATCACGTGAGGAGTGACCTTTTTAGATATTCCAGCCTTGATAGCATAGTATTTTACTATACGCTCGATAGATCGGGGAGTGAGGCGTCCTGAATCAGAACGATTACGAGAATTCTGTACGAATAGTGGCTCGTCAAGATCCTTTCTATTTTTCAAATATACCTTGATGGCTTCCTTGGCTGTAGGGGATAGGAATACTACTCGCACCTTTTCACCCTTTCCGCGGATAGAGAATTCATCTTTAGATAGATCCAGATCGCGATTCAGTGAACATAATTCAGAGAGACGAAGTCCAGTCGAGAAGAATAATTCCAGTATCGCCTTGTCGCGAAGACCCTTTGGTGTAGCCATATCGGGTGCATTCATCAAGCGAGCGAGCTCATCTACAGATATCAAATCCAGATGTCGTTCTTTTATCTTGGCTAGTTCTATCTTGTCAGGGGATAGGGATGTGACTCCGCGCTTCATCATGTATTTTAGGAATGCACGCAACGCTATCAGATGATAGTTCTGTGTATTCTTTTTCAATGTTGCAGCAGACTGACCACGAACTTTCATGCCTGGTAATCTATTTATATGCAATCTGAATTCACGTATCACATCATCTGTGATATCTGTAGGGTCAGAGACTTTGGCCACCTGAAAAAAACGAGATATATAATGATCATAATTGCGCACAGTCAGCAGACTATTGCCCTTTTCAATCTCTACATGCTCGAGGAATTCTCTTTTTAATTTTTCTAGTTGTGTCATATTAATGTCGTAAAATAATTATACCACAATGACATTTGATATTTTGTATTTTTAATATATGATGAATAAAAAATTAAAAAAATGAAAGCTACACTTGCTATACTATGCATAGTTGGATTTTTCATACTATGCATATTTAACCTTCAAAAAATAAAGATATTCTATCTGCGCTATGTGTTAATACGCGGGGGACTCTACAATTTGATCTTGATGCTAAAAGAGGAGATAAAATACGCTGATTTCTACAACTATGATCTCACTACTTTTTCGAATGAAATGCACGAATATTTGAAAGAGTTTCAATCTTTAATCCTTTGTGATTCAACGTTAGAAGAAATAGATGCTTGGGATTTAGGGAGATGCCTAGAAATAATGGATTTTATCAAGAGGGCCACCGTTGAACCATTTGTATTTGGAAGTGATGAATTCAAAAGGCAATACAGAAACGGCTGGCTAAAAGAAAATATTCATATTTTGAATTCACCACCTTTTATCGAAGTTGTTTTGATAGTCACATGTAGAATAGAAGATAGATTATTGTCTCTATTAGAAGCTGAACATTTAAAATCAAAAGAGTCTGGTAGTATTGAAAAAATAATTCAATACTACCAACTTAAGGAGAAGTGGGGACTAATCTGCAATGAAAGATCATTTTCAATATCAGAAAATCTTGGGAATATTGCCAGGGACATACTGGAGTCTACAGGCAAACACATAACAGAAGATGAAAACTTGCTGCATATAATTTATGGAAAAAATCATTAAGAAAATCAAAGAAAATGCGACACATTGTGTCGCATTTTTTAGTTTTAGAAAATCACCACTTGTTTAAATAATCAAATACAATAATGATTCATTACAAAAAATAACAAATCACTGAATATCTGATCATCACCCCTTCTAGAAAACGTCCTCACCTCGATACAGAGACGATCGTTGTACCTACGCAAACGAAAGTTCCACCATACCGAACGCAAAAACAAATCAATATTTTCTTGCTCAGCTATTGGGAATGGTACGAGCTTGCCGTTGATGACTACGTCATGAACTGACAGCAAATCCACATAATGCTCGATTGAGTTTGGTCTTACCACTCCATAACGACTTTTTTTATATCCAGCATTTGAATTCTGAATATATTTTCTCCAGATTTTGTCTTGGACATATGGATTAGAAAAGAGTAAATGCTTGCGCACATCTGCCAAATCATTCAATAGAGATATTGCATTATTTGGACCCTTTGTCTCCAAAGTAAATTGAACAGAAGATGTTGTGGAAAGTGGCGTAAGGTTTTCTCTACCATCAAGCTCGAGCCATGATGCATCACGCTCGTCTGGAATCACCAGCAAGTCTTCATCAGATTCCATGATGGGCGCAAACAAAGGATAAGCATCACATAGACATGCTGCAGCATAAAGTTCGGCTAAAAGTAATTTGATTACTTCAACCAAAAAATTGTGCTCGGCAGGAGGAGTAGCGATTTCTATATTTTGTCGTCCTAATTCATACAAAATCCTGGCCCCACCTTTTTCAATTTCTGTGATTAAGGAATTTTTTCTCTTTAAAATTTTCCAACCAGATTCTACCAACACTCTAAAGATTTGCTGTGAGCAGTCAACAGTGATTGGTTTTCCATTCCCATCAATGAAATGTGTTTCGATTTCAGATCCAATCCAGCCCCGAAATTCTTGATCAAGTCCTTTTGTGAAATGATCATAGATTTTTTGTTTTTCCATTTTATTTAATTTTTAAATAACAAATTTTTTTCTTTTCGCAGACTTATCGTTTTTCCGATTCATTCGGAGATATACAAGACAAAACCCCTTCACAAGTAAAACTTGAGAAGAGGTTAGCTTTATAGATAAATATAAATAGATACTATCAAGACAATCCTTTCTCAAGTTTTGAGAGAGGATGATGATGCTGTGAAAGATTTGCAATATTTGATAGCGCGAAACGGTATCCACCAAGTGGACCCCTTAGCCATTTTGCAATACGTGCCACGGTAGCAGAGGAGAGGCCAGTACGCTCTGTGATAGAGAGATACTGTGTATCTCGGGAGAGTAGGCGAGCGGCTTCTAGGCGTTTTGAGAATTCGATGATTTCACTCTCCGTCATCAGATCGCGGAGGAATGCTTCCATCTTGGATTTGTCATCAATAGAAATAAACGCATCGACAAGCTGACGATTTTCTTTAGTATTCCAATTGAAATCTTTTGAGAGGACGTAAATCTCTTCAACATCTCCAACTTTTGTATTTTTATTCATTCCCTTGCCCATATACCTACTTTATCAGAGTAAAGTACTTTAGTCAAGTAAAGTATGGGGATAACTTTTTGCTTATTCAAAAGTAGCTTGCGTTTTCAAACAATATGTGATACTATATGCATTATGTTAACAACGAAGAAAAAGGCAAACATCATTAAGAAAAATCAGCTTCACGACAAGGACACTGGATCTCCAGAGGTTCAGATCGCTGTAATAACTGAAAAGATTGATGAGCTAGCATCACACTTGAAGACACACAAGAAGGACAATCACTCTCGTCGTGGACTTATCAAGATGGTTGCAGACCGCCGAAAACACCTAAAGTATTTAGAAAAGACAGACAAGACTCGCCATGCGACAGTTAGTAAAAAATTAAAAGCATAATTAAAATATCTCGACTGTTAGTCGAGATATTTTAATTTGGTATACTGTAATAGTATTAAGAGGTGCCATGATATTATTTTTGGACTTCTGCAGGGCGGCCGGCCCGAAGCCTGAAATAATTTTCAGCAGAAAATTATTGTTCCAAAAATAACATTATGTCACCGTATAAATAAAAATAAAATGATAATAAAACACAAAGAACAGAGAGTGGGTGTATTTATCGATACAGCCAACCTCTACCATAGTGCCAAGAACCTTTATAAAAGAAAGGTTAATTTTGGTGCAGTATTAAAAGACGCAGTAGCAGGACGTAAATTAGTCCGCGCCACAGCATATGTGATCACTAGTGAAGCAGGCGATGAAAAGAGCTTCTTTGACGCATTGACCAAGCTAGGAATCGAGACAAAAACAAAAGAACTTCAGATTTTTGCCGGTGGAGCAAAGAAGGGAGACTGGGATGTCGGAATAGCAGTAGATGCTATGAAGATGGCACCCCGTCTGGATGCAGTAGTGCTAGTAGCTGGAGATGGGGACTTTATCCCGCTCGTAGAATATCTACAGAATACATACGGTACCCAGGTAGAAGTCGTTTCATTCGGTAAATCCGCATCTATGAAACTAAAAGATGCCGCCGATGACTTCCTCGACCTATCTGCCAGCCCACAGAAATATTTGATGAGATAAATAACTAAATAAAATAGCCCCCGACCAGTAGGTCGGGGGCTATTTTATTTATATTTTTCATTTGAAAAAAGGCTATTTTCTGGTAAGATTACAGTATTAATAGGTTAAATGAGTTTGCCTCCGGACAATTAGAGTTGAAGGGCAAAATGGCCATTTCAAAGCTAGAGTCTGCAGGCAAACTTAACAAAATAGTATGCAAAGTAAAGAATACAGTTTAGAAATAGGCGGCAAGCAAGTTGTCGCGGTTTTTAGTGATTTAGCAAACCAGGCAAATGGCTCTGTAATGCTCAAGTGCGAGGGTACAGTTGTCATGGCTACTGCAGTTATCAGTCGTGATGGTAAATCTAATCCAGGATTCTTTAACCTGACAGTAGAATATCTAGAAAAGTTCTACGCTGCAGGCAAAATACTAGGATCTCAATTCACTCGTCGTGAAGGCCGTCCTAGTGAGCAGGCGATTCTAGCCGCTCGTGTGATCGACCGTACAATCCGTCCATTGTTTGAACACCACATCAAAAATGCCGTTCAAGTGATCGTGACTGTGATCGCAGTAGGCAAGGCAGACCCAAAGACATTAGGTACCAATGCTGCCTCTATCGCACTATGTACATCAGACATCCCATGGCACGGACCAATCGGTGCAGTCCATATGTCTATGACAAATGATGATCCTACAATAGCAATCAACAATTACATCCCTCAAGCAGACGAGCCAGTATACACACTCGACCTGATGGTCTGTGGAAAGGATCGCAACATCGCGATGATCGAAGCAATGGCATTCGAACTATCTGAAGAAGTAATCGGTGAAGGTTTTGATCGTGCAGTTGCCGAGATTGAAAAATGGGAAAATTTCCAAAAGATGCTCGTAGCAGAATTTGGTAAAACAAAACTTTCATTCCCAAAGCCGGAGACTCCAGCAGAGCTATCAGAACTATTCGCAGAAAAAATAAAACCAATCTTAGACGAAGGTGCATTCGGACCAAATAGTAAAAAAGTTCTCGATGATGCATGGCACATCTGGAAGGGAATAGTAGATGAGAAATATGCAGACATGCCTGAGACAAAATTCGTAGCAGAAGATTACATCGAGGAATATATCAACAAGGTTATTCACGATGCGGCACTACTAGAATCAAAGCGTCCAGATCTAAGAAAGCTCGATGAAGTTCGTAGTCTGTATGCCAAGGCTGGAGGAATATCAGAAGTCCTACATGGCTCTGGAATATTCTACCGAGGAGAGACTCACGTACTATCAGTGCTCACACTAGCTGGACCAGAGAGTATGTTCACAATCGATGGAATAGAATTTTCAGCAAAGAAAAGATTTATGCATCACTACAACTTCCCTCCATACTCAGCAGGAGAGACAGGTCGCGTAGGTGGTATCAATCGCCGAGAGATGGGTCATGGATTCCTAGCAGAAAAAGCATTGATCCCAGTTATTCCAGCAAAAGAAATTTTCCCTTACACTATTCGTGTAGTATCTGAATCTACAGCTTCAAATGGATCAACTTCGCAAGCAAGTATTTGTGCATCGACAATTGCGTTGATGGATGGGGGAGTACCGATCAAGACTCCAGTAGCAGGAATTTCAATCGGGGTTATGATCGATGAAAAAGACAACACAAAGTACGCACTCATCTCTGACATCCAAGGACCAGAGGATCACTACGGAGACATGGACTTCAAAGTAGGAGGAACTGTGAATGGTATCACTGCTATCCAACTCGATATCAAAGTCGGAGGCATCAGCGTATTTATTTTGAAGGACGCACTCACTCGTGCAAAAGCTGCTCGACTACAAATACTAGAGACAATCACAAAAGAAATTTCTACAAACCGCGCAGACATTTCTGTGAACGCTCCAAAGATTTTGACAGTAAAAATAAATAAAGATCAGATCGGTATGGTCATCGGCCCAGGAGGAAAAAATGTAAACATGATTCGTGAAAAGACTGGAGCAGAAATTACAATTGAAGAAGATGGAACAGTCTTTGTCACAGGTAAAAATGGTGCCGCAGAAAAAGCTCAGAAGATAATCGCAGACATGACACACGAATACAAAGTAGGCGAAGAGGCTACGGGTACTGTAGTCAAGCTCATGGAATTCGGAGCATTCGTATCTATCGCATCTGGTACAGAAGGTCTAGTGCACATCTCAGAGATCGCACCATTCCGTGTAGAGAAAGTTTCTGATATGCTTAAGGAAGGAGACACTGTTCCAGTAAAAATAATAAAGGTAGATGAAAAGGGAAGACTAAACTTTTCAATCAAAGAAGCAAACAAAGATTTCTTCAAACCAAAAATAGTAGTTCCTACAGAAATAAAGTAATCTGTAATAAAATAGTTCTCGAGAAAAGTCTTGCGCAGGAGATTAGAAAATAAATGAGTTTACGAATATTATTTTCTTGATCGACGAGCAGAGCAAATTCTCACCAGAGAATTATGTGTGCTTTTCAAGAGAAGCTATTTTATGTAAGATTTAAATTATTTAAAAAATATGGACGAACAAAATATTGCAAATCAAAAAATAAGACAACTGCACACCTACGAATCAGACATGGCTGATGCTGTTCGAGAGCAGGAGGGGACTGTCATCAAGATCGCTCTCGCAGAAAAGGCAAGACGTGAGAATGAGGAGATTGTAGTAGAGACAAAGAAAGCATTCTCGATGAATATATTTTATGTTATAGGTGGAATATTTTTGGTAGCTCTTGCGATATGGGGAACAATATTTTTGATTCAAAAAGGTAAAGAAGCTTCGCAAGTATCTCAACCAAAAATTCAAATAGAAACTCTAGTTCACGGAGACAGTCAAACACTATTAGATGTCACCGCGATCACGAACAAAAATGATATGGCCACTGCGATAATAAATGCGAGCAAGGGTGAAGTTAAAAATAATAAAATTGCATCAATAATTCCAATCACTACAGTCAACGGTGTATCACAGATTATGGACACTCCGACATTCTTGAATCTACTCGGAGTAAATATGCCCGGTGCATTATCTAGATCCTTGGACAATAGTTTCATGATTGGTGTTTACAACAACAATGCAAAGAATCATTTGTTTATAATATTGAAGACAAATGACTACAATCAATCATTCGCAGGAATGCTTTCATGGGAATCCAATATCCTTTCCGACATGTTTACACTATTCCAAACAGACGTTTCAATAGGCTCGCAGAGCATCTTTGAAACACCCTGGTCAGACAAGATCATTGAAAACAAAGATTCCAGAGTACTGAGAGATGAAAATGGAAAAGAATTACTCACTTATATGTTCTTAGGTAAAGATAAATTAGTAATAACAGATGACCAAGATTCTATTCGTGAAATATTAGTAAGGCTAGTTACACAAAACATAAAACCCTTGTAGCCTTGTGGTTTTAGGTTAAAGTGTTAAAATTTATTTATGGAAAAATATAAACTACAACTTGAAACAGAGAAATTGTTATTAGAAGAAGAGCTCTCTGGCTTGGGTAAAAAGAATTCAGAGACTGGTGAATGGCAAGCAGTCAGTGATGATTCAGGTGCTACTGAAGCTGACGAGAGTGACATGGATGACCGCAGTGAAGACTACGAAGAAAAATCTTCACTCATCAATGTGCTCGTAAAAAAACTAAACACAACCATCAAAGCATTACTAAAAATAGAGGAGGGGACTTATGGAGTATGCGATACATGCGGAGGTAAGATTGAAGAAGACCGCATCGAAGCAAACCCATCTGCACTGACTTGTAAAAATTGTATGTAATAAAAAAATCCGCAATTGCGGATTTTTTTATTGGTAAAAATTATTTAAATAGTTCTTGAAAAAAGTCTTGCACAGGAGATTAGAAAATAAATGAGTTTACGAATATTATTTTCTTGATCGACGAGCAGAGAAATTTTTTACCAAAAAAATATTCATGCTTTTTGAGAGAAGCTATTTAAATAATTTAAAATTCATATTATAATGAACCTATGTCATTCTCGCGAATATATTCTGCGCAGACACAAATACTTTCAGGCAAAGTAGTAACTATCGAAGTGGACATCACAAAGGGTACACTCCATGCTTTTACTCTTGTCGGATTACCAGACAAGGCAGTCGATGAATCCAAGGACCGCATGAGTTCAGCTCTAAAAAATTCGGGATTCAATTCCCCAAAAAATCAAAATCAAAAAATAGTCATCTCACTCTCTCCAGCAGATTTGAAAAAGGAGGGGCCGTACTTTGATCTCGGTATCGCGCTAGCATATTTACTATCAGCAGGTGAGATAGATTTTGACCCTGAGGAAAAAATATTTTTAGGAGAGCTTTCACTCAACGGTGAACTACAAAATATTAAAGGTGCACTACCACTGGCTGAGGAGGCGAAGAAAAGAGGCTATAAAGAAATATTTTTACCGGTCGGGAATGCGAGTGAAGCTGCACTAGTGTCGGGGATAAAAATATTTGGAGCGAGAAATCTCCGCGAAGTCATTGACCATCTATCTACCCCGCGACGTGATAAAAAAGGAAATTTATTAGAGCCAGAGAAAAATAAAATCACACCTACACCCGAGACAAAAATAATTTTTGAAAATAAAAAACATACAATAGATTTTTCTGACATCCGTGGCCAAGAGGGTGCAAAAAGAGGACTGGAAATCGCAGCTGCCGGTGGACACAACATTGCGATGAGTGGATCACCTGGTACAGGCAAGACGATGCTCGCACGAGTCTTCTCTCACATCCTACCAGAATTATCCAAGGAAGATATTTTGGAAATTACTGGAATACATTCTGTTGTCGGATTACTCGATGGAGCACTCGTGACTGATTCACCATTCCGTGCACCACATCATACTGCGAGCTACGTATCGATGATCGGAGGTGGAGCAAATCCAAAACCAGGTGAGGTCACTCTCGCACACAAAGGAGTTTTATTTTTAGATGAGTTCCCAGAATTTGAAAAAAAAGTTCTCGAGTCACTCCGTCAGCCACTCGAAGATAATATCGTATCCATCTCTCGTGCACGAGGCTCTGCAATTTTTCCTTCAAATTTTATTCTCGTAGCTGCGATGAATCCATGCCCATGTGGCAATCGTGGTGACAAGAAAAAAATTTGTATTTGCAAACCAATGGACCTGGATAGATACAACAGAAAACTTTCAGGACCGATCCTCGACCGTATCGACATCTGGGTGAATGTATCATCGGTAGATTACGACAAGCTTGCAAGTGAGGGTGTGGAGGGTGATCGTACACAGACCATCAAGGAGCGTGTAGCTCGCGCCCGTAACATTCAGGAAATGAGATTCAAAAGCACTACGAGAAATATAAAAACAAATAGTGAGATGAATGTAAAAGAATTGAACACCTTTGCACCTCTATCACCCGAAGTGAGGGAGATACTACATAGTAGCGCAGAGCGCCTCCAACTCTCAGCCCGTGCATATCACCGTGTGATCAAACTTGCCCGCACAATCGCAGATCTAGAGAGTAGTGAGCGCATCACCACTCCTCATATCCTCGAAGCCCTCCAATACCGCCCCCGCACTCAAAATTAAAATCACCCAATTGAGTGATTTTAATTTGTTTCACATCCAGTCAAAAAGATATATACTGTGAATAAATAAATCTACTATGCAAAAGAGCACAGACATCAAAGATTGGCTTATACTCTTTTGTATTTTCATCGTTATTTTTTTATTTTTACTATATATGAGTAAAAAGCATGGTGGAAAACTAAAGAAAAACAGAAAAAGAGAAAAAGAGAAAAACCAATAAAAAAATAACACTTGATTATTCAAGTGTTATTTTTTCTTTGTAGCTACTACTTTTGAGGGTGTACCTGGTTTTTTGATTGCTACTTTTTTAGTTGACTTCCTTTTACCGCGAGCGATAGGCCTTGGGGAATGGGGAGCTGTCTCTAGTGTAAATAATGGTGGGTTAAGAGTGAGCTTCTCTTTTCTAGCTTTTTTCTTTTTCTTTACTACTGTCACTTTTTTAGTAGTCTTTGCAGCAGAAGCCAGCATCGGACTATATCCAAGGATAAATGAACAAAGTATAAAGATTGAAATAATTTTTTTAGTCATTTGAAATAAAATCTGTCGCATTAACTTTTAATCCATCATAAGGATCACCACCTGTACCATGCCAACCAATATGACAGTGTGGACCAGTAGAATGACCAGTAGAACCAACAAGACCAATAACATCACCCTGCTTTACCACATCACCTGGCCCTACCAACACCTTGCTCATATGGCCAAATATTGCCTGGCGTCCATCTGTAAAGTCGATAACCACGTATAATCCATATCCTCCATTATATCCAGTTGGATGAGCGATCAATACAGTACCATCATGGACTGCATATACAGGTGTACCCTTTGGTGCCGCAAAATCCCGAGCATTATCTGCATGTTTACCCTGAGAGATACGTCCTACACCAGCTGGAAATGGCCATATATAACCATTTGAGATAGTACCTTTTGGCTGTCCTGTCGGAGTAGTCTGCTCAACTGGCTGATTATTTACAGTTGAGTCTGTATTATTCACATCGATAGCAGGAGTAGCTATAGGTGCCGGAGTAGTCGGTACGACTACAGGCTTTTCAGGTTCATCGTCTACTACAGGTGCAACTGCGACAATTTTCTTTGATTTTTCTGATACAACTACAGCAGTTTCCTTCTTTTTGTCGTTTTTATCAGCAATTTGTTTTGTTTTTTCTACCTTATCTACTTTTTCTGCCTTATCAGTCTTTTCTACTGGCACATCCACAGGAATAACAGCCAATATTTGGCCAACCTTTAGAGACTCACCCTTATCCAAATCTGAAGCGTAGGCGATAGTATCCTTTGAAACCTTCAATTTGCGAGCAATACTATCTATAGAATCACCTTTTTTGACTACATATTTACGAATAGCAGCAGAAGTTGCATATTTTTCAATATCTCGGCCAGTATTTGCACCTTCAATAGTCTCTATTGCCTGCTCACCTACAGTCCCTTGACTTAAATCTGTAACTGTATTCTTTAGTTCTGGAGTTAGATTTGATTCAAGAAGAGGGACTGTTTGCGAATTATTTGGGTTTACTAGGATGGGCACAGCTTGGGTAGTATTGCCTACAATATTGTCTAAAATATCACCAAAGAAACTTGCAGATACTGTATGAGGATACATAAATGCTCCTATTGTAGTCACAGTCAAAAAAGTCACCCCTACCACAGAGGCTTTATAAAATAAGGCTATTTTTGGAGAATTGGCTTTCGTGTCTGAGAGTTTACTGCTCAAAGTCTCCTTTTTAGAGAAAAATGATTGCATAAGAAATGTGGTCATTCGGTCTGGCTGTCATCGTCTGGTATTTATCCACTTTCCAGTATCTAAAGAGGCGAACCCCTTATCTATATATGGTACCCCAGGGTGGGGTGCTCGTCAACCATAGTTATGCACAGATGGCAAAATTCACCCTATTTTAGAAAAATAAAAAATACAGATAAAACTTTGATAGGCTATATAAATAGTGGTATAATTTAAGTATGGAAAAGACTCCAGAACAAGTAGTGGTACACAAAAATACAATAGAGCAAGAAAAAAAACTACTTGATCAAAAAATTCAAGAAACAATAAAATACTTAGAATCAACAAAAGAAGGAACGGGTACTATCACACTTGGTTTTTATCGTTTTTTTGAAGGTGCCATAAAAATGGCCCTATCTGGAGAACCTGAAAGGGCAAAAAAAATGCTTGAAGATAAAATGCGTACATCCAATGAATCAGATGAAAAAAAGGCATACACAGTGACCATATCAGACATCCTAACAGCAGCAGAAATGTACAAAGAAAAACTAGATGAGGAAAAGATAAAAGTACGCGAAGAAGGACAAGAACTAGTAAATAAAATAAAAGAACAAAATGATCTAAAAAATGAGCAAGAAGAATTAGATAGAGAGAACAAAAAAGCAGAGAAAAAGAAAAGGCAGATAGAATCACAAGAAAGATTAAAGAGGCAACAAGAAGAAGATAAAAAAGAGCACCACCCAACAATAGACTCAATAACAATACCGCCCAATATTAAAATGGAATACAAAGAAGAAAAAACAGAAGAAACACCAGCTGAAACAAAAGAAGCTGAAAAACCAGCTGAAACAAAAGAAGCTGAAAAACCAAACAATTCCATTGAAATTAAAAAAGGGGCAGTTATGGAAAGCGAAGGTCTGGTAAGGAAAATAAATAATTATCTTAAAATAATACCGCCAGAAAAGACATTCGTAGTAACAGCAGTAAAACCTTGGACAAATAAAAATGGAGAAACAAGACACAGGGTATTCTTGAAAGGGGAAGGTAAAGAAGTACCAATAAATAGAGAAACCTTAATCAAAATGATCGAGGATTACAGAAAAACTGAAAAATATATTTTTTTATCAAAGGGAGATACAGTACTGGTGAATGGTAAAAAATATGAAATACTGAACGCTACAAAAAAGACTATCAAATTCAAAGAAGAGGGTGCAGATATACCAGTAAACATAGACAGGGAAAAGATGGAAGAACTTCTCTTTAAAAATAAATACGAAATAATAAAAAAAGAAAGGAAAGCAAAAGAAACAAAAAAAACACCAGAAGAAGATAAAAAAGAAGACGTAGTGACTGAAGAAAAAATTATTAAAGAAGATTTAGATACAAAAGAAGAAGCTAAAGTCGAACCAGAAGATGTTAAAAAAGATTTAAATACCATGGAAATACCTAAAAAAATAAATAATAAAACACATGAATTGGGTGGTAAGGACACAATAGAATCCCTGCGTGCAAAATCTGCAGCAGCTCAAGCGTCAGGAGATTATGAAGCGGCAGAATTATTTGAAAAAAACATTAGAGCATTAGTGGCTTTAGATAAAAAGAAAACAGGTGCAGACAAAGATTCAATAGCAAGACTAGATGCTGAATCAAAAAAAGCACAAGAATCAGGAGATTACGAAAGAGCACAAGAGCTTGAAGACATGAAGAAAAAGCACAAAAAAGGTGCAGAGCATATTTCAAAAATTGAAGATTTAAATGAATCAGAAATAGGAAGTGGAGCAAAAGTAATAGAGGCGACTGGAGGATTTCACGCAGAAGAAGAAAAAGAAAGTGCGATTGTAAATTATGGTGGATTTGATGATAAAGAAGCAACGAAAGCTGCAAAGGTAGAGGCTGTTAAGGTTGATATCATAGAAAAACTAAAGCTAGACACTGCAAACAAGTCACCCCTATGGGCAAAAAATCTTGGTTCTAGTGGTTTAAAAGTTTCTGACCTTGAAAATGTACCTGGATTCGTAAAGCTTTCTACTGGAGAGCAACTTCTAGTATTAGAGGAGATAAACCAAAGAAATGCTCGAAAGATGGAAGAGTTAACAAAAGATCGTGTTGCTGCATCTTATGCAAATAAAAATATTTTTATGAAGGTACTACATGGTCTCTCAAAAAATTTCCAAAAGGCGAGTGCTGAAAAAACAATAGCAGGCCAAATAAGAAATGGTGAACATAGTGTAGATATTGAGACTATTGGTCAAATTTCGGCAAGAATTAAAGAATTAAACCTAACAGTAAATGAACAGACGGGTGAGGTAGTATTTCTTAAGGCTCCCGAAGGTATGAGTACGAGGGCAGAGGCAGAGCAGATCAGAGCATACAACGAAATTGCAAATAGATATATGAAGATGCCTACAGATTGGCAACATGAGAAAACTGCAAACAAAAATGGCCTAAACCCTTTCAAAAGTAATGAGTACAAAGAATTTCAAAAAATAGACTCAGCCTATAATGCAATTCGAAATAATCTAATATCTTCAATGGAAAATCATTACCTATCACAAGGTAACGGTGCAAAAGAAGCCCGATTGATGGCTCTTGATGCAATAAGAAAATCTGAGCTTGGTTTTGATTATTTAAATTATACTCGTAAATACCCAGAGGCAGCCGCATTACTGGAAAATAGCGCAACCCAAAAAGCATATAAAAAATTACTAACAGGTGATTTGACTACATTTGCAGGTGGAGGAGTGATAGGAATGGCAATAAAGAGCACCGTTGGTGCATATGGTGGCGGCGCAATATGGGGAGGTATTAGAGGTTTTTTTACTGGTAAAAAAAGTATAAAAGATGATTACAAGGGAGACCAAGTATCAATGACTCGTCTCGAAGCAAAAAATGCTGGCTTAAAAAATTCAGAAAGTAAAGTAGATAGATTTATAAATGCCGATGATCAAATAAAAAAAATAAGCTTTTTAGTTGAGGAATTAAACAAAGAAGGAAAAACCCCAGAACAAAAAGAAGTTTTGGCTCAAAGAATTAAATCTAGACTAGACTATATCAACAACAAAGAATACAAAGGATTTATAAACTATGGAAAGAAAGATGACATTGCAAAAAACTTTGAACTAAACAAAGCAATAGCAACAGGGACTGCCGCTCTTCTTGTCTATAAAAATGGTGAGCCTATGATGAAGGGTATCGAGGATTTATACAGTTATAAAACAGGAAAAAAAGATAAGGACGGTAATGATATTACGGAAAATGGCCTCAATCGAATAAAAAGATTTGATAATTATCAAGAATCTATATACGAAGACAAGAGAACCGCAAGAGTAATGGGTGCAGTTGTACGTGGAGCAGCTATAGGTCTTGCTGGTGCAGTAGCTGGTCAATACTACCAAAGATGGTTGCACGGCGGAGTGACGCCTACACCTAGTCCAACACCAGAAACACTCCCAATACCAGATGCAGGTCATGGATTAGATGTGACTATCGACCGAGGTCAAGGTATGATTCATTTTGCTGGTCAATTAAAGCATGCAGTAGCTGAAAAATGGGGTTCCGATATGTCTAATGCACCAGAGAGTGTAAAACATATAATGAATACAAGTAATGCAGACCTAGCAAAAGAATTCGGTGGATTCAAACCTGGTCAAATAGATGAGTCCGCCATGCTTCACAAGGGTGCAAATTTCCACATGGACGATCAAGGCAATCTGACATTCAAGGACCCAGTGACTGGTGAATCCGATGTATTTGAATGGGGCAAGGATATTTCAAAAGGTGCCGACTACCATGGAAAGATGTTTGATTACAAGGGTTCAAACATAAACGGTGCACCCCATGGAATATCAAACAATATAAATTCACAAAAGAATATATTTGATAATGGCCAAGTACCAACCCAATTAGGGGGAGGGGGTTCAATAGAATTAAATTCTATTAGTGATATACAAAAATATGGAATAACTCCGGGACAATTTTCACTATTTCAAAAAATAGCATTGGAAAATCACATAATCGATAAACCGTTGGTAATGCCAGACGGGCACTTGGATCAAGTTCAATTATTGAAAGTACAAGATTACGCAATTAAAAATCACTTTATAGAAACTCCAATATTACACACATCCGGAAATACAGTTATAGAGAGCGCTACAGCTGGAGCAGATTCATTCAGGGGATTCAATAGTATTGAAAAAATACACGAAATACAAAATATTCAATTGGCTGACTTAAAAAATCAACTGGGTGAGAAAAATTACACAGAATTAATAAAAGACCTAAAGGAAAAAGGTATTCTATATGAGTCTGATGGAAAAACACTACGAGCAATATCAACAGGAACGAGTCCAGACCTAGAACATATACAATATGCTAGAGATATGGCAAACAGCAATGCAAGTAAAGAAATATTTCAACAAACAGGATTAAATAAACTATCTCTCGAAAATTCAGCAGATACATACGATAAATCATTTAAACTTGAAGACGGGACATACTCAAATATTATTGTCAGAGAAACACACAACATAAATGGCCATGAAGTAGGTGAGATAACATCACAACCCCACACAGGACCAGATCCTGTTCAATTAAAATCAGCAGGTGGGGGTAATAAGGTAGCTGAAGTTATAACTGAAAATAAAGCAAAGGTAGCAGCAGAGAATATCCCCACTGAAAACAAAATACATTCTGGATTCAACTATGCTTCAAAGGCATTCCCTATGGATGAAAAAGTGGCGGGGATTTCTAGAGAGCAATTTGATAAGGTTGCACTATCAGAAATAAAATCGGAAATGAACCTGGACCCAGACACAAAACTGATTGAGACACCAGAAATAGGACACAGATTGTGGATGTATGAAAATTTTGGAAAAATATCACAATCATCAGAAGGTCAAAATAGTTGGGACATGGAATCTCCAGATGTTAACTTGGGTAGAATAAAAGATTTGAGTAATTTTATGTTCAAACATCCTAATGATTCAATCACATTAGCAATAAAAAAACTGGGGTCAAGAGTGATGGAAGCAACAGGTAGGAAAGAGTATGAAATGCCAAAAATGGATGGCATAAGTGCTGAACAATACACAAAAAACTTGATAGAAGAACTTTACAAATAATAATTAGAAGATAAAAACCCATCCAATTAAAAATTGAATGGGTTTTTGTTTTTAGAAGGTAAACAAAGAGCAGATTAATGTCCTCCACCGTGATTATTTTCAGGATGGTGATACGTTCTTGTTGTAGAAGTATCTGTAGTTGTAGTGGTTTTAGTATTCTCTGTATAATCTACAGGTCTGCTATAATCATTTCTACAACTAGGACCACTGTGGTAAGAAGGGTAGTAATGATTGTGATTTGTTCGAGATCTCCATGTTGACCATGGCATCATGCTCAACAACCAAATCAAACCAATAATACCCAAAATCCAGGCTAACACATACAATGAACTCCAGTCGATATATGAATCGATACCATTCTGAGAAGATGGTGCTGGCATAAATATTACTGGCTGACCTTGAGTTGTAACAACCTTATAAGGGTCATTACAATTTTTCCCAATTTTTTGCCAAGTAACTGTTTTGCCGTTGCAGTCTTTACCTTGAACTGTTGAAAGTTCGTGGGTTTCTTGAGGAATGGAAACTTGCTCACCTCCAACATAAAGCTGAGGATACTGTTGAACTTGGGAGCTAGAAGCTGGTACATTTACTCTTTGAACACATGAAGTTAAAGAGAACATGATTATCACCGCAGTGACAATTGTAAATAACATTGATTTTTTCATTTTGTTTGCTTGTTTTTTTAGATTTGTTTATGATATAAGAATTTTCCTTAAAAACAAGGATTATTTCCAAGGAAAATTCTTATATCTGAGCAAATCTCAACCAAGCACTATTTCAATGAACTTAGGTATAAGTATAGCATATTTAGTGCCACTTTGTCAAGGGGTACAAAAAAGTATATAATATAAATGTGGAATATTTAAATACACTAAATGAAAAACAACGCGAAGCGGTCCTTTATACACAAGGGCCTTTATTAATAGTGGCAGGGGCCGGAGCAGGCAAGACCAAGACTCTGACACACAGAATCGTACATATAGTACATGGCGGAGTGAAACCGGAAAACATATTGGCAGTGACTTTTACCAATAAGGCTGCAAAAGAGATGAGGGAAAGAGTGATAGGACTACTTTCACAGAGGGAAAATGGTGCCCCCGCTGGTGGACATAGTGGTTATCCATTCGTTTCTACATTTCACGCACTCGGCGTACGGATTATCAAGGAGAATGCGCACTTACTAGGTTTGACGAAACATTTCGTAATATCTGATGATGATGACTGCATGAAGATAATAAAGGAATCCCTAAAAGCTCGCGACATTGATCCAAAGCAATATGAACCCAGGAAGATCAAGAACATCATCTCCCGTGCAAAAGGTGACTTTATAAATCTAGATAGATATGCAAATGAAGTAAAATCAGGATTTGAGAGCGTCGTCGCTACTATCTGGCGTGATTACGAGAGAACACTAAAAGCCGAAAAGGCATTAGACTTTGATGATTTACTGATCGAGACCGTGATGATATTGAAAAAGTACCCAGAAGTAAAACTACATTATCAGAATCAATGGCAATATATCCACGTGGATGAGTATCAGGATACCAACGAGGTGCAATACGAGATGGTAAAGCTACTAGTAGGACCAAGGGAGAATATCTGCGTAGTGGGTGATACAGATCAGAATATCTACAGCTGGCGCGGAGCAAATATCAAGAACATGCTGCACTTTGAAAAAGATTATCCTCGTACCAAGATCGTGATGCTCGAGCAAAATTATCGCTCTACAAAGAATATCATCGAGGCAGCCAACAATGTGATCAATAAAAATATTTTCCGTGTACCAAAGACATTGTTCACAGAAAAGGAGACAGGGGAGGATATCACAGTGTATGAGGCATTCGACGAGGTATACGAGGGTAAATATGTAGCAAATCAGATCCACGAACTACTAAGAGAGAACAAACCCGAGGATATAGCTATACTCTATCGTGCGAATTTCCAATCCCGCGTACTCGAAGAGGCAATGCTTTCCAAGAATATCCCTTATCAAGTCCTCGGCACAAAATTCTTTGATAGAAGAGAAATCAAAGACGTACTATCATATCTACGTGCGGCACTGAATCGTGATAGCCTGTCAGATATCAAGCGGGTAATCAATACACCAGCTCGAGGTATCGGCAAAGTCACATTGGTAAAGCTATTTTCCGGAGGATTGAATGACCTACCTGCAAGTATGCAGATGAAGATCAGCAATTTTTATACACTGCTCGACAATATCCATGAATTCGCTATGGTGAACAAGCCAAGCGATATCATCAAATTCATTATTGAAAAGAGTGGACTGGAAGATGAATTGAAAAAGGGTACCAGCGACGACCTAGAAAGACTAGAGAACATGAAGGAGTTGGTGACACTAGCTGTACGCTACGATGGATTCGACATCGAGGAGGGTATAGACAAGATCCTCGAAGACGCAGCATTATCTAGCGATCAGGACAGTCTGATAAACAAGCCAAAGCCCGGTGGGGTGCGACTCATGACTGTGCACGCCTCAAAAGGTCTTGAATTCCCATATGTATTTATCACAGGCCTTGAAAAAGATTTATTCCCGCATTCAAGACCTGGTGGTGGCAAGAAGGAGGATAGCGAAGAAGAGCGTAGACTATTCTACGTAGCACTGACTCGCGCTGAAAAGAAGCTATATCTATGCCACGCATCACTGCGAACGATATTCGGAATGAAGCAAGTGAATACACCGAGTGAATTCCTAGAAGACATCCCATCGCACCTAGTGAAGCATGAAAGAGGCGGAGGCAATGGAGAAAAAATAATATATATTTAAACGGCTACACCAAGAATAAACAATTACTATTGTAAACAAAAAAGGGCTTCGAGAATATCGAAGTCCTTTTTGAATTTAGTTAGACTGATTGAATTGTTCAAGCAATCTAGAAACATATAATTCACATGTTTCATTGTAATACGGGGGAATGCAAACCAGCATGCCATTCATATCATATGACGGCTGCAATCCAATTTTCTTGCCAACTCGATCCTGTAAATCGAACATGGCTTGTCCCGCTTTTGTGCTATTAAACATGTGGTTAATTGCAAAATAACCATTACTCCAATAGCTGGAAGGCTTGGAAATAATTTGTTTTCCATTTGATTCACTCACACTTGAAAAGTGTGCAGTTTTCCAAATTAAAAACATATTATCAGTAATACCCTGATTTTGTATGTTGTTTTCAATACATACTCTTTGTACAAATTCACTTTGGGGCATACCTTGTATATTATTTGGTAAATAACCAAGGTTTTGACCTTTTGCAAGATTTGCCCATCCTAGGCAAACTATTGCGATTGCTATTATTTTTTTCATTTTTCTTATATTTGTGTATATTATACATCTTTTTATATTAAAAGTCAATACACCGTAATGGGTAAATACTCTTTAAATAAGGAGCTCTAATACAAATATGCTACAATAAACGTATGATTCATAAAGCTAAAAAATCTTTAGGGCTACAAAAACTTCCTTCTAGAAGTTTTTCGCCCGAGACTTCTTTCAAGGCAAAGAAATCTTTAGGGCAAAACTTTCTCAAGAGTAAACCAGCATTGAATATGATGATCAGTGCCGGCGAGGTAGGGGAGGCAGATACTATAGTAGAGATCGGCCCAGGAAAAGGGGCCCTGACAGAAAAACTATTGGAAAAAGCCAATAAAGTCATAGCTATTGAAAAGGATCGTGACCTTATAGACTTTTTGAAAGAAAAATTTGGGCCAGAGATTGAAAGTGGAAAATTGGAATTGGTACAAGGGGACTGCCTAGAATACACACCCAGTGCTGAAAAATACAAATTAATCGCCAATATTCCATACAATATCACTGGTGCAATACTCAAAAAATTCCTCTCTAGTATAAATCAACCAGAACGCATGGTGTTACTGATCCAAAAGGAAGTAACCGAGCGAATAGTAGCCCGAGATGCAAAGGAGAGTATCCTATCTATCAGTGTAAAAGCATATGGAACACCAAAATACATGATGAAGGTAGAAAAAAGATTCTTTTCTCCTGCCCCAAAGGTAGATTCTGCAATTATTTCAATAACTGGTATATCAAAAAAGAATTTCAAGGATCAAGAACAAGAAAATAGATTCTTTGAGATAGTAAAGGCTGGCTTTGCCCACAAAAGAAAGGTACTGAAGAAGAACCTCGAGGATGCAATGCCAAAAGAAAAAATATCTGAATTATTCAAGTTCTATAATATCAATGAAAAAGTCCGAGCAGAAGATATAAATCTTTCAAATTGGCTAGATTTTCTAAAATAGTTGCAATATAAAATGACTTATTTATTTTTATATTATATAATAAATGAATGAAACATCTATATTTATTATTATCAATTGTTGTATTTTTATTCACATTGATTAATTTTCCTACACAGACTCAAGCATTTGGATTAAACCTGCCTATTGGAGGGAGAATTATTACTCAATTACCAGGGATAGCAACCTGTGCTGGTCCTGGTAATATAGGACCAATGATAGTTGCTCCAGCAAATATAGCTCCACCCTTTCCTTTAAATATAGACTGGCAAACAAAAAGAAAAGGTGATCTCTTGGTAAAAATTTATCCATTAAAACCATTTCTTGGTTTTTATAGACCATTCCCTATGGTTTACAATGAGTGTATTACTCCGACTGGACCAATGCCAGTATTCAACTTTACAACTATAAAATAAAGACAACTAATGCCAAAAAATTATCTACCCAGTAAGATTTTTATAATAAATACTTTTATCATACTAGCTGTGGTTGTTTTTGTATTTATATTTATAAAAATAAAACCTTTTCTAGTGGGAATAACACTGCGTAGTAAAAAAGATTTGACAATAAAAGAGCTAGTCATTAAAGATTCCAATACAAACGGCATACCTGACTGGGAGGAGACCCTCTGGGGTCTTGACCCAACAAAAAATGGTGATGAAAATAGAACTATTATTTTGGCAAAAAAAGCAGAACTAAATAAAAAAAACGGAAATAGTGATTCTGACAAACCTCTTACTAAGAACGAAGTTCTATCTAGAGAGCTTTTGACTCTAGTGGTATCACTCAAGCAGACAAATAGCCTCACCCCAGAGGCTCAAGACCTTATAGCTGATGAAATTGGCAAGCAGGTCATAGTCGCTGAACCAGCAGACTTGTATACAAAAAAAGATATTCACAGTGTCCTCACAACAACAACAACGATAAAAGCTTACCGCGCAGACTTAAATAAAATAAATGATAGATATTTTGATCAAGATTTAGGTGGGGAACTACCTCTTATTGCTCAAGCACTGGACAATAAAGATTCACAAGCTCTTAAACTGCTCCTCAACACTG
This sequence comes from Candidatus Nomurabacteria bacterium, assembly GCA_026396015.1. Taxonomy (GTDB): domain Bacteria; phylum Patescibacteriota; class Minisyncoccia; order Phycocordibacterales; family UBA9973; genus UBA8515. Next base: position 27,247 of record JAPLXP010000003.1, on the reverse strand, counting down.
GTGATGCCTATAAAAATTTTGGCGAAGACCTCACTAAGATCAACGTACCGTCTTCTCTAGTAGGACAGAACATTATATTAGCAAATGCTTACAATAATACAGGCGAAGCGATACTCTCCATGAAAGATATGATAGATGACCCTCTCTCTGGCATGCGTGCCATAGTGCAATATAAAAAATATTACGATGTGATCGTATTTGATATAGAAAATATTGGTAGTTTTTTTGAAAAAAATGGTATAATAAAATTATAATTTAAATGAGATATCCAATAAAAAAAATTATATCTGCAGCTGCGATAGTACTCTCTATTAGTACAACTCCTTTTATCGCCTTTGCTGGTCAATACGATATAAATATGGACAATGTCATGAATTCTGACCTTGTTCGATCTGTACCAGGATGTGGCAATATTACAAACAAAATAAGCTCGACATTCACAAATATTATTTCTGATGCAGGAACCACCGCGGCCACATTAGGACTAAGTATGGCGATGAATGGTTTTAAATCAGTCCCCACTAGTGATTTTTTGGCTCCACTGACCGCAAATATTCAAAAAGACATAAAAGAAAATCTTAGTGTAGATAAATTTCGTAGTGAATGTATCAATGGCATAGCAAACAAAATGTCAAAATTGCAACTCGCTGATATGACAAAGAATACTATGAACTGGGTATCCCAGGGGTACAATGGTGATCCATTGTTTATTCGTGATAGAGCTAGTTTTTTCAAGGGTATAGAAAACACAAAATTGACCGAGGTTGTCGATCAATTAAAAAATGTCAATCCTTCAGATTTTCCATACGGAAAAGATTTTGCTAAAAACCTCATACAGCAACAAAAAATAAGCTTTGAGGATCAAGCTCGATCCACCCTCGACAGTGCATTGGCACCAGGAGCTACAGCAAAGAGTTTTAGTCAGAATTTCAACGCTGGCGGCTGGGATGGTTATCTTGCTCTAGGGAATAATCCTGCAAATAACCCTATTGGATTTAGTATGATGGCCGCTCAACACGTAGAAGATGAACAAAAAAAAGCAATAGAGAACCAAAAAGAAGAACTTACTAGCTCTGGTTTTCTGTCACAGAAAAAATGCAAGGAATACGATGAATCAACTCCACCAAAGTGTACCAGCTGGGAAACAGTCACCCCTGGATCAGTGATAGCAGAAATGGCAAAGACAGCCCTGACTTCACCTATGCATCAGCTCGAATTGGCAAATGATATGAATTCATCTTTGGATAAAGTATTTGGAAAGCTTATAGACAACCTACAAAATGGTGGGCTCTCAGGTCTTAAATCATACGCATATTCTTCTGACCTTGGTGGTGCTGGAAGAAACAAAGTGACAGATGTGGGCGGGAATACAATAGCAGACAAACAAATACTAAAAGCAGTAGATGGGGGTAATGGATGGAGTAATGCTGGAGATAAACCTTTCAATATTTTAAGGGATCTTGGTGATAAACTTGGTTTTCATCGGATATCATTGAGTGGTGGTGGTACTACCTACAAACAATACACGATAGAACCTGGAATTATCAGCATTCAGCAAAATTATGTAAAACAAATAACAGACCCTAAAACTGGATCCCTCAGAAAGATTGAACCTGTCATGACAATGTTGGGGAGACTTGATTATTGTATTCCTGGACCTACTCCACTCTGGAAAAAGAGGACTCAGCTGGCTGTCCGTGGAATGAAGGATTATATAGAATCTTTACAGTGGCAAAAAATACAAGCATCGGTTGGTACTAGCTACTGGCAAATCGTCGCCTCAGGGGATGTCGATCAGTTTTTTGCTGATTCTGGTATAGACACGACAGAGATGAAAAAATATCTAAATGATTTTATTAAAGGACCAGCAACAGGTACACCCACTTCTGGTTGTGCCAACTTGGACCCAGAAGCAAAGAAGGGTAGTCTAGAAGAAGTTATGGGCTGTCCTGAGGTCAGAAGAGCTTATCTTGAAAATACAAACGAGGCATTAAAGAAAAAAATGGCTGACCTTGATTCTGCAATTGAGTACCACCAAAACATAGCAAACAACAATCAAGATGACGGGTGGTTTGGGTCTGGTAGTACTGAGCAAAAGCATCTAAACGAAAGGTTAGCTCAAGAGAATCGTGATGCATTAAATGAAAAATTAAACGATACAGACACACTATTAAGTACCATCAAAAAGAATAAGGAAATGGAGGTAGATGATCTTTTTAAGCAGTATACTTCTATGATTGAAAAAAATTATGAGAGTTATTATGAGATTACAAGTGACAATACAGGTAAAATAACATATACATCATCTGTGGCTACGCCGAGCCCTCTGAGAGACTTTGGAAAATCCAGCTATCTAGTTGGGATAGAGGATTTTACTCAAACCTCAAAAAATATTTTAAGCTACGCACAAAATGTAGAGACAGCAAAAGATCAATATAGGCAGCTTGTAGAACAAAGCTCTTCTAATATCACAACATTAAAAAGAATCAAAAAAGAGGTTGATTTTATAGTGGCAAAAGCAAAATGTAGACGTCTCCACAAGGTTACTGACCCAAACGACCCAAATGCAGATAGTCACTGGGATACTGGGAAACAAAAATGCGATAATGAAGGTGATATGCTCAATAAAGGTGACAATGCCATAAATGAAGAGACCCTTCTTATGTGTGATGGTTATGATGTGACAAATGAGACATTTAACGTAGAGACAAAAAGCAATACAATACTTGAGTCAATAATGAGTAGTATAGCAGATAAAAACTCAACAGGAGATAAGCACAAAGAATTTGTTTTAAATATTCTCTGGGTAGGTGCCCAAAATACCAGTACTAGGACAGGCTTAATGACCGACAGTCAAGATGTTAGTAAATTATTCAGTGCGGGTGATCAAGTTATAATAACTGTGGAGAGCGGTGATACACGATATAATGGTAATTACACTATTGCATACCTAGGTGATGATGCAGGGGGGAATAAAACTAACATGATAACCCTAAATACACCCGTATTTAAAGACAATGCAAACAAAACAGCACAATTTAAAGGTACCATTACACTATCTCCCATTCAGACACACACGACAGTACCGGCAGGAAACTAATTCAACATAAATAATATGGAAAAAACTAAAAAAAGAAAAATATTTGTAATAACGACAATAATAACACTCATTTTATGTTTGGTATTTTATTTCTTATTTTTTAGTGCAAAAGCCCCAAAACAAACAAGAAAAGCTTTTACCTCTCTATTTGGTACTAGCAGTATTAAAAAACCAGCATCACCTCAAGATGTGGGAGGGGGGGGCAATATAAATGGCAACACAAATGGAAATAGTACTGGGTTGGATGTGAATGGAAATACTGATGGATCTGGAAATGGTACGGGAGACGGCAATAATAATGGAAACGGGTCTGGTGCCAATGGTGGTGCAGGTGATACAAATGGAAACGGGGATGGGTCTAGAGGTGGTGGATTCTTTAATAATTTGCTAAATTTTTTGTTTGGAAATAATAAATCAAGCAATGGCGATGATTCTTCTCCTGTGTTTAATCCATTCTCTACACCTACAAATACACCCGATACCCCAATGTGTATGGATTCAGATAACAAAATAAAACCATGTAATCAGATCAACCATGAAACAGGAAACAATTCTCCTAGTGTGACACTCTCTGCTACACCATCGTCACTACCAAAGACAGGGGGTACAGCAGTGTTTAAATTTGTAGCGTCCAATGTAAAGAGCTGTATCGGATCATGGAAACCGCTCGCAACAATACAAAATATAAATAAAGAAAAAGACTGGTCCCTTGATAGTGACCCAGTAAACATTAAAAATACAACGACCTTTGTCATAACTTGCACAGACGGATTCAGTACAGTCGATACTACCACGACAGTTTTAGTTGGTGACGATGGTAATGGAGGATATACAGGTCCTGGTGATGGAGGTACTGGAGGAGGACCAGATAATGGTGATAAAAATAAAATATCAGCAATATTGGATGCAAACCCAGACTCCTTTCAAAAGGGTGGTGGAGATACTACACTATCTTGGTCTAGTACAAATGCTACTTCTTGTACTCCGGATTGGAAAAATACAAACATTGATACATCAGGAAATGAGACTTTTCACATAACTGCAACTAAAAAATTCTCAATAACTTGCTCCAACAATATTATAGCTGGAGTTCAAGACTATAAAGTATCGACGACTGTAGTAGTCGCTACATGGAAAGACAAAGTGACTCAATGTAATGATGAAATAGACAACGATCATGATGGGCTGATTGATGACAAAGACCCTGCATGTCATAGTGATGGAGATGTAAATAATACAAATTCTTATACAGAAGGATGGGATAATGAAGAAATAGGAGAAAAAGACTTTACTCCAAACGTGACACTCTCTGCTACACCATCGTCACTACCAAAGACAGGGGGTACAGCAGTGTTTAAATTTGTAGCGTCCAATGTAAAGAGCTGTATCGGATCATGGAATCCAAATGTAAGGTTACAAAATACAAATATCGAAAAAGAATGGCCTATTACCAGTAGTCCACAAAATATTTCTGCCACCAGAACATTTATTGTAGTTTGTACAAATGGAGTCATCAATACGAGCGCTACAGCTACTGTGGGAGTAGGGGGTGATGGTAGTGGGGGTGCAGGAGGGACAGGAAGCAACATTCCAAATGTCACACTAGTCGCAAATCCAGAATTTGTCCAAAATGCGGGAGATAGTACGACATTGAATTGGGAGAGTGATGGAGTCAGATGTACTCCAAACTGGACAACAAGCAATAATCTACCTACCGGATCAGAGAATGTAGTAGTAAATAGACCAAAGACATTTAGTATTACATGTTTTGATAAGGCATTGAATGACCCAGTAGCAGCTAAAAAAAATACTGTCAGCGTGGATGTGATCATCCCCGGATGGACAAACAATGTCACTCAATGTAGTGATGGTATCGACAACGATGGAGATGGACTGATAGACAATAAAGATCCAGCATGTCACACGGACTCAATAGTAATACTGAATGATCCAGATATTACATACAATCCTGTATTGAACACTGAATCTAAAATGGCAACAACAGTAGAGCGAGTAAGCGTGCCCGAGTGTAGCGACAACAATGATAATGATGGAGACGGACTCCAAGACAAAGGGGACCCAGCATGTCATGATGATGGAGACGTATCAAATGATGCATCTTATCAGAGCACATGGAACGATGAATCCCTCGGCAAGACAACAGATCAATGTAAGGATGTACCACCTCTTGTATTTTCTACAGCAGAGCAAGCAGAATTGGATCGTATAACTCGTCAATTCTACAGAATATCTCCAAAATTACATACTCAAGGAGATATAAATACAGAAGTAGATACTGCAAGAACATACGATGATATAGTAAAAAACATATCAAACAAAGATCCTTCCAAAGGCCCCCTTGGGTTGGCGATACAGTGTGAAAATAATACGGGGGATAACATTCCAGAGATACCAAGTAATTATACAGGCATAAAAGCACGAATAAGTAATCCATTTTGGGCAGGGGAGCAAGTTAAATACAGGGAAATCCGACCAGAAGATTTTATTAAACCTACAACAAACGAAGATATAGAACAGGAAAATATTTATAAAAATCTGTTTAATAAAGGTACTTATATAAACGATGAAATGCTACAATATTTTGTAAAATACAAAAATGATGACATATCTTTTTGGACAAATTTGCAAGATTATTTATCTAAGGCAAAAGACCCACGATATAAATCATTTTCAGAAAAGACCAGTACAGGAAAATCTCAAGCAGAAATAATAGCTAACATAAATTATTATAATGCTAGTTCACCATCACCTTCATTTTCTCTATTTAAACTTATGTCTGGTGGTATTTTATCCAATAACAAAAAATTGTTAAATTTCGAAAGGATTTTTGACATCTGGTAGAAATTACAATTAAATAGAAACAAAAATACAATTCTCGCTTATAAATAAGCGAGAATTGTATTTTTTTATTTAAAAAAATGATATAATAAATCTGTGTTAATTTTGTAAAATTATTTTACTATGAAAAAACTCCTACCGTATCTAATAATCATAACTATAGTCATCAATCTATTTGCGCCTATTTCTATTTCAAAAAATAGTACACAGATATCAGGAAAATTAAATAAAGTAGAAGCTGTGGGTATGAATGATGAAGGGGCTACGAGTCCAAAAATAGACGATAATCAAACAGTAGATCAATTCAACAGGGAACAGGCAGCTAAAGCAGCAAAAACACCACAGGTGACTCTTGCGACTTGTGGTACTGGTTTTTGGGGCACAGGTTCAATTCCTGGATGTATAGTGACTTTTCTGTATTGGACTCTTTATATACCTAGTAGTTGGCTTATGGCTATTGCTGGTAAATTCTTTGATTGGACTTTTGATTATTCTGTATCAGATGTATCATACCGTACATCGTTTGTGACTGAAGGATGGAAAATAACTCGTGATATTTGCAATATATTCTTTATATTTGTACTCTTGTATATTGCTTTTAAAATAATACTAGACCTAGGAGGGCATAGTGCAAAAGAACTGATAGTACACGTAGTATTGATAGCTATCATGATAAATTTTAGTATGTTTGCGGCCAGGGTAATAATAGATACTTCAAATATTCTGGCTAGAGTTTTTTACAATTCTGATGCAATAAAAATATCAACAGCCTCAAAAAGTGATGGCACAGAAGACCGCACAGTCAATCAGCAGGCACAATCAAATTCAACACTCGGTGAGATTTCTTTGTCATCTGCTCTCATTGAGAAAATAAACCCACAAAATATAATAAGCTCCGCATCAGACATAGCGAATGATGATACTTCAAAAGGCAGTAAGAGTTTTACAGACGAGACTCACACAGTCCAAGGGGAACTCGACGTGGGCACATCAATAGTCATATTGATCCTGTGTGTCATAGTGAACCTGGTTGGATTCTTTGTGTTTTTGAATGTAGGGCTTATCTTTGTGGCCAGAGTGATCACACTATGGTTCGCTATGATATTTGCTCCTCTTGCCTTTTTCTCATATACGGTACCCGAGATGCAAGGATTGGATTATGTGGGGTGGCAAAAATGGTGGAAAGACCTGATCGGTGCTTCTTTTGTAGCTCCAATTTTTATCTTCTTTATGTATCTCATCATTCTATTCCTGTCAAAGGGTTTTGCTGATTTACTGAGCTCAAACACACAAGGAGTCGCTAAATTACTACAGACAATAATACCTTTTGTATTCATAATGCTCCTGTTGAAACAAGCTCAGAGTATGGCGACAAAATTCTCTGGCTCTGCAGGGGAGGCGGTATCTGGAGCAATAAAAGCTGGGGCCAGTGTGGCGCTGATGGCTACAGGGGCTGGTGTAGCTGCGGGAGGTAGAGGTATTGGTAAAATGATGGCGAGGGCATCAAATGGAAACACAACTACTCAAAAATATGCTGAAGCTAAAGGAAACCCAGAAAAGATGAAAGATTTAAATTGGAGAGATAAGACCTTTGGTAGACTTGGTGCAAAAATGAATTTAGATAAGACCTTTGGAAACAAAAAAGATGCAGATGGACGAGTTCAAAGTGGTATTGGGGGGATACTCAATAAAGCACGAGACAATATTAAAGGCAAAGATCATGCTGATCATAAATTAAACGAATATGCGCAAGGAATAACTGGAAACAAAGATGCAAAATATTCAGAATTAGGCCTTGACGAGAAAAAGAAGGTTAAAGATAGTATTGACAGAGACACTCTGGTAAAAGAATTAACAGGTCAAAACAAAAAATACGACCAACTTGGTGAAAAACAGAAAAAACTTGTGGACTCTGCAAGGTCTATCAACCCTAGTACCGGGGAGGCACTTGATTGGTCTGCTTCGCTAAAAGAACACAATGAGATAAGAGGAATGTATGGAAAGAAAGAACTTCACTCAGCAAGCCATATGGAAAAAGAGTCTAAAGAAAAAATATCTACCAAAGATAGACTCATATCCATGGCTCCCACTGGTAGTTGGAATCCGATGAATATTTCTGCTATGTCTGCTGCAAAGAATGACGCATTTTCTTCAAAAATGCTGTTTGGATTATCTAGCGCCATGGCTACAGGTATGCGTAGTGGATTAAAGGGAATGGCTGGTGTCAATCTTGGAGCAGGTGGATCAAAAGATTTTGCTACAGATATTAAGAATGCCTTTAGTGAGGCACTCAAGGGTGCAAAACTAAACGTAGAAATAAAGGGTGGTGGTGGCCACGGAGGTGGTGAACATGATGACCATGGGCACGGTGGTGGGGGCGGGGGACATCATTAAATAATTACGAATAACTAATTACTGATTACCAATTGAAATTCAAAATCAATAAAATCAGAATAAAAATGGATCCCATTAGAAATGTGCTGTTGTAAATTTAAAATGTAAGGTAAAATTAAAATATAAGTAAGTATTATAAATAAAATTAATAAGGTACGGAAATGTAAACATTTCCTATCTCTAATGGGATGGATAAAACAGAACTACAACAAAAAATATCAGAATATTTTTCAAAGCTACCAAAGGAAGCGCAAAATATTTTTAGTAGTATGCAGTGGATAGACAGTGTGGTAGTAATAGCTACAAAGTACAGCCTGACAGACAAGCAAAAAGAGGACCTGATTACAGAGACGAGCATGGCACTGCTAGGTATAATCCATCTTGATCAATACGAAGAAAACCTGATACATGAAGTAGGCATACAAAAAGAAATATCAGATAAAATAATATCAGACCTAAATGATAATATCTTTACATCTATACGACCAGAACTATCAAATGCCTTTAATGACAATATTAAAAACATTGCTCAGAAAAGATATGGTGATGCTGACAAATTAGACCAGATGTTCGACGCCCTACCAGCAGAAGTGCGTGAAGCTATATCAAATTCTCAATATCAAAAGAATCTTTACAACATAGCTCTAAAATACAAGCTAGGTATAGACGCCATGGGTACACTAGACGAGATTACGACTAGGGTCATGCTCGGGGCAATACCGAGTGATAGTTATGGTGCAGAATTATCCAAAAATATAAATATATCCAAAGAAACACTAGATATACTAGTGGCTGATGTAAATGAGGTGGTATTTAAAAATATTAGATTATTCTTAATAAACAAAACAAAAGAATCTGATATAGACAAAATAGAGGCAAATCCTGCACCCATTCCTCCCTACAAGAAGGGGATACCATCTATTCCGAACAATCTACCCATATTGGAAAACATAAAAGCAAACGAAAAAGTAATGGAGAGCTCTGGCGTAGAAATACTCGAGGATAAGGCTCCAGAAAAACCAGAGAAAGACAAGATGACTATGAGAGAGGATTCAATCATGGTCAAATCTGGTGTGTCTGTCATGGAAGATAAAGCTCCACAAAAAGAAATCCACATGCTACCAAATACAGAAACACAAAAATCTATGCTATCTGGAATAGAAAACCCTACACCAACAAAAAATATTATGGATTTAAAGCTAAATAGTAGTGTAACCCAAAACACAACCACAAGTGTACACACAATATCTAGTAGTCCAATAAATACAACCCCAGCCAAAAACCTTGGATCTACACAAGACCCGTATCACGAAGCAGTATAATTGTGATACAATATAATTATGCAATTTAAAGTTCCTCAATTTATAGATATTGAAGACAAGCTTTTTGGGCCTTTTACTTTTAGGCAGTTTGCCTATTTAGCCGGGGGAGGGGGTATGATATTTGTCATATATAAAATCATGTCATTATGGATTGGTATATTCTTGATAATCCCAATAGCTGGCCTCACAGCGGCACTCGTATTCTACAGGATAAACAATCAGCCTTTTATATACTATCTACAAGCTGGAATAAATTATTTTCTTAGTGGAAAATTATACATCTGGAAACAAAGATTAGAAAAACCTAATTCAAAAAAAGAAGATGCTGACAATATCAAGCAGGTGTCAGTGGTACCACAAATGTCATCTAGTAGGTTAAAAGATATTTCATGGGGCCTAGATATGAGAGAAGAAGGAAAGTAGTATGATACACTATATATAATGATACAGTGGATTCAATCAGTAACCGATAATTAGTAATTAGTAATTATATTTATGGCTCTAAATGCTCAACAATCACAAGAATTTGTCCCGATAAAAGAAATACGTGATGGTATTATCATCCTAAAAGATGGGGGGTATCGTGCCGTACTTATAGCATCATCTATAAACCTGTCATTGAAATCAGCCGAGGAGCAGACTGCTGTGATACGCCAATTCCAAAACTTTTTAAATAGTCTTGATTTTTCTGTGCAAATTGTGATCCAATCACGTAGATTAGATATTCGTCCATATATCCTTACACTAGAGGACAGAATTAAAAATCAGAACGAGCCACTCCTTAAAATACAAACAAAAGAATATATGGATTTTATCAAGTCTTTTACAGATGAAGTAAATATTATGACAAAATCTTTTTTTGTAGTTATCCCATTTAGCTCCACACTAGTAAAACCAACAGAGGGTATTTTTGATAGACTCACCCGCAGTAGTGCAGGAACATCAAAACCAGCAGAATTATCAGAAAAGGAAAACGACATAGCACAATTTGAAGAAAAACGTTCACAACTAGACCAGAGGGTGAGCGTAGTAGCATCAGGCCTATCTGGTTTAGGTGTCAGAACTTCTCAACTAAAAACAGAGGAGGTGGTAGAATTATTTTATAAAACATTTAATCCTGGTGATATTAGCCAAGGAATCAAACTATAAATTATGTCTATATTTTCATCATTATTTGGAGGAGACAAAGCACTACAGTCTGGAATAAAGAGTGGTAGTGTTATGCCTATATTGCCCAATGATATATATAGAGCGGCGACCCTAGAGCTACAAGACGTAATAGCACCATCTGCATTACAAATCACACCAAAATCATTAAACTTGGGGGACAAGATAGCTCGCACATTCTTTGTCATATCATACCCTCGGTACCTCACAGACAATTGGTTTTCTCCTATTATCAACTTGGATAAGGTTTTTGATGTGTCTATTTTTATACACCCGATAGAGACGTCAGCAATTCTCCGTACTTTTGAAAAAAAGGTGGCTGAGGTGCAGAGTCAGGTGAGTATCCGTGAATCAAAAGGCTTGGTTCGTGATCCTATGCTCGATACAGCGTACAAAGATCTAGAAGATCTTCGCGACAACCTGATGCAGGCACAGGAAAAAATGTTTGATGTGGGATTATATATCACAATATACGCAGAAAATGAGAATGAATTATTTAAAATAGAAAATGAAATAAAATCTGTACTAGAATCAAAGCTTATTTATTTAAAACCAGCACTATTCCAACAAGAAGAGGGGTTCAAGAGCGTCATCCCGACAGGAGTGGACTTGCTAAATATCAACCAAAAACTAAATACAGAGCCACTTTCTAGTATTTTTCCATTTGTGTCTTTTGACCTTACTAGTGATCAGGGTATCCTGTATGGGGTAAACCGCCACAATTCTAGTCTTATTATATTTGACCGTTTTTCACTCCCAAACTACAACTCCATCACCTTTGCTACTTCTGGTGCTGGTAAATCATATGCCACAAAACTAGAAGTCATACGTACCCTTATGTTTGATACAGAGGTGATAGTAATAGACCCAGAGCGTGAATACGAATACCTCGCAGAAGCAGTGGGGGGTAGGTATTTTAACATTGCACTGTCTTCAGACCACCACATCAACCCATTTGACTTACCAATACCTTCGTCAGACGAGACTGGGGCTGATGTACTACGATCAAACACAATAAATCTTGTTGGTTTATTTCGTATTATGCTAGGTGGCTTAACACCAGAAGAAGATTCTATTATAGATAGAGCTATAACCGAGACATATGCATTAAAAGATATTACATCTGAATCAGATTTTAGAAACATAGAACCACCACTACTTTCAGATTTTGAAATGGTGCTATCTGGAATGGAGGGGAGTGATTCTATAATACAAAGGCTTGCAAAATATACTCGTGGATCTTGGGCTTCGTTCCTAAACCAACCATCAAACGTAGATATAAACCGCAAATTCGTAGTATTTTCTGTGCGAGATATGGAAGATGAACTCAAGCCTGTAGCGATGTATATAGTCACACACTACATATGGAATGCAGTTCGCAAAAATATAAAGAAAAGATTACTCGTAGTGGATGAGGCATGGTGGATGATGAAATCCGAAGATACAGCATCTTTCCTATATTCAATAGCAAAAAGAGGACGTAAATACTACCTAGGACTATCTACAATCACCCAAGATGTCGGTGACTTTATGAAGAGCCCATACGGCGTACCTATTGTGACAAACTCTTCACTCCAACTACTCTTAAAACAATCCCCATCTACTGTGGATGTACTCCAAAAGACATTCAACCTTACAGACGAAGAAAAATATCTGTTGCTGGAGGCAAATGTAGGGGAAGGTATATTCTTTGCTGGACTAAAACACGTAGCAATCAAAACAATAGCTTCATACACAGAGGACCAAATAATAACATCTGACCCGTCTCAGATACTGGCAATTAAAAAAGCCAAGGATGAAACTGCAGCGAATTAGTTTTATTGTTTGAAATTCAAAACTATCGTATAATAAAATAGATGATAAAAAATCTAAAAATACAAATACTAGCCATGGTACTGTTGGTTTTAGTGCTACCTTTTTCTTTTGTTTTTGCTTTTTCAAACTTAAATGAAGACGATATAAATACGCAGACAATACCAGAAAATCCAAAACCATACAGTAATGTACTGATAAAACTATCAAGTTATTCTATAGATCTAGATACGGCACTCATAGAGTGGGGTAGTGGATCCAAAAACCTCCTGTCTGGTGTGGGTAAAAAAGAATATTCATTTCAAACATTAGACTCAAATACAATAATAGCTTTTACTATCAAGATAACTCCGGCAGAGACCAATCAAACTATAACAAAAATAGTCACTATTCAACCTGGCACTCTAGACCTGGTTTGGGAAGCGAGTGATAGCTATACTCCACCTTTTTATAAGGGGAAGGCATTACCCACAGTAGAAGGAAAAATAAAAATTGTGGCAATACCTGACACATCATCTCTACCAGGAAAAACAATCAGCAACATAAACTATACATGGAAGTCTGAGGGAAATACCATGCAAGACGCATCAGGGAACAACAGAAATGTTTTAAAAATTACAAATGATCAACTTCGTGATGTTGAAAAAATATCTGCGTCTGCTAGCTCTATAGACAGGAGATATGTCGCATCCAACAAAACAAACATTTCTATATATTCACCTCAAATGATTTTTTATAAAAAGTCGCCTACAGATGGAATACTCTATAATCAATCTCTACCGAAGGATGCAACAATGCAGGAAGAAGAGATGACACTAGTCGCTGAGCCTTATTTTCTTTCTCTATTTGGACACGAAGATAGTTTTTCATACAAATGGCAAATAAATGGCAACGATATAGCCACACCAAACAAAAAAACTGAAATAACAGTCCGACCTTCTTCTCGTGGCGGGTATGCGACGGTTAATTTATTGATAGAAGATGCCGTCAGGCTGTTCCAGACAGTAGGTGGTGGAATTAATATAACTATATAAAACATGAAAAAATTACTTTTGAAAATATTGTTTGTTTTTATAATATTTACTGCTTTTTCAAATAATGTATTTGCTGGTGATTTTTCATTGCAAATAGACCGCGTAGTGAGCAACGGTAATTCGGTATTAGTAGAAGGATTAACAGATCTTAATTCTGTAATATTCTCAATATTCAAAATAAAGCCACCAATAATAGCAAATGTGGAACCGGAAAAAGTAGGTTCTGCTATTTTTACAGATCAAATAGAAATACCTAACGGCAGCAGTAGTGGATACACTATAACCCTCACATCTCCTTCAATTGGGGCCTTACCTGGAAATACAGACTACGAAGTTATTGTTTCTGACCCTGACCCAAGAAATGGTACCCCACTAGATTACAAACCGTTTGTGACACTAGGTACAGGAACAGTAGCAAAAAAAATATCTATTGCAAGTTTTACTCCCACATCAGCAAAAGCAGGGGGTACGATAAAAGTAACAGGTACAAACATAGTAGACGTCACAAAAGTAACTATTAATACTACAGTAGTGGATGCTAAAAATTACGATGAAAATACAGCAGGAACCGAGTTGACTATTAAAATTCCACCTGGGGCAAGTACTGGTAAAATATACATAAGAACAAATGCAAATGGGACCGCGACAAGTCCTAGCGACCTAACAATAACAACGGCAAGCTCTCAACCAAAGTGGTATTTTGGGCAATACGACTTTGACAATAAAGTTTGGATTATTCCTGCAGGTGGATCAAATCCACCAAGTTATAGTACAAACATTTATGCAACCGAAGCTCTTTGTAAGGCTGTATGGCAAAAGAAAATAGATGACACCTACTTATTAAAAGGACATATTGACCTCACATCAAAAAAATGGGTTCCACCGTCTGGTGAGAGTGGTTCACCTAGCACATTTGATATATACCCAGCACACAAGGCGTTTACACCGTGTTTTTCATCAGACCAAGTACCATGGTTTGCTGATTTATTACCAAAACTTCAAAATTTTGGTAAATTTGAAGCATCAAAAGAACTATATTTTTTTACTTGGAAAAACACTCAATCCTCTGGTTCTGAGTTAAACTTTCATGTATCAGGTGGCTATGAAACAGATAACCCGGGATGTAAACAATTTGCTCAGGCAGCCATTGGTGTAGGGAACGGCCGTACTCCTATATCTAACGGGTGTCAAAAGTACAAAAAACAACCAACAGTACCATCAACAGCAAAAATAAATACTGATTGCAACATAACAAATGCGGTCTGGAATCCAATATCTGACGATGGAAAAATGCCAATATCTTTTTACAAACCAGGAAACACACCAGTAAGAATTGATGTTGAATCGACAGGTTGTGCTGGAAAAAGTTTAAGGTTTACTGTAACAGATTTTTATGCTTTTGGAGATGTGTATGGTAATTCTTATCTTGGAAATGATTATAATGACCCAACAAACCTAAACGAAAAACCTTTCGTGGCACCCTCAGACAACTTTGCAATTGAATTAATGGCAGGGGAGTCTTCATGTTTATTATTTACAGGTGACGGATATGATTGTGCTTATAGTTTTCAGATAGACGAAGATAGTAGTTTTTTTACTTTATATAATTCTAGAAAAGAAAATACAACGAACGGCATCATGTATTATGATTGTACTGGCTATTGTGATAGTACTTGGAAATTTTTAGATGTAAAATCTGGTAATGATGTTGAAAATTTTAATCCAGCAGAAATCCATGAATACGATGACACATACAACCTCCTAGCTCCAATCGGAGACCTAAAGTCAGTGGGGGAGAACACCTCTATTGGGGATTATCTAAATAAACTTTTTTCTATAGCTATTGGTCTATGTGGGGCATTGGCAGTAATAATGATGATAATCAACGCTGTCACATACATGGGTACAGATTCTGTCTTTGGAAAAACTGAAGCAAAAAGTAAAATATGGACATCAATTGGTGGACTACTACTAGCCCTCGGTGCATATGCAATATTAAATACGATAAACCCAGCACTCATAAATGGGGGTAATATTCCAATACCAACAGCTGAGATAATATTACGACCTACAATAGACGTACCGACTGAAACTTTCAAGGAAATCACAGGGGAGGAGGTTCTAGGGACTCAAAAATACAAAGACTTGTATTCAGATGTCGCAACAACGGTATTTAATGGGAAAAATAACAAGAGATACTCGCCACCCACAGATTTAAATGTCTTAATGTGTGTGACAAAAGTAATATTAAAACATGAATCTAATGGAAACCCTCTAGCTATAGGATATGATTCTGATACTGCCTCAGTAGACGTCAAATCAAGAAAAGATTTTATTGCATCTGGAAAAAGATACAGTGGAACAACTTTTACCACAGACTCAAGTTCTATAAAAAATAAACAATTAAAAAATGATGATAAAAAAATCACAACAGCGGATGATTTAGGTCTTGATCCTAGATTTTCTCATGGTATTGGGTTGGCTCAAATTACCTGTCAACCAGTCAATGGAGGTACACAAACCGAGTGTCCAATTACTGATGGTGCTACTGGGAAAAAAATCACCCCGAAAGCATTGTTGAGTCCAGCAAAAAACATAATGGCTGGTGTGATTATATGGAATGATTTATATCATAATGCAAAACACTGCAAAAACAACATGACCAATGCATGGAAAGGATATAATGCTGGTATGGGGAACTGTGACAAAGGTAACGATTTCACAAAAAAATACGCGGATGAGAGTATGGCACTTTATAATAAATGTATGAAAGGTGAATCTATAGAATAGTCTATGCAAAATAAAAAAATAACAATAATCATCATAATAGTAGTCGGGATTATAATCATAATCGGTGGTTATTATTATGCTTCAAAATCAAATACTGGTGGCACAACAGGGGATACTACTTCAAAGAATTTTTTACCTTTACCTTTTGGTGGAAAAAGTGGTGGGTCCACTAGTGGGGGCAATGGGGACATTGCAAACATAAACAATATGTCAAACCTGATAGCGAGCTTGACTACAGGAGGGTCTAGATTTTTTAAGATAACAAACAGGGCAATCTCTGGTGCAACATATTTATTGGACACCAGACTAATACAAAAGGCAGACAATACAAATACGACCGGTAATAATCAGCAGTCAGAGGCCGCACCTGCTATTAGATATATAGAGCGTGCTACGGGTCATGTATATGAATCATATTTGGACACTGGCGTCACGAGCAAGATATCAAACACTACAATACTCGGACCAGAAGAAGTTCTCTTTGGAAACAACAATTCATCGTTGATATACAGGTATGTAAATGACAAAAAAGATATCGAGAGTTTTGTTGGATCATTTGGTTCAGATAAGGGATATTTTTTGCCTGTAAACATAAAAACTCTAGCGATTTCTCCTGACAACAAGAATTTTGTAACTCTTGAACCATACAATGATGGGGTAGAGGTAAATACGAGATCTTTTGATAACACAAACAACAAACAATTATTTAAATCTCCACTATCTGAGTGGATACTGGATTGGCCAACAGAAAATATCTTGTATTTTACGACAAAAGCGAGTGCGACAGTAAATGGTTTTATTTTCAAGTACAACGTAAAAAATAATTCATTTACCAGAGTAATAGGGGATATAAAAGGCCTGACAACACTATCAAACAAAGGTGGAAACACAATCTTATACAACGACTCTTCTTCTGGGCAACCAAAACTTTATGTTTATAGTACAGCAAAAAAAGAAAGCCAACCTCTCAACCTTTCTGGTTTACCAGAAAAATGTGTTTGGGCAATTGATGATATAAATATATATTGCGCTATTCCCAATAATATATCTGGAATATGGCCAGATGATTGGTATAAAGGTACAATTTCAACTGATGATCATTTTGTAAAAATAGACACAAGCTCAATGAGCACTAGAGATTTTGGAAGCTACGAAGAAGAAAGGTTGGATGGTTCTCATTTGTTCCTTGATACAAATGAGTCTATGCTATTTTTTACAAATAAGACCGATAATACTTTCTGGATGTTAAATTTAAAATCTTAGTTATCTAAATAAAATACACACAACCATTGGTTGTGTGTATTTTATTTTATATATTAGATCCTACGTATTTGATAACTACTTTTCTGTTTGGGCCCATTCCTGTGGATTCTGTCATCACATCCTTGGCACCTTCTAGGAACATATGTATGATTCTTCTTTCTGAAGCTGGCATTGGATCTACTTCTATATTACTCTTGAAATATCGAGCACGCTCTGCGAGCATATATGCTGTAGCCTTTAAATTGTCGAATCGTTTCTTCTGATATCCATTGATATCTACAAACAATCGAGCAACTCCTTCCTCTCCATGATTCTTTTCGAGCATCTTGCGTACTAGGTGGTTTACAGATTTAAGGGTATCACCCTCGCGGCCGATAAGGAATCTTGAATCTGGTGTAGATATTGCTACCCATAGCATCCCACCTTCATCGGTAATCTCACAAGCATTCAGTTCGCATCCTGTGTGTGTAAATATATCAGTAATTATTGTTTTAATAGTTTCTTTATCCATAAAATTATGCAGAAAGGTTGTCTTTTTTGGCTATATCATTTCGGACATACCATTCCTGAGCTATAGTAAATATATTACTCGTAATCCAATATAATGCAACCCCAGCAGAAAAACTATAGGCAATAAAGGTAATAAATACTGGCAATATATACTTTATATTCAACTGCATACTTGCGGCAATCTCTTCTTGGAATGTCTTTGGTGTATTATCAGCAACAATTTCAACCTCTTTTATTGGGTTCTTTGGTGTAGCCATGTAACCCTGTATAAATTGTGATATACCGGCAAGAGCTGCCAATACAATACTGTGATTCATGGATACATTGATCAATCCTAGGAATTCTGTATTTAGATTAAGTGGGGAATGTACAAAGCTATACATCAATGCAGTATTTATACTAAAATTACGAAATACATAGTATAGTGCGAAGATGACGGGGAGTTGTAGTATTACAACTAGGCAACCAGAGAATGGATTTACTCCATATTTTTTATACAACTCAAATTGTTTTTTAGCTTGCTCTTCTTTATTTGGATAATCTACTTTTAATTTCTTGAGTTCTGGCTCAAGCTTTTTCATATAAATCTGACTTTGTATAGATTTACGGGCAAGAGGGAAGAGAATGAGTTTTATTAAGATTGTTAAAATAATAATAGCAAAACCAATATCTCCAAAAGTAATCTTATCTATTAAAAATACCAGCATGTTATAAATAGGCTGATAAAAAATTGTATTCCATAGTGCGCTCATGGGGTTATTGTAGCATAAAATTATACTGAATTCCTCTTCTTTTTTCTATTTTACAGGGTCATAACCATGCTTCTGCCATGGGTGACAGCGTAACACTCTCCATATAGTCAGATATAGCCCTTTAATGGATCCGTATTGAGTAAAGGCCTCCTTGCTGTATTCTGAGCATGTGGGGATGAATTTACACGAATAGTGTGATTTAAGTGGGGTTTTTTGATATAGATTAATAAACCAAATGAATATTTTACTCATATACAATATGACTAGTATAATCCAGCCTTTTTCATTAAATAAGCAATATTTTCGGTTATTTCAGATTGAGATAGCTTTATTGCTTCCTTTTTATAGAAAAGGGCTCCAATAAAAGGCTTTTTTAATAGAGGTTTTGCAGATTGATAACCCTTTCTACGTAGGAAATTCCTTAAAACAGCTGTCTTTGCAACAGATTTTGGGGCTACGACGGCAAAATGCACAGTATTATCAACAGAAGGCATATACCGCAACGTAAAAAGAGGGCTTGAGATCATCTTGCTTTGCTTCATGATGGCTTCAAAAACCCCCTTATTTATACGATGCTTCTTAGCAAGCATATTACTTACTTATAGATACTTTAGCGCGACCTTTTTGGCGTCGGCGAGCAGTGACCTTACGGCCATTTTTAGTCTTTGTACGTACTAGAAAGCCATGTGTCTTAGCTCTTTTACGTTTGTTTGGTTGATATGTTTGAGACATAATGTCTAATATATACTATAATGCTTCATTATGCAACCCGGAAAGTTATCCACACGATATACACAGGATTGCACACATTCCAGAAAGGTAACTTATTAAAAGTAACAGGTATAATAGGACAATATGGTAGAAGATACAAAAAAATTATGGGGTAGCTGCTTATCCGAAATAGAATTATCTATTTCAAAAGCCAACTTCACAACTTGGTTTAAAAACACACATATAGTCAAAGAGGAGGAGGGGGTTTTGTTTATTGGAGTACCAAATGAATTTGTGAAAGATTGGCTCAATAATAAATTCCATAAATTAATACTTAAGACTCTCATGAGTCATGAGGACAGTGTTAGAAATATCGAATATACAATAATAAAACACGAAATAGCTAAACCAAAAACTGATAGTGAGCCCGTAGTAAATGTATCTATAAACAAAGAACTGCCTTTATCTGATCTTTATGTAAATAAAGACGACAATCTAAATTCTAAATATACATTCAACAACTTCATCGTTGGACCATTTAATGAATTAGCATATGCTGTATCACAAGCCATCATCACCACACCAGGGGAGACATACAACCCCTTCTTTGTATATGGTGGCACAGGGCTAGGCAAAACACATATGATCCAATCAATAGGGAATAGTATAAAGAATAAATTTCCGAACAAAAAAATATATTATGTAAGTCTAGAAAAATTCGCTATTGATTATATCAACTCAATTCAAAATAGAAATCCAAATGGTTTCAAAGAAAAATACAGAAAGTACGATGTCATCATTATGGATGATATTCAATTTATATCTGGAAAAGAAAAAACTCAAGAAGAATTATTTCACTTATTCAACATTTTTCATGAAAACAATAAACAAATTGTTTTTTCCTCAGATAAACACCCAAACTTTATCCAAGGTTTAGAAGAACGTCTACAATCTCGCTTTGCTT
Source organism: Candidatus Nomurabacteria bacterium (assembly GCA_026396015.1). Taxonomy (GTDB): domain Bacteria; phylum Patescibacteriota; class Minisyncoccia; order Phycocordibacterales; family UBA9973; genus UBA8515. Next base: position 6,569 of record JAPLXP010000003.1, on the reverse strand, counting down.
CTGGTATGACAGTACAGATAACAGAACCAGATTATGAATCCCGTGTAGCGATTATTAAAGCTAAGATACAGAAGACAAACATCATAGTGGATGAACCAGTCATCTCATACCTAGCAGAGGTATTAGAGGGGAATATACGTGAATTAGAGGGTAGCCTAAATACAATCATTTGCCAATCTCAACTAAAAGATAAATCACTATCCCTCAATGAAACAAAAAATCTAATAAAGAACAACATTAGACCTAAAAAGAATGTAGCAATCAAAGATATAATCAAAATAATTGCAGATTATTATAATATCCCAGAGGCCCATATATATGAAAAGACTAGAAGAAAAGAAATAGTCCAAGCCCGCCAAGTGGCCATGTATCTACTCCGAGAAGACTTCAATATCTCATATCCACTCATAGGTCAGAAATTCGGGGGGAGAGATCACACTACAGTAATCCACTCTCATTTAAAAATAAAAGAAGATTTAAAGACGAATCCAGGCCTACTCCAAGAGATAGAAAGAATCAGAATCATGTTCAAATAACTGTGGATAAAACTGTTGATAAGTATAGTACTAAAGAAGTACAAGATGTTTATAAAAACACTCAACAAAGTAATCCCCAGTTATTTAAACATATAAACAATTTTAGTAGAATTTTAAATTGTAGAAATAAACGTTATAAAATATAGTTAGAAAAAGTAATCCACATATCCACAGTCCTAGTATTAATAGTAAGTATTTATTTAATAATTAATTAAGAAAGAATATATGAAACTCGAATGCTCAATAGAAAAGATTAAAGACGCACTCATAACAGCAGAAAGAATCACTGGTAAGAATCTTACTCTACCAGTACTTGGTTCTGTACTTTGGGTTGCTTCAAATAAAGTTTTGAAGTTAAGAGCGACAAACCTAAACATCGGTATTGAAATTGAAATTCCAGCAAAAATTGAGATGGATGGTGTTGTGGCTATAAAGGGTGATATTCTTTCTTCTTTGTTTTCATTACTTCACGGAGATTCAACTGTAAAATTTGAATTGATTGATTCTAGTTTTTCAGTTAAAACAAAATCAAATAACATTCTACTAAAAACAATTCCTTATGAAGATTTTCCAACTATCCCAATACTCTCTGGTGATGCGATCACAATACCCTCTAAAAAGCTCATAGAAGGCCTCAAGGCGGTTTATTATAGTGCATCGGTATCAGACATCAAACCAGAGATTGGAAGCGTTTACATCTACCCACAGGATGATATGCTGGTTTTTGTAGCGACAGATTCATTCCGCCTCGCTGAAAAGAAAGTAAAAATTAAACAAGAATTGAATTTTGAAGGAATATTATTACCACTAAAGAATGCTACTGAAATAATTAGAATTCTAGATGGTGTAGATGATGATGTAAATATAATTTTACACAAGAATCAAATATCTCTTTCTGTTGGTGGTATATATATCACATCTCGTGTGGTGGACGGATCATTTCCAGATTATAAACAGATTATTCCAAAAGAATCAAAAACACAGGCTATATTACTCAAACAAGATTTGTTGTATGCGATAAAGGTATCAAATATTCTTTCTGATAAATTTAATCAAATTACTTTTAATATAAATCCAAATGAAAAAGTATTCGAAATAGATTCAAAAAATAGTGATGTGGGAGAAAACACTACAAACATAGAGAGTAATCTATCGGGGGAAGATGTGTCTGTAAATATAAACTATAAATACATTGTGGATTGTTTCCAATCTGTAAATAGTGATAGTGTAAATCTAGAACTCAATGGTAGTAATCGTCCTATGATATTGCGCCCAGTGGGGGACTCATCATTCATGTATTTGGTAATGCCGATGAATCGTCAATAAAAATATGCAGGATTATAATCATATAAATAAATTTTTAGATAAGTTTATAAAACTCGTATCCAAAGGCGACCTAGTATTAAATGAAATTGTTTTTGTTGTTAAAAAAAATACAAACTTTGATTTAACAAAAGATAATTTTACTTTCAAGAATGGAATGATAAAAGTAAACACTTCACCTCTTGTAAAAGGGGAGATAATGATGAAGAAAGAAAAAATTTTGGCTGACCTGAGAAATAGTTTAACTGGTACAAATTTTTTAGATATAAAATAAAAACCCAACAAATGTTGGGTTTTTATTTTATATTAAATTATTATTCGATATTGAAGTTTATTTTTTGCTGACTACTACCACCGTCTACATCATAAATCTTTACTAATAGGGAATTTGATTTTGATTGGATACCTAATTCACTTGGCGTAAATGATACATTATACGGGGCACTTTTTAGTGATGTTATATATGTATTATTTACAAATATATCTATTTTTTGAACAGGACTCTGACTAAGTGCATTTACAGTAAACGAAACATCTTCACCGTTTTTATATGCATTATTACTCAGTCCCACCACTGTAAAGCTTGGTTTTGTGAGTGAATTGTGTGTGTTGTCTGAATACTTTGGTTGATCACCCTCATTCACATTTTTATATTTGTATGAGTTTTTATACCACCAATCTCGAATACCTGTCTCAAAGTGATTGTATAGTGAATCTGTAGATGCTCCTGGATTTTTACTTGTAGTTGGATCATTTCTGTTAATCCAATACAGGATTGTGTGAACATCAGTTATTGATTTTTCTTCAATACTTGTCGCTGGTGTGTATTCTGTAGCGAGTCCACCAGAAGCTTTATCTATTTTAAATGTTTTATTTCCTTGCCAATAACCACGAACTACAGGTGGGAGATTTGGATCTATTGGATCTGGTTTGTTGAATACTTCATCGTGAGGGAGATTTGTGAGAGCTTGTATTATTACATCGTGCCAAATAGGTCCAGCAAGCGCAACACCACCTTTTCCCATGGGTTTGTTGTCATTGTTACCAACCCACACTCCGACTACAACAGAAGGAGTGTATCCAACAGTCCATGCATCTTTGTTGTCGTTTGTAGTACCAGTTTTTACTGCTGCTTGGATTCCGTCTGGTAATACAAGGGCTGAGTTTGCACCGTATGTAGGAGTACGAGCCACATTGTCAGTTAAAATATCTGCGAGCATTCTGGGAATATTTGAATCGAGAATTTGTTCAGGATTATCTTTGTATTGCTCTAGTATTACACCACTACTATCTTCTACAGAAAGTATTCCTGTGTTTTGATGACGAACACCCTCTGCTGCAAACACACTATACACAGAAGTCATATCTAGTAGTGTAGTCTCTCCACCTCCGATAACCAGAGAAAGTCCATATCTTGAAGGGTCGTTTAGTGTTGTGACTCCTAGGTCGTGTGCCATCTTTAATACATCAGGAACTCCTACTAGATAGAGTAACTTAACAGCGATTACGTTTATAGATTGAGCTAATGCATTTTTGAGTGTCATTGGTCCACGGAAACCGTTGTCAAAGTTGTCTGGATTATAACAATCAGTTTTCTTGTGATTACCTAATGGGTGACTATATGTATCACAATTCGTAGAAAATTCTGTCGGTACGTCAAATAGTGTTGTGTCTTCTGTATATCCTTTTTTAAATGCAGTTGCGTATACTATTGGCTTGAATGAGGATCCAGGCTGTCGCTCTGCTGTCGCTACATTAAAGTTTCCATCAATTGATTTATCAAAATAATTTCTTGATCCAACCATCGATAGTATCTGGCCTGTTTTTGGATCTATTATTACAACAGCAGCATTTTTACCATTCCAATTCTTTTCATTATCTAGTGCATGAGCAAGAGCTATCTGCTCAGTTTTCTGTTCCAAATCAAAATCAAGGGTTGTAATTACCTTTAAACCACCGTTTTCTATAGCTTCTGTTCCGTATTTTTTTTCAATATAATCTTTTATATAAAAAACAAAGTGAGGTGCTGCTATGTGTAGTGGCTGGGTTGGTAGGAATTCAACTTTTTCCTCTATGGCTTTTTTGTACTCATCATCAGTGATGAATTTTAGTGTGTGCATTCTAGTTAGAACTAAATTCTTTCTTCCATCTAATTTTGACTTATTCTTTCCGTAAGGGGAGTAGTATGTAGGTCCATTTGGTATTGCAGCTAAGTATGCAGATTGTGCGAGAGTAAGATCGAGTGGCTCTACACCAAAGAATGCTTTTGAAGCTTCCTCTATTCCGTAAATATTTCCACCATATGGAGCTTCGTTTAGGTATAGTGTGAGAATATCATCTTTACCCATTACTCTCTCGAGTTTTATCGCAAGTATCCATTCTTTTATCTTTCTTGTTACTGTACGGTCGGATGTGAGGAGGGTTTCTTTTATGAGCTGTTGAGTGATGGTTGATCCTCCTTCCACCTTTTGGCCTGTGATTGTAGACCATGCAGCACGGATTATTGATGTGATACGGATACCTTTATGGTTGTAAAAGGAGGAATCCTCTATAGCCACTGTGGCATTCTTTACATTGACTCCAATCTCCTCAGAACGTATCACTGTCCTTTTAATGTCTTTATGGACATCGTAAAGGACAATCTTTCCAGTTCGGTCATATATCTTTGTAGAACTTGCTATTTTGCGTTCTGTAAAGAGTTTAAAGTCTGGTAATTGTAGTGTGCTTATCCAGATTATTCCGACACCACCAACCAAAAAACAAAACCCAATAATTCCCAAAACCCAATTTTTTAATAGATGCTTTTTAACCTTGTTCATATATTGTTATAATACCATACTATATTCTATAAATATGGCAAATATGCTAAAGTGTATTTATGGCAAAAAATGATACAGATAAAATAAATGAATTACTTATTCGTGGGGTGGCAAATATATATCCATCTTTGGGTTTTGTTGAATCTAAAATAAACAAAGGTGAGAGGCTCACCATCTATCTCGGCGTTGATCCTACTGGGCCTACACTTCATCTCGGTCATGCTATTCCACTATTAAAACTCTCAGAATTCCAAAAGGCAGGTCACAAGATAATTCTACTGATGGGGGATTTTACAGCTATGATTGGTGATCCTACAGACAAGGGGACTGCCCGAGTGCAGCTCTCTCACAAACAAGTGATGGCGAATTTGAAAAATTACAAAAAGCAGGCAAGCTCAATAATATCTTTTTCTGGTAAGAATGCAGCTCAAATAAAATTCAATTCTAAATGGCTAGGCAAGATGAATTTCGCTGATGTTCTCAATCTTGCATCTAATATGACAGTTCAGCAGATGATGGAGCGCGACATGTTTGAAAAGAGATCAGAAGAGGGAAAGCCAGTATTTATTCATGAATTCATGTATCCACTAATGCAGGGCTATGACTCTGTGGCTATGGATGTAGATGGCGAGATCGGTGGCAATGATCAGACATTCAACATGCTCCAAGGTCGCAACCTGATGAAGACGCTCAAGAATAAAGAGAAATTTGTCATCACAGTAAAACTCCTAGAAGATAGCAATGGCAAAAAGATGGGTAAGACCGAGGGTAATATGGTCGCTATGTCTGACACACCAGAAGAGATGTATGGCAAGGTTATGAGTTGGACCGATGGTATGATCCTCCCAGGATTTGAGCTTTGCACAAAAATACCAACTATGGAAATACAAAATTTTGCTACGCAGATGGCCGAGGGTGTAAATCCAAAAGAGTTGAAAATGAAACTGGCAAAGGAAATAGTTACTGTTTTCTATGGAGACAAAAAGGCAGCTTCTGCAGAATCTCACTTTGTATCAACATTCCAAAAGTCAGAAATTCCAGAAGATTTGAAAGAGTTGAAAGTAGGGAATGGAGTATTGCTTGTAGACGTTCTGTTGGAAAATAAATTTGTAGCATCCAAGAATGAATTCAGAAGACTTGTAGATGAGAAAGCAATTACAAATCTAGATACTGATAAAAAGGTAGATAGTTATACTCAAACCGCAGAGAATGCAGTATATAGAATAGGTAAAAAGCGTTTTTGTAAAATAGTAATTAAATAAAATAAGACCGGCCCAATGGGCCGGTCTTATTTTTATATAGAGTCTACATCATCACTTGCAAATTCATCTTCGAATCCTTCCTCATCATCTTCATCGATGATTTCTCCGTCATCGTCGAGTAGGGCGTCATCTAGATCTAGATCCTCGTCTTCACTAAAACCAGAATCATCTTCATCATTACCAAAACCTACCTTGAATTCATCTTCATCAGTACTCATATGTCTTGTTGATAGTTTATAAATTATTAAACGACTTCATTTGTAATAGATTATTTGTAACAAAATCTATTTTTCTTTGCAAGGGGTCAAAATGTGGAAAACTATGACTTGAATCTCTCGCAGGCAAGGCATGTCAGGCCGATGGCAATAGCATCGAGTTCGTCGTCTGATTTTATAATTTTTTCTATTTTTATTAATTTTGGTACCATACTCATCACCGCACTCTTGTCTGATTTGCCGTATCCTGTAACGGCAATTTTGATCTGTGGTGGAGTATATTCAAATATTTTTAATCCGTGTTTGATTGCAGAATATACGATGACACCTCGAGCCTCTGCCACACCCATCACCGTTTTTTGGTTTGTTGTAAAGAAAAGTTTTTCTATGGCTAGTGCTGTCGGCTTGTATTCT
>JAPLXP010000013.1 GCA_026396015.1 Candidatus Nomurabacteria bacterium | reverse complement strand
AATAAGCACTACAGCATATATTTTATCTTTTTTATTTAATGATGGTTTTGTATTTTCCATATTTTATTTCAAAAACCCAACCTTAAAATCTTCTATCGCTTTCTTCAAAGATTCTTCAGATGCATCTGTCCACATTTTTGTAGTACGAACATCTAAGTAAAAGTCTTTTGCATTCTGCTCTGTGTAGTCTAGAAGTTCTGCTTCGAATTCTTTCAACTTTTCAACTGGTACAGTATCTAAGAATCCTTTTGTAAGAGCATATAGAGTCACAACTTGGCGAGTAGTCTCCACTGGAGAGTACTGTGGTTGCTTTAAGATTTCTACTGCACGCTTTCCACGCTCTAGCTGACGCTTTGTAGACTCATCAAGATCTGAACCGAATTGAGCGAAAGCTTCAAGTTCACGATATTGAGCAAGGTCGAGCTTCAATGTTCCAGAAACTTTCTTCATAGCTTTGATCTGAGCCGATGAACCGACACGCGACACAGAAAGACCCACGTTTACCGCTGGACGGATACCCTTGTAGAATAAATCAGTTTCAAGGAAGATTTGTCCGTCTGTAATAGAGATCACGTTTGTAGGAATGTATGCAGATACGTCACCAGCCTGAGTCTCGATGATCGGTAGAGCTGTGATAGATCCACCGCCGTATTCTTTATTCTTTCTACATGCACGCTCTAGTAGGCGTGAGTGAAGGTAGAACACATCTCCAGGATAAGCTTCACGGCCTGGTGGACGACGTAGCAATAGAGAGATTTCACGGTAGGCTACAGCGTGCTTTGAAAGATCATCATAAATAATCAATACGTCCTGACCCTTGTCCATAAAGTATTCAGCAATAGCGACTCCTGTATATGGAGCGACGAATGAAAGAGCAGCTGATTCAGATGCACCTGCAGAAACGATGACTGTATAATCCATAGCACCACCTTCTTCCAAACGAGTCTGGAGTTTACGTAGCTTTGAATCTTTTTGTCCGATTGAGACATACACACAGATCATGTTCTGGCCCTTTTGGTTCAATATTGTGTCGATAGCGATAGCAGTCTTGCCTGTCTGACGGTCACCGATGATGAGCTCGCGTTGTCCGCGACCGATAGGAATAAGAGCGTCGATAGCTTTGATACCAGTTTGCACTGGCTGGTCAACTCCTTGACGACTCATAACACCAGAGGCAACCTTTTCAACTGCACTTGTAGCTGTAGTTTTGATCGCACCCTTGCCGTCGATAGCTTTACCGAGAGCATTTACAACACGGCCGACGATTGCATCGCCTACTTCTACTTCCAAAATTCTTCCTGTTGGCTTCACCTCTTCACCTTCTACGATCTTTGAGAAGTCACCAAGGATGATGATACCTACTGTGTCTTCTTCGAGGTTCAATGCTACACCGATCTCTCCACGTGGGAATGTCACCATTTCTGATGCCTTCAAATCTGAAAGACCTGATACACGAGCGATACCGTCGAACACTTCAATAACATGACCAACTTTCTCAGCTTTCTGGTCAGCTTGGAATTTTTCGATTTGCTTTCTTAAGTTTTCTACAATTGTATTTTTTGCCATATTAGTTTTTTGTTAAATGTGTTTTTAATTGATGTAATTTGTTCGACAATGTCATATCTATCACTTCGTCATATGCTCTGATCTTTACTCCTGCTATCAGACTCGGATCTTCATGTTCATCTATCTCTATCTCCTCTGCCTTGTATCTGTGTTTGAGATTGTCCGATAATTCAGTGAGCATTTTGTGGGATAATTTCTCTGCTGTAGTGACACTTACCCTGACTCTCTTTTCCTTTTTATCTATCAGATTCTGAAGATGTTCGAGGACTTCTTTGTATTTACCCATCATTCGATTTTTGTTCAGGAATGATACAGTATCCTCCAAGAACACAGAGAGGTCCTGACCTTCCTTATTGTGCGCCCCGGCATATATTGCCTCTGCGATTGTTTTTGGTGATACTTTCATATAATAAAATTATGCTTTTTTAATATTCTTAATTGTTTTTTCTGTAGTACTAATGTCTGCCTGATCTGCGAGGAGCTTCTCAGTAGCAGAAACAACCAGAGATACGATCTCCTTCTTTGCTTCATCTACCATCTTTATCTTTTCTGCTTCTAGATTTTTCTTGCCTTGATCTACCATTCTATTCACCTCGTCTTGAGCCATGCGAATCATCTCTGCTTTGCGGACTTCTGCATCTGCCTTTCCAGCTTGGAATATAGCATGTGCTTCCTCTCGAGCTTTTGAGATAGTAGCTTCGTATTCCTTTTGAGTATTTGCTACCAATGCTGCATTTTCCTTTGCATCAGCGATGCCTTTTTCGATAATACCAGTTCTCTCTGCCATTATTTTCTTCAATGGCTTTAATGCCAAAAAGTACAATACAGCAAAAACGATACCAAAGTTTATAGCTTGGGCAATGATAATTTTAAGATCTATATGAAATGTTGAGATGAATGAGTCCATGATAATTAGTTTTTAGTAATTAGTGAATAGTTGCTAGTAAAAATAAAATTAATAAACATAATTTGGTTCTTGTCACTGGGTGCTAAATGATAGAAATCTAGCACCTAGAAGCTAGAACCTAATTATTTGATTGAGAAAGCGATAACGAGAGCGTAAATAGCGATAGCTTCAGCGAATGCTGATGCGATAAGCATAGGTACGAATACCTTACCAGATGCCTCAGGATTGCGGCCAATAGCTTCCATAGCTTTTGAACCGATCATACCGATACCGATAGCTGGTCCAATAGAACCTAGACCGATTGCGATTGCTTTTGCGAGAGGTGCGATTTCCATAGTATAGAATTTTATTTATTAATAATAAATTTGACCTTTATCTTCTGACATCTAATCTAAAGTCTAGATATCAAAACAAGGAGGTCAAACTCCCGGTACACGCTACGCGTGCATATGTTCTCCTTTGTGTTCTTCGTGACCTTCTTCATGATCATGGTCCTGTGCTGCGATAGTAAAGTAAACTAAAGTCAGGACAGCAAAGATGAATGCCTGAATAGCACCAACGAACAATTCCAATCCCATGAACGGTAGAGGTAGTACATATGCAAATATAGAACTCATAGCCATGAGGAGGACTTCTCCAGCAAATACATTACCAAAGAGACGAAAAGAGAGTGAAGCAACTTTTGCGAGTTCACCGACTAGCTCCAATATACCTACGAATACCATAATCGGAGCAGAAATTAGGATAGTAGGATCCTTTTTCACCTTTGTAAATATCTCTCCTAGCGCCTTTAGATTAACATATTTATTGAACATTTTCCATAAACCGATAGATACAATACCGAAAACATTGGACCCTATAACAGCCACGAGACCGAGAGCCAGTGTAGTATTGATATCAGCTGTACCACTACGGATAAATGGGATGAAGGCCAAACCTTCCTCGCCGTGCTCGACTAAACCAAAACCACCCAAAGGTAGAAGACCGAGCCAATTTGAAATGAGAACAAATAGAAAAATTGTAAATGCGAGAGGGAAAACTCGTGCAGTGATCTTCTTGTCACCTGTCACCTGATCGGCTAGATCCATAGCACCTTCAATGATAAATTCAAAAAAGTTCTGAAAACCTTTTGGAATCAATTTTGACTTGAATTTAATAACGATGGAAATAACAAATACGATAAATACTACGACCCATGTAGTAAAAAGAGAATTTGTGATTGTCAGACTACCGACGTGCCCGATCGGCTCTGCGTATAGAGTAGACTCGTGTGTTATCTCTGTACTTGCAACTGGTGCAATCTCAGTATTTGCTATTGGATTTTTTATTGTATTATTTTCAGTCATATTATTTTATTTATTTGAATCATTCTTTTCTGTATCTTGCATGTAGCTCTTTGTGATTCGTACAATCATAGCCATCGAAAAGGTAAAAGATAAACATAGTAGTACTCCTAGTATCCATGGAGTTGTACCGTATTTGTTGTCAAAATATTTTCCGACAAACAAAGACAAGATTACTGGAAAAATAATCCAAGTGGATATACGTATGAATGCACCCATATACTCACTCTTAAATATTGAATCTTTTTTAGTATTATCTTCCATAAAAAGAAAAGGCGTAAAAGCCCTCGATATCCCTCTTTTTATAGAAGGATGGTGAGTGTGGATGGAATCGGACCATCGACCTCTGTCTTATCAGGACAGCGTTCTACCACTGAACTACACACTCATTTTATGCATGGAGATATCAATTGGACATTTCACGTCAACCAACAACTACACACTCATTAAAACAACTTTAAAACTAAACAAAACCTGCAAATGGCAGGCACACCAAATATAGCAAAAAAATGGCTGAAAAGCAAACTATTGATTAGTATGCCTATTTGACCAGGCAAGCAAAAACCCCGCCAGAAGCGGGGTTTTTGCTGTGCATAATATTATGCGCGTGGTGCCATTGGGCGAGCCTCATTCACAGTTAGATTTCGACCATCGAAATCTTGACCGTTGAACATTGAGATTGCTTTGTCAGCATCAGCATCATTGTCCATTTCTACGAATCCAAAACCTTTTGATCGGCCTGTCATCTTATCCATGATAATTGTTGCTGAAGCGACTGTTCCTGCGCCTTCAAAGTGAGCTTTTAGCTCGTCGTTAGTAGTCTTGTAAGGAAGACCACCAACATATAATTTCTTTGCCATATATGACAATGTGATTCTCGGAATAATACTTTGCAATATTAATCTCTGAATAAAACTAATTTATAAATGTAATCGCAAAAGCCTGATTTCATTTACATACCTCAATGTTTACCACAACGAAGAATGCAACTCACCAAAACATAACGCAAACTACTGGAGGCAAGTATACTACATATATATAAATGGTGCAAATATCCTACCTTGACAAAATGCATACAAATGTGATATAATACTATCAATTCCTACGATCTTTGACAGGCAGGTTTTGTTTTTGGAATTAGTTGTTTTGACAGAGTGGAGAGCCATATTGACCCCTATTATACTCCCCTTTCTGTCAAAACAACTAAAATAAATTAAATTTTTAAACCAAAAACAACACACAATGAAAACAATTTCAAAAACAATCCTTAGAATTCTACTACTTGTAGGGTTATTTGGAAGCAGAGCAGTAATGGCTCAGAGTATTTCTTTTGAAACACCAGTGAATATTATTGGTAGTGGCGGTAGTGACTTGGTAGCTTGTGATGATATAAACAATGATGGACTTCAAGACATTGTTGCAATCAATGGCTACAGCTTGAAGGTTTATCTTCAAACAAACAACAAATCAATATCATTATCATTATCATCAATATCATACTATATCAGCTGTCCATATCCCGGGCCTCGATCTATTGATATAGGTGATTTAAACAATGATGGACGCAATGATATTGTTGTAGGATTTTCGGATAGCATTGCAATATTTTATCAAAATTCAAAAGGCACATTGAACGCTCAGATTAACTATGCTACAGGAGGAAATGATGTTGACGCAGTGAAATGCGGAGATGCAAATAACGATGGTTTTAATGACGTAGCTGTATCACTATGGAATAGTACGATAATAAGTATTTTTTATGGTAGTTCTTCTGGGTTATTAACAAAAATTGATTATCCAAGTGTTCAACAAGGATACGACCATCTTGATATTTGCAAAATCGGAACAGATACAATAAATTCTGTTTTTAAAATGTGCGGACAAGGTTATGGTCCTCTTATTCAATACAAAATAAAAACCAATAAAACCATCGACACTACCATTTATCGCACTCACCCTCCGGGGTGGAACTTTAATGGTTTCTGCATTTCGGATATTTACGAAAAGGGTAACGGAAAGGTTTTTGCATCGTACGGTGGGAATAATCCAGCTTGTGCTATTTGGAGAAACAATCTTTCTGCTGATGCGGACACAAGTATTTCCATTTATCAATGTCCTGGAACAATGCGTTCAGCTGATCTAAACGGAGATGGTAAAGATGAAGTTGTTGTTATACATGGTGGATGGAATAATCTTAGTATTATTTCATCAGACTCCACACAAAATTATTTTGTATGGAGCCCAAATAATGCTAGTGTAAATTCAATAACTACTGGAGATATAAATAATGATGGATTAATAGATATCATTACAGCAAATACTTATCGTGGTTTAACTGTTTTGATAAATAATACAAAACACCAAAATACAGGTATGAGCAAATACCTAAACACTAAAGACAACATTAAAATTTACCCAAACCCATTCACTGACAAGATTAATATCGAATCAGTGATTGGATCAAGTTTTGTTTTCATTGATATTAATGGAAAAATTATTTATGAAGGCTATACAAAAAGTCAGCATGAAGAAATTAACATTGATATGCCTCCTGGAATATATGTTTTACAAATAACTAATGGTGAAAAAATAAGTCACCAAAAAATTGTAAGAGAATAATTCCTTATAAACAACTTAAAAATCCCGAATTCATTCGGGGTTTTTTATTTGACATTTATATATAAAGATGTTATTTTAAAGTAAATCAACTAAAAAATCAAACATGAAAAAAATGTTATTTTTATCACTGATATTGTTATATATCAGTACACAATTCGCCAGAGCACAAAAAAACCCTACAATATCAGGGTGGAGAATCCAAGACAGCTCAAATAAAACTGTAGCGTGGTATTATACAGCTTCATCAAAAAAAGTTTTATTGTGGGGTTGCAATAGTATAGTCGTGCCATACCATCCTGAAAATCAGGATACTCTCACACAAGAAATCGAAGGTGATGGATTTAACCTCACAATGATTGGTGTGAAAACAGAGAATGAGATTAAAATATTAAACTCTGTTTTAAAAAGATACATCATCATTAAAAAAATGCCTCCATCTGATGCATTTCAAACAATTTTTACTTTTTATTTAAAAAATAAAAATGATAAATATTGGCAGATAAAATTAATGGCTACAACAAATTAAAAAACAAAAATCACCATAGGTAAATCTATGGTGATTTTTTATTCTTCGTCGGCGGCGTCACCAGTCTCGCCAGATGCTAGGGCTTCGACAATCTTTTCAATCTTGCCTTCCATAATACCTGGAATATTACTCCATGATTGGCGGATGCGGTGATCTGTCACACGGTCCTGAGGAAAGTTGTATGTGCGGATTTTCTCACTCCTATCCCCTGTTCCAATTTGATTTTTACGATCTGCAGAATATTTCTTTGCTTCTTCCTCCTCTTTCATGGCTTCTATTTTTGCAGTCAAAATCTGCATAGCTTTCTCACGATTGCCCAGCTGTGTACGCTCTGATGTACATCGTACATCGAGTCCTGTAGGCTTGTGGATCAATCGTACAGCAGTCTCCACTTTGTTCACATTCTGTCCTCCAGCACCACCGGACCGTGAATACTCCATATCTAAATCTACCGGATTGATTTCAAATTTTGCCTTCTTGCGGATCGGTAGTACAGCTACAGATGCAGTTGATGTATGTATACGGCCATTCTTCTCTGTAGAAGGGATGCGCTGCACACGGTGCACCCCAGTCTCGTAGCGGAGCATCTTGTAACAATCTTTTCCTTTGAGCTCAAATGAAGCTTCTTTGTATCCTCCGACATCATTGGCTGATTCATAGTTTGTCTTCCACCCCCATCCGAGTTCCTCTGCATACATCTCGTACATATGAGCTAGCTGCCATGCGAATAGTGATGCCTCATCTCCACCGGCACCTGCACGAACTTCTAGAATAATTTCGTTAGGAAATTCTTCTTCCTCTTTTTCAGATTTCATTATTTCCTCTACTTGTCTTTCAATGCCATCCTTTTGGAATTTGATATTTTGAAGTTCTTCCTCTGCCAGCTCCCTCATGCTGGGATCTTCTGCTACCATATCATTTACCTTTTTCTCCTCTGCCAAAAGACGCTCGTATTCATGTCCGAGATAGCTTGTCTTGTGATTGTTTTTTAATTCTGTTAGATCTAAATTCATATATCTAGTATATCATACAAAAATGCCCTCTTTGGGCATTTTTGATAGATATTTATTTCTTTGCTTTGACTGAAGCTTTCCGCTTGTTGAAACGATCCACACGTCCTGCTGTATCGAGAACCTTTTCGTTACCAGTATAAAATGGGTGGCACTGACTGCAGATTTCAACATTGATTTCTTTTGATGTTGAACCTACTGCAAAAGTAGCTCCACATGCGCAAGTAACCTTTGTGTTGTTATCATATTTTGGGTGAATGTCTTTCTTCATAGTGATGTTATATTAGCACGAGTTTATTAATTTTGCAACAAGTCTATATTTGCCTGTATTCTACTGACACGAGCCATGACCTGTCTACCATAAGCACAGGTAGAACCCCCAGAACCGTAGTATTTACAAGCAGCCCTTATCTGAGATGTATAACTGTCTCCACCAGCACCTAGATCTGCTAGGAACACAGCGGAGGCCATGATCGCATCTGGAGCATTCCATGGATCAGGATTTGATATACCAAGGGCCTTTGCTACTCTACTGTTTATACCTACCCAAGTAGAAGGAATGAACTGAGCCGGACCCATGGCACCTCCCCAGCTTGATTTACCAGCAGAAGCAATAGGACAAGATACTAGGGTCTTGTATGGATCACGACCTGCCTTCTGTGCAATATCGAAAAATGGACCGATATCACGACTAGGCTTCATTACATTTGGAAAGAATTTACCACTCTTTGAACTCACACCAGACCCTGTAGTCATATCTGTGACATAACATGAACCCTGATCAGTGCCCAAGTTACTTTCTTGAGTAATAATAGCTAGAACGAATGCGGGTTTTACATTTGTAGATTTATAGGCTGACTGAGCATAGCGCAATGCATCTCCGAATTTAATAGCTCCAGTATCACGAAGATTGAACAATGCATTCATAATATCATTTCTTCTCTTTGCCTTTTCAGCTAACACTTTTTGATATTCAGCTTCTTTGTTTTTACTTATAGAAAGGAGCTGTTGTTTATTCTTTTCATTTAGCTCTACTTGTTTCTTTGTATTTTCAAGAGCCATCTTTACATCTGTCTGCTGATTCTTTTCTATTTCAAGAGTTTTCTTTTCAGTCTCTGTCTCTACTCGAGTAGTATTGATAATACCTACAGACTTACCGATAGAATCTTTTAATGCTAGGAAGTTGTCGATATCACCATAGACATCAGAGATAGATTTACCAGAGAGGATAAAATTCACTGTTGATTTATCATCTATCTCTCGACTCTTGCGGACCAGCTGACCTAGCGTTTGCTTTTCTGATTCAATCTTTTCTGTAAGTGTCTGTATTTTTTTATTCTTTTGAACGATTTCACCGCCGAGTTTTTTGATTGTCAGATTCTTTGCATTAATATCTAATTTTGCTTTATTAATTTGAGTAATGAGGATTTTAATGTCACCAGAAAGTGTTTTAGACTGACCCTTTTGACCATCTAGCTCTCTTTGTTTTGCGGCGATTTCTTGCTCCAAGTTTGCAAGTTCCATCTCCAATTTTGATCGATCTGCTTGCGCATTAGAAAGATCATCAGCATGTACAGTAAAGACGTGGATGCTATAAACAAAAAAAGATGCCACCAATATAAAAAATAAAAACCGTACTTTCATACGGTTTTTATTATAGCATATTTCCTTGTCTGACCTTAATACTATTAAGGTGTTAAGATTTTTATTCTGCTGCTGCTTCCTCGTCTTTCTTACCTTTCTTTTCTACTTCGATAGATGATAGATCTATTGGAGCTGATTCGACTTCTTCCTTTACAGCTGCTACTAGAGCCACAACTTCTTCTACTTCAGATATCATAGTCACACCCTGGGGTAGTACTATATCTGAAACATGGATTTGATTTTCTAGAGTTGCAAGTGATGAGATGTCTACAGTAATGTGTGCTGGGATATCCTTTGGAAGAGCACTGATCTCTACTTCATGTAGAACTTTTACAAGACTACCCAGACCTGCCTTTTCAGCTCCTGCTACACCCACGAATTCCAATGGTACTGCCACTTCAATTGGCTTGTTCATATCTACTGCTAGAAAATCTACGTGCTTTGGAAATCCTTTGATTGGATCAACCTGCACTTCATGTATAAGAACGTCGATATTCTTACCATCGAGAGCGAGCATTAGAGTACTGGACTCTCCTGCTTCTTTCCATACCTTTATAAAATCAATACTTGGTACGGAAATAGATGTATTATCCACTTTCGCGCCATAGAGCACAGCTGGAATCATACCATTACTTCGTACGATTGCGAGCATATCTCCCTTACTTCGCTTTGTTGCGTTTAATGTTTTCATGGGTCAAATATTAACATTAAAAGCTCTTTTTTGCAAATAGTATTGACAATTTTTGTATATTTGATTTAATTATTATAAATAATACAGACATGAAAAAGTTTACAAAAAGAGTTTTAAACTGGTTTTTTGGTACTATCGTGCCATTAGTAAAGGATGGTTTATGGATCATGCTCAAGTGTGATCGAAAAGAAAAAAACTTCTGGGAAATTTTTTTCTAGTCAAATAATCGTCATGAAATTATGAAAAATCCAAAAAAGAAATGACCCGCTACAGGATGTAGCGGGTCATTTTATTATTCTTTTGGTTTCATGAATGGAAATAGTTGAGTCTCACGGATTGGCTTGTCTACCATAAAGGAGAACAATCTCTCTCCGAATCCGAATCCACAAGTAGGTGGCATACCGTGCTCTAGCATCTCTACGAATTCCCACTCTGGCATCATAGCCTCGTCATCTCCTCTTTCGATTAGCTTTTGTTGCAGATCAAAACGTGCACGCTGATCTACTGGGTCATTCAGTTCAGAGAATCCATTACCCACCTCTGATCCAGCGATAATGATCTGAAATCTCTCAGTCAATTCAGGATTGTCAGCACAAGCTTTTGATAGTGGTGATACGATCTTTGGATGATGAATGAGGAATGCAGGACCTGCGATATTCTTGCGGCAATATTTCCAGAGTGTATCCATCAATCTCTCACGATTATCCCCTTCGTATTTTACACCAAGATCTGAGAGCTTTTTCTTCATATCTTCTTCGCTTGATTTCAATACGTCTATACCTGTCTGCTTCTTCACTTCAACCACATAATCAATCACAGGCCATTCGCCAGATAAATCAAATGTATGTCCGCGTGTAGTGAATGTACTAGTACCGAATACATCATTAGCTATCTTTTGATACATTTCACAAGAGAGCTTCATGCCGTCTTTATAGTTGGCATATGCCCAGTAGAATTCCATATTTGTGAATTCTTGTAGATGCTCTGGACTACTACCTTCATTTCTATATACGCGTCCTATCTCAAAAGTCTTTGGGAATCCTGCGGCCATCAATCTCTTTTGCCATAACTCTCCTACAGATATACGCATAAAGACATTCATATCGTAATCCTTGTGATATGTCTTGAATGGATTCGCCTCGGCTCCTCCTGTAGTGATCTCAATAGTCGGAGTCTCTACTTCTAGGAATCCGTGCTCTTTCATAAAGTTACGAGTAACTTCCCAGAATTTTGCTTTCTTGTAGAACATCTCTGAGAGTTCTGGAGTTGTCAGAATATCGAGGTATCTCTTTCGGAATCTTTCTTCTACATCTTGTAAGCCACTCCATTTGTCTGGTAGAGGTGCTAGGGCCTTGGTCAGCATCCTCCAATCTGATACCTCTATAGTCTGCTGCTCAGTCTTTGTAGTGAATAGTGTACCAGTCACCTCGATGAAGTCTGCCATGTCGACAGTATCGACAAAGAGAGAAAAGTTTTCATCAGAAAGATTTCCTTTTTTCAATAAGCCTTGGAATACACCAGAGCCATCATTTAGATTAAAAAATAATATTGCACCCTGTCCACGTAGAGCAACAACTCGGCCAGAAATTGTGACGGGAGTCTTGTTCTCGGACATCATAGGAAAGCCACTGATAGCCTCTCCTACTGTATGTGTACGCAAAGATACAGCTGTGAATGGATCCATCCCAGCTTTCTTTAGTAATTCGATTTTTGATAAACGCGCGGAGCGCAATTCTTCGGTTGAAGCCATAGAGCTATTTTACATCAACAATAGAATATTTGGAAATACCCTTTGGAGTTTTTATCACAACTTCATCACCCTTTGCCTTGCCGAATAGTGCAGCCCCTAGTGGAGATTGATTTGAGATTTTATTTTGTAGCATGTCTGCCTCTTCTGCACCTACGATACTGTATGTTACAGATTCTTTTGAACCTTCTTTTTTAACAGTTACACTAGTACCGATCTCTACATTTGTACTACTGTGCTTTTTTACAACTACAGCAGAATTTAGCATGTGTTCGATCTGGTTGATACGATCTTCAGTCTTACCTTGATCTTCGCGGGCCTGGTGGTATTCAGCATTTTCTGACAAATCTCCGAGTGCCTTTGCAGCCTCTAGTAATTCCAAAATTTCCTTTCTTCGAACAGTCTTCAAGTAGTGAAGCTCGTCTATTAGTAAATCTTTTTTATCTTCAGTTATATATTTTGTGTCATTCATTACCCAACCAATATACTGTTTTTGAGGAAATAAGTAAAGGGTATTATTTTAGATATTCTGGTGTGTATACAGACATATAATCCACCATTTCACTCGCTACACGAGTGGCATTACCACTGGCAGCCTTGGGGCCGCGCTCCATCATCACAACAAAGGCGTATCGAGGCTTGTCATAAGGGAAGAATCCTTCAATCCAAGAGTTTGTATTTGTATTCCCCACTCCAATCTGGGCAGTACCTGACTTTGCAGCTACAGCGACATTCTTAAGATTCAAAGATTGAGCAGTACCCTCGGTCACTGCTCTCCTCATTCCTTCTTTTATGTATTTCATCTTGTCTTGATCGATTTGTATTTTTGATGTTTTTGATTCCATCGCAGTATCTTTTACTCGCACATGCGGTGTCACTAGTGTGCCACCATTGGCAATAGCAGCCACAGCACGTACTATCTGCACTGGGGTCACCTGGAATCCATACTGACCGATAGCAGTATTGTATGTATCTCCGACTCTCCAAGCATCACCTTTAAAAGTCTTTGCCTTCCATTCTGGAGTTGGGATTGTACCCTCTTTTTCACCAGGCAGATCAATACCTGTCTTCTGAGCGATTCCAAACATGCGAGCATAATTATCAATATTTACGATACCTAAACCTTTTTGATCTTTGAACCCTCCGCCGATTTCATAAAAGAACACATCAGATGACACAGCAATAGCCTTTTCTATATCTACATTACCGAACACTCCGTGGTCTTTAAATACAGATTTTTGTGCAGGAAAATATGGATTTGGAATCTCGATTGATCCATTGGCTAAGATTGTCTTGAATGGACTGATCACACCTTCTACGAGTGCTCCATATCCTACAAATGGCTTTACTATAGAACCCGGAGTATAGAGTCCATTTGTAGCGCGGTTCATAAAAACTTTTCTATTGTCTGTCAGATATTCACTAATAGTTTTTTTATCTTGCCCAAGAGATAGCAAAGTCGGATTGTATTCAGGATAACTAGTCAGTGCGAGTATCTCACCTGTCTGTATATCCATAAGTACTCCTGCTCCACCAGAAAATCCGACACTGTGTGCCATATCAATAACTGAATTATTTAATTTCTTTTGTATACGAGAATCGATAGATAGATTCAATGCAGTTCCAGGTTTTGCAGGAGAAACAATATTCTCAGATTGCACAGTACCTTTTACATCTGTCTCTGTAATGCGCACACCATTCACACCTTTTAAATCTGCATCATAAAATTTCTCGACACCATCCTTACCCAGGAAGCTGTCTTGCCAATAATTCCCAAAATTATCTTTTGCAGGAGGACTGACATATCCGAGAATATGTGCAAACCCTAAATCTTTTGTATAAGAGCGAGTCGGTGCTTCCAGTTTTTCACCATTCTCCTTATTCCAAGTATTCCATACGAGTAGTACACCGTTGCGATCATATATCAATCCACGATCAGAGAAAATTGGCTTTTTTGTGAGAGTATTATTTTCGCTCTTTTTAAAATATGCTTCAC
Source organism: Candidatus Nomurabacteria bacterium (assembly GCA_026396015.1). Classification (GTDB taxonomy): domain Bacteria; phylum Patescibacteriota; class Minisyncoccia; order Phycocordibacterales; family UBA9973; genus UBA8515. The sequence continues at coordinate 5,415 of JAPLXP010000013.1, read as the reverse complement.
CTTCATGAATTTGTAAAAATCCCAATTGCCATACAAAGACAACACCAATCAATACAAAAAAGCTACCCAAAAATATTGCGGAACTTTTAGGTATTGGTTTTTCTATACGTCCTTCGAATTGCTGAGTATTAAAATTGGGTAGATTTTTGGAATCAAGAAATACCTCGTCTAGAGCGATTTCAGATGATCGATATTTATTTTTAAAAAATCTTAATTTCATTTTTGATAAAAGATCATGAATTTTTTAATGTAATTCAGGCCTATAAATAATACAATTAGAAATGCTGAATAATAGAATGCAGACAAGAATAATCCACCAGAGAAATACACAGCAAAGAACATAACACCAATTGCCAATGCTTCATAAAAATCAACATAAATGAATATGCCTGCAAGTGATAATATGGCTGGAATCCACCATGGAAATATAAAAAAAGTAAGGAATAGAACAGAAGAAAATATCAATCTTTGCATATATTCATTATACGCAAATCCAAGATGTACACAAATAAGCTATATGATTCTCAATTTTCTATATATAGAACGTATCAAAAGGAATAGCAGAATAACCAATGCTAGGTAAAACACAAATGGTGATCCAAACAAGAATCCACAAATAGATAATATAAATAATTTTACATATGCGACAGGCTTGTCTGCACCACCAAGACTCTTGGTCTCCACATTCTTTGCCTTTACCTCTGTGCCTTTTACTTGAGTTTTTGCATTATTCAGTCCATCTATTACCTTTTGAGTATCATTCTTCAGTGCAGTGATCTTTGTATATGTCTCATCACGAAAGCCATCGAGTCCTCCAATAGTATTGGAAACTGGTTTTGAGATAGAATCAGGTAATATATTTGATATGTTTGACTTAGTCTCATCAAGCTTACTCTTGAGTGCTATATTTGTAGTCACTGGCGTGCCATCTAGCTGCTCTAATACCTTAGGTACAAATAGTCTGTCCTCATCTGTGGTGTTACGTGCCAATACAACAGGATAAGACTTTCCAGATTCCATAATTTTTGATGATAGAATTTTTGCAGATATAACATGATCACCTGCGGTCACTTTCCAATTTATAGATACATTTTGTGTAGTCTCCCGAGGCACTGATACAGGTCGTGATCCGAGAATCACATTCTTGTCATAAAATTCAACTGTAGCTGTAAGTGGATTCGTATCACCATTCCATACTATTGTATATACCTTTACAGTATCACCTTCGATGAGTGGGTCCACAGAATACCAAATCTGCCCAGGAATAAAACCAGTATTAGAAGTATCTGCAGCCATCGCTACATTTACAATTAAAAAAGAAAATAAAATTGTGAGAAATATTTTTGACTTCATTACACTCATTCTATCATGCGAGAAGTTTATCTACCACTTTGAATGCTTCACCGGCACCCATAGATACGATAATATCGTGATCAGTAAAATCCATATCTGCGAGATGCGCCTCTGCCGTAGCAAAATCTGCAAATGCCAAAGTATTGTTTTCGTATTTATTTATTTCACCAGCCAATATTTCTGAAGACATAGTACCATCATCAACCTCACGTGCAGGATATATAGGTAGGAGCAATACTAAATCTGCTTCTGCAAACCCTGCGGGGAATTCACGTATCAATGATTTTGTACGACTAAATAAATGCGGTTGAAATACCACTGTAATCTTGTATCCTTTTTCTCTTGGGTAGAATTCACGAAAACCTTGGAGTGTAGCCTTTATCTCTGCTGGATGGTGGGCATAGTCGTCGTATACCTTGGCCCCACTATATAGCTCGCCTTTGTATTGGAATCTTCTCCATGTGCCAGGGAAATCACACACAGCACCGATGGCATCCATATTCTTTATCCCTAGGATATCTGCTACTGCTAGTGCACAGGCTGCATCTTTTTTATTATGCACACCAGGAACTTTTAATTTTAATGTTGGATCAAAAAATTCTTGATAATTTATGATCTTTGCTTTTACTCCTGCTATCACGTCTGCGACATTGTTGTCATCTGGATCACATACTATAAATCCATCTGCTGGGACCTTCATGGCTAATTCATGAAATGCATTTTTGATATCCTCGATATCTTTGTAGTAATCCAGATGGTCAGCATCTACATTTGTAATCACCAAAATATTTGGATTGATATTCAGGAATGATCTGCGGTACTCGCAAGACTCTACGACAAATAAATCACTACCTCCGTGCACAAAATTGGTTCCGTCTGCGAGTAGACTACCGATTACTACCGTTGGGTCTTTTCCTAAATCACGCAATATCTGAGATATCATACCCGTAGTCGTAGTCTTGCCATGTGTACCAGAAATAGAGATAGTGTATTTCCCCGCACTAATTGCTCCAAGTATTTGCGGATATGATAAAGCCAGAACACTGCCTTCTTTTAATTTCTTGAAAAATTCCGGATCATAATATTCGATGGCGATAGTGTATACGATCAAGTCTGCATCTACCGGAATATCCTCAAAAGACTGCCCATGTATCACATCGATGCCGAGCTTTTTTAGTCTATCAATAATCTCACCTTCACCTGTATCCTGGCCACTGACCACTTTACCCTCTCCTAGCATCATACGAGCAATAGCCGAGACTCCAATCCCGCCTATACCCACAAAGTGCACATGTTTAATTTTTGATAAGTCGATGTTCATATTATTTTAAAATTACTTCCTCACCATCACCCATAAATGTGTATTTACCATCTTCTACTATTATACCCTGCCCATCGCGTAAAATTCTAAAAGGATATTCTAGTGTTTTCATTTTTTCACGAACGAGTTCCTCTCTGTTTTCCTTGTAATGAACTCTTAAAACAAAAGGAACATAACCAAGTGCAGTAAAATCAGTAACGCCAAAACGGTCCACACTCGAATCATTCCAATCAGATACTACAATACTTGGACACATTATATATGCACCTGCGCTACTGCCTATATACACCCGTCCTTCATTTATTAATTCCTTTAAAATTTCGGAAAAACCAGTCTCTCGAATTGCTCTCAATAAATAAAAAGTATTACCACCTTCTATATGAATTACATTTTTATCTTTAAAAAAATTTCTGATCTCCTCACTTGTCTTGCCCTCTATATCAAATTCCTCAAAATTATATTTTTCACCTATCAAAATATCTCTTGTTGAAGCAATAAAACTACTATCCTTTTCACCCTTTGACGCAGTAGTGACCCAGCCTATTTTCATTTGATCCTTTGGAATACCTACGGCATCATAACCGTATTTCAAAAGGAAACTTAAATCTGAAGCTAAAATTAATTTCATACTATTTTAATTTATTTATAACCTCTAAAATTTCTTGGAATGTGGACTGAAAGAAATGATCTCGATCAGTAAAAGCATGTGGTGTAGCATTTGGCAATTTTTCTTTTATGAATTCAAAATTCTTAAAAGACACACAGCTATCATCCTCTGAGTGATATATATGAATATCATCGCAGAGTGAATCCAACTGCCCAATTGATTCAATATCAAAATTAAAAGTATTTAATCTCTCTTTTGTAGCACCCTCATCAAAATTATCAAATACACAAGAAGACACCAAGTTCAATTGAATTATTTTTTTATTGATTTTATTTTCAGTTAAATATTTTAAAAGAAAAGTTCCACCTAGAGAATACCCCACCAAGATAATTTCATCTCCTGGTATTAAATTCAAATATTTTTCAAACCAAATTTTCCATGCTTTATAATCTGAATCCTGTGTGCACGGCATAATAGGTACAATAAGATCAAAAGATTCTGCAATCTCAGTTGCTAGCCATTCTCGCCATGATTTCCAAGTATCAATAAGATCAATCTCCTTATCCTGCAGGTATTCATAAAAATCTTCTTTATTCTCAAAAGTCTCCCCGCCTCGTATAAATAGTATTTGTTTTTTCATTTTATTTAAATTTTTTTACTAATTTTACAAATTCGTCGTTGCGTTCATATTCATTGTTGTACTGAGAGAAAGAAGAAAAGGCTGGGGAGAATAGGATGATATCGCCCTTTTTCGCAGATGCTGTTGCTAATTTAAATGCATCTTTTAAATTCTTTGTATTAACACTCTCCACTAGAACCTTGCTACTAGAAACTAATTTTTCCGTGCCAGTTCCAGGAATAGTCACTACCAATTTACAATATTTATTGATAGCTTTTACAAAATCAGTGACTGGAATATTTTTATCATTTCCTCCGCAAATCAAAATTATATTAGGTAAATATCTGGAAGTCGGACTTCCAGATATTTTAGCTTTTCCTAAGGAGAGTCCTTGGGAAAGAGCTTGGAGGCCGGAGATTGTCGCCTCGGGAGTAGTAGCATTGTTGTCATTGTATATCTTTACTCCACGTATATTTTTCACTAGTTCTAGGCGCCCTTCGAGACCCTTGAAATCTTTTACAGCTTTTTTAATCTTTGCTTCTGGTATACCAAAGAGTTTTACCACCTCGACAGCACATGCCATATTCTCCATCTGATGTACGCCTGGTACTGCGAATTTCCAATCTGCTACAGTATTTGGTTTTACTACGATAAGTTTGGATTTGAGTTTAAAGATGTTGGCCTTGTCGGAAAAATATAGATCCATATTGTCTTTATAGTAGTTCATATGGTCAGTCATGAAGCTAGTGAATACTGAAATATTTGGAGACAATTTTGAATCACCAAAACCTTGAAGCTGCCATGAATCTAGCTCTGCTACGAGAATATCTCCGTCTTTTACTTTTGACAGGAGTGGTAGTGTCGCTACACCGCGGACGTTACCACCAATAAATACACTTTTCTTTAAAGATTTTTCTTGGAACTTCAATATTTCGTATATCAGATTTGTCGTCATGGATTTACCACGAGTACCAGTAATACCAACAACCTGCACACCAGGTGCACATTTTGCAAAAAGCGATACATCCATCTCGATCGGAATATTATTTTTCCTCGCCTCAGCGATATACACAGAATCCATCGGCACGCCGGCTGCCTTTATAATCATATCTCTACCACGAAAATCCTCTAGCCTATGCTCGCCTAATACAAATTTGATATTGGGGAATTTCGAAAGTGCTTTCAATGATGTAGCTAGTTGAACACTTGTCTTCAGATCAGTCACGATCAAGTCCGCGCCGCATTGTGCTAGGAATTTTGTATAGCCAATACCACGACCGAGCAATCCGAGCCCCATCACCGTAATCTTTTTATCTTTAAATAATTGCTTGTAGTTTTTCATATTATTTTAAATATTTTTTTAATTCTTCCATATCATCAAAATGATTTTTCACACCATTGACCTCTTGGTATTTCTCATGCCCCTTACCAGCAAGCAATATAAAATCTCCGCTCTGTGTCAATTCGCACGCCATCGCTATAGCCATATGGCGATCCTCTATTATATGCACTACA